>VEQH01000018.1 GCA_018883325.1 Flavobacteriales bacterium | reverse complement strand
GATTAAAAAGCATGGTTACAGAGCGAAAAGCCTTTTCAAATATGGATTAGATTACATTTCAAACATATTACTGAACCCGCAAAATAAGTCAAATATTGATGTTTTCAAATTTTTGTCATGTAGTTAGAAAAATTAATTATAATTACCATGAACGTTTTTGGATAAACTATTAAACTTCGGTTCAATTTTATTTTCTCAATTTTATTTTGACTAATCTTTTCCTATATTTGAAATAAAGTTGAACAATGCGGAGTGTTTTTTTTCTTGTTTTATTTTCATTTTTTGCATTTGTTGGAAATGCACAGCAAAGTGAAGTACGCATTAAACGAGAAACAATTGGTTCAAGTGGTTTAAGTTCAATTACAACTGATTTTAGAATACAAGCAACAATTGGTCAAGCAAGCTTGGTATCAAATGAAACCGAAAACAATTATTTACACATTTCGCAAGGGTTTCAAAAGGCTGCAAGCGGAAGGCAAAAATTTCAGGATTGGTCGATTGATGTTTACCCGAATCCGAATAATGGCTCTTTTAATTTCAGTACGACTTTGCCTGAAAGCGAAAGTTTTGACTTTGAAATTTTAGATGCTCGCGGAAGATTAATTTATGAAAATAGTGGTTTTGGCGGAACAACGATTTCTGTAAATTTAATCGGTGTGTTAGATGGCTATTATTTTTTGAAAGTTCAAACAAAATATTCATTAAATACCTTTAAATTAGCACTGTTTCAATGAAAGTAATCGCATTATTTATTGGTTTCATTTTTATCCATTCAATAAGTTTTGGACAACGAAATATGCGTCCAGAAGAAGTTACACTTGTGGGTGGAAGGGCTTTTTATTCATTTCTATACAAAGACAATACACCAGAAGACTATATTAATTTTGAATACAAACCAGGTTTTACTTATTCAGTTTACTATTCTTTAAAGTTTCGATATAGAAATGTTTTACGATTTGAAGGTTCAGCATTTCAAGCTGGAAGTAGAGCAATTTATGCTGGAAATTTAATTCAATGGAACTTGAATTATTTATCACTTGGAACAAGTTACCTGTTTAAAATCATCGATAAAGAACAACGTAAAGAATTTTCTATTTATGCTGGTCCAAGTTTTAATTGCTCCTATTTAGCTCGCGGTCAACAAGTTGTTAACAAATTGAATTACAACTTGAAACAAACGAATGGTTTTAAAGATTGGAATTTTCATGGAGGTTTGATTGTTGGAACAAAATACTTAGCCACGCAACGTATCCATCTTTCAATCGAATACCGTTTTGATTGTAGCCTTGGACAAATTGAAGGTGCAGATAATGCAACAGGACAAGTTTCAAGAAACATTGGACATATTGGAACGGTTGGGGTTGGTTTTAGCTTGAGGTGAGATTAGTTTTGAATTTTGAATGTTTAATTTTGAATTAAGTTCAATTAACATAAAATCAATAACTTTAGTTGCTTTAAGTATGATTAAATAGAAAAGATTGGAATTATAAAAGTTGATTCCTCCCTACGGTCGGAATGACTTTGTTGTTGGTTAATAGGCGAAAATGCAACGCATTTTCGCAAAATACCCACTCCAAAATGTCATTCCGAATGAAATGAGGAATCTAAATTAAAAATCAGAAAATCAATAATTTTAATCGCTTTAAGTGTGATTAAAAAAATGAAACAAAATTTAACTTATGATGCGTAAACTACTATTAGTTGCTTTTATAATTCATTTTATACAAGTTACTTATTCGCAAGTACCACCGCAAGGTATAAATTATCAAGCGGTTGTTTATGACATCGGCGGAAGTGCCATGCCTGGAATTGATGCCTATGATTTAATTCTTGCAAATAAAGATATTTCGGTTCGTTTTACAATTTTACAGGGAAATCCAAACGGAAATGCAATATATTCCGAAACTCATTCTACCACAACCGATGAGTATGGAATGTTTTCTCTAATAATTGGTCAAGGAACTCCAGTTTCAAGTTCACTTTTTCCTTCAATTGATTGGGGAACAGGCTTGCATTTCTTGAAAGTAGAAATTGATAAAAATGCGGGAAGTAATTTTGTAGTCATTTCCAATCAACAATTTTGGAGTGTTCCGTATGCGCTTTACGCAAATTCAGCTGGTTCTGGAATTGAAAGTATTGTGGATAATGGAGATGGAACTTTTACAGCAACTTATGTCGACGGAACTTCACAAACAATCGGACCGCTTGGTTGGACATTAGGAGGTAATTTAGGAACGAACGCCAATCAAAACTTTATTGGAACCCTCGATGCACAAGATTTTGTTGTAAAAACAAACAACACAGAAAAAGTGCGCGTTTTGAAAAATGGACAAGTTGGAATTAATACTCCACTTCCAGATTCTTCAGCAATTTTGGAATTAAACTCAACCCAAAGAGGTTTTCTTCCTCCTCGAATGTCACGAATTGAACGCGATAATATTTCAAATCCATCGAAAGGTTTAATGGTTTTTAATTCAACAGATAGTTTGATGGAATACTTTAATGGAAGTTGTTGGTTACCAACTTATCTCTCTTCTTGTGATGATTGTGTTTTTAATCTTTCACTTCCAACAAATACTGGGACAATCGATCGTGTTACATCCGATACAATTACTATTCAAGTGAATGTGAATCAAATTACTTCTCCCAATCAAACAATTTCTTTCTTTGCCATTCACAACCTACCAAGTTTTACAACTACTTATTTTACGAACGATACGGTAAACGGAAACGGTTCTACAACTTTGGTGGTAAGCACTTCAATTTTTGATGAGCCTGGTTTATATCCAATTGCTATTCAAGCTGTTTGTGGAAATTCAGTTCGTGTAAAAGTGTTTTATTTAACAATAGATAGTTGCTATCAAGTTTATATCAATAATGCTGTTTCAGAATATAATTTACAACAATTCAATAACTTACCTGGTGTTGGAACGCCAATTTGCGTTGTGGTTGATGTTACATCCTTAGGTCAAATTACAAGTCCTTTGGCGAGTTCACCAACATTTAAAGCTGGAGCACTTGATCCACAAAGTCATGTTGGAATTAGAAACTATGGGGTATTTTTAGCACGAGGTGGAAATGGTGGCTTAGGTGGAAATTTTGGTGCATTTGGAAATGTTGGACAAAATGGAGGAACTGCAATTGATATGTCTTGTAAAACATCCTTGTTAAATTACGGATTCATTTATGGTGGCGGTGGTGGTGGCGCATCTGTTGGTTTAAGTACAGCTTTTTCCTTGCCATTTGTGGGAACTTACACGTTTGCAATCGGTGCTGGAGGCGGTGGCGGTTGTGCACTTGGTTTCGGCGGTGGAACAGGAACAGCAGTTATAGGAATTTGGGATAACGGAACCAACGCAACTGGTGGATTGAGTGCACAGCCTGGACTTGGTGGAACAGAAAATGTTCCAATTCCAATACCTCTTGGGCCAGTTACCATTACTATCAATCCTGATGTTGAGGGTGGAAATGGAGGAAATTATGGTCTTCCAGGCACATCTGGAAACTTAGTAGTAAACATTAGCGCAACTGTTCCTATAATTGGCACAATAAACATTCCGACACCTGCAATAACCAATTTCCCAGCAGGTGGTGCAGCAGGTTTTGCAATAAAAAAGAATAATTTCCCTCTCATTGGAATTCCAAATGGAACTTATCAATTGAATAATTTAAAAGGTATTATAAATGACTAAAAGACGACAACTGATTTTTACCCTTTTGTATTTCATTCCGAGCTTGTTTTTTGCGCAATCAAAGCTTGCAATTTATGGAAGTTTATGGGAAAATGGAACCGAATCAACTTGTAATTGGTTTTTCAAAGGTGATTTGGCATGTATGCAACTTGTTTTCAAAGGTGCACAAAACGAAACGATTGACACGCGAATAATCATGAATGCACAAACAAATAAAATGACTGTGGTAACTACAAGTAACGGTAATGAAACGTGTATGTCTTTTTCCGCAGACAGCATTCAACGAGAAAATAATGTACTAGTGAATTTTAAGTCAACTGGAAGCACAAAAGAATTTGAAAACTTAGGCAATTGTACGCGTTACAATGCCAAAAATCACACGAATGAATACCTCATTTATTGTTTTGAAAACAGTGCGATTTCGCTATCAAAATTTAAGAATTTCATCAAAAACGACGTAGTATTTGAGTTTTTAAGTTCAACAGTGAGCAATCGATTTCCTGCACAAGCACTTACCGTTTCGGCAACAGGAGAATTGCAACGTTCTTATTTAGCGAATTCAACTGCTGTTGCTTTCCCAGAAACAATTTTTAATGCTGCCTGCGAATAATTGAAACTATTCGCTTTCTCTTTTTTTCATTGAATTTACCCAGCCATATACAATTAATAATTGGGCAAAAAGATAGGTACTCATAACCCAAAAAGAACCATGCGCAATTTCTTGGTAAAACATATTCCATGCAAGTAAGCTGTCAGAAGCAACAAACAAAAGTGCCCCCAACAAAACATATTCTCCCTTTCGAAGGGATTTAGAAGCAACAATTTGGATAACCACGAAAAGCATTGCTGAAATAACAAACGCATAAACTGTCACAGGAATTTTCATTTCCTTTAAGTTATCCCACATTGTTGAAAGAAAACTGTATAAGTAAATCCCAAGAAAAGCAAGTGAGCTTAAAACCCACGTGAACGAAAATCCCGCGTTTAGTTTTCTCAAGAACATTCGAATATAAATAATGTGTGCAATCAAAAAAGAAATTAAACCGCTGATAAAAAACAGTTCATGCATATCAGAAAAAAGCAACAAAATATCACCCAAAGTTGACATTATTAAGGCTTGAATCAATATTTCTTTGCCTGAAAAATACGAACGAGTTGCGGCATATAAAATCAATCCAGGAATCAACAATGGTTTTAAATAATAGTTAACTTCTTCGATTTTAAACCAAACTGTTGACAAATAAGCGATATAGAAAACGAGGACGAGATAAAGGAGATTTTTTTTCATAGTTTTAGGTTTGAGCTTGAAAGCCAAAAGTAAATTTAGTTTAAAACTTGAAATATTTACATCTTGGAATTAAAATTAGCATTCAAAACCATTTCCAAAAAATACTTACCTTTAGGCTTCAATTTTAAAATCAATTCCCTTGGCGAAAACTTTTGATGACAAAGGCGTAGCGGAAACCCCGTTGATGAAGCAGTACAATCAAATAAAAGCACGTCACCCAGAGGCTTTGCTCTTGTTTCGTGTTGGCGATTTCTATGAAACTTTTCGTGAAGATGCCATCAAAACTTCCAAGATTTTAGGCATTATTTTAACGAAACGCAAAAACGGAACTGCCGCAGAAATTGAACTTGCTGGTTTCCCTCATCACTCCTTGGATACTTATTTGCCGAAATTAGTGCGTGCTGGTCAACGCGTGGCAATTTGCGACCAACTGGAAGACCCAAAAATGACCAAAACCATTGTGAAACGTGGCGTTACTGAATTAGTGACTCCAGGTGTTTCGTTCAATGACCAAGTTTTGGAGCAAGGAAAAAATAACTTTTTGTGCGCCCTTCATTTCGGAAAAGAAGAAATTGGAGTGGCGTTTTTAGACGTTTCAACCGGTGAGTTTTTAGTCGCTGAAGGAAACAAAGAATACATTGACAAATTGATCAGCGGTTTCGAACCAAGCGAAATCATTTACCAGAAAAATAGAAACAAAGATTTCCAACAACAATTTGGAGAAAACCATTATACCTTTCGCCTCGAAGATTGGATTTTTACTAACGAATATGCGAACGAAAACTTAAATAAACACTTCGGAACCAGTTCTTTAAAAGGTTTTGGGGTCGAGAATTTAGAGTTGGCGATTGTGGCAGCAGGTGCTGTTTTTCATTATTTGAATGAGAATCAACACCAAAAACTGGGACACATCACTGCAATTTCACGCATTGAAGAAGAAAAATACGTGTGGCTCGATCGTTTTACGATTCGCAATTTAGAGTTGATTTATTCGACCAACGAAAATGCAAAAACGCTAGCCGATATTTTGGACAACACGTTTACGCCAATGGGTGGACGAATGATGAAACGTTGGATGGTACTGCCTTTGAAAGATGCAAAACCCATCAATGAACGTTTGGATGTGGTAGAATATTTGACAAAAAACGAGGAGATTTCTTTCGAATTAGGACAGCGTTTGCGTGAAATTGGCGATTTAGAGCGTTTGATTTCTAAAGTAGCGGTTGGAAAAGTGAATCCAAAAGAAGTGATGCACTTGCGAAGAACCTTGTTGCAAATTCAACCGATAAAACAATTATTACAAGACAATAAAATTGCTTCGCTGAAAAAAATGTTGGAGCAATTGAACAATTGTGAAACCCTCATTCAGCTGATTGAAAATACCTTGTGCGACGAACCTGCGGGACAAATTGGAAAAGGTTTTATCATTCGTTCGGGCTTTCATCAAGAATTAGACGACTTGCGCGAAATTTCCCTGAATGGTAAAGATTACTTGGAACGTTTACAAGAACGCGAAGCAGAACGGACTGGAATTCCGAGTTTGAAAGTCTCATTTAACAACGTTTTTGGTTATTACATCGAAGTTCGAAACACACATAAAGACAAAGTTCCTGAAGATTGGATTCGCAAGCAAACGTTAGTGAGTGCCGAGCGCTATATTACGGAAGAACTCAAAGAATACGAAAGTAAAATTTTGGGCGCTGAAGAAAAAATCTATGCTATTGAGGCTCGATTATTTCAAGACTTAGTGTTTGGAATGGCAGATTACATTCATCCGATTCAGCACAATGCCACAGTAATTGCCCGCTTGGATTGCTTGTTTTCTTTTGCACAAGTCGCTTTAGAGAACAAATACAATCGTCCAGAAATCAATGATGGATTCGTTTTAGACATTAAAAATGGTCGTCACCCCGTAATTGAAAAACGCTTGGCTTTGGGCGAAGAATACATTGCCAACGACGTACTATTGGACAACAACAGCCAGCAAATTATAATGATTACTGGGCCAAATATGAGTGGAAAAAGTGCGATTTTGCGTCAAACAGCTTTGATTGTTTTGATGGCGCAAATGGGTGCTTTTGTCCCTGCTGATAGCGCCAAAATTGGCTTGGTCGATAAGATTTTTACCCGCGTGGGAGCTTCGGATAACATTTCTTCAGGAGAATCTACTTTTATGGTGGAAATGAACGAAACGGCGAGTATTTTGAATAACATTTCTGATCGCAGTTTGATTTTGTTGGACGAAATCGGTCGTGGCACCAGTACTTACGATGGTATTTCCATTGCTTGGGCGATTGCTGAGTTTTTGCACGAAAATCCGAAGGCGAAAAGTAAAACTTTGTTTGCAACGCATTACCACGAACTGAACGAGATGCACAAGCGTTTTGAGCGCATTAAAAACTACAACGTTTCGGTAAAAGAAATGGGGAAAAAAGTACTGTTCTTGCGCAAATTAGTGCCAGGAGGAAGTGCCCATTCATTCGGGATTCACGTAGCGCGCATGGCTGGAATGCCCAATTTTGTGGTGCAACGCGCCGAGCAAGTTTTGAAAGATTTAGAAAGTTCGCATGCGAGTGTGGGCGCCAGTACAAAAGGCAAGAAAACAACCAAAGAAGTCTTGAATGAATCGGCGAATATGCAATTGAGTTTCTTTCAATTGAACGACCCCGTTTTGGAAAACATACACGAAGAATTAATCAGCATTGATATCAATACCTTGACGCCTGTGGAAGCGTTGATGAAATTACACGAAATTAAAAAACTAACAGGAGGCTAAAAATGAAGGAAGTATCACTAAAAAGTATGCAATGGAAAATGTTTCTATTGGGTTTTGTAAAAATTCCGATGATGCATTTTGTTCGACCGCGTTTGCTTGAAATCGACGAGGAAAAAGTGCGCTTGAAAATCAAGTTAAGAAGAAGAACGAAAAACCATTTGAACTCCATGTATTTTGCTGCTTTGGCTGTTGGTGCTGACGTTGCAGGAGGAATTCAAGTATTTTATTTCGCCGAAAAGCACGGTAAAAAAGTTTCGTTTGCCTTCAAAGGAATGAATGCACAATTCTTAAAAAGAGCAGAAAGCGACACGTTTTTCGAGAGCAATCAAGGACACGTTGTAGCCGCCGCCGTAAAGAAAAGCATGGAAACAGGCGAACGCATCAACGACAAAATTGATGTTATAGCAACCAACACCGCCGGTGAAATCGTTGCAACTTTCGAAATGATTATTTCTTTGAAAGTACTGTAAGGCTAATGAAAATTATATTGGGACTTTTTGAAATTGAACATCATTAAAACATGTATAGCAACTAATGCAGTTTAGATTTTAAAAATGATTTAAATTCATACATTGAGTTTTCTGTAAATAAGTTAGATGTTAAAATCTAATTATTCCCGACCCAGATGGGATTTTACAATTAGATTTAATCGTTAATTCAATAAGTCTTAAATTTGTTGAAATAAATAGTTTCTTATTAAAACAAAAAATCAAATCATTCTAACCCTCTTCGAAGGTTTTTTTGTTTCTATAAGTTTTGGCGAGAAATAAATTTGAGAAATGTGTTCATTTCTTTATTTAGGGTCTGCTGAAAAAGTCAGACCTCGAAGAAGATGCGAAGCCAAATGAGCCAGATTCTAGACGCAGTCAATGAAGATGTATATTAATACTTCTAATTGACTGCAACGAAGAAGATGGTTTATTTGCTTTCAGCGCTACTTCGTGGTCTGTCTAACAAAATAATATCATCTTTTATGCAAGGAAATTTCTAAAAACAACTCAAAAACCTTGCATCTTAAAGAATATTTATCCACTAAACACAAGTTAAAATAAAGGTTTTGTGTTTTTCAGTAGACCCTATTTAATTAGAATAAAACGAAAGTTCTCCAAGCCACATGTTCTATTTTGGCAATGAAAAACACTGTTTCATATTCATTTTCGATTTATTACAGTCGATTATTATATGCAAGTACATATAATAGTTATTACTTTAATATAAATATATGTTATAACATATAATTTCCTATATTTGTTAGGATTTATATGTAAATACATACAATGAAAAGAATTTCAGAATTAGTTAAAAAACAAAGAAAGGAAGCAGGATTAACACAAGAAGCGTTTGCTGAACGTGTTGGTGTTGCACTTACAGTTGTTCGAAAAATAGAACAGGGGAAAACCAATCTGAACATGGACAAAGTGAATCTTGTGCTGAGCATGTTTGGCCATGAATTGGTTGCTGTGAGCACGAAAGAACTAAATGCTTCTGAATCATGAGGCAGGCAAAAATATTTTATCAAAATGTCCTGGCCGGAACATTGAAAGAGACCAATGAAGGGGAATATGTTTTTCAATACGATGAAAAATATGTCAGAGAGCATCCAATGGATTTTCTAACATTTTCAATGCCCGTTCGAACTGCTCCCTATAAGGATAATCGCTTATTTCCATTTTTTGAAGGGTTAATTCCGGAAGGTTGGCTACTCGACATTGCCTCTAAAAATTGGAAATTGAACCCCAATGACAGAATGGGTTTGTTAATGGCATGTTGCAAAAACTGTATTGGTGCCGTAAGTGTTGAACCAATCCCCGAAAGCCATGCACAATAAATGTTTATACTGTTATCAATTTTTGGACGGGCAGAATGATTTTCATGAAAAATGTAGTAAACAATTTTTTGGGAATCCACAACCGCCAATTTTAGTGCATACGTTAGATGAGATGTCAGAATTGGCAAAACATGTTGTGAATAGAAGTGTGACAGTTCCAGGTGTTCAACCGAAATTATCCCTTTCCGTTGTAAAAGAGATCACGAAAAAATCAGAGCAGCGACTTACTGTTGTTGGGGCTTTGGGAGGGAATTACATTTTAAAACCACCGTCTCTGCATAATCCCGAAATGCCTGCCAATGAACATTTGACCATGCGAATAGCAGCATCATTTGGGATAAAGGTGGTTCCCTCTAGTTTGATTCGATTAAAATCGGATGAATTGGCTTACATTACTAAGCGAATTGATCGTACGGTAAAAGGTGAGAAAATTCACATGCTTGACATGTTTCAAATTACAGAAGCTTTCGACAAGTATAAAAGTTCTATGGAAAAGGTAGGTAAAGCACTTAAGGAATATTCTGACAGAACCATGCTTGACGTTCTATCATTATTTGAACTAACTTTTTTTTGTTATTTGACAGGAAATAATGACATGCACCTGAAGAACTTTTCCATGATAAAATCTCAAAGCGGTTGGATATTGGCACCCGCCTACGATTTGTTGAATGTTGCCATTGCCAACCCCGAAGACAAAGAGGAACTTGCTCTTACACTAGGAGGGAAAAAGAAAAAATTTAATTTTCATCACTTTGAGCAGTTCGGTAACGAATTAGGTCTGTCCGACAAACAGATTCTGGGAACTTTTAAGCGTTTTTCCAAAAATAAAATAAATGCAATTGAATTAATTCATCAATCTTTCTTATCAGAATCAATGAAACAAGCTTATTTGGAACTCCTTGAGGATCGTTTTCAAATTTTTGTCGTTTAGAGAATTACGTTAAGATTCATTTAAGTCATTGAAATAGTTGAAGAATATGTATTTTGGAATTTAAAATGGTTTCGACCATTTATTCATTTTTGCATAATTACAGAAAGAGGTTCAATTATTGAAAATTAATTACAGTATTCATTTGAAAACAAAACACTTTATCGCTTCATAATTGTACCGATACTGATTTATTTCAAAAACTCAATTTCATAATTTTCTTAAAAAACACAATTTTATCTGTTAAAATGGAGTTATTTCCTTAATTTCGTTTTGCATCTATGACCTCAGATACAATTGTTATTATTCCAACCTACAACGAGATTGAAAGCGTTGATAAAATGGTGGACGCAATTTTTGCTTTGCCTCAAACTTTCGACATCCTTTTTATCGATGACAATTCGCCTGATGGTACAGCAAAAAAAATCAAAAAACTTCAAGCGCTTTATCCAAATCGAATTTATCTAGAAGAACGTCCTGGGAAATTAGGACTGGGTACAGCTTACATTCACGGATTCAAATGGGCAATCGCTAAAAATTATCCTTTGATTGTGGAAATGGATTGTGATTTCTCACACGACCCTAAAGATTTAATACGTTTGAGAGAAGCGGCATTAAAAGGAGCTGATTTAGTGATTGGTTCACGTTATGTTACAGGTGGAAAGGTCAAAAATTGGCCTATGAAACGTATTTTAATGTCTTATTTTGCAAGTGTTTACGTGCGTTTGATTCTGTGGATTTCAATAAAAGATACAACAGCTGGTTTCAAATGTTATAAAAAGAATGTATTGGAAACAATTCATTTAGAAAATGTCACTTTTAAAGGTTATGCTTTCCAAATTTGTATGAAATACGCCGCTTTGAAGCACGGATTTAAAGTCAAAGAAATTCCGATTACGTTTATAGATCGATTATATGGAGAATCCAAAATGAGCTCTGGGATTTTTAAAGAAGCCTTTTGGGGAGTTTGGAAAATGAAAAAAATGAAATTATGAATTACTTATTGCGTAATGGCCTAATCATCAATGAAGGTAAGCGATTTCAAGGCGATGTTTTTTTGAAAAATGGTAAAATTGAAAAGATAGGTGCATCGCTTTCAATTGAAGAAAATTATACAGAAATAAACGCAGAAGGAAAATACATTTTGCCTGGTTTTATTGACGATCAAGTGCATTTTCGTGAACCTGGATTAACACATAAAGCAACAATTGCAACGGAGTCTCGCGCTGCTGTTGCGGGTGGGATTACTTCTTTTATTGAACAACCCAATACGGTTCCAAATGCAGTAACGCAAACTTTTCTAGAAGATAAATACGAGATTGCTTCTAAAACTTCAATTGCCAACTATTCATTTATGTTAGGTGGCACAAATGATAATTTAGAAGAAATTCTTAAAACTAATCTAAGAAATGTAGCCGGATTAAAGTTGTTTTTAGGTTCGTCAACTGGCGATATGCTTGTGGACAGTTCAGCTTCTTTAGAAAAGATTTTTTCGAACACAAATCTATTAATCGCAGTTCACAGCGAAGACGAAACAACTGTAAAAGCCAATTTAGAGCGATTTAAAGCTGAATACGGCGATGATATTCCTGTTCGTTTTCACCCTGAAATTAGAAGCGTTGAAGCGTGTTATAAATCTACGGTTAAAGTAATTGACCTTGCAAAGCGAACAAACGCACGCTTACATGTTTTTCACATTTCAACGGCTAAAGAGTTAGATCTTTTTACAAACGATGTTCCTTTAGCACAAAAACGAATTACAGCTGAGGTTTGTGTGCACCATTTATGGTTTTCAGATGAAGATTATGCTACCAAAGGAAATTTTATCAAATGGAATCCTGCGGTGAAAAGTGCATCGGATAGAGCTGCTATTTGGGACGCTTTATTAGATGACAGAATTGACGTGATTGCAACCGATCACGCGCCTCACACTTTAGAAGAGAAAGCACAAGTTTACACAAAAGCGCCATCAGGTGGACCTTTGGTTCAGCATGCGCTAATTGCTTTATTGGAAAAATCGAAGCAAGGCATAATTAGTTTGGAGCAATTGGTGCAAAAAACAGCACACAATCCTGCAATTTTGTTTAGAATTGAAGACAGAGGTTTTATTCGCGAAGGCTATAAAGCGGATATAGTGATTGTTGACCCAACGAAACCAACTGTTGTAACCAAAGAACAATGCTTGTATAAATGTGGCTGGTCGCCATTCGAAGGAGAAGTTTTTTCACACAGTATCGATTCAACATTTGTTAACGGAAATTTAGTGTGGGCAAACGGGAAAATACAAGAAGCAGGAATTGGGGAAAGATTGCTATTTAAGGTTTGATTCCCGCCATGAAAGTATTAGTCGCGCTTTTATTGACTTTGGGTCTTTTTTCGTGTTCTTCAAATAGTCCAAAAGGAATTCTTGATGAAGAAAAAATGACAGAAGTGTTGCAAGAAGTGATGCTGCTTGAAAATTATTACCAATCAAAATATGGAAGTCCAAGCGTTTACAAAGCAGCTTTAGATTCATCGGTGGAAGTTGTTTTTAAGAAACACCAAACGAATAAACTTCAGTTTTCTAAAAGTTTTGATTTCTATGCTCAAAATCCTGAATTAATAAAACGCATTCAATCGAATATCATTGAGAAATTGAATTCAAAACATCTGTGATGGAAAATTATTTTACGAGTGATTTATCTGGAAAAGAATTTCATATAAGCGAAAGAGTTGCGGGATTAAGTATTCGTCCTTCAATTTTTAGATTGATTGTTGCAGAAAATCCTACTTTCAATGAAAAGCAATTTCTGGCACTGAGTGAATTAAATTTCTACCGAGAAAAATACCTTTCAGAATTCTTGATTCATGATGTTGAGGAATTATCTCAACTAGAGAAAACAGTAATTTCTTCGATGAAGGAAAAAGATTCTTTGGTTGATAAAATTGAAGATGCAAAAGCAGCTGAAGTTTCAACTTTAGGTCAAAGAATGGCTGATAAAGTTGCTTCATTTGGCGGAAGTTGGGCATTTATAATTTCGTTTGCTTTCTTTATTTGTATTTGGATTTCGTCGAACGTAATTTTATTGAGCAACAAAGGTTTTGATCCTTATCCATTCATCTTGTTGAATTTGATTTTATCGTGTATCGCTGCCATTCAAGCGCCTATCATTATGATGAGTCAAAATCGTCAAGAGGAGAAAGATCGGGAACGTTCGAAGAAAGATTACATGATTAACTTAAAATCTGAACTGGAAATCAGAACTTTACACGAAAAAATAGACCATTTAATCATGCACCAACAGCGCGAATTATTGGAAATTCAAAAAGTGCAAATTGATATGATGAAGGATATTGTTGAGCAATTGAAGGAAATTCCTAAGTAAGAATTACGTGTTTTGAGCAAGACTTTTGTTTTCTTATTGGAAAAAAGGGATTTGCCTAATTCTGAATATAATAGACTACGGTTCAATAACAAAAAACTCCTTTTAACAGGTGAATTATGACCAAAAAACGTTTTATGTGAAGGGAAAGAAGGTTGATTCGATATGGAATTTAATTGTTTAAGTAATTGAATTATATTACTTAACTTTAGAAACACAATTTTTCTGTTCAATAAATGAAAAAATCATATATTTTGTTGCTAATCGTAACTCTATATTCATGTACTACTAGTAAAGACATTGTTAAAACCGAAATAATAGAAATTGTATTTGGAAGTGGTGGCGGTTTCACGGGTGAAATAAATTCTTATAAACTGACCGCTAACGGTAAGATTTATAACAAAGAATCTGAACTAAAAAAAATAAAATTAAAAAAAACGCTGACACTTTTTAATCAGGCAGATAAAATAAAAAACCTAAATTTTAATGAACCTGGAAATATGTATTCTTTCATTGAAATTATAACTAAAGATAACACTAATAAAATTGTTTGGTCACTTGGATCATCAAACGTTGACAAAAAAGTTATAGAACTTCATAAGAATCTAACACAAACTACAAAATAGAATGAAAATGGGAAATAGTTACCTAAAAAAAATCGGAATAATTGGAGCATTGTTTATTGCTTCTCTTTCATTTGGACAAAAGAAACAACAACCTATTCCAAACTTTGTGAATCCATTTCAAAGTAAAACCTCAAATGTAAAAGGCAATCTGATTACTCCAACGCACAATAACGCTACAATAGGTTTTCAACAGTCTAAACCAAAAATTGAAATAGTAAATGGTTCATTTTCAGTGAATCTTGAAAAACATAAATTAACAAAAGAAAATGTAGTTACTCAAATGCCAAATTGGTTTGGTTTGTCACAAAATCACACATTTCAGCAATCTTTTGAAAGAACTGACGAGTTAGGAATTACACATTCCAACTATCAACAGTACTTCAAAGGTTTTTTAGTGGAAGGAAATTTAGTAATGCTTCATTCAAAAAATGGTAAATTAACTTCTATAAATGGTCAAATAGCAGTATTTGAAAATGTCGAAACTGTTCAAACTGTAAATAATGAACAAGCATTTTCAACAGCAAAAGATTATTTGAAAGTAACCGAACTAATAAACAATTATCCTGTCGAAACAGTAATAACAAGAATACCAAGTGAAAACGGAACAATTACAAAACTTTCTCAAAAAGTAAGAATCGACTCATACAATCCTTTTACTTTGTGCTATGTTTATATTGATGCAATAAATGGAAGTGTTTTAAACAAGATCAATTTAATTGCACATGCTGACGTTACTGGAACTGGTCAAACAATGTATAGCGGCAGTCAATCTATAACAGTTGACAATTATACAACTGGTGGATATCGATTGAGAGAAACAGGAAGAAAAATTGAAACTTATGACGCTACTAACGCAACAAACTTAACAACAAGCGGATTTACTGGTTCAACTGACTTTACAAGTAATTCTTCAAATTTTGCAGGTGTTCCGTTGCTTCAATCTTTTACAATTTCGAATGTGTCTCAAAGTTGGTGGTATTCTACATTTACAGACCAATCTCCTGAACTTTTCATTAAAGTAAAAAACGGATCCAATCAGGTTGTTTTCACTTCAAGCTATATTGACAACACTAATCCACCATTAAATATTAATAATCTGAATATTTATTTGAATAATCCTCCATATACGGTAGAGGTTTGGGACTTTGATTATGACGGTGATGATTTCGGGGGTAGTTACTCAATTAATACAACTGTTGGAACACAATCTTGGTCTGGTAATGGCAACAATGGTAATTATGTAATTTCAAATTCAGGACACCCTGCGCTTGATGTACATTGGGGTATGGAAAAAACTTATGATTTTTATTTAAATGCATTAAGTAGAAATAGTTACGACGGAAATGGGAGCATAATAAAACAATATTTAAATTCTCCATTAACTCAACCAAACCAAAATGGAGACCCAAATAATGCCTTTGCAATGAATGCCCCTTACAACATAATGGTTTACGGAATGGGAGACGGTCAATTAATGAACCCAGTAGTTGGGCTTGATGTAGAAGGACACGAATTTACTCATATGGTAATAAATAACAATGGAAATGGAGGGTTAACTTATCAAGGCGAATCAGGAGCATTAAATGAATCTTTTGCAGACATTTTTGGAACTTGCGTTGAGTTTTATTCAAATGTGAATCCAGACTGGAATATTGGAGAGGACGTTACGGTATCTGCCCCAAATCTTCGCTCAATGTCAAATCCAAATAATCCAAGTGGACTAACACAACAGCCCGATACCTACAATGGGCAATACTGGGCAAATCCCAATAATTTGCAAGTTGATAACGGTGGTGTTCATATTAATAGTGGTGTTCAAAATTTTTGGTTTTATTTATTGTGTCAAGGCGGGTCAGGAACAAACGATTTGAATAATTCTTATTTAGTAACAGGAATAGGAATTACACAAGCAAGATTAATAGCATATAGAAACTTGACAAATTATTTAACTCCTAATGCAACATTTTTAGATGCTTATCATGGTTCATTACTTGCTGCACAAGATTTATACGGAAATCCTTCAACGCAATATACAGCGGTTAGACAAGCGTGGTATGCAGTTGGCATAGGGAACGACCCAAATAATTTTTGTTCAGGAACAACAAACTTGACTGATCCAAGCGGAACAATATCAGACGGAAGTGGTTCAGCAAATTATAATAATAATGCAAATTGTAAATGGGTAATTGCACCTGCCGGTGCGACACAAATTCAATTAACTTTTACAGCATTTGATATCGAAGTAGATTACGACACTGTTTTTGTATATGACGGACCTGATGAAACATATCCTGTTTTGGCAACATGGTGGGGAAATACATTGCCACCAGTAATAAACACAACTTCGGGTGTAGGTGCAATCTGCGTTAGATTTACTTCTGATGTTTCACAAACAGAAGGTGGATGGTCGGCAAATTATCAAGCTTATGGGAATACACCAAGTTGTGATGGAGGAACGATTCTTTCAACTCCAACAGGTTCATTTAATGATGGTTCAGGAAGTACTAATTATAGTAATAATCAAGAATGTTATTGGTTTATAGCTCCACCTTGTGCAAGTTCTGTTACACTCTCGTTTTCTGCTTTCAATACAGAATCAAATTACGACGGTGTAATTGTATATAATGGTTGGGATGAAAATGCTACCCAAATAGCTGTTTATTCAGGTACTTCAGTTCCAGGTTCAATAACTTCAAATACTGGTAAAATGTTGGTTGTTTTTGTTTCCGACTTTTCAACTTCATTGCAAGGATTTTCTGCAAATTATACTTCAACTGGTTCTGCTTTTTGCTCAGGTACAACAAATCTAAATACTTCTGATTATGCAACTTTTACAGACGGTAGTGGAGCAAATAATTATTGCAATAATCAAGACTGTAAATGGTTGATTCAACCACCACAAGCAACAAGCGTTACTTTAAATTTTACTGCTTTTGACCTTGAAGCGGCATCTTCCGATGGAACAATTTATGATGCTGTTGAAGTATATGACGGAACAACAACTTCTTCAACATTAATAGGTCGATTCACAGGTAACAATTTACCCCCAGCGATAACTTCTTCAGGTGGTAGTATGTTAGTTCGCTTCATTTCAGACCTTGAAGAGAACAATCAAGGATTTTCTGCTTATTATACTTCAACACAAAATCAATATTGTTCAGGAACAACCACGACGCTTACGGCTCAAAATGGAACTTTTAATGATGGAAGTGCTTCAAATAATTATGCAAATAATACAAGCTGTTCTTGGCTAATTCAACCGACAAATGCAACTGCTGTTACTTTATCATTTTCTGCTTTCAATACTGAACTAAATTATGACGGAGTAATTGTTTATAACGGAGCAAACAATTCCGCACCAATTTTAGGTCAGTTTTCGGGAACTACTATTCCAAACCCTGTAACCTCGACAGGTGGCAGTATGTATGTTGAGTTTTTAAGCGACCCTGAAGTAAGAAGACAAGGCTGGACTGCAAATTACACATCAGAATCAATTGGAATAGATGAAGTGACGGAAAATATGATAAAATTATATCCAAATCCAACAACAGGAATTTTCACAATAAATTCAGGTTTTGAAAACATTACTACATTAGAAATAGTAGACATTCTTGGAAAGCAAGTGTTTAAAACATTTCAAATAAACAAAGGATTAAATAAAATTGATGTATCTTCAATTAGTAAAGGCGTGTATTTAGTTAAAATTAAAAATTCCTATTATTCAGAAAAGCTTGTGGTAAATTAAGGTTTAAAAATATTGTGTATTTTAGATTTGACTTTATTGATAATAAATCTATACAATCCAATTTTTAGATAACTAAATAATTAAAAATATGAAAATCAATTCTGTTGAGAATATTTTTGAAAACTTTGAATACTATTTATGTATTGGAAAAGATTTTAAAGGAAATTACTTTAAACCGAGAAAAATTCGATTACTAGGTATTATTCAAGAATTTAATGAATCTGAATTATATGTTTGTAATCTCGCAAAGAGTGGAAAACAAAATTATTGGGTTACTAAAATAATTAGCGTTCATGAGTCAGGGCTTGGCAAAACAGAACAGGAAGCAATATATAACTATGCAAAAATATTAGATGTTAAACTGAACCGAGCTTATGAATCTCAAGAGTCAATTTATAAGGATCTAAAAAGGATTGAATTAGCACCAAATAGATTCACTTATTTTAATTATAGAGATGTAAAAACAAAAAATGATTAGTATTAAGTAAACAAAACATGTTCTGAAACAATCTCTTGATTTAAAAATTGAGTAGCTTTTTGGTTAAAAATAGCTGTGTTTTCTGTCGTTAAGTAGCGACAAGTTCCATTTTTTGATAGTGCTTTTTCCATTTCTGGGTGAACGAAAAGATAGGTCTCTAATTTTTTTGCAACAATTGGACCTTGCGCAATAACTTTAATTTTAGGACCAACTAATTCTTGAATATAATCTTGTAAAATCGGGTAGTGCGTACATGCAAGAATAATTGTGTCGATTGCAGAATCCATTGCTAACAAACGCTCAACATCATCTTTGACAAACATTTTCCCAGGAATGCTGTTGTGGCTATTATTTTCAATCAAAGGAACCCACATCGGACAAGCAAGTTGTACAATTTGAATATCGGGTGCGAATTTTTGTAACTCGATGATATATGAACCAGATTGCACCGTTCCGTTTGTACCCAAAATACCAACATGATTGGAGCTTGTCAAAGATTCGATTTCTTCAGCACTTGGACGAATGACACCCAACACTCTTTTAAAGCTATCAATCTTAGGTAAATCGTTTTGTTGAATCGTTCTTAGGGCTTTTGCGGAAGCTGTATTACAAGCCAAAATAACCAAAGGACAACCTTGCTCGAATAATAATTTCACAGCTTCCAACGTAAATTCATAAACGACATCAAACGAACGATTTCCATACGGTGCTCGTGCATTGTCACCCAAATAGACATAGTCATATTGTGGTAATTGCTTGCGAATTTCGCTTAATACCGTTAAGCCGCCATAACCAGAATCGAAAACACCAATTGGACTTTGTTTATTCATAATTCAAAGCTACAAAAAAAGGCAACCATTTCTGATTGCCTTTAAAATTCATAATTAATTTTCTTATTTAGTTGCTTCTGCATCTAATTTTAACACCTCGATAATTGCTTCTGCCGTACAGTCTATTCCTCCTTTGAAATAAAGTGCAGCAGATTCGTCAATTACGTAGCTTAATTTTTTACGGTCAGCAACGATTTCGATTGCTTTTTGAATTCTGTCTAAGATAGGTTTGTTTAACTCTTCGTTGTAAACTTGTAAACCTTGCTCTAATTCATTTTGACGCGCTTCGATGTCTTGTTGTTTTTTCATCAACTTGTCTTGTTCCATTTTCAATAAAACAGGTGACATATCTTTGCTTGTTTGTTCAAACTTAACATAAGCAGTTTCAAACGCTTTTTGCATTTCTTGCAATTCTTTAATTCCCTCAGCTCTAAAATCGTCTAATTTTTTCATAGCGATTTTACGTGATTGCATCGTGTCTAATAATTTTTGAGAATTTACATGTCCGATTTTAGATTGACCAAAAACACTCAAACTCACAAAAACTGTCACTAATAATAAAAGGTTCTTCATTGTTTACTTTGTTAATTTATATTTATTTATCTATTCCCATTGCTTCTAATACATCATTGCTGATGTCAGCTTCTTTTGCTGCATAAATTAAGTTGCTTTGATTGGCTTTATCGAATACAAATTCGTAGCCATCTCTTTTCGCCACTTTTTTCATTGCAGTCATAATTCTATCTTGAATTGGCTTAATTAATTCTTGGCGCTTTTGAAAGTAGTCGCCATTTGAACTAAAGTGTTGCGTTTGTAAATCAATCGCTTCTTTTTCCAATTTTTCTATTTCTGCTTTTCTTTTTGCCTTCTCTTCAGTTGGCAATAAAACTTCTTCGCGTTCGAAGTTGCTTTTTTTAGTTTTTATAACGGTGTATCGTTCTTCAATTTCTTTCGTCCAACGTTCCGCCATTTTATCTAGTTTTTCTTTTGCCTCCACATATTCAGGAACACTTTTTAAAATATAATCTGAATCGATGAACGCGTACGTTTGAGCATTGGCAATTCGCATGCCAAAAAATAGAGTTAGAACCAAAAAAAACTTTAACATGATAAAAAATTTGTTTTTAAGGAACGGCGAAGATACATATTTATTGTAAAACGAGGCATTACAATTCTCCTAGATTCATACCAATCGTGAAATTCAACTTAGGATAAAAACCTTTGGTACTAATTGATTGATCAGATGCCGAGCCAAATCCTTTCGACCAAGAATCCAATTTATCAAAACCTAAACCGTAATCTAATCCAAGCATTCCAAACATTGGTAAGAAAACACGAATACCAATTCCCGCAGATCTTTTCACATTGAAAGGATTGAATTTATCAAAGGTAGGATAAGTGTTTCCTGCTTCTAAGAAGGTTAATGCATAAAAAGTAGCCGATGGATTCAAAGAAATTGGATAACGTAATTCCAAAGTGTATTTTGCAATAATTGGGTCACCTCCATTACTTGATAATGATTGGTCTTCGTAACCTCTTAAGGCAATAATTTCTTGTCCCCCTAATTGATTCACACCAGAAAGTCCACTTCCTCCCATGTTAAATCTATCGAAAGGTGTAATTCCTCTTGCTTTTGTGTATGCTCCGATATATCCAAAACCAAAACGCGGCATCAAGATTAATTTTTTATCGGAGGATAGCGGCAAGAACCATTCACCAGTAAATTTGAATTTATAATATTCCAAATAGTGGTAACGGTCTTTATTACTCATCGAACTGTAATCTTTTTCTTCTCCTAACAAGGAATAAGGCATTGTTGCTTTAGCTGAAAAAGTAAAATTTGAACCACTTTGAGGATAAATCGGTGCACTTACAGAACTTCGTTGTAACACATATTTCAATGCGATGTCGTTTGCATAACCCTCAGTAAATAATGGGAAACGCGTATCTTTTACTACATCATAATATTGGTAACTCAATTCATAATAAGCTGTAAAATAATCGTCTGGGAATTTTTTTCTTCTTCCTAATCCGATACCTGTTCCAGTGATGGATAAACCTCTATATTCAGGATTAGATCGTAAATAACCATTTTGCGAAAGCGCTGTATTATTTATCCAGAAAGAAAGTGAATTTGGTTTTTTTCCTCCTAACCAAGGCTCAGTGAATGAGAAATTATATCCTTGGTAAAATCTACCATTGGATTGCGCACGAATTGAAAGTCGTTGACCGTCTCCTCCTGGTAGTGGCGACCAAGCATCTTTCTTAAAGAAATTTCTAGTGGAAAAGTTATTAAATGTCAAACCAACTGTACCAATGATTCTACCTTTTTGTCCAGCTGTTGCACCACCGTAACCTCCTGATAATTCAACTTGATCTGATGATTTTTCTTCTACAACATATTCGATATCAACAGTTCCTTTTGCTGGATTAGGTAATGGATTTACTTGGAAAGCTTGCTCGTTGAAAAAACCTAACTGCGACAGCTCACGTTGTGTACGCATGATGTCTGCTTTGTTAAATAAATCTCCTGGTTTCGTTCTGATTTCTCGAAGAATAACAAAGTCGTTTGTTTTGGTATTCCCTTTAATCGTAACTGTACCAATTCGCGCTTCTTTCCCTTCAAGAATTCTAATTTGGTGATTGATGTGATTATCTGTAACGTTTGTTTCAACAGGAATCAACTGAAAGAACAAATAGCCTTTATCCATGTAAAGCGAAGAAATATCTCGGCCGTCTCCAGTTCCAAATAAGCGTTGATCGAATAATGTTTTATTGTATAAGTCTCCTTTTTTAATCCCAAGAACCGAATCCAAGAATGAAGATCTATATTTTGAATTTCCAGTCCATTCAAGGTCGCCAAAGTAATATTTCGAACCTTCAGAAATTTCAATTTTGATTTTTAGATTTTTTTCATCCAATTGATAAACAGTATCTTTTGAAATGTGTGCATCTCTCAAACCTACAGCGTTGAATTTCGCAAGCATCGTGATTTTATCTTTTTCGTAGGTAGATTCTGTGAACTTTGAACGTTTGAAAATGCGTAAAATTGACTTTTGTTTCGTGTCTTTCATTGCAAGTTTCAACTTCCAAGTAGGAACTTCAGTATTACCAACGATTTCGATTTCTTTAATTCCGATTCGCGCACCTTTTTTAATGTCGATTAAGAAGATTTCTGAATCGTTAATTAAAGTATCTTTAATTCTATTGATAGAAACCTTTGTGTTGTAAAAACTCTTTTCTCTGAAATAACTTCTGATTTTGCTTTCCGTTTGAAACACTAAATTTTCTGTAATCGTTTTTCCAGCGTATAAAGCAATTTCTTCTCTAAGTTTATCTGCTTCACGTTTGTTTACACCTTTAAATCTGAATTTTGAAAGTTTTGGACGAGGTGCTAATTCAATTACGATGTAAACAACTCCTGCAATTTCTTTTTCAGCATAAATGGAAATATTGGAAAAAAGTCCTTCGTTCCAAAGATTTCTGATTGCTTTATTGATTTGTTCGCCTGGTAAAGTGATTTTTTGTCCTTGTCTGAGGCCTGCTATTAATTTAATAGCTTGATGATCGTAGTTTTCTGCGCCCAAGACTTTAATCGGGCCAATTTCATATTCTTTAGGTACTTTGTAACTGAAATCTACTCCACCGAGTGTAATTGGTCCTTCTTGCGCAAACAAAGAGAAGGAAAAAAATAAAAATAATGCTAATAATCCTCTCATTCGTTGGAATTAATTTGTTCTGAAACCATTCCGAAGCGACGTTCTCTTTGTTGATAAGCTAAAATTGCTTGAAAGAAATCATCTCTTCTAAAGTCTGGCCAATGTGTTTCTGTAAAGTAAAATTCTGAATAGGCTAATTGCCAAAGAAGAAAATTACTGATGCGATGTTCTCCGCTTGTGCGAATCATCAATTCCGGGTCGGGAATTCCTTTTGTTGTTAAATGCTCGGAAATTAATTCATCTGTAATTTCATCTTCTGATATTAATCCTGATGCAAGTTTTTTAGAAATCGTTTGAATCGCTTTTCTGATTTCCCATTTAGCACTGTAGTTTAATGCCAAAATCAAGGTGATTTCTGTATTGTTTTTTGTTATTTCAATTGCTTTAATTAAACTTTCAGCACATCTAGGTGGCAGTCCGTCTATGTCGCCAATTGTGGTAAATCTTACGCCATTTTCATTCAATTCTTCCATTTCGTTGGTGATTGAATGCACTAAAATATCCATCAATCCATCTACTTCTTCTTGAGGACGATTCCAGTTTTCAGTTGAAAACGCGTAGAGCGTAAGGTATTTTACACCGATTTCGGTTGCCGATCGAAGTACAGCGCGAACGGAATCAACGCCATTTGCATGACCAAATAAACGCGCTTCTCCATGTTGTTTAGCCCATCTTCCGTTCCCATCCATAATTATGGCAACATGATTTGGTATATTATTTAAATCAACAAGGCTTTTTAAATCTTCCATTGGCTAACGAATTGAACGAAAGTAATTAAACTATCTTGTGTAAACAATTAAAAATTTATTGAACTTAACATGTCTTAACATAAAAAAAGGGATATGGACAACCAAATCCCTTTAATATTAAGGCTTTTTGAATCACTCAGCCAGAACAATCATTTTGTTATTCATCAACTCAGCAACTCCACCATTGATTGTAATTCTCAAGATGTTTCCTTTGTCAACTTTCACATTTTCGTTCAATTTCGAAGTGTCGAATTTTTCAGCTACTTCTACTTTCACCTCTCCATGCTTTAAGCTAGAGATAATTGGTGCGTGATTATTTAATACTTGAAACATACCATCCAAACCAGGAAGAGTAACAGCGTTTACTTCTCCAGTGAAAATACTTGCTTCTGGCGTGATTATTTCTAATTTCATTTTTCTTTTTTTAAGCTTCAGCTAACATTTTATCTCCTGCAGCGATTACGTCTTGGATTCCTCCTTTAAGGTTGAATGCTGCCTCAGGGTATTTGTCAAATTTACCATCTAAAATATCGTTGAACGCTTTGATTGTATCTTGAATGTCAACTAATACACCTGGGATACCTGTAAATTGCTCAGCAACGTGGAACGGTTGAGATAAGAAACGTTGTACACGACGTGCTCTGTGAACAACCATTTTGTCTTCCTCACTTAATTCATCCATACCTAAGATTGCGATGATATCTTGAAGCTCTTTGTAACGTTGTAATGTGTTTTTTACTCTTTGTGCACACAAATAATGCTCTTCACCTACGATTTCTGGCGTTAAAATTCTTGAAGTTGAATCCAATGGGTCAACCGCAGGATAAATTCCTAACTCAGCAATTTTACGAGAAAGTACTGTTGTTGCATCTAAGTGAGCAAATGTATTTGCTGGCGCTGGATCCGTTAAGTCATCCGCAGGTACGTAAACCGCTTGTACAGATGTAATTGAACCATTTTTTGTTGAAGTAATACGTTCTTGCATCGCACCCATCTCTGTTGCCAAAGTTGGTTGGTAACCTACTGCTGACGGCATACGACCTAATAAAGCGGATACCTCAGAACCTGCTTGCGTGAAACGGAAAATGTTATCAACGAAGAAAAGGATGTCTTTTCCTTGTCCTTCTCCGTCACCATCGCGGAAATATTCTGCAATTGTCAAACCAGATAATGCTACACGAGCACGAGCTCCTGGAGGCTCATTCATTTGTCCGAAAACGAAAGTAGCTTTTGACTCTTTCATTTCTTCTAAATTGATTTTAGAAAGATCCCAACCACCTGCTTCCATAGAATGCATGAAGTCGTCACCATATTTAATAATTCCTGATTCCAACATCTCACGAAGAAGGTCATTTCCTTCACGTGTACGCTCACCAACTCCTGCAAATACAGAAAGTCCACCGTGACCTTTAGCGATATTGTTGATTAATTCTTGGATTAATACTGTTTTACCAACACCTGCACCACCGAATAAACCGATTTTACCACCTTTTGCATAAGGCTCAATTAAGTCGATAACTTTAATACCTGTGAAAAGGATTTCAGTTGCTGTTGATAATTGGTCGAATTTTGGCGCCTCTCTGTGGATTGGCAAACCACCTTCGTTAGACATTACGTTAATACCATCAATCGCTTCACCAACTACGTTGAATAAACGACCTTTGATTTTTTCACCTGTTGGCATTTTGATTGAAGTACCTGTTGAGATTACTTCTGTACCACGTGTAAAACCGTCTGTTGAGTCCATAGAGATGGCACGAACAGCGTTCTCTCCAACGTGCGCTTGCACCTCAAGAACAACTCTTGAACCATCTGCTCTATACACTTCAAGAGCATCATAAATATTTGGAAGAGCAGTTCCTCTTTCAAAACGAACGTCCACAACTGGACCGATAACTTGTGAGATTTTTCCTTTAATTGATGACATCTAACGCTGTTTAAATTTGGGCGCAAATATACGTGTTTTATTTTAGAATTTTCAAGCATTTAATTAGAAATCCTTTGAAAAATAGTTGAAATGGGGGTTTGAATTAAATTTTATAGGCGTAGAAAGGGAATAAAACTCATAATTCCTCATTTACGAAAATTTCTTGAAATGTAAAAAATATTGAATACTAAGCTTACGCCACAAATTAAGAGAATACCCCATTTTGTATAATCAAAATGGAAATCAAATTCTGATTTATTACGTTTTTTTATTTTTACCAGGTCATTGATAAATTCATTTTCCTTTTCATTAAAATTCGAAATTAAAATGTTGCTGTCAGGTATAAAAAGAGCCTTTGTAAAATCTGAATACCTATCGATATAAATAGAATATCTTAACATTGGCTCGGAATCAATCTCAAAACGAAAAATTGGTGGTCTTCCTGCAATTACTCCATCAATTTTATGTGGTCCTAAAGGTTTAGTTTTAAGTTTTGGGATGTAATAAAAAACGGATCAACGATTTTATTTGGGGACTAGGCAAATAATTTCATTAATCTGAATAGGAAAAAAGCCTTATCTCTGACACCTCTTAAATTAGCTCTAAACAGCTTTAATTTTGCATTAAAAGACTCAGCAGAAGCATTTGTACTTCTGTTTTCAAAGAAGTTTAATATTTGTTCAAAGTTGTATTCTATTGTGTGCATTACAGAGTTAAACTCTGTTACTTCAAGTCTTGGAGTTTTTCCCATCCAATCTAAAACTTTTTGCTTTGCATTACTTTTCTCATTTACTTGATATATGTTTCTAAATTCGATTACATGGTCATGAACTTCCTTTAATTTAGGATAGTTTTCGAAAAGTATTTTAGCACGTTCTTGCTGATTTGCAGTCCAATTTTCTGGATTTTTGGCAAGTATATATCTTGACCTTGTTAGTAACTGTTTGGGCGTGTCACCATTTGCGAAAGTTTTTTGAACATACTTGATTCGCTGTTCCTTCGCTAATTTAATTTCTTTGTTTTGTTGCTCTAAAGCATCCCAGCCTAACTTAACTCTTAGGTGTTGTAGTGCGTTCTGAACTAATCTTACTACATGAAATCTATCTGTTACCAATGTAGCGTTTGGAAAACAAGACTTTACTGCTGCTTCCATATTTTTTGCCATATCTAGAGTGATTTCTTTTACTTTTAATCGTTCATTCAAAGGAATCTTCTGAAGAATGTTTATTATATCCTCACTTTTTGTACTGTTTATTGTAGCAACTAAAGTCCCATTTTTACCATGACCACTCTTGTTGGTTAGTAACGTGTACAACTCGCCATCACTTAATGAAACTTCATCAATACTAAGCTTTTCACCAATATTTGATGCAAAAATGGTATATTCTTCAGCATGTGAGCCTTGATCCCATTCTTTAAAACCACTGCTCACTTTCTTATAATGATTTCTCAAAAGGTTGGCGTTAACACCATAGAAACTTGCGATGTTACTAATGGTATCTGCTCGGGTCTCTACCTGTAGATTTTAAAAAAGCTGCTATTTCATTAGTTAGTTTAGCTCCATCTGCAATAAATGAATAGTCATTTTGGACAATGTGATTAGGTTCAGTCTTATTACGCCAACGTCGCATTCGTATACACAAAAAAACGGCTTTACCTCTTATCGGAAAATCTTGGATTTGTTTGACAGGTAAAAAACCTTTAGATTCAAAACTTAGAGTGTCTTCAACTGAACGTAATTCATTTTTTTCATCCAAATAGATGTGTAATACATCGCGGTTTAACGTCTCTTCTTTTGCTTTTTCAACTTTGATAATATCAAAATAATTAAGCAATTCTTCTGGTAAAAAATACCTTATTATGTCTATTTCCATCAAGAAAAGTTTAGGTAGTAAAGTTAATCACTCCCCAAAAAAAATGATTGACCCTAAAAAACACTGTCGTTTATAAAAACAAAATTACCATAATTCCATTCACCAAATATTTCAAGAATATTGTCAACTGTCAAAATATCTTCTCCGTAAAGCTTAACTGTATCTTCGTAGCCTGTTTTAGGATTATATTGTGTTTCTGGATTACTTGTATTATAAAAATGAAATTTATTGTTTCGATAGTAGTAATCAATATTCCAAAAAGTCTCAGCACATTTTAGATTTCTATAAGTACGCTCATTTATCAATTTTTTAACTAAATCAGTTGTTTTACTGAAAAAACCATCAATTTGTTTAAATGGAATTGTTGTTAGAGTATCAAATTGTTTTTTATTATTTATTTTTTCACGTAAATCAATTAACACTTGTGCCTGTTTTTTTTTGATAAATTCGATATTAGAAATTGCATTATCAATTACAGAAAGTGTTTTTTCAATATTTAGTTGCCTATCCTTAATAATAAGTTTTATCCCTCGTCCAGAAAGGATTTTACAATTATTTTGATAATCTATTATTCTAAAATTATCGTATGATAAAGAATAATAGCTAGAATACCATTGTACATAATCGTGTGTAAATGAGATTAGTATTTTTTCTTTGAAATTTCGAGCTAAAACCAACTTCTCAGTTAAATGGGCTAGAATTTCATTTACTCTACCAATCTCTTGTTGTTTCCATCCTATTGTATACTGGAGAATAACGTTTGATTTTTGTATAGTTAAGATTTTATCTTGATGCGCTAAAATATTCAGCGGTAATAATAGCATCAATAAAAATATCGTTCTCATGTTAATATTCCATATTTAAATATTTTAAAAGGCATTTTATTTAATAATCTGATTTCAAATCAATTGTATAAATATAATGTTTGTCTTTAATAAAGTATGTTTAAAATCCTGACAAAATTTTCTTCAATGCAATTATTATGAGACCTTTCACCCTTAAAAAAATTAAACTTGAAATGTAAGTTAATTGGAAACTAGTTCCCACGCTGCCTCAACAAAATCTTTGTCGGGAAATAAGAAAACAAAACACTCAAAACACTCACGGAGAAGAAAACCAACAAGAAATCGCTGATTGTGATGTTTATCGGGAAAGGAATATTTGGCCCTGGAATTATTAAAAGAGAGAATTGCATTTGTAAGAAGCAAACTAAATAACCCACGAATAATCCAGCAATAATTCCGATTCCAGAAATTAGCAAACCTTCAAAAAAGAAAATTTGAAAGACCCCTTTTCTACTCAATCCAAAACTCTCCAAACTGCTAATGTTATCTTTTTTCTCAATGTAAAGCATTGTTAGGGAGGCAATTAAATTAAACGATGCCAAAATAAATATGAAAATCATAATGATGATTACAACCATTCGCTCCGATTTACTGGTTTGAAAAATCAATTCATTTTTCTCGAAATTTGTCTTCACTTGAAAGTTGGAACCTAGCGCCGATTGAATTTTTTCTTTTACTTGGTCATTTGTGAAGTCACTTTTCACTTGAACATAAACATGCGTTAGTTCACTTGTGTAGTTTAACAAATCACGCGTTGCAGCTAAGGACCATAAAAGTTTATCCTCATTAACTTCTTTGTTGTAATTCATTACTCCTGCTATAAAAACAGGCTGGGTGTAAAATGGATTTTTACCTAAACGAATTTTAATGTTTCTCTTTGGCGCATAGATTATTAAACGCTCTTGTTCGTCTTCTGTTGGCATAATTCCGTCCAACTTTTTGAATAAATCAACACCAATAATACCATAGGATTCACTTGTTTTTAAATCTTCGAAAGTTGTGTTTCCTGCCCAAAGATGTTGCTGTAAATCAATTGTTTGGAGATAGTTCTGTTCCACACCAATTAGCGTGGCATTCACCCATTTTTTTTCATGGCGAAGCACCACAATTTCTTCGATTACTTTAGAATAGGATTTAAGCTCTGGAATTGCGGCTAATTTTTTCCAGTCAATTTCGCGTTCATCGAATGTTTTTCGTTTATTGGCAACAATCGTGATGTCGGCATCGAATTCACTGTAAAGTGTTTCAATCATTTTTTCGATGCCATTGAAAGCAGAAAGAACAATTACGAGTGCAGCTGTGATGACAAATACTCCAACAGTAGAAATGCGCGAAATAAGTGTAATTATATTTTTTTTTCGTCCTGAACGAATGTATTTCAGCGCTATGTAAAAGGGAACGTTAATCGTCTATTTTTTTAGAAGTTCACTGATTTTCATTGCATAATCCATAGAATCATCAATGTGGAATGTAAGTTCTGGAATCATTCTCATGTTTTTCAATCGCTTGCCTATTTCACCGCGAATTTTTCCTTTGTTAATAAGAATATTTTTCAAAACCTCTTGCTTATCTGGTCCTGCGAAAATACTCAAGTAGCATTTTGCGTAAGATAAATCAGAAGTCACTCTGACAATTGTTACTGTAACCATTGCACCTAAGCAAATTTCTGAAGCGTTGCGTTGAAAAAAAGTTGATAATTCTGCTTGAATTACTGCTTCAATTTTGTTTTGTCTGATTGAACCCATGTTGCAAAGTTAAGAATAGTTGACATCCTTTTTCGATTTCAGTACTACAAAATGTATCTTTGCAAGATTGTGAGTTACTACAAAGAGATATACAATTACACTTTTAAATACAAAACAACGGCATTCATTGTGGTGCTTTGTAATTTGTTATTCGTCGTTTTCAACTTACTTTCACTCGTACTTTTTATTCCTGTTCTACAATTAATTTTTCGTAAACCTGAAGAATTAGTCACTGTACTTGAGCCAAAATTTGAAGGAGGATTTTTTACTGTATTTAATTACATCAAGGATTATTATAATTATTGGATGTATGAATTAGTTAAAAACGACCCAAAAGACGCTTTGCTTTTTGTTTGTGTTTCAGTAGTTGCGGCTTTTTTCTTGAAGAATCTTTTTAGATATGGAGCAGTTTGGTATCAGTCTGAATTGCGAATGGCGGTCGTGCGTGATGTGCGCGATGCCTTGTTTCTAAAATCTTTGGAATTACCACTTTCCTATTATTCTAATGAGCGAAAAGGAGATTTGATGGCTCGAATGAACAGCGATGTCGGCGAAATTGAAGTGGCAGTTGTTAGTTTATTAGAACTGATTTTCAGAGAACCTTTAGCAATCGTTATTAATGTCGCTTCTTTAATTTACCTGAGTCCTGAATTGACTTTAGTTTCTTTGTTTTTGCTACCAATTTCTGCATTTGTCATTTCTCGCATTGGAAAAAGCTTGAAGCGAACAGCTAAAAAAGGTCAGGAGCAATTGGGCTTTTTGTTCTCCGCAATGGAAGAGGGATTAGGTGGAATTCGCATCATTAAAGCTTTTAATGCAATTCCTCAGTTTTTTGCCAACTTTAAGAAAATCAATTTGCAGCACCAACAATTGGTCACGCGAACATTTAGAAAGAAAGATTTATCTCCATTGTTAAATGAATTTTTAGGTTCAGCTGTGATGTTGAGCTTGGTTTGGTTTGGTGGAAAAATGATTCTTGAATCGGATAAAAATGCCTTGACGGGTGAGGTGTTTCTAACTTTTGTGATTGTTTTTTCGCAGTTATTGCGCCCAATTCAAAGTGTGTCGAATAACATGGCAAACATGACAAAAGCGCGCGCTTCGCAAGATCGAATCAACGAAGTTTTAAATGCGGATGAAAAAATCATTGAGAAAGAAAATGCAATTTCGATAAGTGATTTTAAAGATTCCATTCAATTTGAAAATGTTGGCTTCAAATATGGCGATGAACCTGTTTTGAATGCAATCAATCTCACCGTTAAAAAAGGAGCAACGATCGCACTCGTCGGGGAATCAGGAAGTGGGAAATCTACCATGATGGATTTGCTACCACGTTTTTATGATGTCACAGAAGGAAAATTGTTGATTGATGGAATCGATGTGCGCGATTTAAAAATAATGGATTTAAGAGGTTTGATTGGAATTGTTTCTCAAGAATCAATTTTATTCAATGTTTCTGTTTTGGAAAATATTGCCTTTGGAGAAGAAAAGCCAAATTTAGAAAGAGCAATCGAAGCTGCGAAAATTGCCAATGCTCATAATTTCATCATCGAATTAGAAAATAGCTACAACACAATCATTGGTGAAAGAGGAAATAAACTTTCTGGTGGACAAAAACAACGTTTAAGTATTGCAAGAGCAATTTATAAAGATCCAAAAATCTTAATTCTCGACGAAGCGACCTCGGCTTTGGACACAGAATCGGAAAAATTAGTGCAAGAAGCGCTCGAAAAAGTGATGATTAACAGAACATCTTTTGTAATTGCTCATCGATTAAGCACAGTTAGAAACGCTGATGAGATTATCGTTATATCTAAAGGAAAAATAGTTGAGAAAGGTAGTCACAGCGAGCTAATGAGCAATAATGGACACTACTATAAATACTCAACATTACAAGGATTAGTTTGATTTTAGGTGTGTTAATATTTCCTTGATATCATTTTCGTATTTAACTAATCATTAACTTTGAGATATTATTTTTTATTTTTTTTATGTCTTATCAAAATATTACCTTCTCTAAGAATCACAACTCAGAGTTTTATAAAGTCCTTCGTCAACGAGTAAACAACTATTTCAAAACCAAAAACATAACACGACACGCAAATGCAACAATGGTTACCAAAACCATTTGTATGATGTTAATTTATTTAGTGCCTTTCGGTGTACTTTTCGTTTCAGGATTAAGCCCTTGGATTTACTTTTTAATGTGGGTATTAATGGGAGTAGGAATGGCTGGTCTTGGTCTTTCTGTAATGCACGATGCCAATCACGGCGCATATTCTCGCAATGAAACAGTTAACAAAATTATCGGAAATGTTCTTATCCTTTTAGGTGGAAACGACGCAAACTGGAGAATTCAACACAATGTTTTACACCACACTTACACCAATGTTACTGATATGGATGAGGATATTGACGCGCCAACATTTTTATTGCGCTTCTCGCCACATAAGCAACGTTTTAAAATCCACCGTTTTCAGCACATCTACGCTTGGTTTTTCTATGGTCTAATGACATTTTTATGGTTCGTTACTAAAGATTTTAATCAGGCAGCGCGCTACAAAAAAATGGGCTTAGTAGAAACACAAGGGATTTCTTTCAGACGCCACATGACAAATATTATTGCAAGCAAAGTAATCTACGGAACATTGTTTGTTGTGCTTCCATTTGCATTAAGTCCTGCATCTTGGTATGTTACTTTAATTGGGTTTTTTGTGATGCACTTCATCGCAGGTTTGACTTTAGCAGCAATTTTTCAGCCTGCTCACGTTGTCCCAACTTCAAATTACCCACTTCCAGACGCTTCAGGAAACGTCGAGGCTGATTGGGCGGTAAATCAATTGTACAACACTGCGAATTTCGCTCCTAAAGCAAAATTGTTTTCTTGGTATGTTGGAGGTTTAAATTTCCAAGTAGAACACCATTTATTTCCAAATATTTGTCACGTTCACTATAGCAAATTATCGAAGATTGTTAAAGAAACAGCAGAGGAATTTAATTTACCTTACCATTCTTACAAAACTTTCTTTGGTGCTTTGAAAGACCACACGAAAATGCTTCACGCACTCGGAACGAAAGATTTCGCCCCTGCAATTCACTAACGATGACCTTCGATTCATTTTTTGATTATTGTAGTTCAAAAAAAGGAGTCCAAGAAACATTTCCCTTCGATGAAACGACTTTAGTTTTTAAAGTTGGTGGAAAAATGTTTGCCCTTACCGATACGGAAGAATTTATTAGCATCAACTTAAAATGTGACCCAGAAAAAGCGATTGAACTTCGTGAACGCTTTATGGCGATTCAACCAGGTTACCACATGAGTAAGAAACATTGGAATACAGTGCAACTCCACTCTGATGTTGATGATAAATTGCTATTTGAATTAATAGATCATTCGTATCAATTAATAGTTGATTCGCTCCCTAAAAAAGTGAGAAATGAAATTGAGATGGGATAAATTTATTTGGTCAGTGCGGCTGGCGAAAACACGCTCGATTGCCACAGAGTTACTGGCAAAAGGAAAAATAAAAATCAATGGTGAAAATTGTAAACCAGCCAAGGAAGTAAAAATTGGAGACGTCATAAACGTTCACAAAAATTCGGCTGTTTTTTCATTTAAAGTTTTAAACTTTCTTGACAAAAGGGTAGGTGCACCATTGGTTGTCGAATACATCAAGGACATTACACCTATTGAAGAAATCGAAAAATACAAGAACTATCAAGCTGCACAAAGAGTTTATCGAGAAACTGATGGAAAACCCACGAAAAAAGACCGACGCGCTTTAGATGAGTTTTTGGAGGATTGGGAGTGAGTTTTGTGTGTGGTGATAGAAATTATCTCCTCAACTCTTTCACTTATTCTTTTACCAATTTGATTGCTGATTTCTGACCTTCAATTTCAAGGAAGTAAACGCCTTTTTTAAAATGCTTCGAATCGATAGTTGTTTTTCCATTTTGCAATTTACTTGTTAAGACAATTTTTCCTTCAGCACTTTTAAGAGCATAAAAACAATCCTGACAAGCTAAACATTCTACTTGAAAACTATCTTTTGATGGATTTGGAAAAACATTAACACTTTCTTGATTCAATTTAGATAACCCAACTGTAGAAATTGGAAATAAAAAACGATAAGCTGCACCAAATTCTCTTTTCCAATACCATTCACTATGAGCACCATCTGCGTGTGTCAATAATTTTGCCTCTTGCGCAACAACTCCATTAGAAATGAATGCATTTCTTGCTGTTTGCATATCGGAAACCATAGTTGAAGACTCATTTGTACCACCTAAAAAATAAAGACGTAAAGGTGTGTTTGCGAAATTTTGTTCATTAATAAAATTGATCACTTCGGTTCGAGCAAACCAAATCGAGGGAGAAAAAATCCCAGCCTTTCCAAACGTTGAAGGATAAGTTGTAACCCCATAAAGAGAAATCAATCCACCCATTGAACTTCCAAACAATGCCGTATTTGCAGCATCTGTATATGTTCGAAAATTGGCATCAATATAAGGTTTTAATGTGTTTTTTATGAAATCAATGTATTCATCGCCTTGACCTCCGCCATATTGCGTATTTATCCAAGGTGAATACTCATTTATCCTTTCTGATTCTCCATTTTCAATTCCTACAACAATTACACCATAATCTCCAGCGCTTTGTAAGGCAGCCAAGGTTTCGTCAACTTGCCATTCGCCTGAAAAAGAAGTGCTTTGATCGAATATATTTTGTGCATCGTGCATATAGATAACCGGATATTTCTTTGATGTTGCATTTGAATAATCAGATGGTAAATACATCCAAATTTTTCGATTACGATTTAATTCAGGCATGAAAAAATTAGTTGAAAGAATTTGAACATTTTCATTTGCTGTGCTCGTTCCAGCTGAAGGTAGGTCTTCCCATCCTACAATGCTTAAGTTAATTGTGTTCCCATTTGCTGTATTATAGGTTCGGTTTGGAATAAACCCTCCTTGTGCTGTTCCTTCAGGTGTTTCCCAATTTCCACGATTAAATTTAAATTCAATTGTGCCAGAAACATTTGTCAAAACAATTTTTCGTAACCCATTCGTTTGAACTTGCATAATAGAATTAGGATTTCCAACTGCCCAATTATTAAAATTCCCACTGATATAGATTTGGTCATTCACGGGTGTATTACTCGGAATAGATGTCAAATTAATGGTCAAATCAATTGCTAATAAATTTACTATTGATAGTGAACAAAAAACGAAGGCTATGACAAATTTCATTGTGTTTATTTTATTCAAAACTATTGATAAATACGTTTAGAACAAAAAAATGAAAAAATCAGTTGCTTTAAATATTAGTGAACCATTAAATTTTAATTTCGGCTTTGTGTTCTTAAATCATTTGTTGCTTTGTTTTTTTAGATTTTGATTTACAACAATTTGTATATTAAAGTTTTATTTAATTATGACAAAAGATTTAAAATCAGAGTTTTAATTTTAAAAATCAAAGCCCTTCAACAAACTTAAAATGTTCCTCCCAGAATTTGTCAATCAATCTAGGAATGGGGAAATTTGATAATTCAGTAACAGCTATTTCGAGTTGATTTACTGCTGTTTTTTTTGATGGTTCAACGATTGCGAAATGGGCAAAAAGCTGTTGATGCGATAGAATATGCTTGTATTCTTTGGAGATAAATTGAGATTTTAAACGCTCTAAAAAGGTACTTTTCTCTTCGATTGAGTCAAATTCAACTAAAGGGAATTGATACAAATTTTGCCAAATTCCTTTTCCTTCTCGCTTTTCAATACGAATTGTTTTATCGACAGAAAGTTCGATTAAATAAACGAAATACCTCGACGTAACTTTCGTTTTTTTTGATTTCACAGGTCGTTCAGTGATTGTTTTGTTTTTATACGCCAAACATTGAAATTGAAGAGGACAAACACTACAATCAGGATTAACAGGCACACATTGAAGCGCTCCAAATTCCATAATTGCTTGATTGTAAGAGGCGGGATTTTTTTTGTCAATTAATTCATTCGCAAGTAACTCAAAGTTTTTTTTACCTTGTGTAGAATCGATTGCTTCCTCTATGTCAAAAACTCGACTTAATACGCGGTAAACATTTCCATCAACTACAGCTTTCGCTTCGTTAAATGCAAAAGAAGCAATAGCGGCAGCTGTGTAAGGACCAATTCCTGTAAGTTTTAATAGCTCAGTGTAAGTCGAAGGAAATTCACCATTGTAACTGTTTACAAGCTCTTTCGCCGTTTTGTGCAAATTTCGCGCTCGACTGTAATACCCCAATCCTTGCCAATCGTTTAAGATATTTTGTTCGTCAGCGTTAGCAAGTTCAAAAACAGATGGATAGTGATTTGCGAATTTTTCAAAATATGGAAGCCCTTGGTCGACGCGTGTTTGTTGTAAAATAATCTCACTCAACCAGATAAAGTAAGGATTATTGGTGTCTCGCCAAGGAAGATTTCTCTTGTTTTTATTGTACCAATCCAATATTATTACTTGAAATTGAAGCATTTATGATAATTTTTGTGAAATTTTTGCCGAAAATTAAGAATATAAACAATCTTAGAGGTACTTTTGTGCCCGCAAACGCAAGAATAATTAATAACTATTAATCTCTAATTAAAATGACAAAAGCAGACATTGTTGCAGGAATTGCAGATGAAACTGGATTAGAAAGAGCAGAAGCTCTAAGAGCTGTTGAAGCATTCATGAACGCCATTAAAGTATCTTTGGCTAATGGTCAAAATGTTTATTTGAGAGGTTTTGGAAGTTTTATTGTGAAAGAAAGAGCACAAAAAACGGGAAGAAACATTTCTGAGAACACAACGATCATCATTCCTGCTCACAACATTCCTTCTTTCAAACCATCAAAAACATTTGTTGAGGAAGTAAAAAATAAAGTTGTCGTTAAATAATTTGAGCAATTAAATTTTTTATAAAATTTTATTACCTTTGCACTCCCTTTTTGATTGAAGGGAGTGTTTTTGTTTAGAATCAATCATCTTTATAATAATTAATACACGACATTATGCCAAGTGGTAAAAAAAGAAAAAGACATAAAATGGCTACGCACAAGCGTAAGAAACGTCTAAGAAAAAACCGTCACAAGAAGAAAAAATAGTCTTCCAATGTAAATGAAAAAGGGAGCTCAGTGATTACTCATTGAGCTTTCATTATTTAACTAAAAATCACATTGTGAATCTAGAATTAGTTGTCGATGCCCGTTCGAACGGAGTATGGCTTGCATTGTTGCGTGATGGAAAGTTAATCGAATTACATGAGGAAAGAGGAAATTCTGAGTTTGCAGTAGGAGACATTTATTTAGGGCGCGTTCGTAGAATTGTTCCTAGTTTAAATGCCGCTTTTGTAGATGTAGGTTATGAAAAAGATGCGTTCTTACATTACCTTGATCTCGGCCCTCAGTTTAATTCCCTTAGTAAGTTTGTAAAAGACACCCTGCACGGCAAACAAAATGCAGCGGACTTAATGTACTTTAAGTCGGAAAAAGAAATTGAAAAAGAAGGAAAAATTGGAGACATCATTTCTTCCTCTCAACCAATCTTAGTACAAGTTGCTAAAGAACCAATATCCACCAAAGGACCGCGTTTGTGTTCCGAAATAACTTTGGCTGGAAGATATTTGGTATTAGTTCCATTTTCTGATAAAATTTCTGTCAGTCAAAAAATTAAAGACGTCGAAGAAAAAGATCGTCTTAAAGATTTAATGGAACGTATCAAACCTAAGAATTTTGGGGTCATTATCCGAACAGTTGCTGAACACAAATCAACAGCTGACTTGGAAGCCGACCTTAAAAATTTAATGGAGAAGTGGAGAACAATGCACGCCAACATGAAAGGTGCGCAACCTCCAAAACGTGTGTTGGGAGAACTCAATACGACAACTTCCATTCTGAGAGATTTATTGAATGCCGACTTCACCAATATCCATGTTAATGATGGAAAATTGTTGGACGAAATGAAAGAATTCATTGGTTCAATTGCTCCAGGAAAAGAAAAAATCCTAAAATTCTATGATGGAAAATTAGATATTTTCGAAAAATTCGGAATTAATAAACAAATCAAAACCTTGTTCGGAAAGAAAGTTCCAATGGCGAGTGGTGGTTATTTGATTATTGAACACACCGAAGCAATGCACGTTATCGACGTAAACAGTGGAAATCGAAAAGGTGCTGACGGACAAGAGTCAAACGCACTAGCAACAAATACTGAAGCAGCAGAGGAAATAGCACGTGTTTTACAATTACGTGATATGGGTGGAATTATTTGCGTTGACTTTATCGATATGCACGATAAGGAAAACAATAAATTGCTCTACGAAAAACTCAAAGAGTTAATGAAATCCGATCGTGCGAAACACAATATTCTTCCTCCATCGAAATTTGGTGTTATTGAAATTACGCGTCAACGTGTTCGTCCTGAAACAGATATCAAAACAACTGAAATGTGTCCTACTTGTAATGGTAGTGGCGAAATTCAAGCGAGTATTTTGTTCTCAGACGAAATCGAATCGAATTTACATTTTTTATTAGAAGACCGTAGAGAAAAAGATGTTGCTTTATTAGTTCATCCGTATTTGGAGGCTTTCTTCAAAAAAGGATTGATCTCCAAGCAATTGAAATGGTTCTTAAAGTATAAAAAATGGGTTCCTGTTCGTGGAATTGCTGCCAATCACTTACTTCAATATTCGTTTGTAAACAAAAACAACGAAGAAATCGTTCCTTAAATTTTTGCTTTGTCTGATTTAGAAAGCATAACTCGAAAATTGGAAGCTTTTTGTGCTTACCAAGAACGTTGTTTGTTTGAAATCAAAAATAAGTTAGACGAATTCGATTTATCGGACATTGAAAAAGCATCCATTATTTCGAGTTTAAAAACCAATAAATTTTGGAACGAAGAACGATTTGCTGAAGCTTATTGCCAGGGAAAAGTCCGTATCAAACGTTGGGGCAAACAGAAAATAAAAGCAGGATTAATACAAAAGCATATTGACTCTGGAATTATTAAATCTGCTTTAGCGTCAATTGATGACTCAGATTACACAAAGGTACTTCAATCGCTTTACGAGAAAAAATCGCTAGAACTCAAATCCGAAAAGGATCCTTGGAACAAGAAACAAAAACTCATGCGCTATTTGGCTTCAAGAGGATTCAGTTTTGAAGAGATTAATTCGATAAAAGAAGAAGAGTAAAATCGAAATAAGACCGTTTCAAAAGTCGATAATTTAGGCTTTCTAAAAATTTAAACCCGGAGTTTACCCTTGTAAATGAGGATTTTAAATTTTTAGAGTAACGACAAGTAGCGAGTTTTGCAACGGTCTTGGAATCATAAAATTCTAACATAAAAAAAGCCTCTGGATATTTTTTCAGAGGCTTTTTTGGTATAATAAGATTAAAGTAAAGAGTTTAAAAGTTTGTTTTCTAAAACTCCAATTGAAAATTACTTTTTAGAGTTAATGATATTTTTTGCGCTTGTAACCCAATTAGTTGGTCCTCCAGCTAAATATCCTTGAGAGCCTAATTGCGTTAAAGTATATTTTCCTTCTTTGGTTTTCTCAGGGCTCACAAACCAACAAGTAGGGTATCCTTGAACACCAAATTGTTGTTGCAACATATTGTTTTGATTTTTAGTAGCATCAGATTGATTGTTTACTCTTGGGAAATCAACTTCCATCAAAACAACATTTGATTTTGCCCATTCAATAAATTCTGGTTTTTTGAATACTTCTTTTTGTAGGCGAATGCACCAACCACACCAATCGCTTCCTGTGAAAAATAACATTATTGGTTTTTTCTCTTTTTGAGAAATTGAAATTGCTTTTTCCATGTCCGTATGCCACGTTAATGACTCTTGTGCAAATGTGATCGTGCTAAAAAGCAAGAAAAAAGCAGCTGTGAAAATTGTTTTCATGTTTAAAATTTTGGTTAAAGATAATAAGTTTTACCCCTTTTCAAATATCGTGCAAAAAATTTAAGCTTTGTTTACAAAAGTGAAAAATTATTCGCTAGCGTCACTAACAACTCTGTGCGATAAAATGACTGTCATTCAGATTTCTTCCATTAGTCTTTTAGTCTTTCCGAATACCATCTTAAGGTGTAGAGCAGCTCAGGTGTAAAATCTTTTGAAAATCATTAACTTCTATTCTGCTTTCAATAATTGTTGTGGTAAACTAATTCTTAAGATTTTAACATTTTACTTTTCTTAACTTGAAAGATTGATGGTATCAAAGCCTAAATATTGAACTTATATTCGTTCTGTTAAAACTAGACTATGATTAAATCGTTACACTTATTTTCATTTCTTTTTTTCCTAATTAGCTACAGTTTTTCTCAAACGCCAACACAAACAGTTCGCGGAAAAGTCGTTGATAGCGAAACAAATTTCCCTTTGGTTGGGGTCAAATTGGAGATCAAAATTTTAAACAGTGAACCTTTTCGTTCGATTTCAAATCCTGATGGGGAATTTGAAATTAAAAAAGTGCCTGTTGGAAAGCATCAAATTACTGCCACTTATTCAATGTATGAGAGTAAAACAGTAACAATTGAAGTTAATTCTGGACGTGAAATGGTTATTAACATTCCTTTAACTGAAACAATTTCCACGCAAGAAGAAGTAACTGTTTCAGCTCGAAAAAAAGGAGATGTTGTCAATGAAATGGCTGTGATTTCTGCCCAACAATTTAGCGTGGAAGAAACAAATCGTTATCCAGGTTCACGAATGGATCCTGCGCGAATGGCTTCCAATTTTGCCGGCGTTCAAGGTGCTGATGATTCTAGAAACGATATCGTTATTCGTGGTAATTCGCCACTTGGTGTTGTTTGGCGCGTGGAAGGTATCGACATTCCAAATCCATCACATTTCGCTATTTCTGGTAGCACTGGCGGACCTGTTTCGGTTCTAAACAATAAGATATTGAGTAATTCTGATTTTTTTATGAGTGCCTTTCCTGCGGAGTATGGAAACAGTACTTCCGGAATATTCGATTTAAAGTTGCGAAATGGAAATAAAAATCAACATGAATTTACGGGGCAATTTGGTTTTCTTGGAACAGAACTTTTAGCCGAAGGGCCAATGAGTAAAAACGGTAAATCAAGTTATTTGGTCATGGGTAGATATTCCACTCTTTCCTTGTTTCAGCAATTGGGAATTCAAATTGGAACTGATGCGATTCCAGTTTATGGCGATGGTGCTTTTAAATTCAATTGGCAATTGAAAAAAGGCGGTCAACTTTCTGCCTTTGGAATTGGAGGGAAAAGTAATATTTCCATCATGATTTCAGAGCAAACAGAATACTCCAAAGAATTTTACGGTGAAGGCGACCGCGATCAGTATTTTGGAACCTCGATGTTGGTGACTGGATTAAACTATAAAAAGGCGCTGAATGAAAAAACATTTATTGCGTCAACCTTAGCTTATTCAGTTGAAGAGCAACATTCATTACACAATTATTTGCAACGAAGTTTGGATACCAATGCAACAACAAATGCGGTTTCAATTCGCGTAGATTCGATTTATCAATTGATGTCTTATAAATTTTCAATTAACAAGTTGTCAGGTTATTTTAGTGTTAATCATAAATTCAACAAGCAACATTTAATCAAAGCAGGAATTAATGTCGATGGATTTTACATGAATCAATTGGATTCAGCATTAAAGAATGTTTTAATTCCAAATGATTTTATAGTTCGTTGGGACTACAAAGGTTTTTCTGCTTTGATTCAACCTTTTGTGCAATGGAAATGGCGAGCAAATGAAAACCTAGATATCACAGCAGGAATCCATTCGCAGTATTTTTCAATGACGAATAGTTTAAGTATTGCTGAACCTCGTTTGGGATTGAAATACCGAATGAAAGGCAATCAATCCGTATTTATGGGTGCAGGAATGCACAGCCAAATTCAACCGCTTTACACATATACTTATCACTTGACTGCAAACGATGGTTCGAAAATCTACCACAATAAAAACATGGATTTTATGCGCAGTTTACACACTGGAATTGGCTACGAAAAATCAATTACAAAAGCTGGTTTAAATATCCGAACAGAAGCTTATTATCAATATCTATACGATGTTCCTGTTACGATTGCCCCATCTTCTTTTTCAATGATAAATATGGGTGGCGGTTTTGCTCGAATTTTCCCTGACTCTTTACAAAATACGGGAACAGGTTTAAATTATGGTTTAGAATTAACTGTTCAGAAATATTTTGATAAATCGTTCTTTTTCTTGTTTTCTGGAACACTTTACGATTCTAAATACACAGGAAGTGATGGTATTTTAAGAAACACTTCTTACAACGGGAAATACGTTGCTAATTTACTCGTAGGTAAAGAATTCAAACTGGGCGCAAAACATGTTTTAGGAATTGGCGGAAAAGTAACAGTAGCTGGAGGAAGAAGATATGGTTTGGTAAACATTGCGCAAACCGAAGAATTAAAAGAAATTATTTTCCTAGATTCGATGTTCAATGATTTACAATTTCAAGATTATTTCCGAATGGACTTGAAGATTAGTTGGAGAATGAACGCCGCAAAAGCAACGCACGAAATCGGATTGGATTTAGTAAATATTTTCAATACAAGAAATTTATTGAGTTTAGCTTATGCACCAAGTCTTGATCCAAATGAAGTTGCACAGCCTGGTTACCAACCAACAGCACAAAAAACACAATTAGGTTTCTTACCGATTTTCTATTATAAAATCGATTTTAAGATTTCCAAAAAGGAATAAATTCTGTGAAACAAACCGATATTGGTATATTAATTTTTCGTAAAAACTATTCTGAAAGTAGTTTGATTTTAACGTTTTTCACAGAAAAGGGTGGACTTACAACCTATATTTTCAAAGGCGCGAAGAAAAAGCAAAAAGCAATTTTCGCTTTAGGAATTTATGAAATTACGTATTTCAAACGTCCAGAGAGTGAAATGGGAATTATCAATTCTTTGGATAATGCGATTCCATTAACTGATTTCTATAGTAATCCACAAAAGATTATTCTTGGCTTTTTTATTGCCGATATTTTGAAGCAAACAATTAAAATGGAAGAAGCAGACCCGATGCTTTTTGCGTTTTTAAAAAATCAAATTCTGTTGCTTGAATCAAGTAAAGATTGTTTTAATTTTCCACTTTATTTCTTAGCTGGACTTACAAGAGAATTGGGTTATTCACCACTTTTTGAGTCTGATTCTCCCATAAGTTTTGACATTAAAAAAGGTGAATTTTCAGATTCAAAATCTATTAACTCAATCGGATTTGAAGGTGAGGTTGTGGCTCTGTTGAGTAGTTTGTTTCAAGACGAATTAAAAACGAATTATTCAAATGAAACAACACGAAAAGCACTTTATATTTTATTGGATTATTTGACAATTCACTCTCCAAAATTCAACGTTGCGAAATCTATGGAAGTGATTCGTGGCACCTTGTATGTTTAGGAATAAATAAAATGATTTCTTATATTAGGGTCACTTATTGTTGACTTCGAGACCTCTGTCAAACAATAAGTGGCTCTCGAATAAAGTTGACTGAAGCTCTCAAATAAAGTTGACTGAGGCTCTCGAAGTCAACTTTATTTGAGAGATTTTACAAAATTAAATCTATTTATTATGAAAGGTTGGATGTATATTTTGGAATGTTCAAATGGAAGTTATTATACAGGTAGTACAATTGATTTATTAAGACGATTTAATCAACACCAAAATGGAGAAGGAGCAAATCATACTAAAAAATTTTTACCAGTTAAATTGATTTATTTTGAAGAATATAAACATGTTGCCGAATCATTTTATCGTGAAAAACAAATTCAAGGTTGGAGTAGAAAGAAAAAAGAGGCATTGATGAGAGGAGAAAATGAATTATTACCAGAATTAGCTATTGCATATAGAGATAAAGTATTGAGGGACTCTAAAGAACTATTGGATAAAATTTGTGAGCAATAATTCAATTAACGTTGAATAGTACTTGTGAATAAAAGTTGACTGAGGCTCTCGAATAATGTTGACTGAGGCTCTCGAAGTCAACATTATTCACCCAAAAACAAAAAATCTACCTTACTTTCGTAAACTCAAAAATCAAAAAGTATGTTCACAGGAATTATTGAAGAAATTGGTACAGTAACGAAAATTGTTCGCGAAGCAGGAAACATCCATTTTACGATTCAAGCGCAGATGACACCTGAATTGAAAATCGATCAAAGTGTTGCTCACAATGGTTGTTGTCTAACGGTGGTTGATATAGAAGGACAGAATTATACCGTAACAGCAATTCAAGAAACATTGGATAAAACAAATTTGAATTATTGGGAAAACGGCACAAAAGTGAATTTGGAAAGATGCTTGGCTTTTAACGGTCGTTTGGACGGACACATCGTTCAAGGTCACGTTGATACAATTGCTACTTGCACAAATATTGAAGACCAAAACGGAAGTTGGAAATATACTTTTAAATACAACGATGACCAATTAACCGTAGAAAAAGGCTCTGTAACCGTTAATGGTACGAGTTTAACCGTTGTGGATTCGAAAGAAAATTCATTTGCTGTTTGCATCATACCTTTTACATACGAGCACACCAATTTTCATCAATTGAAAGTGGGAGATATCGTAAACATTGAGTTCGATATTATTGGTAAGTACGTCGCAAAATGGATGAGTAGAAGCTAAAACGAATTTAAGTTAGTTTTCACTAGAAAAATCGCAAAGAGATATTTTGCGTGACAGTACTGTTTTTAGGTATGTTGAATTTTGCTTGATTGTAGGTCGGAGGACCAAAACTTCCCATTGAATTATTCGAAAAAGCAAAGCCTTCTTGCGGAATATTTAAGAAATTCTGATCTAAAATTTGATTGTCGTTTTCGTCGTGAAATAAAGCGAAAGCATAAGTTCCGGCAGGAATACTATCAAAAGTTACCGTCATCGATTGCCCAGGTAGCGTTAGAAACAATTCTTTGTAAACTAATTCTGGTTTATTGAAATTATCTGGATTATTGTACAAAGCAATATTCAATTTTCCGTTTGTGTTTTTCATTCCAGAAACATTAACAATCAATGTTGATAATGAATCTGAAGTTACTGCAATACTGTCTTCGTTTTCAATTGGGTCAGGTTGTGGTTCAAACGTTTTCTTTTTACAACTAACGAAAGTTAAACTCAAAACAAAAATTATTAATAATGTATTTATTTTCTTCATATTCACGTGTTTCTTAAAGTTAACAATAATGATTGATTAAAGTTCGTTATATGAAATAAAAAATAAAAAAAGCCTTCCCGTTTTGATTGAGAAGGCTTCTTGATAAAAATCTATTTTTTATAAATCAAATTTAATTCCTTGAGCTAAAGGCAAGCTATCTGAATAATTGATTGTGTTTGTTTGACGGCGCATATAAACTTTCCAAGCGTCAGAGCCAGACTCACGACCTCCACCAGTTTCTTTTTCACCACCAAAAGCACCACCAATTTCAGCACCTGAAGTTCCGATATTAACGTTTGCAATACCACAATCTGAACCAGCTTGAGATAAAAACGCTTCAGATTCCTTCAAATCATTTGTCATTATTGCTGAAGATAAACCTTGAGGCACACCATTTTGTAATGCTATTGCATTTTGAACACTGCCTGTGTATTTAATTAAATACAAAATTGGAGCAAATGTTTCGTGTTGTACAATTGCAAAATGATTTTCTGCTTCGATGATACAAGGTTTCACATAACATCCTGATTCATAACCAGCGCCTTCTAAAACGCCACCTTCAACCAACACATTTCCACCTTCTTTTTTCGCAGCTTCGATTGCATTCAAATAATTTGTAACTGCATCTTTATCAATCAATGGTCCAACGTGATTATTCAAATCCAATGGATTTCCAATGCTCAATTGTTTGTATGCGTTAGTGATAGCGTCTTTTACTTTGTCGTAAATTGATTCGTGAATAATCAATCTTCGTGTAGAAGTACATCTTTGACCAGCAGTTCCAACTGCGCCAAAAACAGCTCCAGGAACAACCATTTTCAAATCAGCAGAAGGAGCGATAATAATTGCATTGTTTCCTCCTAATTCCAATAAAGAACGTCCTAAACGAGCACCAACTGTTGCACCAACTGATTTACCCATACGCGTTGAACCAGTTGCGGAAATTAAAGGAATACGAACATCTTCTGCCATTAATTTTCCGATTTCTGCACCACCGATGATCAAACCAGAAACGCCTTCAGGAACACCATTTGCATCAAAAACTTCTTTTGTAATTTGTTGACAAGCAATTGCAGTGATTGGCGTTTTTTCAGATGGTTTCCAAACACAAACATCACCACAAACCCAAGCAAGCGCTGTGTTCCAATTCCAAACCGCAACAGGGAAATTGAATGCTGAAATAATACCAACTATTCCAAGTGGATGATATTGCTCATACATTCTATGTCCAGGACGTTCTGAGTGCATTGTTAAACCATATAATTGTCTTGAAAGACCAACTGCGAAATCACAGATGTCAATCATTTCCTGAACTTCTCCTAAACCTTCTTGAAGTGATTTCCCCATTTCGTAAGAAACTAATTTCCCAAGTGGTTCTTTGTAAAATCGAATTCTTTCTGCCAATTGACGTACAATTTCTCCTCTTTTAGGAGCAGGAATCATTCGCCATTCTAAAAATGCTTCTTGTGCTTTCAAAATCACAGCTTCGTAATCAGCTTCAGTTGCTGCGTTAACAGAGGCAATTAATTTTCCGTCCACCGGAGAAATTGAATCAATTTTTTCACCTCTCGTTTTGAACCATTTACCTCCTGTGGAAGCACCATTATTCATTTCTTCAATTCCTAATTTACTTAGGATTTCTTGAATTTCTGTTGTTGTTGTTTCTGTCATTTTTATGTATTGATAAGCAAAGTTAATTCTATTTCTATTTACGCAAGTTGAAAGTTTGAAAAATGCAACATAAGTAACAATTCATAGAGTCAAAAAAGCAAGAAAAACCATTTTTTTTAATTTCTACTAACTTATAATTTACTTTTTTTTCAGTTTTATTATTTCATTTAAGTTATTGATTAACAATTATAAAAACGATTAAATTCATTTATAAACGAATAATAATCGACAACAAACGAAAAATAACCGTTTTCAATTTCACTTCTAACAAAACTTTGCAGTGTCGAATTCAGAAAACGATTTTTGAAGGAAACACAAAACAAATTTTTTATCAAACAATTTAATTTTTTACATCATGAATGCATTAAGAAACAATGTCAAATTAATCGGAAGATTGGGTGCACAACCAGAAATCGTAAACTTCGAATCAGGAAGATCATTAGCACGATTCACATTAGCTACAAACGAACGTTACAAAGACAAAAACGGACAATGGAAAGATTTGACACAATGGCACAACATCAACGCTTGGGGAAAAGCAGCTGAACGAATTCAGAAATTGCTTTCTAAAGGACAAGAGATTATGCTAGAAGGTCGATTAGTAAATCAATCTTATGAATCAAAATCAGGAGAAAAACGCTACAGTACAATCGTTGAATTATCCGACTTTTTATTGTTGGCTCCAACTAAAGCAGAAAATTAATTAATCAATAAATCCTAAGACCATGAATCACGTTAATTTAATCGGGAAAGTAAGCTCGGCACCGAAGTTTACAGAGTTACAAGACGGACGAAAAGTTGCAAAATTTTCAATGTCCACAAAAGAAGTCTATTTAGACGTAGAAGGAAAAACAAGAACTAGAAGTAATTGGCATTTAGTTACAGCGTGGGGAAGATGGATCAAAGTGCTTGAAGAATTAGGGCACGTTGGTTCTGAAATGGCAATCGAAGGAAAACTTGTGAGCCGTTTCTATAACACCAAAGGCGAACGCAAATTCATTTCAGAGGTTGAAGTGAACGACATCATTCTTATGTAAAAAAACAATTCAAATCAATATCACATTTCAATAATTTTCTAAAAATTCACATCATGACAACTATGCGCAACTTCGTAACATTAATCGGCAACATCGGAACAAACACACAAATTACAAAATTTGACAATGGAAAATCAGTTGCAAGATTCAGTTTAGCTACAACAAAACCTGAGCGAAAAAACAACGGTAAATACAAAGATACAGTTGAATGGCACCGTGTGTTTGCTTGGGGAAACCTGGCTGAGTTCATCGAACAATATGCTGAAAAAGGAAAAAAAGTCGCTATTCATGGACGATTAGTAAATAGAACTTACCTAAATCAAGATGGTCAAAAACGTAATTTGACAGAAGTGGAGGTTAGACAAATTATTGGATTATAACCAACCAACCAACAAACAAAAACGGCTACTTCGAGTTGAGGTAGCCGTTTTTTAATAATCTATTGATATTCAAACGGAAAATCAAGATTATCGGTTTGCAAGAAACTTAATTTTTTAGATGCTAGTGGGTTTTTTCAACGTTTTAGAGCTTCTTCAACCCAAGCTTTTCCCCAATTTTCTACTTCTTCATTCGACCACAATTCAGGGTAGAAAATACGTTTTTGAAATCTTGGAGGTAAATATTTTTGCCAGTTTGTTCCACCTGTTGCAGCAATATCACTTGTGTCTTTTGCCAAATATCTTACCGCAGATTTGTAATGAGCTAAAGGCCAATTAACATTCACATTTGTATCGTTTGTGCGCAAAGCTTCTTTTACCTCCGGTTTTGCTTGATCTGCTTCACTCAAGCGTAGGTAACTTTGCCACAAATTTTTATCTCTGCATTTTTCACCTAAAGCAATGAATGAATCTCTGTATTTTTCTTCAAATTGAACAAGTGTTAAGGTTTTTTTACCAGTTCCAACTTCCGTTGCACCAGCTTTCCAATAAATGTGTTCAAACATCGAAGCGATGGAATCACTTGCTTTAAAATTTGCTCTTTGGTCTTTGTCGACAAGGTTTACAAAATCGGTGCTGAATATTTCAATGTCGCGATATTGCGCTGACTGAAAACCACTTGCAGGAAGTAATGACATTCTAAATTTCAAAAATTGATCGCGATCCATTCCTTGAATCATGATTTCAAAGCTTTTGATTAATGCTTCAAAATAGCGATTGATACGTGTTACTCTTTCTACAAAGAATTTAGCATCAATGTTTTCTTTATTTCCAATTTGTTCAAATTCTAGCAATGCTAATTTGAAGTATAATTCAGTGATTTGATGGTACATAATAAATACCATTTCATCAGGAAATTTGGTTTTGGGTTTTTGTAAACTCAATAAAGTTTCGAGCTCAATGTAGTCCCAATAAGTTGTAACATCTGCGTATAAAAGTCCATCTAAATAAGAAAGTAAATCTTGACCTAAAGCTCCATATTTTTCATTGAGCAATTCAAGACGTTGTTTGATTTCAGGAGTGATTTCCATTGTATTGAGTTTAACGTATAATAACTTATTCGAAATTACATATTTTTCAGCTTTGATTATCTTTGAGCAAACAATAAAATGATAAACTACAACCCAAAAAACTGGATAACACTCATATTTTCATTTGATAAAAGCGACACAATCAGAATGTTATGGAAAGAATTGATTTACATAGGTATTCTTTCCTCTTTAATAACTTTTCTTGAAATTCATTTTTTTCCAAAAGCCGAGGGACTTAAAAATCTGATAGCTGTTTATTCATTGCTTGGTTTTGTTATTTCTTTGTTGCTTGTATTTAGAACCAACACCGCTTATGATCGTTGGTGGGATGGTCGGAAAACTTGGGGTGGAATCGTAAATGATAGCAGAAATCTAGCTTCTAAATTGAATGCAATTCTTGGCGAGAACCAAACTGAAAAAAAGTGGTTTGCCGCAATGATTTCTAATTTTTCTTACGCAAGTAAAGAACATTTACGTGGAAGTTTAAAATGGGATGAACTTGAATTTCAAAGTGAGCAAGATAGAATTTCAGTTCAAAGCGCAACTCATATTCCACTTTGGGTTATCAATCGCATAAGGGAACGCATTTCGGAACTTTATAAAACGGGAATGATTAAGCCAGAAGATTTGTATGTTTTGGACAAGAATTTGAATGGGCTCATCGACGCAATTGGTGCGTGCGAACGTATAAAAAACACACCGATTCCTTATTCGTATAGTTTATTCATCAAGAAATTCATTTTCATTTATGTAATAACCTTGCCGCTTGCTTTCGTTAATTTATTCGGATATTATTCCGCATTAATTGCAACGTTTGTTTTTTATGCTTTGGTAAGTATGGAAGTTCTTGCTGAAGAAATTGAAGATCCTTTTGGTGAAGACGATAATGATTTGCCAACTGATCAAATTAGTTCGACAATTCGAAAAAATGTGAGTGAATTACTAGGCGTATAAAAAACCGACCCTTTTTCAAATTTGTCTTTGCAAGCTTTGAAAAAAGATCGGTGTTAAATGAATTTGATTTTTACTGTACTATTGTACTACAATTTTAGCTGATAATGCTTTGTTGTTCAAGAACATATTTACAACATAATAACCTTTAGGTAATTGATTTGGAAACGAAACAAATTCTGAATTTTCTCCAATTTTTGCAATACCAATGTTTTTAGCCAAAACAGATCTACCAGTCAAGTCAACGATGTTCACATGAATTCTATCTGCTTTCAAACTATTGAAGTTTAGTTGAACTCCGTTGTTTTCAATATTGTAAGATGCTTTGAAAAAAGATTTGAATTCATTTTCTTCAACTCCAGCAGTAGAAGAAGGCGCTGTGATTGTGTGTTGTGAAAGAAAGATTTGATCTCCTGAGTCACTGTTATTATTGTTTGCTTTATTCGAAGCAACATAGAATATTACGTCTCCAACATTTGTTGTTGGTGCTGTCCATGTCCAAGACCAAAGCGGAGTTGCGCTTGTATTGCTTGAACCTTTATGATCTGCATATTTTCTCTGACCACCAGAAATTGTTGCTGTTTTTATTTGAGTTGTTGTTCCTGCAGTAAATGTTCCTGCCATTGCATTGTTTCCAGATAATGCAGTTGCTTGAAATCCTTTTTTCGCAGGATTGGAATTCATTGCTAGTGTTACAGTGTAAGTGGAACCTAATGTGTAGTTTGTAACTGGATTATTGTTTGCATCTAAAACGGTTAAAATGTTTTCAGTTGTTCCAGCTTGTGCTGAGCCACCACTGTGGCAAGAAGTACAATTTTGTTCACCTGGTGCTCCAGTTTTTCCGCCTGCCGCACCATTTACATCCAAAGGACTTTTATGGAATTGATTTGAATTTGACAACTCGCTTCTGAAAGCGAAGAATCCGAGAGAAGTTGTTAAAAGCACAACTGGAATTAATAGTTTTTTCATTTTAGTTTAATTGTTTTAAATTCATTTTTATCGCCTAAATAGAAACAAACGCTTAGGATTGTTTCATAATTTCAATAAAATAGACGTTAAATGTAGAATTTTAGTCCAATTAGAAAGTGAAACATTTGCCACAAACCCTGATTTTTAGGCAATTATTGATTTATCATTGATTAACTGGAAACAATATCACATTGATAATCAAAAGAATACAAATTGATTGGAATTAATCTAAATTGCAATTAAGAGCTGATAAACAAACGAAAATGAATCTTCAAGCATTGAAATTTCTTAGAAAAAACTCAAAATTCTTGTACCAAATGAATGACTTTAATCTGAAATTAAAATTAAACCAATTTAGTAAGACCCGTAATTAACGGTTGATTATAACTTTACATTTGATTGTTTTCTCATTATTGAAAACAGTTATAAAGTATTCACCATTTTCAAAATTGAGCAGGTTGATAGAATGTGTTTTGTTTCCTTTATTTACTTTGGAACTATAAACTTGTTTACTTAATAATGAATGAACAGTAATTTTAGACGCTTCTGAGAAATTAATAGTTAAAACATCTGTGTTATTCGGATTAGGAAACACAACAACTTCATTTCCTTCCATTTCGTTTAAACTTGCAACTGGATTCCAAACCAATGAAATATTTGTAAATTCATCTGAATCTTCTGGTAATAAAACAATAGCGTTAGCACTTTTTTCAAATAGAAATGTGCGAAAAACCTTTTCTGTTTCGCCATGAACCCAACATTGTTCCAAGCTTATTTTGTAAATTCCATCAGGCACAATTTCACCTTCTGAATTTCTTCCGTCCCAAGTTACAGTGCGTGTTGAATAATCAGCTAATGTAGCACCAGTAGTTGCATTAACAACATTGCAATTTGGTGATAAGCAATCTAATGCCGGACCACCTGCATTTTCTGACCAAATAGGTAGATGGTCATTAGTCAACGCACCAGCAAATCGAGAATCTGTTTTTACAAATTCACCTGATTCGGTTTGAAACCAAACAGCTAAATTATGTTTTGATCCATGCACTGTAGAGTGAGGCGTTTGTGTAAATGTGAACTCGAAGCTTCCAGAAGTTTGAGCAAATAATTGATTTGCTAAGAAAAACAAGAAAACTGTTTTTAAAATTGAATTTGTCATGACTATGTATTTATGTTTTTGAAATCTAAAACCTTGTTGATAATTTAATAGGTTAATTAGGTTAACAAAAATCATGTTTTACGCACAATCGTTCAATGACAAATAATCAAGAAAAAAGATGATTAAAATTAAGAAATCAGCACTTGCTTGAGTAATAGATAAAAACTGTTTATACTATCGAAATTACTTTTTCCTCCTATTCTCCAACCATTTAGGAATTTGCTTTTCTGTTTTCTGCTTTTCCTCGCCCAATAATTTCTCAATCAAATCAGGTCGCTTCGCTTTTTCTAATCTTTGTTTTATCCATGCTTGATTTTCGCGTTTATACCAGAAAAAGAAAGGATTTTGATTCAGTTTTTCTTTTTTTGATTTTAATAGGGTATTTATTGCCTTTTGAAATAATATCTTAAATTTGAAATATGTATGAAGATTTTAAAAGTGGTTTGTCTAAAACGCTATTTTGGGATGTGAATATTCAGGATATTGACGCTGAAATTCATTCATTGTTTATTGTAGAGCGTGTACTTACAAGAGGTACTTTAGATGATTTTAGAGCCATAAAAAACTATTATGGAATAGAAAAATTGAAATCAATCATTGTCAAAATAAAAAATTTAGATGAAAGGACATTGAGTTTTTGTTCTGTTTATTTTTCAATTCCAAAATCAGAATTTAGATGTTACAACTTCAAACAGTCAAACCAGACACACTGGAATTATTAAAATCCTTGATGGAGAAAGAATATTTGCATTCTTTTGTACTAGTTGGTGGAACTGCTTTAGCATTGCAGATGGGAAACCGAGAATCCATTGATTTAGATTTATTTTCAACTGCTGATTTCTCCTCAAATGAAATTTTATCCGCTTTATTGAATGATTATCAAATTGTTGTAAACAATCAACAAACACAAACACTCATTTCAACAATTAATCAAGTTAAAGTTGATTTTATCAAGTTTCATTATCCATTTATTAGACCGTTTGTTACAATCGAAAACATCCGAATGGCTTCAATTGAAGATATTGCTGCTATGAAATTAGATGCAATTACTGGTCGAGGAAGCAAAAAAGACTTCTATGATTTGTATTTCTTATTACAACACTATTCAATTGATGATTTGTTTTCTTTCTACTCTGAAAAATATCCTCATCAAACATCTTTTCATGTAATGAGAAGCTTATTGTATTTTGATGACGCAGAAATTCAACCAAACCCAATAGTATTTAACAAGTCAATAACATGGGAACTAGTAAAACAAAAAATCAGCTCGACAATTCAAGCTATTTAATCGAATCCTAGCTATTTAATTACTTTTTCCTCCTATTCTCCAACCATTTAGGGATTTGCTTTTCTGTTTTCTGATTTTCTTCTCCCAGTAATTTCTCTATCAAATCAGGTCGCTTTGCTTTTTCTAATCTTTGTTTTATCCATGCTTGATTTTCGCGTTTATACCAGAAAAAGAAACGATTTTGATTCAATTTTTCTTCTTTAGACTTAACGGTTTTAATTGGTTTCAAGGTATAAGGATGAACGCCTGTGTAATAAATCACTTCTGCAACGGTCATTGGAGTTGGAGTGAAATCTTGCACTTGCTCCAATTGGAAGCCCATGTCTTTCGTTTCCGCAGCTAAGTTCGCCATGTCTTCCTCTTCACAACCTGGATGCGAAGAAATGAAATAAGGAATTAATTGCTGTTTCAGACCGTGTTTTTCGGAGATTTTGTCGTATTTCTCTTTGAATTTATGGAAATATTTAAACGACGGTTTGCGCATCACACGTAAAGTAGCATCAGACGTATGCTCCGGCGCGACTTTCAATCTTCCACTGACGTGACGTGTAATTACTTGTTCAATGTATTCGTCGTGGTTGCCGTCTTCGTTGTTTTTGTTGAAATCATCTACTAATAAATCGTATCGAATTCCAGAACCCACAAATGCTTTTTTCACTTTTGGATTGGCATCTACTTTTCGATACAATTCCGTCAATGGCTTGTGGGAAGTGTCTAAATTGCTGCAAATCACAGGGTGAATACAGCTCGGAGAAGTACATCGTGCACAAATCGCTTCGTCTTTTCCTTTCATTTTGTACATGTTCGCTGAAGGCCCACCCAAATCGGAAATATAACCCCTGAATTCAGGATGATTGACAACTTGTTCGACTTCAGCTAAAATGGATTTCTCACTTCTCGATGCAATAAACTTCCCTTGGTGCGCAGAAATTGTACAAAAACTACAACCTCCAAAACAACCGCGGTGCATATTGATTGAAAACTTAATCATATCATACGCTGGAATCGCGCCACGTTTTTTGTATTTCGGATGCGGCAATCGCGTATAAGGCAAATCAAACGACTTGTCCACCTCGTTTTCGGTCATCGTTTTATAGGGTGGATTGATAACCAAGGTCTCGTTTCCAACGTGTTGAATGATTCGGTTTGCTTCCCATTTATTGGATTCTACTTCCACGATTTTGAAGTTGGCCGCGTATTTAATTTTATCTTGTAAACAGTCTTCGTGGCTTGCCAATTCAACGGTTTCCCAGTTTTTGTTTTTCGGCAAATCCAATTCCTTTTCTTGTAAAAAAGCAACTTGTTTTAAGGTTTTCGCTTGATTGAACGGAACGCCTTTTTTCAGTAAGCGCAACAATTCACGCAAAGGTTGTTCGCCCATTCCATAGACCAATAAATCCGCTTTTGAATCCACTAAAATAGATGGCATTAATTGATCTTTCCAATAATCGTAATGCGTTACACGTCTGAGTGAAGCTTCAATTCCACCCAAAAGCACAGGCACGTCAGGAAATAAATTTTTAAGAATATTACTGTAAACTATCGTCGCATAATCGGGACGAAAGCCAGCTTCTCCGCCAGGTGTGTAAGCATCTGTGGAACGCAAACGTTTATTCGCTGTGTAGTGGTTCACCATTGAATCCATACAACCAGCGGTTACACCAAAGAACAGACGCGGTTTTCCCAGTTTTTTGAAGTCGCGCAAATCGTCTTTCCAGTTGGGTTGCGCCACAATTCCGATGCGTAAACCTTCGTCTTCAATGATACGACCAATCACTGCCGTTCCAAACGCTGGATGATCCACGTAGGCATCGCCCGAAATTAATATCACATCAAATTCTTCCCAGCCGCGTTTTTCAGCTTCTTTCATTGACATCGGTAGCCAGTCGGAAAGTGGTCGTTCGTTATTCATGTTGTAAAATTACGGATAGAAGTTGAAATTGTGCGATTTATACTAAAGATAGAACTTTATAAATTCACAGAGAAAGCGTTATGGGTGTTTCAAAAAAGTTAAGTCGGGTCTGCTGAAAAACACAAAACCTTTATTTTATCTTGTGTTTAGGTGATATATATTCTTTTAGATGCAAGGTTTTTGAGTTGTTTTAAGAAATTTCCTTGCATTAAAGATGATATTATTTTGTTAGTCAGACCACGAAGTAGCGCTGAAAGCAAATAAACCATCTTCTTCGTTGCAGTCACCACGGAGTAGCACCGAAGGTAAATCGAAGTATTATTATACATCTTCATTGACTGCGTCTAGAATCTGGCTCATTTCTGACTTTTTCAGCAGACCCTAAGTAAAGAAAGCCGAAATAACAGCTTCGGAGGTGTTTTTTATTTTATGTAATCTCGGAATTTATTCTATGCAATTTCGGAATAATCTTTATGCAATTTCGGAATTAATTAAACTAAAATATTGTAAAACAATTAGTTGTATTATATATTGATTTTTGGATAATTTCCAATATCTTTCCAAGAAACAATTGTTTCATTTGTGCGATTTTGGGTTTCATCGAAATAATTTACCATGTGGTGCATCAGTTGATAATCGGAAATAAATTCATCCAAATAGTGAAGTGCTTTAATGTGCTCTGATCTTACGGTTAATGAAGCTTTCATTTCAAAGCAATGAAGTTTTTTTCCATCTGCAATTAGCAAATCAATCTCATTTTGATTGCTATCGCGCCAGTAATAATAATTCAACTGATTACCCTGCGCATTTTGTGATTTCATTATTTCGAGCAATACATAATTCTCAAAAATTGCTCCTTTGTAGGAAGATGTCGTTATTTCATCCTGGCTTTTTATTCCCAATAAGTAGCAAAGTAAGCCCGTGTCATAAAAATACAATTTTGGAGTTTTTACAACTCGTTTTGGTAAATTGGTGTGCCATGGTTCAAGCGTAAATGCAATGTAACTTGTTTCTAAAATTGACATCCAACGTTGAACGGTTTTGCTATCTATGTTTAGTTTTTTAGCAATTTCTGAAGCGTTGAACTGTTGACCTGCATAATGTGCTAATAACGAAAGTAACTTACGAAAAACCTTAATATCTTGCACATTCAAAATGGTTCGAACATCTCGTTCAACATACGTTTTAATGTAACCTGGATGAAAATCTTTTGGCGCAATTTGCATATTGTACAATCGCGGATAAGAACCAGCAAATAATTCTTCTTCAATGGTTGTTTCTTTTACTTGAGAAATCTCCGAATGATTCAAAGGAAGTAGTTCCATCAAATAAACTCTTCCTGCCAATGATTGCGTAATTTTTTCAAGCAATAAAAAATTTTGAGAACCACTTAAAATGTAATGGCCAGGAATATTCGATTCATCTACAATTTGTTGAATGTAGGAAAACAATTCTGGTGCATTTTGAACTTCATCAATAATAACATAACGGTCATAAATAGCTAAAAATCCACGTGGGTCAGTAAGAGCAAATTCTAAGTTTTGTGGATTTTCCAATGAAACATAGCGGTAAGTAGGAAAACTCATTTTAGCAAGTGTTGTTTTTCCCGACTGACGTGGCCCTGTAAATACGATGACAGGAAATTTTTCTGCCATTGCTTTTGCTTTATCAACTGCTGTTCTTGTAATCACATTTCAAAGATAATTTATTTTATGCAATTTCGGAATTTATTCTATGTAATTTCGGAATAATATTTATGCAATTTCGGAATTAATTCTATGTAATTTTGGAGTATATTTATTTAAATAACTGAAATACAATATTTTAAATATAATATTAACAATATATTTTTATCAACTAATTTTTTTCATTTTTACACGAGCAGTAAAGACAAAAAACAAACCTATTCCGAAACAAATGAACCCACTTTGAAGCACCCATAGCGGCAATTCTAAAGGAATGTCGAGATGCGTAGTGATTCCCATAATGCGTGAAAGTCCGGCAGGGAGAATGAGTAATTCGTCGTTTAGAAAGGTTAGCATATTTTCAAGTCCTATAAAATATACACTTGCTCCGCCCACTAAATACATTATTCCTTGTACACAAAGAACTTTTCCAAAAGCTTGAAATCCGTTGTGTTTGCGCTTGAATTCGAGCCAAAGTCGTAAATAAATCCAAGCAGAAATTACGATCCAACCTGTGAAAAATACAGTTCTGAACGTTTCTGAAGTCCAAAATGGTAACCAAAAAGAAATTGGTCCACGAATTGAAATTGCAAGCATTGGAAAAAGTAACAAACTCAAGCTTAACAAAGCAAACGGCCACATGCGTTGGGAAACTGACAATATATGTTGACCTAAAAGAATTCGAATTGTAAGGAGGTAAATTATAAATAAACCGAAAAGCCAAGTTGTAAAAATCGGTGCTAAAAATGCAGAAAAGAGAAGTAAAGCGAGCAAAACCCAAAGGATTAAAAATCTTAAATTTCGAGTGGGAGTTTTGGCTATTTTTCTATTTTGAGGAGTGAAAACACTACTGATTAAAAGTCGCCCATCTGGATTTCGAAATAAGCTAAATAACTGTAATCCAAAAATTAACAACCAAGAAAGTGATAGCCAAGCGACAAGTGTTGAACGTTCTAAAATTTCAATTCCTTGCCTTGCTTCGGCGAATGAATAAGCAGGAAAATCAAGATTTTTACCGTATTTAAGTTGGTGTTCTTTTGCTCGAATTTTAAAGATTGCCAATGCTTTTTGACCTTTGATTTTTGAAGTATTATTTCCATTTGCAATCCAATCGTAATAAGACAAAAAAGCAGTGCGATAAGCTCCCAAGGTTTTGAAAAGTTGCTCTTGATATTTAAAAGCAGCAATCAATTTTCGAAATTCAGATTTGTTTTTTGTTACCTTGCGAGCTATTTTTTCCAGTGTTTTTCGCATTCGAATGGTGCTTGAAATAGCTTCTTTTCCTTCCTCAATTGCCGAATTGATTTTTCCTCTACTCACGTGATAAATTGCACCTAAAGCAGCGCTCGAACCACCAACAATATCCCATTCAAAAATCCACAGCATCGGCGGAGGCTCCAATCCCAACGCTTTGACATACAATTTTGAATAATTTCCGATGTACAATCCTTTTTCGATTGCTTCGTGTGAGGCGAGTAATACTTCGCTAACTTTTTCTTTGACTTGTGGATTTTCCCCAAACTTTTCCGCCACCCAATTTTGTGTAATCGAATCAATCGATTGATTGGGATTTTGTGCAAGTTGTGACAAAGCAAACACATTTGCATCGGTGATAGTATTGAAACCGTAAAATGGGTAAGTTGAGAGAGGCCCTGCGCGCAATGGACCACCTTCTTGCGTCCAAAGCCACATTCCTTGAATGCGTGGATTTTTCTTTTGTAATTGAACTAAAGCTTGTTGATGTAAAGGAGCAATATAATTTGGTAAAGCACCGAAACCTTCAAATTCTCTTCTTGTCTGAAATTCAACAATTCTATTCTGTTTTCCTTGAGCCAAAGTGCGATTGAATGGAAGCCAACTGTAATAATCTCCGTTACAATATTTTGTGGAAATGATGAGGTTTGGTGAATTTTGTTTACCAAGTACATCTTTATAAGTCGCTGAATTAGTGTGCATATCACCAATTTTCCCAACTCCAACAGACCACGAGCGAAAAATTATTTTTTTGTTATAGCGTTCCGCAACTTGTAAGAACTGTTGCAGCATCAATTCCACGGCTTTTTTATCCTTCACATAAAGTTCGCTGAAATAATCCCAACCAGGTTTGTTGTAAACGCTTCCTGCTTCTCCAATGCGAATCATCAAGCCTTCAACGTTGGGCATATTCTCAAAAAGTTCTTCCAAACCAGCTTGATACACTTTCCAAAACTCTTTTTGCTGCACATCAACTTTTCCAAATCGTTTCTTGAAATATGTTTCCAAAGGTTTTGTTAAAGTGACCATATCTGTGTAGAGATAGGTTTTTAATCCGTTGGAATTAGCAATTTCAGTCAAGGAATTAAATGCATTTCTGAGTGCTAAATGCCGCTTGATATAAGGCGTTTCTGGCGAATAAATCAAAGTTTGATCGCGGTGTTTGGAGAAGGTAACAAATTCAAGAAATAGAGGAAGAACGATTCCATTTATTCCCAATTTGCCCATTTTTTTGGTGTAAATTTCAGTTTGAACTTGAATGTTTTTAAATGAATTTTCTTTGACAAATGGGTGTTTTTCTAATAATAAATCCTCAAATCGGTGAACGTTGTGCTCGTAATTATCGCCCCAATTCGCTGTGTCAGGCAGAATTCCAACTCCACCAAAATCGACAAGTCGCAATCCTAAAGAATCGTTTTTGTAAGCTGTCGTTTTAATTGGAGCTTCAATTTTCTTTGTTTTGAATGAAATCTTTAAAAACCCATTGATTTCTTGAGAAATCCACCAGCCGAAGAAACCAGTTGCAAGGACAAAGCAAAAAATCAAAATTTTGGACATAGAAAGCTAGTTTACGTTGTTTGTAAGGTGAAATATACGAAAGACTTTGATACTGTTTTAAAAAGTGTGTAAAGCCCAAAAATTGCGATTTTAGTATTGCAAAATTTAAACTCATAAAAAATGGACTTTACACAAGAACAAATTTCAGCAATTTTAGATGGAATAGCAAATTCTG
>VEQH01000074.1 GCA_018883325.1 Flavobacteriales bacterium | reverse complement strand
TTAAGCGATCATTTTATTAACTCTCGTAAGATTGTCCGATTTGTAGGGGGGCAAACCAAATCCATCAGCTTAAAAATCAGTGAATTTTTATTAATCACTTTCATAATTTAAGTACTCATTTACAATTGATTATCATTTTTTGAAGCTATATTTTAAAAGCCGTCAAGCGCTTCTTTACTCATAATTTTTGAATTGACAAGCAAAAAATTTGCAAAATCCATTTTAATTTCCTACTTTTGCATCACTAAAATAATCCATATCACTTTATTAATGTTCTAATATAGAGCGCTTTACGCTAGTGGGATTGTTTTGTTTTTTTGTTAAATCTAAAATCGAAAGGTATGAAAACTAAGGCTTCTTTTTTATTTCAAAACGACCATTGTTTAAGTACCCTCTTTCGATTTCATCTGAGTAGCTTTTAACGCTTTCAGCCGCCTTTAATTTTCTTTTTTCTTGTGTATTGATTCACTATTTTTTTAGTGAACCCGATATAATTTGTCTTTTTATTCACGCTCTAAATCTTTTAGTTATGCAAAATTCATGTCCAATTTTACCAACAATTAAGAAAGCCGTTTTAGATACCTTGAAAGGTCAATATCGCCACGAGGCGGAAGACTTGGTGCATGACATCTATCTAAAAGTGATGGATAAGAAAAATCAGTTCAATGCCGAAAAAGGAGATTTGGAAGGCTGGGTTTATAAAATTTCAATACATCATGTTTACGATTTTTTCAAACGAAATAAAAATAGTAAATCCTATGAGTTAATTGAAAACCAATTATTTATTGATGAAATGGAAGATATTGATGAACAGCATTTTGATTTATTGCTTTCTCGCGTTTATGAAGCAATTGAAGCATTTACGTACGAGGAAAAAAGTATTCTTTTAGATCGTTATATGAATGGCGTTCGTGACAAGGAGCTAAGTGAAAAAATTGGTATCCCGGCGAATCAAATCCCGATGTATAGAAAGCGCATACGTGAACGCCTTGTTAGAGAATTGTCCGATTATCGTTTAAGTGCCTAACAAAAAAGCCTGAACTATTTTTGAGTGAAGTAGTTCAGGCTTTTTTCTTGGTCTGTCTATTTAGAATCCAATTCTTTGATGGAAACTATTTGATTTATCTAGCTCTTCATCCAAACAGTAAGCAACAATTCCGTCCAAGTCAGCCTTCTTGTTGTTCAATACAAATTCAATTTCGGATTTTCGAACGATGTTATCTATTTGTCCTCCTGAAAATTCAAATTCTTCTGCTAAAAAAGTACATTCCTTTTTGGATAAATGTGGCAGTTTGTCTTTCCAAATAGAGGCAGCAACTTCAACCGATGGACGCTGGAATTCAACTTTAAACAAAAATCGTCGATCAAAAGCCTTGTCCAAATTATTGGTGAGATTAGTAGTTGCCATGAAAATACCTTTGAAGTTTTCAAGTTCTTCTAGTAAAATGTTTTGAATGGCATTTTCTGTTTGTGCCGTATTTCCTGCATCACTGTTTTTTCGTTTTCCTAGTATGGCATCGGCTTCATTGAAAAACAAAATCGGTGTTTGTTTCGATTGTTTATGGAGCGCTTCGTAATTTCTAAAAATGCGTTTGACAATTTTCTCTGATTCACCGAACCACATGGATTTTGTTTGGCTGATTTCCACTTTCATGATTTCTCTGCCCGTAGCTTTCGCGATTTGCAAAACACTCTCCGTTTTTCCCGTTCCTGGAGAACCATAGAACAATATGTTCAAGCCGTGCACCATCTTATTGTCCTTTAATCGGGAAATTATGGACTGATAATTAGACTCTAAAAGCACCTCTTGAATGCGATCAAGATTGGTTGCTTCCGCCTCGTTAAAGAAGAGTTTTTTCTCGTAAATGTCTGCCGGTGTTATCGTTTTTTGCTTTTTATTGCTGGAGGATTTGATAGTGATGTTTTCCAAAAGCAGTACTTCGGCGGCGGAATCAGTTAAATGTACTTCCAAATCGTTCATAAAACGACCTTCTTTCAATTCAGTATAATCCAGCTTTGCAAGAGGATCATTTCCAGATAAGATTGCTTGTGTCATTTTCACCCGGTCTGCACCATTGATACACACCAATTCAATGATGTCTTCAACTCCTTCATTTACATTTCCAGAAAGGTATTTCCAATAGAGATGACACAAAAGAATCAAGTAATTTTCTTCTAATTCAAGCGATTTTAAGTACTGAATAATGGGAAGTGCTGAATTTTCATCCAATAAGCTTTTAACCTCTAAAAAGAATTCATAATTTTCCAATTCATCATTCGTGGACATTTTAATGAGTTCATTGATTTGCTCCAATACATCCAAGGTTCCATTCACTTTTTTCTCCTTGCTAGCTGGAAGTGGTAAATCATGAATGATTGCATGAACTAAGCTATCATCAATGCTGTAGGACTTTGATTTTGTAAAGTCGTCGCAAAATCTTCTATTGTGTTTTCTGAAAAGTAATCCTTGTTTTATCATTCCATCTAGATCTTCTTTGTACGGAAGAAATTCAATGCTCGACATTCCAAGGTGACTAGATAATTCAGCCATGTCGGAAGATTTACCAGTTAGTTTAAGGATGGCAATGTTGCTAAAAAGAATGGCGTGTAAAGCGTTACTGTTTAAGAATTTTTTCACCAACGAAATTTCTTTTTCTACTTCCTCAAAATGGGTGTCATTCAATTGACTGTCTTTAGAAACAGTAAACAAGGTATTCATCGCTTGAATAACGGAATTGTGGTTTTGAGATTTTTTGAGTTGCATAAAAAGAATTTAAGATTAACTCAAATACGCCGCCATCAAAAAATATAACTGAATGAAATGAAAAAAATAAAATCAATTTTTCTAGTCGTTATAAAATTGAATGGAACAGTATTCATTAAATGCGGAAGATTAAAATAGTATTTTTCACTGGTGCAGGTGTATCAGCAGAAAGTGGTTTGGAAACCTTTAGAGATTCAGAAAATGGTTTGTGGAATAATTTTCGAATAGAAGATGTTTGTTCTCCTTTAGGTTGGAGTAATAATCCACGACTTGTTTTGGATTTTTACAATGAAAGAAGGAGACAATGCTTATCTGTTCGGCCAAATAAAGCACATGATTTAATTGCTGCACTCGAATCGGATTTCGAGGTGACGGTCGTAACTCAAAATGTGGACGATTTACATGAAAGAGCAGGATCCACAAAAGTGATTCATTTGCATGGGGAAATCACAAAAGTTCGATCAAATGTGGATAAGGAATTGATTTACAAAACGGATAAAGCTGTTGTGCAGGGCGATTTATGTGAAAAAGGAAGTCAACTTCGTCCGCATGTTGTTTGGTTTGGCGAGGAATTAAATAAACAACTTGTTCATGAAGCAATGGTGGAATTACTGGAATGTGACGTTTGTGTCGTGATTGGAACATCTCTTGAAGTTTATCCAGCCAACACCCTTCCGATTTTGTTGAACGAGAATTGTAAACTAATCGTAATCAATCCCGATGAAACAATAGATTCAAATGCCTTCTCAAGAGATTTTTATTTCATCCAAGAACCTGCAACAATGGGAATGAGTTTGTTTTACGAGTCGATGTTAAGAAATCAAGTTGAAAACTAAACAATAAAAAAGCGAGAGAAAAATCCCTCGCTCGTTTCAGTTGATCATAAGAATGACCATTAAATGTTGGTATGAATCATACCAGTGGGTCTTTACAGACGTTCAAAAATAAGAAAATTTGACTTAATAAATTAAAACAAAACCTTCTATTTTCGTGGGAAATGAAAGGTTGAAGTTCAATCCGTACAATTAGAATTCCTTTAATCCGATTGAATTTCCGAGCATGCGATCGTCAACTAATTTTAATTCGTCAGTAAATGGATTCAAGCACTTCACGAACGAAACTTGATTTTCATTTGTTTGTCTGTTTTCAAAATTGCTGTAATAGTGTTTTGAAAATCCACTGTTCAATTCTTCTGTAACCGGCAATGATGACGTCCAAAAAAAGGTAGCTCTATCACTGATTTCTAATTCATTGAACAAATTTCTGTTTTTTGAAAACCGTACAAGTTCTTGTATTGTCGGAAGTCGTAAATTGTTTTTAGACAAGGTATTAGCAGCCTCATTGTAGTTTTGTAATCGATTCAAGGAATACATAATGATTCCATGAGAACCTGTTTCATCCAATTCGACAACAATTCCACCATCGATTCTTTCTCCTATTTCAAAAGTTCTAATTGTGCTTTGCGTCGGTTCTGCATATACTTCATCTGCATAATAGTCAGAATCGTAGTTGTAATCATAGGTATCAGAGGAATAAGATCGCTCGTTTCTGTCAACGTTATGTTCCGTCACACTGTCCGATGTAATTTCATTTTCTACTTCGCTTTTTTTATTGATGTTTTCACTCACCCAATTATCAGAAATAAATTTTCCTGAAAAAGCATATAAAATAAAGCCGAGTAATAGGGTATAGCCAAAAAAGAGGATGTATCGAAAAAAGATAATATTTGTTGATTCCAAAACAGTTTGAAACGTTACATTTCCAAATAAAAGATAATACAAACTCAAACCAATACAAGCAATGTTCATCTTAACAAAAAAGCTAAGCACCGGTCCTTCGACGAAAATATTCAGTACCGAACTTAATATCCAGCCTTTGTAGCAATCCAAAACAAAATAGCCACTGAAGACAATACAAATAATAAAACCAATGTGAAACCTTCCTGCAAATTGCAATAAAACGATTAAAAGTAAAATGGGCGATACAATCATTGCAATTAAACAAATGCAAACTAACGTCGCAATATTGTCTATAGACTGAAGTCCTGCGTAAGTATTATAATCATACTCTTCAATAGTGAATTTAGATCCATCTTTTCTTTTGCCAACTAATACGTTTTTCGGGAAAATATTCATGCGTGCTTTCTTTTTTTTGTGTTTCTTTTTTGAGGATTTGAGTATACGCTATAGTACCAGTAGATTTCTCCTTTTAGTCGAAATGACTGTAAGTGGGGATGTTTTAGCGAAAATGCTTAGCATTTTCGCATTTTTCACCTTAATAAAGTCATTCCGACCATCGGGAGGAATCTTCTGGTATATTTGTGTACGCTCATTTTTGAGAATTATAAATAAGCTTATTTCTTCTATTTAATCTATTTTATCGTTGACACCTAGGTCTAAAATTTTCCAAACAGTAGTGCTATTGGGACCGCACCCCATTCCAGTTTCAATCAATTTATAACAAACCCACTTGTCCCAGTTTAGATTAGTGATAAACGACTCAAAATCATCAAATTCTGGATCGTAACCTTCGTTTTCAATTGCGAATTTTTCAGAAAATTCTTCCCAAGCTTTTCGCAATTTTTCACTTTTAATAAACGGATCTTCAAAAACCATATCTATCCAATAACCCATCAATGATTTGGCGTCTTCATTAACAGGTTCATCGTCTCTTAATATGTACTCACCAGTAACGGGACAGTCTAAGTTTAAACATTCTTGTTGTAGTGTAATAATTTCCATTGTTTTGATTTTTAGGAGTTTAAAATTTTATTTATCTTTTTGAATGTGTTGTTTTCAGTATCAACTTTAATTTGATTCAATTCAATTTTTCGAATGTATAAAACCATATTTATTGTTTTAATTTTCAAATCCACTCCTTTCTTAATTCTCCAAATTCGTTCAACCAAGACTGGTGCAATAAAAAAACTTAAAATGTTATTTTTTACAACAAAAAGAAAAATACTTAGATAAATAAAACCAACTAAAATCAAATTCAACAGTACTTTTAAAGATATGGCTTTAATGAGTTTTTTTGTGCAAATAACAATTGTTGTGTCTTTCATTCTTTGTGTTAAATGCTATACTAGAATGAATGTGAATTATAACAAGACTAAGCTATTTTTTTAGAAAATTAATTACGAATGACTTTTTCAGGACTGAAAGAAACATTATTCTCATTTAATTCAATCATACTCTTTGTAAACTTTGTTGGCTGTAAAATTAAAGCAGATTTGTGCTTCGATTCTTTTTCTTTTTAGAGGAAAATGGGTCTATCCAATACAATAAATCATTCTGACCAAAAAAAAAGAATCTAAGAATAGAAATGTTCACACTTAATTTAGCTCTTCTTCCCTACTCCGTCACAGAATTTTGAATTCTTATTTTCAATTATTCGTTTTTAGTTTTTAGTTCTCCAACATAATAAGAGAGTATCTTTGAAAAATGAATCAAAATGAGCTCAAAGAATTTCTAGATTTTAAGGTTGAACAATACGAAAATTCAGCTTTTATAGACCACGACCCAATTCAAATTCCACATCTTTTTACACGAAAGGAAGATGTTGAAATCATTGGCTTTTTACTTGCCACAATTGCTTGGGGAAACCGAAAAAGTATTATTACCAATGGCAAGAAACTGGTTGAAATTATGGAAAATGAACCTTTTGAATTCATTAAAAATTATACAAGCAACAAAGATTTAAAATTCGTTCACCGAACATTTAATGCTGAAGATTTGGATTTCTTTTTTAGAAGTTTGCGGTCTATTTACGAAAATGGAGGTTTAGAAAAATCCTTTTCTTTAAATGAAGAATTTGAAGGTTTGAAAGGTCGAATTCACAATTTTAGAACAGCATTTTTAAGCACCGAACACCAAGCGCGTTCAGAAAAACACATTTCAAATCCACTCTCAAATTCTGCTTGTAAACGCCTTGTTATGTTTTTAAGGTGGATGGTTCGCAACTCAAAAAAGGGTGTGGACTTTGGAATTTGGAAATCCATTTCACCCTCAGAATTATTTATTCCTTTGGACGTTCACACCGGAAACATTTCTCGTAAATTGGGCTTACTTTCCAGAACACAAAACGATTGGACAAGCAATGAAGAATTGATTCAAACACTAAGAATTTTCGACAAAAACGACCCCGCAAAATATGACTTTGCCTTGTTTGGTCTTGGTGCCTTTGAACAGTTTTGATTTAAATGATAATACAAGCCTGAAAATTATTATAAATAGTTAGCAAGCTTGTTTTCTCAAATTAGTATAGAACGAATTCAATTTGAATTTCTAGCTTTGATTGAAATGACAAAAAAAGATACATCCCGATTTAGGAAAGACAATCGAATTGGAGAGAATGCGAAAATGCTTCACATTTTCGCAAACACTCATGACACAAGTCTTTCCGAATGGAGTGAGGAATCTTATTAACTACAGTGTCTATAATTCAACCTTCTAAAGTTGTCATTTCTTAGAAATAACCAGACATAGAAAGAAATCCTAAAGAACATTTCTAAAGTAAGGTTCGTTTAAAATCAATTTCTCTTTCATTGGAGAAAAAACAGATAAGCAAATTATTTTACCTACCTAAATTCACTTCAAATACCTAAAATCTTGTCCGTCTTTAATGGTTTTTAAGGTTTCAAAAATAAGTCTGATGCAATTTTCAACGTCTTCTTTTTGAACCATTTCAACAGTTGTGTGCATGTAGCGCAATGGCAAAGAAATTAATGCACTTGTAACGCCTTCGTTGGAATAAGCAAAAGCATCTGTGTCTGTTCCTGTAGATCTTGAAACTGCTGCACGTTGGAAAGGTATTTTATTTTTTTCCGCAGCTTTGATAATTAATTTCAAGAAATTTGTTTGAACTGCAGGACCATAAGTTAACACAGGACCTTTTCCAGATTGTTGATCGCCGTTTTCGATTTTATCAACCATCGGGGTGGCTGTATCGTGACAAACGTCCGTAATGAGAGCAACATTTGGTTTGATTTTATGAGCAATCATTTCTGCACCACGCAAACCGATTTCTTCTTGAACTGCATTTACAACGTATAAACTGAATGGTAATTTCGTTTTAGATTCTTTCAATAAACGCGCAACTTCAGCGATCATAAAACCCCCTACTCGATTGTCTAACGCTCGACCAACGTATTTATTTTTATTCAAAATCATGAATTCATCTTCGAAAGTAGCAACGCATCCAACATGTACGCCCAAAGCTTCAACTTCTTCTTTTGAAGCGCAACCACAATCAAGAAAAATATTTTTCATGCTCGGCGTTTCTTCTTTCGTATGTCGCATGTGAATTGCAGGCCAACCAAATACAGCTCGTACAATTCCTTTGTCGGTATGAATATTTACTCTTTTGGAAGGCGCAATCATGTGGTCAGAACCTCCATTTCGTTTCAAGTAAATAAAACCATCTTTTGTGATGTAATGAACAAACCAAGAAATTTCATCTGCGTGTGCTTCAATCACCACTTTATATTCCATTCCAGGGTTGATGATTCCTGCCACAGAACCGTAATTATCAACAAAATAATCGTCAATATATGGTTTTACATAGTCCAACCACATTTTCTGACCTTCTGATTCAAAGCCTGTTGGACTTGCATTATTCAAGTAATTTTCTAAAAATTTTTCTGATTTCGGAGTGATAATTTTCTTCATTTTTGAATTTAAAATTTATTTCATTAAGGTAACATTTCCTTTTGTGATGGACTGTAAACCTCCAATACACGTAACATCTAAATAGTAATCGTAAACATCTGGATCTAATTTTTTGCCTCTGAAAACACCATCCCAACCATAATTCGGGTCGGTAGATTCAAAAACCAATTCTCCCCAACGGTCAAATACTCTGAAAATCATTTTTTCAATCCAAATTCCTCTTACATAAAGCACATCGTTATTGTTATCACCATTTGGTGTAAATGCATTTGGAATAAAGACATACGGGTCTTCGCAAATAATTGTATATACTTTCACTTCAACCGTATCGGAAACATCACAAATACCGTCAGAAACTGTCAAAGTGTAAATTGTTGATTCGTTAACCAAAGCATTTGTTGTTTGAGCGTTTGGTGTTGCCAATCCTGTTGTAGGTGTCCAAGAATAAGAGCTCATTCCTGATGGAATTCCACTCAAAACAACAGTAGTTCCTGGTGCAACGATTGTTTGCGAAGCACTTGCAACAACTGTACTTGGGTCAATCGATGAAACATTGATAAAAATTGAATCTTCAATAAAACAGCCGTTGGAAGAACTTGCGCTCAAATAAAGGTACTGAGAAGTTGTTGGACTAACTTGCACTTGATTGCTTGTTGTTGGAGAAACAAGGATAGCTGCTGGTGTCCAAGTGTAGGTAAACGTAATGTTTGGATTGGAACTTGTTGCGCTTATTGTTGTTGTTTCACCTAAACAAATTAAGTTATCACCTGAAAGTGACAAACTTGCACTTGTGAAATCAACATATACACTGTCTTTATTTTCACAATCACCATTTGTTGAGTAGAAATAATAATAGCCTGTTGAAGGGTCATTTATTGTTAAATCAGCTTGCGATAAATTGGAATTTAAAGTGTCGCTAAATTGATTATTTGACGACCAAATAAAAGTAGTTGCTCCGCCTGCTACCGTTGGGTTAAAAGTAATCGGAACCGATGTACAAAGCGCAATGGTATCAACAAGATTGATTGTAATTCCCGGTGTTACAGTTACGGTTACAGTTGCTACATCATTTGCAGGACAAACATCGTCTACAATTGTCAAGCTGATTTGATAAGTGCCTGGTGTTGTATAAGTTACCGACGTCGTATTATTAACTGAATCTAAAACGCCATTTCCAAAATTCCACAAGAAATAATTGGTCTGAACAGAGGAATTCGTTAAGGTTACGGTAAGTGGAGCACAACCTTGCTGATTATTTATGGTGATTTCAGCAGTTGGTGGAACATCGAAAATGACGACTACACTGTCTATTTTACTACAATATTGATTCCCAACTTTGATGTAATATTTTGTTCCTGGAGGCACAACTGTTATCACTGAATCAGCAGGAATATTCAATGGATTTGTAAAATTCGGAGAAGTTGACCAAATGAAATAATCGCCTGTTCCGTAGCTATTTGCAATCAATTGTGTTGGATTTGAATTACACAATTTCAAGGTGTCAGGCAAATTAATTCGAATAGAATCCAAAACCGTAATTGTGACACGTGCTGTATCAACTATCAAACAAAAACTATCTGTAACGTATAAATTTACTTGATAAGTTCCCGGAGTATCATAGGTAATCACAGGATTGACAGTAACTGAATCAACATTTCCATTTCCAAAATCCCAAAGGAAAGAATCGTCATCTGAAGAACTGTTATCAAAAGTTACGGTGAAATTTTGGCAACCTGCAACTTGATCAGTTGTAAACTCAGCATTTGGAATTACACCTGTATCAAATTTATAGATTGCATTGTTACAATTGTTACTGTTATTTGTTGCTGACCAAGCTCCCGGAGTTGTCGGGAAATCATCGTGATTGCCACAGCCTGCACAAACGGATTGGTAAACAATTCCATTTTTATCGAAGCGAGAAGTTCCACCATCAACGTGTTCTTCAGATTGATTTCCACCAATGTAAGTTCCGTATAAAATCCCTCCAAAATCTCGTTTCAATACCAAAAGATAAAAGTCAAAACCATTTGGTGGTGTCAAACGAAACGCATCAGGTGTAACAGGCATTCCACTGATTGGAGTATTTTGAAGGATATTCGCTCCCCAAGCCGAAACATAGATATTTCCACAAATATCAACTAAAAAAGCAGCAGGAGAAACGTTGATTGAGGTGCTTCCATTTCCAAATCGTGTGGAAGCCATATTCGTTGTTAATGCAGAGTTGAGTTTGATAATAAAATTACTACTGTTTCCATTGGAATAGGCTGCATTTACAACTGGAAAAGTTCCTCCGACAGATTGACCAAGTAAGAAAATATTGTTATCTCTATCCACTTCAACGAAGAAGACTTGATCGTATTGATTGCGTCCAATATAACTAGCTTGCGTAATATTGTTTCCTGTTGGGGGCAATTTTACAACAAAACCATCGGCAGTTCCACCAGCATTTGCAGGTTGCCATCCACCAGTTGTTGCAATTAAATTCGTTGATTTCGTTCCACCTGCAAAAATGATATTGTCAAAATCATCGACTTTAACAGAATAGCACGCATCATCAGCAGAACCACCGTAATAACTTGAGAAAAGTAAGGATTGAAAATTAGCTGCCAATTTAAAAACAACACCATCTTGTCCACCGCCATTTGTGCCTTGTATCGCACTTGCAACAGGGAAATTCGTTGATTTAGTACAAGATGCTACCAAAATATTATTGTTTTGATCTAGCATAATTTCACCTCTAAATTGATCTCCATAATTAGAAGTCAAACCTGAATAAGAATTCGCAGAATTGTAAGGCAATGCTCCTGCTGTGTAATTAACTCCATCATTTAAAGAGCCACCAACAAAAGTTGATCCCAATAAATTGTGTCCGTTTGTGCTCAATTTTGCTACATAAATATCCGTTCCTTGGCTGGAGTAATAAACACCATTGTAGTAAAATTCAGCAGTTCCACCTCCGTTGTGCGTTTGGTCAAAAGCACTTGCCGTTGTTGGGAAATCAGCACTTGAGGTAGCTCCAAAGAAATAGAGATTGTCATTCAAATCACAAATCATACTGTGAACCGTTTCTGTACCTGCATTGTTGTTTCCTCCTCCAATAAAAGTACTCCACAACATTTGTGTTCCCGTTGGGTTGTATTTTGTAATGAAAACATCCGTAACACCATACGAACCATTTAATACCGTAAAATTTGAGTTGACATCATAAGTTTGGTTATCTGGAGTTGGGAAATTATTACCGTAAACTGTACCACCGGAGTAAGCCGTACCGTCGTGTCCGTATGTGGCAGTCATACCAAAATTATCCGAGTTTGCACCATTATAAGTCGCAAAAACCAAAACTGGATCTATTATTAAATTGTAATTTGGATTGTATTTTCCTAAGTCAAAAGTTACGTTGTCGCCATTTAAAACGAATTTTACTGCAACTTCCTTTTTTTGACCTTCAATAACTTGGTAGGCATAAGGTTTATTTTCAAAAATCTTTCCAAGTTCTGTATCGATAACAAGGTTTCCTTTTCGGTCGATTTTTAATGAATTTTGTCCTGCGTAATTCAATTTAATTACCGAAGGATCAACTTGTGGATTGACTATGAATTCGTATTTTACCTCATCACCTTGACCTGTAATTTTGAAATCAATTCCTGAGTAGAATTCTTTCATCACAGCAGATTCATAACCATGCACATCGGATGCCCACTTGCTTTGATCTGCTCCAATAAAGTAATTGTAATAAAAATCAGTTGGGTTATACTTTTTGATTTCTTTCGCTTTTTTAGACCCAACAAAATTCAGATGCACGACCGTTTCTTTGATTGTTTCACCTGTAAATCCGGGTGTTTTCATCGCATGCGCTTTGTGCATTGCCGAATAATCTTGCAAATGAAAAATCATTTTATTTTCGAGCACCCACAATTTTCCACCGTCCATATTGGCTCGAAAAACGACTCCTTTTGGCCATTGACCTTTGTTTTCAATTAATGTTTTGCCTGTGTTAAAATTGTTTGCAATTGGCTTGATACTTGCCAGGGATTGCGCATTTATGTTTAGAGAGTAACATAAAATGACAAAAAATAAACCTAAGTTAAATTTCATTTTCCGAGTTTTGATTTACTAAAATAAGAAAATTAATTGAAACGCTCGAAATCGAGTGGAGAACAAAATTTAAAATCGACTTAAAGCGATGTTTGTTTGCGAAAATAACAATTGAGTTCTCTTTGAAATTTAAAATTGAATGATTTTAAAAATCTATTTTTTTCTTGTTTGAAATGTACTATTTCACTAACTTAAGGTGAAAAATCATTTTTCTCATGGACAGAATTTATCTAAAAAAATCGTACAATTAGTTACTAATCCCATAGTTTGGCTTCGTTCAACTCCATTTTATTTGCCATTTAATGTTTATTTTTGCTTAAACGGCAAATAAAATGCTGAAGAAGTTATGCGGCAAGGCTTAAACAGAGTATTAAAATTAAATTAACGTGTATTTTTCACGGAATTAGTTTATAAAACAAATAAATATTATTAGAAATTAAAATATTCCATACATTTGCGTGAATATTTCACGTTAAAAAAAACGAAAAGATAATGTTAATTAGATTTGTTGCTAAAAATATATTTTCATTCAAAGATGAAACAGAATTTAATTTGTTTCCAAATAAAACACAAAGATTAAAACACCATAAAGTAACTTTAGGTGATTTTGATTTTTTGAGATATAGTGCAATTTATGGAGCTAATGGGTCGGGAAAATCAAACTTAATTAAATCAATATCACTATTAGAGACTTTAGTTGAAGAAGGTAAACTTCCATTAGAGATTGATGATTTTAAATTCAAATTAGATGAAGATAATTTAAAATCACCAATTTCCCTAGGTACTGAGTTTATTGCAAATAATGTTGCTTATTTCTATACAATTACATTTGAGAACGGTAAAGTCCTTAATGAGTATTTAGCTCTCAGTCATAAAGACAATGACGAATTAATTTTTGAAAGAAATATCAATGATGATGTTCAAAACATTGAATTTTTCAAGGACTATTATAAGACAGAAAAAGAAAAATTGTTCGCAGAAGTTCTAGCAGAAAAATTAGTCCAACCAAATGAACTTTTAATCACATTTCTAAGTAAAAAATATCCAGAAGACTTTAATTCAATTAAGAAAGCTTTTGATTGGTTTGACAACACCTTGGTAATTATAAAACCAGATGCAAAACCAGGTGGCATAGCACATATTTTAGATAAAGATATGTCTACACTCGATTTTGCAAACAAATTTATACCAAGCTTAAACACAGGTATTTCTGAAATTGGAATCGAAAAAAAGCAACTCGAAGACTTTTTTGGTAAAGAAGGTGCTAGACTAAGAAAGAAACTAATTGAAGATTTAAAAAACGAACCTAATAAACTTTCTGTGGCTACTAACAGTGAGACAGGTGAAGAGGTTGCACTTGTTTATGAAGACGATGAGATAATTGCAAAACGACTGATTACTAAGCATACAAATTCGTTAGGTAATAGCATTGAATTCAATTTAGGTCAAGAATCAGATGGAACTAAAAGGTTAATAGATTATATCCCTGCATTTCAAGAAATAATAAATAATGACAAAGTTTATATTATTGACGAAATAGAAAGAAGCATTCATCCGATGACAATAAAAGAAATTGTAAGTAAACTTACTTTGGATGAGCAGGTTATGGGACAACTAATCTTTTCAACACACGAATCTAATTTATTGGATCAAAATATTTTAAGACCTGATGAAATTTGGTTTGCTCAAAAAGATATTGACGGTTCAAGTAAAATATACTCATTAAGTGACTTTAAAATTCATAACTCTATTGATATTGAAAATGGTTATCTAAAGGGCAGATTTGGTGGAATACCATTTTTAGGAAATTTAAAAGACTTGAATTGGTAAGCTATGAAATATTTAAGTCGAAACAAGATTTACGAGAAAATTGAACCTTTTAAAAATGCAAAGAAGATTTACTTGTTTTGTGAAGGTGACAAGGAAGTTAACTACTTTAAATTTTTTCAAGGTTTTGCATCAAACATTGATATTATTCCTATCCCAAATGACAATGGAAAATCTGACCCGATAAAATTAAAGGAGAATTCAGAAATTCTTTTTTTTGGAAGTGATAATGTCAATCCGAAATTTAGCCTTTCAAAAGAATTAGAAGATGAAATTTGGTTTGTAATTGACACTGACAGATGGAATGAAGGAGATAAAATAAATGTTTTAAAGGGATATCTAACCGAAAGAAATGAAGATTATCAAGGTTGGTTTTTAGTTCAAAGTAATCCATCATTTGAACTTTGGCTTTATTATCACTTTTATTCTGAAAAACCTAAAGATGAAGAAGTCGCTAAATCCACAAGTTTTAAAGAATATGTAAACTTAAAAATTAAGGGTGGATTTGACAATAGAAGTATGCCATTAGAGATTCAAAGAGCAATGTTAACCGCTGAAGAAAACTTTGAAAATCTGAATGGACAACCGACCCTATATTCGACTGAAGTTTTTAATCTTGCTAAGCAAATAATTAGATTTACCAAGGCTCAATTAGACTTATGCCTTGAAGACTTGAAAAAAAGCCCAGCTGGTAACATAGAAGGACTAAACCGCAGTGGAGCGTAGCGGAACTTCGGCTTTAGTCTATTGTTGACAGTAGCATTCGCTAGCCACGAGTTATTTATTATGGGGTTTTAATTTGTTTTGTTGCTTTTGCAACTGTAAGTCACGCAAGAAAAGTGTAACTTTTTGATTTCAAAATCGATTTTCGAGTTCGAAATTGGATAAATCAATTTGAATCTGCTCAATGAGTTCCTAAAAGGACTTGACTTCTCTTTTTTGTTTTTGACGAGCTATTTTAAACCGTTTAGACGAACTTCATTTCTTAGAACTTACGATCTAATTATTTCAAACAACAGGCTTCAAGTTGCCTAAAAACACTTAATTTTAGCTAAAATTGGTTCGAATTGAAGCTTGAAAAGGGTTTTTAGACGAACTGACGTTACCGGTAATTACGTGACCCGAATTAAAACCATCAAAATTGCAACATGATAGATTGGTATAGACGAAAAAGTTGGACAAAAATTGATGAAGAGGAATTTTATCAAAAACTTGGGCGCGCAAGAAATGATAGTCGTGCGCAATATTTAAAAATCCAAGCTATTGAGTTACTCGAAACGAAAGACATAAAACTATTAGAGGTTGCTAGGCAATTGCTTGACAAAATGCTCAAAGATTATCCAGAGGATAAATTCAATAGATCTTCAGCTTTGCATACGCTTGGGGACATTTCAAAATTCAAAAAAGATTATGAGTCTGCATTAAATTATTACTCTCAAGCATTAGACTTTGAACAGATTTATCCAAATGTCAAGACTCAATCTTTTCTAGATTACTCTGAGCTGATAGTAAAAACCAATAAAACGGAATTTTACGACAAAGTAGAAGAATTACTTACAGCTCAAATTCCAAACCTCTTGTTCCCATTGCACAAATACAAAGTATTCTCATTACTTGCAATAATCTACAATGAAAAGGCTGAAATCGGATTAGCAGAGAGATTTGCATTGGAAGCAGAGAAATTTGCAAATGCTGAGACATCTCGACTCAGATACCACAAACATTTAGGGATAGTTAATGAACGAATTGAGTGGCTTGACGAATTAATAAATAAAAACAACCGGTAACACCAAATAAACAAAAGCGCCAAAACGATTATATTTGAGAAGGCGCCTTTGCCTATTTGGAAAACGTTATCGGTCAGGCTAAAAGACGACACAACAAGAAATAAATGGCACTAGACAATAAAATTTTAGAGAAATATAAAAGCGACTTGCTAAGAAAAGGCAATGACCCTAAAACTGCAACACTTTATTCTAAGTGGCTAAGGGACATTTGCGAGTATTTTGATATTGAAGACCCTTTGACACTCGATTTTGAAGAAGTAAAAGAATTCATTGAACATACAATAAAGAAAAGACCTGCAAACACAGTTAATACTGCATTTCACTCTTTAATTTACTTCTACAACAAGTTAAATAAGAAAAACTATCCGTTCGACTCTATCAAAAGACCAAAACGAGAGAGAAATACAGAAGTTGAAATTTTTACAACCGAAGAAATTAAAAATTTACTTGACAGTTCTGAAAGACCGAAACACAAAGCTGCCTTATTGCTAATGTATTCCTGTGGTCTTGACATAAGTGAACTGACACAAATTCTTATTGGCGACATTGATTCAACTAAAAATATTCTGTCTGTTAGAAACTCAAAAGGAAAAATTTATAGAGAATCTCCACTACCAAAGCTCGTAATTCAACAACTACGTGAATATTGGAAGACAGAACAACCCAAAAAATACTTATTTGAAAATAGAACAGGCGAAAAGCTGAATTCAAGAACAGTTCAACATTTTTTTGATGTGGCACTGAAAAGTTCAGGAATAAAGAAAAAAGCCACTTCAAAAACACTGAAATATTCTTATGTAAAGCATTTAGAAAAACAAGGCATTCCACTTATTCTAATTGTTGAAGCATTAGGAATGAAAACTCAAAGCATATATTTCTACAGCACTCTTGAAGTAGACTTTAATCAAAAAGTAAAGACAAGTCCTATTGAGAATCTATACGTTTCTAAAAAAACAGAAACTAGCAAACTATACTCGGACTTTTGGACGCTTATAAACCCTAAGATTGAAAAAGTTTCAAGAAAGAAATTTGAAACTGGATTTTATACAGACGCAATTGAATCTGCACTTAAAGAAATAAATAGCACAGTAAAAAAAATAGTTAAGACCAAGACAGGTGAAGAATTAGACGGAGCGAAACTTATGCAAAAAGCTTTTTCAGTCCAAAATCCAGTTATTGAACTTGACGACTTAACAACTGAATCAGGAAGAAATGTTCAGTCAGGTTTTATTCAAATTTTTGGCGGTGCAATGACCGGAATAAGAAATCCTAAAGCACACGACAACCTTGAAACGGACATTGATGAAGCAGTTAGACTATTATGTTTTTGTGGCGAACTAATGGACAAGATTGATAATGGAAAGAAATGAAGAAACTGTAATTACCAGATGTAAAATATAAATTGTGGCAAAACAAAAAACAGAATATAATTACGAAAATAGAGTTGTTGCATTCGTTGACATTCTTGGATTCAAAGACATTCTTTCAAAGACTGTTGATAAAGACAATAATGATGTGCAATTACAGATTGATAGAATCACTGATGCTTATCATTCAATGAGAGATGTTTGGGATTTAGACGAAGAATTATCCAATGAAAATCCTGACTTGAAAAAAGCATATGAAGAAATTAAAACTAACTGACACTATCCCACAAAGTGTGTAAACTAGTTTTTTAGTTATTGATTCTATCTTCAAAAATAATTAAAAATTGCCCATAAATTATTCCCCAGTCCCTAATTGGCATAGTCCATTTTTTAGTTGATTC
>VEQH01000017.1 GCA_018883325.1 Flavobacteriales bacterium | reverse complement strand
TTATTTTTGAGTGAGAAAAGGCGGATTTTGCAGTCATAATGGAATAGTTCTGACGAAAAAATCCAACGAATTCGAAACCAAAAAGAAGCATAACAAAGAGATTAGATAAATTTTAAACAGGCTCTAACAAATAAGAAAGTTCATAAATAGCTAACTTGCCCAATCTTTCCACTCCATTCACGCACAAAAGCTCAAACTCAAAACTAGAAATCCGTTTCTAACTAAAAATCTCCTAAATTTGTCTTATGATTTTATACAGTGTAACGGTAAGTATTGACCCAACAGTAGCAGAAGATTGGTTGGAATGGATGCGAAAAGTGCATATTCCAGAAGTTATGGCAACGCAATGCTTTACTGAAAGCAGAATTTCAAAAATTTTGGTCGAAGACGAAAATGGAATTTCATTTTCTGTAATGTATGTTTGTCCTTCGCAGGAATTGATGGATGAATACTCCAGCAAACATGCACCACGTTTACAAAAAGATCACGCTCAGCGATACGACGGTCGATTCGCAGCTTTCAGAACTTTATTGAATGTCATTGAAGAATTCAAATAACCCCAAAAGCGATTTTGTTCGCCCCAAAAAACATCTCGGTCAACATTTTTTAAAAGATAAACCGACTTGTCAGAAAATTGCGAATCAATTAACAAATCATCGCGATTGTATGAATGTGTTAGAAATTGGTCCTGGAATGGGCGCACTTTCTGACTATCTTATTGCCAAGGAAGGTTTGAAATTAAAGTTTTTAGACGTCGATCAAGAATCTATTGAATACTTGAAGGAGAAATATCCTGAACACGCTGAAAACATTTTGTATGGAGACTTCTTGCGTCTAAAAATGGAACCAATTATGGGTAGCGATCCGTTTTGTGTGGTGGGTAATTTCCCTTACAATATTTCCTCTCAGATTCTTTTAAAATGCTTGGAATACCGCAATCAAATCCCTGAGATTATGGGAATGTTTCAAAAAGAAGTAGCGGTGCGTTTGGCAGAAAAGCCGGGTTCAAAAGAATACGGAATTTTAAGCGTTTTTCTACAAGCATTCTATGATATTCATTATTGTTTTACCGTTGATGAACACGTTTTTATTCCACCACCAAAAGTGAAATCGGGTGTGATTCGTTGCACAAGAAATGAACGCGACACTTTAGGTTGTGACGAAAAATTATTTTTCCAAGTGGTAAAAATGGCATTCAATCAACGAAGAAAAACATTGACTAATTCTATTAAACAGTTATTACATTCAAATAAATTACCTGATAAATTCGCAAGCGAGCGCCCAGAACGTTTATCAGTGGATGATTTTATTGAATTGACGAATATTGTGGCGAGTTTTGCATCAAACTAGAATTCGAAAATATGCTAATTAATAATGATTTAATGTGCTAATTAATCCATTACCACATTATCTCATTAGCACATTAACTACCCTTTTTAGCGCTACTTATTATCTTCGTTAGAATCATACCTAATTCATTGCAGAAATTTATTAATTCAATGCAATTTGGATAATTTTCAGAAGCATTACATAATAAGAGCCAGTATTTCGTTTCTTCACATTCTTTAGCTGAAATTTTAAGTTTGTGAATAAAATCGGCTCTACTTTCTGCGCTTTGCGCTTCTCGAACATTTGCACCAATCGAAGTTCCTGATTTTAATAACTGCCGTGAAACAACAAATTTTCTCTTTTGCTCTAATGTCTCACAAAATTTCACAATTTCAACCGCAAATAAAAAAGACTTATCTACGATTACATTACCCGTTGTCGCCTGCATAACCTGTTTGTTTTTTACCCTAATTTAATGAAAAAAACAATAATCACCACATTAAACCATTAGCACATTAAACCATTAGCACATTGACCAATTAGCACATTAGTTAATTAGTTAATCAAGGTGTAAACATACTTCCCCCTTCTTTTTTGCGCATTTCGCGACCTTTACTGAACATTTTCTGTACGGCAATCTGTCCGTTGGGTGTGTAAATTGTGAAAAGACCATCTTTCAGACCATCTTTGTAATTGATTTCGTGCATCACTTCTCCTCTACGACCAAGCTGTTTGAATGTGCCATGAAGTTTACCGTTTTTGTATTCTGAAATGATTGTTGGCACAACACCTCCAGGGTAATAATCATACCATGTTCCGTGTTTAACTCCTTTTTTGTACTGTCCTTTTGCCTTGATTTGGAAGTCAATCTGTGAGTAGGCTTCATATTTCCCATGAGGTTCACTTACAGTTTCCTTCATTCCCATGACTGCAACGCCGTTTGCATAATTTTTACGCGTGAAAATTTTGTAATGATTTACTTCTTTCAAACGACCATTGTTGTAGTAGTCGCGCCATTCTTTTACTTGTAAATTCATTTTGTAATGTCCTTCTAAAACCAAAACTCCATCAGGCGTGTAGGAAAACCATTCGCCTTGAAGCAAGCCTTTTTTGAAGCTAGATTTGTTTTTTAACTTGCCATTGTCCCAGTAGTTTTTCCATTCTCCTGTTTCTTTTCCTTGGTGGTAATTTCCTGTCATTAAGAGTGTTCCCGTTTCATACCACGTTTGCCACAATCCTTCTTTTTGGTCGTTTACAAAATCTCCTTTTTTAAATTCTTTGCCATTTTCATACAAATAACGCCAAGTTCCTGTTTTTTTTCCTTTGTCGAAATAAGCAGTGTATGAAAGACCACCATCGGGATAGTAATATTCCCATTTTCCATCTTGCTTGTCTTCTACAAATGAACCAGTCATTTCAATATTCCCATTTTCTGTATTCCATGTCCATTTGCCCGTTTTCTTGCCAAGATTGTAAGCTCCTTCAGTGTCGATTTTGCCATTTGAATAGTAAACCACATAATTTCCGTGCAAAGAATCATTGACGAAATTTTCCTTTTTTTCTAAGGTGCCATCGAAGAAATAATATTCCCAAGAACCATTTTTCTTGCCATTCACAAACTCACCAGCAATTGAAAGTACGCCATTTGCTGTGCGCTCTTCAAAGATTCCTGTTTTAAGTCCATTTTTAAATGTGTACAATTCTCTTGTAACTCCATTGGTGTAAAACGATTTTATGTAGCCATTTCCATCAATTACAGTTTGTTTATGCAAAGAATCTTCTTCCCAAAATGAACGGAGATAAACCGTGTCATTGATAACTTCTTCTGTTTTCCAAGTACGTCCATCGTTGTAGAAATATTCCCATTTTCCATCAGGACTTCCTAAAATATAATTTCCAGAAACAATTAATTTTCCATCCTCATTGTATTCTTTGAAAGATGAATCGGGAACATTATAGGTGAAAAAACTAACTGTTTTGATTTTCTTTGAAGGGAAATAAACGATTTGTTTACCATGAATACGATTGCGATAATACATGCGGTCTTCCTCTAAAATTCCATCGTAGGAATAAAACTGCCACAAACCGTGTTTTTCTGTTTTGTTTAACACAACTTTTTCTTCGTTGACATAATACGAACCAATTGCTTGCAAATGTTTTTTCTGATTGTCCCAATAAATTCTGGCTTTTGGCGATAGATTCTCTTTTAAAATTTTTTGATACTGACCAAATAATTGATTAAAAGTTATTGCAAGGAAAAAAGAAGCGAGAAAAAGTTTAAAATTCATAAGTGTATTTGACTTTTATTAACCTGTATTTCACAGGAGTGTTACAAGTTTTTGATGAAATTTTGTAGAATAAGAAAGATTCCAAATAAACTAAAAATGATTCCTATCAAGCGATTGAGTGCGTTTAGAAGATTGGGTGTAACCAGTGGTCGAAGTTTTTTAGCTGCTAATATTTTTAAGACATCAATGCCGAAGAAAGTAATCAAAACGATACTTACAAAAAGAAATTCCCACGGAAAACTTGATTTTGGAGGCGAAAATTGTGTTGCCAATGACATCACACTCATCCAATAAAAAATCACCAACGGATTCGCCAAGTTGAGTAAAAAGCCTTTTAATCCTAAGAGAAAATAATCTTTTGTTTGTGAAGGTGTTGCGGCTATAGAAGCTGTAAGTTCAAGCACTTCAGGGTTTTCGAGGCTTTTTATTTCCCCCTTTTTTTTGAATAGATTGTACAAACCATATCCAATAAAAATACTTCCACCAATGAAGCCAAAAATAATTTTATTGTCACCTGTGTCTAGACTTTTCAATTGATCGACAAAAATCGCAGCGAACAGCACGTACATTACATCGCTCAGTAAAACACCTAAATCAAGTGCCAAAGCCGATTTAATTCCTTTAGTAATACTTGTTTCAAGTAAAACGAAAAAAACAGGCCCAATCATGACACTCAATAAAAATCCGATACCGAAAGCTTGAAAAAAGAACTGCATACCACAAATTTAGGCATATTCTAAAATGAAAAACCAAACAAATTATTGATTGTTCCCCATTCAATTGTGAATAATTCAAGTAATCTCATTAACTTTGCGCCCATAATTAATATTTTTATGAGAACTGGTCTTGCGAATCAAAAATTGGATGCTATTATTTCAAAGGTTGAACAACATGGTGTAAGCGCGCCAAATTTAGTTCAAGATTTAAAAGATTTACGCGAATCTGCATTGTTAGAACAAGATCCTTTAGTAGTAAAAGTATTGCGTTTAACGTATGAGTTTTTGGAAGAAAATGAAGCTTTCGATGTAGAAGCTCAATACGAAGAAGACGAAGAAGGAAACGAATACCCAATCGAAATCGACGATAAAGACAATCTTTTGTATTTATTGAATCTTCTTAAAAATGCGGAACACAAAATCAACCGCGAAGAAATCAAGGATTACAGAACTTCTCTTAAAATGGAGTTGTATTAATTCTTAAATCAAGTTTTTTCTTGTTTTTCTGTTTTTTTCATTAGCACTTTTGTTTGCTAATTGAACTATATGTGCACCGAATTTTAATTTGTAGGTTTGAAAGCGTGCACCCAATTTAAATTCTTCTTTTTCAAAAAAAAATCAAAATCGACTTGTATCGAACTGAGTTTTTTTCGTATCTTCAATATATGAACACACAAACTCAATCCCCAACTTTAGACCCTGGAACCTTTACAGAACGCTTTATCAATCAAACAAACAGGTCTATTTTTTTAACTGGAAAAGCAGGAACTGGTAAAACTACTTTGCTAAGAAAAATTGTTAGTTCTACACACAAAAACACAGTCATTGTTGCTCCAACAGGAATTGCAGCTTTGAACGCCGGCGGTGTGACGATTCACTCGTTTTTTCAACTGCCTTTCGCAAGTTTTGTTCCCGATTTCAAAACACCAGCGGTTGGAGTTGCCGTAAACATTGAAAACAAAAGCACTTTAAATCGTCATTTCAGAATGAATCAACGTCGAATTGCTTTGATGCGAAGCTTGGAATTGTTGATTATTGATGAGGTGAGTATGCTCCGAGCTGATTTATTAGATGCAATGGATTGGACTTTGCGCTCCATTCGAAGAAATAATTTTCCTTTTGGAGGTGTACAAGTTTTATACATTGGCGATTTGCATCAGCTTCCACCTGTTGTGAAAAATGACGAATGGGAAGTACTTAAATTATATTACCGCGGCATTCATTTTTTTAATTCGCACGTTGTCCAAGAAGAACAACCACTTTATATCGAGCTCGAAAAAATTTACCGTCAAGATGACCAAACTTTTATTTCGTTGCTGAATAATTTGAGAAACAATCAAATCACACAAGCGGATTTAGAACTTATCAATAAAAATATTCGAACGGATTTAACGCCAAGTGAACGAAAAGGCTACATCACTTTGACGACGCACAATTACAAAGCGGACGAAATGAATACGCGAGAATTGGCGTCATTGGAAGAAAAATCACATTTTTACGAAGCTGAAATTGAAGGCGAATTTCCTCCACATCTTTATCCGATCGAACCTCGAATGGAATTGAAAGTGGGAGCACAAATTATGTTTATAAAAAACGATATTTCTTTTGATAAGCAATTTTATAATGGAAAAATGGGGTTCATAGATTCCTTACATCCAGAGGAAATTGTTGTTTCATTTCCAGAAGAAAAGAAGAAAATCTCAATTGAAAAATATGAATGGTCAAACATCAAATACTCTTTGGATGAAAATTCGCAAGAAATCAAAGAAGAAGTGCTTGGAACATTTGTGCATTATCCGATTAAACTTGCTTGGGCAATTACCGTTCATAAAAGTCAAGGATTAACCTTTCAAAAAGCTATTTTGGACGTTTCAGATGCTTTTGCGCCAGGACAAGCTTATGTTGCTTTTTCGCGACTGACTTCTTTGAATGGCTTGGTTTTATTGAAACCGATGCAAATAAAAGGAATTGCGAATGACCAACAAATGATGGAATATGCAAAAACGAAAGCCGACAGAGAAAAACTCAGTAACGCACTTAGTTTAGAAACCTTGGTTTATTTGAAAACACAAATTCTTCAAAGTTTTGATTGGTATCATTTGTTTACACTTTGGACAGTACACTCTTCTTCCTACAACGTTGCGGCTCCCAAATCAGAAAAGGCAAAACACGCCGATTGGGCAAAGCGAACTTTAGCTGAATTAGATAAAACGAATGAGGCCGCGAGTAAATTCAGACGACAAATTGAATCACTTTTTAATGTTCAATCTCCCGATTTAAACTTTATTCAAAAACGAATTGAAGCTGCTTACGTTTATTTCTTTGATATTCTTGACCCTGTTTTAACCGACACATATCGTAAATTAATGGAATTGCAGTTGATAAAAAAAACGAAGCAACTCATTGATGAAATAGAACCTTTGAGTGAAGGTTTGCTGAAAGTAATTCTCGGATTAAAGAAACTTAAACTATTCTTTGAAGCAATCGTTAACGGCAAAGAAATCACTAAGTCACTTTATAAAACAAGTGAAATCGACAATTATAAGTTGTCAAAAATTGCAGTGATTCAAAATGAATTTAGACAGAAAGCAAGTACAACTTTAATTTCGAATGCGGAAGAAATAGAGTTTAAGGTGAACCGCACGCAAAAGAAATTAAATCTAGAAACTAAGAAATCCACCTACGATTTAACCTTAGAATTATTGCACGCAGGAAATACGATTGAAGAAATCGCTCGCACACGTCAATTGTCACACGGAACAATCAATAGTCATTTTGTACAATTGCTAAAAGCTGAAAAAATAGAATTAGCGGATGTTATGGAGCAACAGCGCATAAATGAACTTCAAGAATTATTGGAAAACAGAGAGTTAAGTTCTTTGTCAAAAATCAAAGAAGACTTAGGAGATCAAATTTCGTGGGATGAACTGAAATTATATCAAGCTTCAAAGATGTTGTGAATTGGAAAAGCAAATGATTACAATCACTTCGATTAATTCGATTTTAGGTTTATTCGCGGCCTTTTGCAATTCTTCATTTTAAAAATCAATTATTCCTCCGTTGATAACTTCATCTCTGCACTTTTCCTGTCGAAAGAATAAATTGCTATTTTTAGAACTTCAAAAAATATGACAAAAACAACATTACACGACGGCACAGCAATTTATTGTCTGCGCAAACCAGAAGCAAAAATGCTCGATCACCATGTAGATGGTTACCTTCAAAACGGAATAACAATTAAAGACGGCGATGTCGTTTTTGATGTTGGAGCAAATATTGGTGTCTTTGGATTAAGAGCCATTCAAAAAGGAAAAAATGTACACGCTTATTGTTTTGAGCCGATTCCTGATATTGCAGAAGTGCTTACAAAAAATGCAACTGAATTTGGAAAAGGACATATTCATGTACTTGCGCATGGCGTTTCTAACGAACCGAGCAGAGCAACATTTACTTATTTTCCAAATACGCCTGCACTTTCAACTTTACATCCCGAACAATGGGACGAAAACCCAACCGCTTTCCGCGATGCTGTAAAAGGAACGATGAAAAATCCACCTGAAGGAATGAAATGGATGAGTTGGATTCCACCAATTTTTGCAGGAATTATTGCCAAACAATTGGTTAAAGGAAGCAAAAAGGTAAATTGCGAGTTAAAAACGCTTTCAAGTGTTATTGATAGTGAAAAAGTTGAAAAAATAGATTTACTTAAAATCGATTGTGAAGGAGCTGAATGGGCTGTTTTACAAGGGATTGAAGAAAGACATTGGCCGATGGTTCAATCTCTCGTTATCGAAGTACACGATATTGATAATCGTCTTCAAAAAACAAAAGATTTATTGGCTTCTAAAGGTTTTACCAAATTACACGCAGAACGCGAAGTTGGATTAGAGCACACACCAATGTATAATTTATTTGCTTTAAGATCATGACCAAAGAAATTGCGGCACTTGGGACAATTGGCGTTTTAGTAGCATCTAATCTTTTCGGATTGATTTACAGTATGCTTGTACTGAAAACGAATGTTTTTAAAGCTTTTCGTATTCAGTCAAAAGCCTATAAAGATGGAGTTTTTGGTTCAAGAATGCCTTTGTATCTGTTCAATTTCATTGTGCTTTTAATCTTTTCAGGAACTGGAACTTATTTCGTTTTTGATTTCTTTGTTTCAGAAGGAACTTCTTGGTGGATGATTGCGCTTCAAGTTTTGATTGCATTTATCGCCGATGATATTTGGTTTTATTTTATGCACCGCTACATGCACGAGAATAAGTTTTTATTGAAAAATATTCATTCGATTCATCACCGTGCAACAACTCCTTTTCCTTTGGAATATTTGTACGCTCATCCATTTGAGTGGATGCTGGGAATGTTAGGTGTTGTGGTTGGTTTTGGCTTAATAATGATTTTCACACCAGTTAGTATTTATGCCGTTTGGATTTTTGGTGGTTTGAGAAATTTACACGAAATCCATATCCATTCTGATTTGTCTTTACCAATTCTTAGTAAAATTCCATTGATAAGTAAAACTAAACATCACGACGACCACCATGCAAAATTGACTGGAAATTATTCATCTACTTTTTTGTGGATGGATCGAATTTTCAAAACTGAATTCAAAGATCACACCTAAATTTCTCAACTATGAAATTATTCTTCACGCTTCTTTTTTCTTCTATTTCAATGCTTTTTTTCGCTCAAAAAGAAGAATATACATTGACAGTTAAAATAACTTCAATTGAAAATCAACGTGGAGTAATCGAAATTGCGCTTTACAACGACCCGAATAAATTTCCAAAAATTGGGCAAACCTACAAAATCGTTCGCGTTAAGCCGCAGGGCAATACCATTATTCACGAGTTTAAAAACTTGACTGAGGGAAAATATGCCGTATGTTTATTTCACGATGAAAACAATAACAAAACTTGCGATAGAAACTTTTTCGGAATCCCAACTGAAGCTTATGCGTTTTTGAATAATATCAGACCTAAATTTTCAGCACCAAGCTTTGAAGAATGCTCCACAAAATTGGATAAACACAAGACCGTTACTATTAAAATGGTCTATTGATTCTATCGAGCGCTTCGATTTATACAATTTGTTCCAATATATTTTCAATTTGAATCAATAGCGGACTTTCACCATCATTTAAAATCTGAAAAGGCGTCATTTTGCGTTTTTCCTCATCTTTTAATTGATTATTCATGCGTGCTAAAACCTCTTCTTTGGTGATAATATCTCTTTTCAACACACGTTGCAAGCGTAATTCTTCAGGTGCGTAAACCAAAATTGTAGCATCGAAATTTCGATAAGCGCCTGTTTCGAAAAGAATTGCAGCTTCATTAAAAATCAGATTGCTTTTTTGAGCATTTGCCCAATCTTCAAAATCTTGCCTTACATTTGGATGGATTAATTGATTGACTTTTAATCGGAGTGCGTCGTTTGAGAAAATTGCAGTTGCCAATACTTTTTTGTCTAATTCGCCACCGAAAAAAACATTTTCGCCCACTAAATCAATCAGTCCTTGTCGAATTATAGGGTGCGAATTAGTCAATTCTTTGGATCGAACATCTGAATAGTAAACAGGATAGCCCATTCGTTCGATGATTGTCGCAATGAATGATTTCCCTGAGCCAATTCCGCCTGTGATTCCGATTTTCTTCATGCGAACGAAGATAAATCAAATTATAGTTTGAAAGATAAATTCATTTAAAATCACGCGATAATATCACAAAATGAATACTAGTTCATTAAGGTATTACAACTTTTTAAGAATTTAAAATGCTAATTTCGCACAATGAATCAAAAAGAGTGGTTTGCGGAATGGTTTGATACAAGCTATTATCACCAATTATATCAAAATCGCAATGAAGAAGAAGCTGCTTTGTTCATTTCGAACTTATTGCAATTTCTAAGTTTACCAAAATCTTCTAAATTACTGGATTTAGCTTGTGGAAAAGGCCGACATGCTGTAAGATTAAATTCCTTTGGTTATGAAGTCTTGGGCGTTGATTTAGCCGCGAATAGTATTCAAGAAGCTTCTAAATTTTCAAATGAAACACTTTCATTTGCAACGCACGACATGCGTGAAGTGATTGAAAATAAATCATTTGATGCGATTTTTAACCTTTTTACAAGTTTCGGATATTTCGACCACGAAAGGGAAAATGAAAAAGTCTGTGCCTCAATCGCGCAAATGCTTGCTCCAAAAGGAAAATTAATCATTGACTTTATGAATGCTGAAAAAGTGATTCAGCAATTGGTAACTGAGGAGGTCAAACAAGTTGGAAATCTTGTTTTTAACTTGGAGCGACGTTACGATGGTACGCATATTTATAAAGATATTCGTTTTCAAGACAAGGGACAAGATTTTCATTTTACGGAGCGTGTTCAAGCACTCAAATTAGAAGATTTTAAACGCTTGTTAGACAAAGAGTTTACCATTCTTGAAACTTTCGGCTCATTTGATTTACAGCCTTTTGCAGCCGCTAATTCCGATAGATTAATAGTAATTGCAGAGCGAAAAATATGAGTTTAAGTGCTGTTTTTATTGGATTGTTTTTATCCGTTATCATTGGTGGAGTAGTTGTGAATTATTTGCACGCAACCAATAAAAATCAATTTATTAAACTCGCTTTAGCGTTTAGTGGAGGTTTTTTATTGGCGATTATTTTTCAGCATCTTTTGCCTGATTTGTACCATGAGGGCGCTGGGGCAATTGGAATTTACATTCTAATTGGTTTTCTTGTTCAGTTGATATTAGAATATTTTTCAGGTGGAATTGAGCACGGTCATGTCCATGTGCATCAAGGTCAGCCCTTGCCTTGGGCTTTGTTTATTTCACTTTCTGTTCATTCGGTAATTGAAGGAATTCCTTTAGGAAATCAATACATGGGAATTGTTAGCGACCACGGTCATGCACACGGTTCTTTGTTTTGGGGAATTATTTTCCATCAAATTCCAGTATCTATCGCACTTATGACTTTGTTGATGAGTACCAAACTTTCAACGCTACAATCGTGGTTAGTGCTGATTGCCTTCGCTGTTATGACCCCGCTTGGAGTTTTACTTGGTTTTGCTGTTTCACCAGAACAAATTGGAATTGATGTTCACGTGATTCTTGCCATTGTGGTCGGAATGTTTTTGCATATTTCAACAACCATCATTTTTGAAACAAGCGAAAACCACAAATTTAACTTATTGAAATTGGTAAGTATTATTTTCGGTTGTGGTCTTGCGATGATTATGTATTAAACTGATAAAGAGAAGTTTAAATATCATATAAATGCTTCATGATTTCATGCTTCATAAATCAATTTTTTGGATTCATTTATGCTTTTAATGAAATAAGGATTTGATAGTGAACGTTCAGTAATTATATCAATTTCTCGATGAAAAAGTGCTCTCAATTTATTGTGAAGTGAAAAATAATTTGCGGTGTATTCTTCAATTGAGAGGTTATCAGCAAAAGAAATAAGAAAATCAATATCACTTTTATTATTAAATTTTTCAGAAACAACAGAACCGAATGCGTAGAGCCTTTTTATTTTAAAGGTTTTGCATAATTGTTTAAGTTCTTCAATATGTTGCTCTAAAATCGCTTGCATGAACAATTCAAAATTAATATTTCAAAAGTTAAGAATAATTTGCTTTTAAAAAATTTCATTTCCAATTATTATTATCGTCTTTTATTGTAATCTTGCGATGATTATGTATTAATTCCTGCTCTGTTCTCAACAAACCATTCAATATATTCCACGATTTTTGTTCCTAGAAAATAAGGTAGATTTAGCAGTTCAAATACTTTTCCTTTGGGAGTTTTCGTTTGAACAATATTTAATTCACCACCATAAATTCTAATTGCAAATGTATGTGGACATTGATCCATAAATTGATGAAGTGAACGTAATTTACCTTCTTTTCCAGATTTTATTTCAATTGGAATCACCCAACTTTTATAACTAACAACTAAATCCACTTCTGCTGATGATTGGGTTTTTTCTCTTACCCAAAAATGAGGCTTGTGAAAACTTGTTTCATTCAAAGAAATTAACTCTTGTGTAAGCAAATGAGGAATCAGTTTTCCTTTAAATGCATCGCTAAAGTCTTTCAAACCTATCAATTCTGATTGGATTTTTAGTGAATAATTAACTAAACCTGTATCTAAAAATTGCATTCGAGGCTTTTTGTTTAAATCAGATTTAATGGGAAACTCAAAATCAGTAGTAGGATAAATCAACTGAATAATTCGAGCTTCATCCAACGTTCTAAATGCTTCACCAACCTCGCGCGATTTGTAGCTGGAATTTCCAAAATTTTGAAACGTTATACGTTCGTCGAGAAATAAGGAAGCAGCAGTCATTAAGTGAAAAATTACTTTTTCTTCTAATTGATTTTTGGCGTATTTTTTTACATCGTTTCGATAAGCTCCCCAGATTCCTTCATAAACTTCAATCAGGTTTGTAAAGCTTTTTTCTGTAAGGTATTGATTGACCACCTCGGGCATTCCTCCAATAATCGCATATAGATGAAAATATTCTAATAATGTAGCATAGGCAGTTGGCGACATTGGGATTTGATCTAATGCTTTTAGTGCATTCGCTTTATTCATTGCGTCCAAAAACTCTTTGAAATTCAAAGGATGTAAGTATAAAAATTGAACACGACCAACAGGGAAACTCTTCACTTGATTAAGTGCAAATTCCAACAATGAACCAGCAGAAACAACATGTAAAGCAGGAAGATCTTCATAAAAATACCTCAAAAGCGCGATCACTTTTGGGTTTTCCTGAATTTCGTCAATAAAAAGTAAAGTGTTTTCGTAATCATTTTCCAATTCTAACTTTAAAAACAAAGCATCAACTATGGATTGAACTGTTGAATACTTTTCAAAGTAGTCATTATGCGCTTCTTTTTCAAGATTTAAGTAAATATATTGCTTGTAACTTTTACCAAAAGCATGGATTAATGTCGTTTTTCCAACTTGTCTTGCACCTCTTAAAACCAATGGTTTCCGTGTTGGACTTCCTTTCCATTTCTCCAAACTCTTTAGTAAGTGTCGCTTCATTTCTCGTTTTTTACAGCTGATTTAAATTAGTTTGTCACAAAACAAGGGTAATTTTTTCAAATTCTTGTAACAAAACAAGGGTAAATTTATAAAATATTGTCACAAAACAAGGGTAATTTTTTCAAATTCTTGTAACAAAACAAAGGTAAACTTAGTTTTTAGTCATTAAGATCTACTTTTTTTATCTGCTTTTATTGCGTTTTTCCTTGTGAAATAGACTCGTTTTTTAGTTAGATGTTAACGTTTTCAATCAATTTTTCACTATGATTCATCTGCTTTTTTTCTTATTTTTGCACCCCTAAAAACGAAAAATGGCCAAAATCAGAAAACAAGAAGCACTGGATTATCATTCCTCAGGAAAACCAGGAAAGATTGAGGTTATTCCAACAAAACCTTACGCATCTCAGCGCGATTTGTCTTTGGCATATTCACCCGGAGTTGCAGAACCTTGTTTGAAAATTGCAGAGAACAAAGACAATGTTTACAAATACACAGCTAAATCAAATTTAGTGGCTGTAATTTCCAATGGAACAGCAGTTCTTGGTTTGGGAGACATTGGGCCGGAAGCCTCAAAACCTGTAATGGAAGGAAAAGGACTTTTGTTTAAGATTTTTGCCGATATTGATGTTTTTGATATTGAGTTAGATGCCAAAGATCCCGAATTGTTTATCCAAACAGTGAAAGCAATGGCGCCAACTTTCGGAGGAATTAATTTAGAAGATATCAAAGCTCCAGAAGCTTTTGAAATAGAACGTCGCTTGAAAGAAGAATTGGATATTCCAATTATGCACGACGATCAACACGGAACGGCAATTATTTCTTCAGCAGCTTTATTGAATGCTTTAGAAATGGCCAATAAAAATATTGAGGAGGTAAAAATCGTTGTTTCAGGTGCAGGTCCTTCGGCCTTAGCTTGTGCAAAATTATACCATGAAATTGGTGCTAAATTGGAAAACATATTTATGTATGATTCCAAAGGTTTGATCTGTAAAAACAGAACAGATTTAGATCCGATGAAGCAATTTTTTGCCAATCAAATCTGTGATTTAAGTTTCGAAAATGCTTTCAAAGGTGCTGATGTTTTCCTTGGGCTTTCAAGAGCAGGGTTGGTTTCAAAAGATATGATTGCTTCAATGGCCAACGACCCAATAGTTTTTGCTTTGGCGAATCCTGAACCAGAAATTTCATACAAAGACGCAACATCGGTTCGTAAAGACATTATACTAGCAACAGGTCGTTCAGACCATCCTAATCAAGTGAATAATGTACTTGGTTTCCCATATATTTTTAGAGGAGCATTAGATGTCCGCGCGACAACTATTAATGAAGAAATGAAACTTGCAGCTGTGAAAGCAATTGCCTCACTTGCGAAAGAAACAATTCCAGAGGAAGTTATCGCAGCTTATGGTGAAAAAAATATTTCATTTGGTCGCGAGCAACTTATTCCAAAGCCTTTAGATCCGCGTTTAATTTATTATGTTGCGCCAGCAGTTGCAAAGGCAGCTATGGATTCTGGCGTTGCAAAAAATCCAATTTTAGATTGGGAAGAATATGAGCACCAATTAAAAAGTAGATTAGGATTGAATAATAAATTGGTTCGAAACATTACTTCCAAAGCGCAACGCAATCCGAAAACTGTTGTTTTTGCTGAAGCTGACAATGTAAAAATCCTAAAAGCTGCACAATTAGCTTATGATGAGGGAGTTGCGATTCCAATTTTATTAGGTAAGAAAACGAAAATCATTAAGTTAATCGAAGAATATGCAATTGAACTACCTGATGAAATTGCAATCATCGACCCGAAATTAGAGGAAGAAGAAAAACGAAGAATTGCCTACGGAAAAGCCTTTTTTGAAAAGCGCAAGCGTAAAGGTATTACCGAATTTGAAGCGATTCAGTTGATGCGTGAGCGCAATTATTTCGGTGCAATGATGGTAGATTTGGGTGATGCTGACGCAATGATTACAGGTTTAACAAGAAGTTATCGCTCTTCTGTTCGACCTATTATTCAAACGATTGGTTTAGAAAAAGATGTAAATACCGTTTCAGGACTTTACATTTTGAATACCAAACGTGGTCCAATGTTCCTTGCGGACACAACAATAAACCTGAATCCAAGCGCTGAACAAATTGCAGAAATAACGAACAACGTTGCTAAAATAATTCGCAAGCTACAAGTGGTTCCGAAAATTGCCTTGTTGAGTTATTCAAACTTCGGTTCATCGCCAGGGCCAGATTCTGAAAAAATGGCAAAAGCCGTTAAAATTCTTCACGAGAAGTTCCCAAGTTTAGTGGTGGATGGAGAAGTACAAGCGAATTTTGCTTTAAATGGAGAGTTGCTTAATGAGAAATTTTCATTCTCTTTATTAGCAAACAAACAAGTCAATACCTTAATTTTCCCGAATTTATCTTCTGGAAATATTGCTTATAAATTGTTGCAACAAATGACGGATAGTGATGCTATCGGACCAATTCTTGTCGGTTTGAAAAAATCAATTCACGTATTGCAACTAGGTTCAACAGTTCGAGAAATCACAAACATGGTAAAAATTGCTGTGATTGATGCTCAAAATAAATAGACAAAAATGATTGGTTCCTTAAACGGCAGATTAATTGAAAAATACCCAACTGAATTATTGATTGAGTGTGGAGGAGTAGGTTATGAAGTAAAAATCTCATTGCACACTTTTTCTCAACTTTCAGAAAGTGAATCCATTAAGATTTTTACAAAATTAATCGTTCGGGAAGATGCTCATTTATTATATGGTTTCAACACCAAAGATGAGCGCGAAATGTTCAATTTCTTAATCAGCGTTTCAGGTATTGGCCCAAATACGGCTTTGATTATGCTTTCGTCGCTTTCACCTGAGGAAATTGCTAATGCAATCCAAACGGAAGATGTCACTACCATTCAAAAAGTGAAGGGAATTGGCGCAAAGACAGCACAAAGGGTAATTATTGACTTGAAAGGGAAAGTGTTAAAATTCAGTGGAGATACTGAAATTAACAATTCTAAAAACAATACAAATAGATTTGATGCGTTAACAGCATTAGTTTCGCTCGGATTTGATAAAAAATCAGCTGAAAAGGTATTGGATAGAATCGATTCAGGAAGCGAAACTGTTGAACAACTCATAAAAGGCGCATTAAAGCTGTTGTAAAAGTTGAATGAAAACTAAAAGAATTGACAATTTGAGATTAATAAGTGCTTTAGCATCCGTTTTTTTACTGGTGTTATTATTCACAATGGACGCTTTTGGACAAACAGGTCCAGATCTTCCTTTTCCGATTATCAACCCGATGAATCCTTATCAAAACTTGCCACAAAGTTTTGACTTAGGTGATCCTACTTCTTTGCAACAAAAAATCACCTACGACCCAACAACAGGGAGTTACATCTTTACTGAAACCTTAGGAAATGGTATTTTATACCGTCCACCGTCGATGATGACTTTGGAGGAATACTTAAAGTATGAGGAGAAAAAATCTCAAACTTTAGATTGGCAAGAGATTATCGAAGAGGAAACAGCTGAAAATCGAACTTTTGAATTACCAATAAAGATTGGAAGTAAGGTTTTTGAGAACTTCTTTGGGTCAGACGAAATCAAAATTATTCCCGGTGGAAATCTAGAACTTTCTTTAGGTGCAACTTCATCGCGTTACGATAACCCAATGTTGCCAATGCGCCAACGTCGTGTGACAAGGTTCGACTTCAATCAAAACATCAACCTTGACGTAACGGGACAAATCGGTACAAAGTTGAAGTTGAATATGAAATACAATACGGGTGCAACCTTCGATTTTGAGAATATTTCAAAGTTGGAACATACAGGAAATGAAGACCAAATTTTACAAAAAATTGCACTTGGAAATGTTTCTTTAGATTTACCAACTTCTTTGATTCAAGGTTCACAAACGCTTTTTGGAGCGAAAACAACCTTGAAATTTGGTCGAGCAACTTTTGATTTAATTGCAGCTTCATCCAAAGGAAAAAGAACGGAAATAAATATTACAGGAAAAGCACAAATTCAAAAATTTGAATTAACAGCCGACAACTACGAAGCGAATCGTCACTATTTCTTAAATATGTATCATCAACAGCAGTATGATACAGCTATGTCAACTTTGCCTGTAGTAAATTCAACTATTTTCATTACGAGAATTGAGGTTTGGGTAACAAACAGAACATCAATTACTGAAAATACAAGAAACGTGTTGGCATTTGCCGATTTAGGTGAAGCAAAACCTGAAAACTGGGAAGGAAATCCCGGAAATCCTTCTGCTAATGAAATTCCTGACAACCAAGCGAATGGCTTGTATGAATGGGCAGCAAACCAACCTTTGGTTCGTGGATTCTCAAATTCTGTAACGATTTTAGCTTCTCAAGTTAACGCTCCTGGTCCTTTCAACCAAGCGGTGGAATACGAAAAAGTTGAAAATGCTCGAAAATTAGCAGAAAGTGAGTTTTCTTACAATTCATTACTGGGATATATTTCATTGAATACTTCTTTGAATAACGATGAGGTTTTGGCGGTTGCTTACGAATACACTTACCGAGGTGAAACTTACCAAGTTGGTGAATTTTCAACGGATGGAGCTAGTGGTCAAGAAGCTTTAATCTTAAAATTATTAAAACCAACTATCACAAGTCCTAAAAACAAAGTTTGGGATTTGATGATGAAAAACGTTTATTCTATTGGAGCTTTCCAAGTGGATCAAACTGGATTCAAAATTGACATTCTTTACAACAATCCTGAAACTTCTGTTCCTGCACCATTTGTTCCGCTTGACGGAGTGGATGGAAAACAGATTGTTACTTTGTTAGATATGGACAAAATCAATCAAAATAACCAACCTTTTGCGGACGGTGTTTTTGACTTTGCTCCATTCAACCAAGTGGGAAATAAAATTGACAACGGAGGAACAATCAATAAGAAAAACGGTAGAATTTATTTCTCAACAGTTGAACCTTTCGGAAAAACATTAGCTGAAAAATTAGTGGATGCAGGTATTTCTCCAGTAATTATCAATAAAGTTGCTTTCACTGAATTGTATGATTCAACAAAAACAGCAGCGCAACAAATTCCAAGCAAAAACAGATTCATCTTCAAAGGTGAATACCAATCTTCTGTGAGTTCAAATATTCCACTGAATGTAATGAATGTGCCACAAGGAGCAGTAAGTGTTACGGCTGGTGGAATTAAATTGATTGAAGGTCAAGATTATACCATTGATTATGCTTCAAGTTCAGTGCGAATTTTAAATACTGGAATCCTTGAATCAAATACACCAATAAAAATTTCGATTGAAAGTAATTCTGTATTTGGTTTCCAAGCGCGTTCGATGATTGGAGGTCACTATACTTATCGTTTCAACGAAAATATAAAATTAGGTGCAACATGGGTGAGAATGATGGAACGTCCTGTTACACAAAAAGTTGACTTTGGAAGTGAACCTTTTAAAAACAACGTTATTGGTGCTGATTTTGCAATTCGAACAGATGTTCCTTTCTTGACAAAATTGGTGGATATGCTTCCAGTTATTTCTACCAATCAAATGTCAACTTTCTCTTTCACAGGTGAAGTTGCACATTTAATTCCAGGTCAACCAAGAGCGATTAACAAAGAAGGTACTTCTTACATCGACGATTTTGAGGCAAGCCAAAGTGCGATCGATTTAAAAAGTATGACTGCTTGGAAATTAGCTTCAATTCCGCAAGGTCAACCAAACTTATTTCCAGAGGCAACTAAAAAAGATTTAAGTGCGGGTTTCAAACGTTCAAAATTAGCTTGGTACACAATCGATCCATTGTTTTATCAAAGTAACAATTTGACGCCTCAACACATCAAGCAAAACCCACAAATGTTGTACGATAGTAGAATGCGTTTGGTGAATCAAATCGACATTTTCCCTAATCTTCAACAGCAATATGGTTCCATTCCTAACGTTGCCGTTTTAGATTTGGCTTACTATCCAAAAGAAAGAGGTTACTATAATTACGATACGACGAATACAGTTGATACAGCAGGTTTGTTTATCAATCCAGAAAATCGTTGGGGAGGAATTATGCGTTCGTTGACAACGAATGATTTTGAGTTGGCAAACATTGAATTCATTCAATTTTGGGTTTTAGATCCATTCAATGAAGATGCAGAGGCTGTTAATCCAAACTCGGCACACACAGGAGGAGATTTATATTTCAACCTTGGAAATATTTCTGAAGATATTCTTCCCGATTCACGTAAAAGTTTTGAAAATGGTTTACCACCAGATCCTTCCTCAGGCTTAACAAATAATGTTGATACAACTTTATGGTCTAGAATTTCAACACAACAAATTGTTGTAAACGCATTTGATAATGACGAAGCTGCCCGATTAAATCAGGATGTTGGTTTAGACGGTTGGAAAAGTGAAGAGGAACGAATTGCTTACCAAAACTTTGTGAATTGGGTGCAAGGAAATTCAGTATTAAGTCAAGCAACCAAGGACAAAATGATTGCCGATCCATCAAATGATGATTACACTTATTATTTGGACGATCGCTACGATGCTGAATCATTAGACATTTTGAAACGTTACAAACGCTTCAATGGTATGGAAGGAAACTCTCCTACAACCAATATGTCAAACTCAATGAATGCAGATGGTTACCCAACGCAAGCAACAAATGCACCAGATATCGAAGATATAAATGCAGATAACAACCTATCTGAAAGCGAAAGTTATTTCCAATACCGTGTGAGTTTACGTCCAAATGACTTGCAAACGGTTGGTCAAAATTATATTACAAATACGCAAGTTTATCAAAACGGAAATAAAACGGAAACGTGGTACCAATTCAAAGTTCCAATAAGAGATTTTGAGAAACGTGTAAATGGAATTCAAGATTTTAGATCAATTCGTTTTATGCGTATGTTCCTTAAGAATTTTGACGAAGAAGTTGTTTTACGTTTCGCAAGGTTAGAGTTGATTCGCGGTGAATGGAGACGTTATTATGAAGATTTGACACAGCCAGGATTAAGTGTTCAAACAGACCCAAATCTTACTTCATTCAATATTGCAGCGGTAAACATTGAGGAAAATGCACAGCGTCAACCAGTAAATTACGTTGTTCCTCCGGGGATTGTTCGTGAAGTTGACCCTTCCCAAGTTTATCAACGTCAGATGAACGAGCAAGCTTTGGCGCTTGAAGTTTGTAATTTACAAGACGGTGACGCAAGAGCAGCGTACAGAAACGTTCAATTTGACGTAAGAACTTATAAGAAAATGAAAATGTTTGTTCACGCTGAAGGAGTGAATCAAAATCAATTAAAAGACAAAGAACTTTCTTTATTTGTTCGATTAGGAACTGATTATGTAGAGAATTACTACGAATACGAACTTCCACTTGATGTAACAGATTGGGGAACAACACTTCCTGAGGGAATTTGGCCAGAATCGAATAACGTTGAAATTGTTTTTGATGATTTATTGGATTTAAAGAAGGAAAGGAATAAAAAAATTGAGGATGGAATAGCTGGTGTTTCTTACGTTGTTGAATATTCTAAAACTGATCCGCAAAATAATCAGCGCAAATTGAAAGTCAAGGGAAGTCCTAACTTACAAGGAATGCGAACAATTATGGTTGGTGTGCGAAATCCATTGAAAAACGACCCTGATAACATTTGGCAACCTGACAACGGAGATGCAGAATGTGCCATCGTTTGGATCAATGAAATGCGCTTAACCGATTTCGTGAGTGAAGGAGGTTCTGCTGCAATTGGTCAAATGCAATTACAACTTGCGGACTTTGCAACGGTTTCAGCTTCTGGAAATTATTCAGGAATCAACTGGGGAAGTGTTGAAAGTCGCGTTCAAGATCGTCAACGTAACGAGCGAATTGGTGTGGATATGAATTCAACGGTTCAACTTGGACAATTCTTCGGAAAACAAGCTCGTGTTTCTTTGCCATTCTTCTACGGATATTCAATGGGAATAATCAATCCAGAATACGATCCATTTAATCCAGATGTTAAATTAGCAGATTACGATCCTGCGACTAGAAAAGAGCGTGCTAAATTGGGTCAAGATTTTACTTCTAGAAAATCATTCAACTTCACTAACGTTAGAAAAGAAGCAAAAGCAGGAGCTAAACCTCATTTTTATCGTATTTCAAACTGGTCTGCAACTTATGCTTATGCTGAAAATCTACGTCGCGATTTCAACATCACGGAAGATTTGACTAAAACATGGACGGGAGCTTTGAATTACAATTATACTTTCCCGGGAAAGGCAATTGAACCTTTCAAGAAAATCAAAGCCATTGAGAAATCAAAATGGTTGCAATTGGTGCGTGAGTTCAATTTATTCTTGATGCCTAAAAATATTTCGTTCACAAATGATTATTCGCGTATTTACAACCAACGACAAGTAAGAAATATCATCGTTCCTGATTATGAATTTGATCCAATTTTCTTGAAGCGTTTTGACTGGAACCGTAACTATCAAATTGGTTATGACTTGACAAAAAATATCAAAACAACCTTCACAGCAACGAATAAATCTATTTTTGAAGAAGGAAATCACGGCGTTGACCGCGTAAATAATCCAGAAGGATATCGCGAGTTTTTGGATACAATAAACTCACAAATCAAATCTTTTGGAAAAACGATGGAATATACTCAAAGCTATAGTTTGAGTTATAATATTCCTTTCGATAAATTTCCTTTAACAAACTGGATTTCTGCGAATGCCAAATATTCTGGAACTTACAACTGGCAACGCGCTCCACTTGGACAAACGGCTTTTGGTAACACGATTCAAAATAGCAGAACAATCAATATGACTGGTCAAGCGAATTTTGTTACGCTTTACAACAAAATTCCTTATTTCAAAAGAGTCTTAGGGAATGGAAAAGCGAAGGCTCCAACCGCCAAAATCAATGGTGATGGAAAAGCAGCAACTCAACCTACAAAGCCAGCAGCACCAAAACCAAAAGAAGAATACAAGCCTTGGAAACCTGTTGAGGAAATGACTCCAAAAGAGTTGAAAAAATACGAGCGATTGAAAAAACGTTTTGAAAAACGCCTTGAAAGAGAAGAAAAACGCAAAGAGAAAGAAAAAGAAGAAGTTCCACCAGCGGCTCAAGTTGGGGTGAGATTACTAACAAGTGTGAAAAATGTTTCAGGTACTTTCGCTTTGAACGACGGTACAATGTTGCCAGGATACGGCGAAGAAACAAGCGTTTTAGGAATGAATGGTAACACGTTCGGTTTGACTCCATTTACATTTGGTAAACAAGCCTACACTATTTTCGGAAGAGAAAACGGTTACAATGTTGCAACGCAATCACGTGATAACAATTGGTTGATTCAGAATGAAAACCTCAATAGACAATTTACATTAACTCACTCAGCGAATCTTACAGGAAAAGCAACTTTAGAACCATTTAAAGATTTCAATATCAACCTAAGTTTGACGCGAAATTATGGTCGCAATTCAGGTGAATTCTATCGTTGGAACTCGATTAGTGAAGCTTTTGAAAGCCAAAGTAAATTTGAAACCGCACGTTTGACATACTCTACAATTACTTGGAATTCAGCGTTTGTGAAACAAGGACGCGAGTACCAATCAGATGTTTTTGCAAATATGTTAGCGAATAGACAAACTGTTTCTCAATTGATTGGTTCAAAAAATCAAAATTCATCTTCTTTACCAAGCGGATATTACACAGGTTATTCTGGTTCTCAGCAAGATGTTGTTGTTGGAGCTTTCTTAACTGCCTACACGAATTCAAAAGTGAACGATAGAAATATCAATCCAATTAAGAATATTCCTTTGCCAAACTGGAATATCAATTACAGTGGTTTGACGCAGTTTGCTTTCACGAAAAACTTCTTGAAGTCGTTCAAATTAAATCACGCTTACACTTCTTCAGTTTCTGTAGATGGAATGCAGACAAACTTAAATTCAACGACAGACGCACTAGGTTTTGCAAATTCTGTGGATATCAACAACAATTATATTTCGCCTTTGCAAGTTCAAAATGTGCGTATTTCAGAAAAATTTGCGCCGTTGATTGGAATCTTGGCAACTTGGAAAATCTTTGGAAAAACATTGACTACAAATTTTGAATATAAGAAAAGCCGTGATGCAACTTTATCGTTGAACAACAATCAAGTAACTGAAAATTTAGGCGAAGAAATTACTTTTGGAACCGTTTTGGTTATCCCGAAATTGAAATTACCATTCGATGCGGTTAAACAAAATGACTTAATTATCAACTTGAATTTTAGCTATCGCGACAATTTAACTGTGATTCGTAAAGTAGTTGAAAATACCAATCAAGCAACTGCTGGACAACAATCTGTTTCGTTCAAATTGGATGCAAACTACAAATTGACAGACCATTTAACTGCGATTTTCTATTACGATCAGTCGTTAAATATTCCAAAAGTTCAAACAAGTTATGTGACAGGTTCAATGAAAACGGGTATCACGATTCGCTTTGACTTGAACGCATTGAAACAATAAATGAAACCTGAAATTAGCGCAGCGAAACGAGGTGACGAAAAAGCTATTTTTGAGCTAATTTGTGAACTTGCCTTGTATGAAAAAGCACCTGAACAAGTTACCAATACAGCCGAACAACTTGCAATTGATTTATTCGAGGATAACATTTGCGATGCAATTGTTGCAAGAATAGAAGGAGAAATCGTTGGTTTTGCGTTGTTCTATGTTTCCTATTCTACGTGGAAAGGTCGCTGTTTGTATTTAGAAGATTTCTATGTCAAAGAATCCTGTCGGAAATTAGGAATTGGACAATTGCTTTTTGATGAAGTAGTAGCAATTGCAAAAGCTCGAAAAGTTAAAAGAATGGATTGGCAAGTTTTGGATTGGAACGAACCTGCATTGCAATTTTACAGAAAAAACGAAGCAATTCTGGACGGAGAATGGGTGAATGGTCGCTTATTTTTTGATTGATGCAAAAGTTTTTCAATCAATTATCGTCTAAATTAGGTTGAACGAAGAAATAGACATAATAGCATTGCAACAAGGCGACCCAAAAGCTTATCAAGATTTGGTAAAAACTTTTGCTAAACCTATATTTAATACTTGCTTTTACATTCTTCAAAACAAGGAAGAAGCAGAAGATGTAACCCAAGAAATATTTGTCACTGTTTTTCAATCCATCACATTTTTCAAGGGCGACTCCAAACTTTCTACCTGGGTTTATCGCATTGCAATCAATAAATGTAACGAACTATTACGCTTTAAAAAACGGAAAAAACGCTTCGGAATTCATATACCGATTTTTGGTTCTTCCATTGAAATCAAAACTGAGACACCCGATGAACTTTTACATCAAGATGAGCGTCGAAAAGTGTTGTTTAAAGCAATCGCAAAATTGCCAGAAAATCAACAAATTGCTTATACACTCTACAACTTAGAAGATTTGAGCTATCAAGAAATTGCGGAAGCGATGAACCTTTCACTTTCTGCAATTGAATCCTTAATCTTTAGAGCAAAACAAAACTTAAGGAAGTCACTTTCTGAATTTTATAAAATAAATGAACTTTAAGCACAATTAAATAAAGAAAAATTCATCAAAATAGAGCAATGAAAAATAAAGAAGATTTACTAAAAATAATTGACGAAAAATTCACTACTCGTGTTGAAATGAGCGATGAATTAAAAGAGCGTTTATTAAATATTCCTTCAATTTCAAGAAAATACAGAAAAAACAATTGGCTTTTGGTTGCTGGAATTGCTGTTTTGATGAGTTTAAACGGTTTGGCAATTGCTAAAAAAGCGAAAGCAAATAAGCAAGATTATATAATTGAACAGTATTCAACGAATACATTAAGCACTGATAGCTATGAATAAAAAAACACTGCAAATCGTTATTGTTTTACTGGTTCTTATGAATGGTGTTTCACTTTATTTTTTGTTTCGCCCGCATAAACATCCTCATCATTTTAGAAGACCACCGAGCATTGTTGATGTCTTGGCAATTAAGGGAGAATCTGTTCAACAAATAAAAGCAATTGAAGAAGTTCATTTCACCCAAAAAGGTAAATTGATAAATGAAATTAGAACGAACAAGCGCAAAGTTTATCAATTGATTGGCACTAAATTTAAAGCACAAACTTTAGATTCTCTTTTGTCTGTAATTAACAGTAATAATTACAAAATGGAAAAAATGACTTTTGATTATTTTGAGCAACTTCGAACAATCGTTCCAAAAGAAAAGCAAAAAGAACTCGATAAATTCGTGATTGATGTAATCGCAAATCATCCTGGTCCACCGAAACATAAATGAGAACTTTTCTTGTTTTAATTTTAAGTCTTTTTTTCTTTCAAGCAAAGAGTCAACTATTGTTTCAATTCACTTGGAAAGGTGAACCAATTAGGCTTTCAACTTATTATCCTTTAGGCGAAAAAGATAGTCTTCAATTTACAGACTTGAAATGTTACTTATCCAATATTGAATTGCAGGGAAAAGGAAGCAAGAATTATCAAATTTCGCCTTCTGTTCATTTAATTAATGCCGAAGACAGTAGCAGTTTTGTTTTAGACAGCGTGGTTGACACCCAAAATTTCAAGTCGATTTCTTTTACTTTTGGTTTAGATAGCATTATCAATACTTCTGGTGAATTGGAAGGAGATTTAGATCCGATTTTAGGAATGTATTGGGCTTGGAATACAGGTTACATTCATTATAAATTCGTTGGAAATTCATCTTTAGTGCCCACCGCAACTCATCTTTTCGATTTCCATATTGGAGGCTATCGAAAACCAAACAAAACCTATTTCAAGCTTGAATTTCCGCTTACAGGCTCAACACTAGAACTTGATTTATATCAACTTTTCAATGAAAAAATAAACCTAAATTTGTCGCATCAATTAGTTGTTCCTGGCAAATTAGCTCACGAACTCGCAAGTGTTTTAAAGTCATCAATACGCGTGAAATGAGAATTCTTAATTTGGTTTTATTCTTTGCTTTTGTAAGTTATTCTTTCGTTGCATTGTTAACTGAAAAACATCCATTTTACGTTCCAAAGCATTTTCCCAAACTTGTTTACCAATTTAAAGATGTACCGCAAGGACGTTTGCGTTTTGAATTGGGACGAACCTTGTTTTACGACCCAGCACTTTCGCGTGATAGTTCAATTTCGTGTGCTACTTGTCACTTGCAATACACTGGTTTTACGCATATTGACCATCCAGTAAGTCACGGAATTGATGGGCGCATCGGAACCCGCAATTCACCCGTGATGATAAATCTCGCTTGGAATAAATTTTTCCATTGGGACGGTGGAGTAGCTCATCTAAATGCACAAGCAATCAACCCAATTACCAATCCGAAAGAAATGGATATGGACATTGTGGAACTGCTGAAAAGGTTGAATAATTCACCTTTTTACCGCCAACGATTCTATGCTGCTTTTGGTGATTCTGTGATAACAACACCACTTTTGATGCGTGGAATTGCCAATTTTTCAGTGGCTTTAGTTTCTGCAAATTCTAAATACGATAAAGTCATTTTGAAAGAAGAAGGTGTTGCATTTAGCGAACAAGAGAAAAGAGGTTACGATTTATTTAAAAAATACTGCAATGCTTGTCATACCGAGCCATTGTTCACTTCACACGCATTCAAAAAAAATGGATTGGAACTCGATCCAGCGTTTAAAGATTTTGGAAGAATGACAATAACCGAACGAAAAGCTGATTCATTGCTGTTCAAAATCCCTACTTTGAGAAATATTGAATTCAGTTTTCCATATATGCACGATGGTAGAATTCAAAAATTAAAGGATGTAATTGAACATTACAGCTCCCTTCCAACAGGAAATAAAAATGTTAGCAAAGAACTCAAGAAAATCAAAAAACCATTTTCGGAGGAACAGAAAAAAGACTTGTTGGCATTCCTAAAAACGTTAACAGATAAAGAATTTTTATACAACAAAGATTTCTCTTTTCCGAAAGGTGAACGTTAAGCACAAGTTTATTTAGTTTCTGTTCTCAAAACAGCACTAAACCTTAGCTTAATTTTATGAAAAAATCTTTTTTATGTTTCGCGTTATTGTTTTCAGCAACTTGGAGTAATGCGCAAGTAAGTCCTGCAATTAGTAGTTGGTTACAAAATAACACTGGCACAACAGGACGACATTACGTGCAAGGAAATTCAACACCAATAAACGATGCCGACTTAGTGAATGTTCAGTCGGTTCAATACTCAAACAATTGGGTTTATGTCACTGCGACTGGAGTTCCTTCCTATATTACTGGGCCATTTCTCGACGGAAATCCATCGTTGACAACCAATCAAAATGCTATTTTTAAAATGCCTTTGAACCCAACCCAAAACACAGGGACAGCAACAGCCACGCAAGGAGGAAACATCGGAATATTTATCAATGGTGTGGCAATGTTTGATTACCGCGATGGCGTAGCTTGGAATTCAACCTCAAATGCACTTTGTGGAGGACCAGGAAATCCACCTTGCCCTGGTGGACCAACAGCTACTCAGGCTTGGAATAGAGATGCAATCGTAGCAGAAAAAGCAGGTTTTGATTGTTCGAAAGGTCATCCTGCGCAAGGAAATTATCACCACCATCAAAATCCAAGCGCATTCAAATTAGATTTAACTGTCATTTCTACAATTTGTGATATTTACGATGCAGATGGTTTGTACGTAATTAACGCAAGCGAACATTCTCCTTTGATCGGATATGCGTACGATGGTTTCCCTGTTTATGGTGCTTATGCATACAAAAATGCAGATGGAACAGGTGGAATTACGCGAATGAAATCAGGTTACCAATTAAGAAATATTACAACGCGTACCACTTCTCCGACGGGCGCATCGGTTTCAAGCGGACCAAATGTAAGCACAACTTACCCTTTAGGTTATTTTAGAGAAGATTACGAATTTATTGCACATCCTGGAGAAGCAGATTATCTTGACGAACACAATGGACGTTTTTGTGTAACTCCAGAATATCCAAATGGAATTTATTGCTATTTCGCTACGGTAGATGAAAATTGGAATTCTGCTTATCCATATTTGGTTGGACCAACCTATTATGGAAACAAAACAGCGGCTAAAGTGACAAGTATAACTGAAACGGTAACAACTTACAATCCAACAAATTCAATTGAAGAACAAATTACATTAGAAAAAATAAGTGTTTATCCGAATCCTTCAAACGATGTGTTGATGGTTCAAGTGAATAGTTTGTTAGCGAAAGATTTAGAAATTTCAATGTTAGACATCAACGGGAAATTAATCGATAAAAAGACAATTTTCCAAGGAAGTACAATTGCCTACTTTGATGTTTCAACTTTGTACAAAGGGATTTATTTCTTGAAAACAAACGCTGGACAAGTTTTGGAAGTACAAGTAAATGACTAAAATCAAGGCTTATTGAAATTCAATATTCAACAAAAAGCATAAAATATTCATTTATAATATTCAAATATTCATCTGGTGAATTTGGTTCAAAATGAATAAATACATTTGTTTTAGAAATAAGGAGAGATACAGGCAACTTCTTATGTGTAAAGTTGACAGCTGCTTGGAGAGGCAGTTCATTTTCTAGTTTGATAAGAGTTTAATAGTTTTAGTCAACGTTTAATTATACATAAGAAGTTCCTGTTTTTTTAATAAGAAACCACCTGTCACACATAATCTACTACAACTAAGGGCTATAAGCCCTTTTTTTGTGACTTATTTTTTAAATATTTTATAAAGCACTGGACGACTTGGACTTGCGTCGTTCTCAAAGGGTGCCATTTGCATTTCAAGAATATATAATCCGTCTTCGATTGAATCGTCAACATAGATTAATTCCGTAATCGTTTTATCATTTGGATTTTCAGGAACATTCCAAAAGGCATGGTGAAATGCTAACTTTCCTTCATCGGACTCACGGTCAACAGATGGCATGTCCACTAATAAATGTTGCACATCAAATTTTTCAATGAGTTCAATTACTGACAAATCTAAATAAGGAGGGTTAGTATCTGAATAGTTTTTAGAAGTCTTTTCAATTGAATTTGGTAGCGTGCGAAGAATCAAGGCTTCGAAAGGTGAATCGCCAATTTTTTCAGCTAATTGATTTTTGGTAATTAATTCGTCGCCATTTTCTAGTATCTCAGGTTGAATGGAAACCAATCGCGCTTTAAAAAAATAACTCCTTAACTTTTTGTTTACAGAAACGACCTCTGGCGTAATGTGTCCATGACATTCTGTGTGTGTTCCATGTCCGTGAGGATTAAAAAACACATCGCGAAAATTAACTCCACCACCTTCAACTACACTTCCAATAAAACCATTAGCGCGCACAGGCTCAAAAGTTGGCGGATTCACATACCAAGCTCTTAAATTTCCTTCTCCTGCTTGCAAACCAATTGAAAGGTCTAAAGGTTCGTTTGTTTCGATGTATTCGTTTTCGTTTAAATGTAGTCGCATGAACCAAATTTAAGCATTAAAGAAGTACAGCGAAAGTGAAAGATAAAATATTTCTTCACAAAAAAAACGGGTCATTACAACCCGTTTTCATTTTATAAGAAGCTAAAAATTTAAGCAATCACTCCTTGTTCGATTTCAGAATCCAAATACGATTGAACGATGTCAATTGCATTGTCGATTACATCACTCAAGGCAACGATAAATGTTCCGTCTTGCGCTAAAGAAATAGCGTGGCGAATCGCTTCTGTTTCTAAAGTTACAACTTCGTAAGTCGTTTCTTTGTCTGCACTTGCAATTCCTTCTAAAATCAAGCCTACGATTTCTTCTTCCGTTCTTCCACGTAAGTGTTTTTCTTGGCGAATAACGATGTGGTCAAACATATTTCCTGCAATGCGTGCGCACTCACGGATGTCTTCGTCGCGTCTGTCACCAACTCCTGAAATAATACCGATTTTGCGTGTTGCATCCACTGATTTCAAGAAATCTTCAATTCCTCTGTAGCCGTTTGGATTGTGCGCAAAATCAATCATCACCTTGAATTTTGAGAATTCAAAAATGTTCATTCTTCCTGGAGTTTGAGCTGCGCCCGGTAAGAACGTTGCCAAAGACAATTTAATGTCTTCCGTTTTAAATCCGTATAAGTAAGACGCTAAAGTCGCTGCAAGAACGTTCGCAATCATAAAGCGTGCTTTTCCATTCATGGTTAAAGGAATGTGAGTGGCGCGTTCCACACGGAATTTCCAATCTCCTTTTTTAATTGTAATAAAGCCGTTTTCATAGATTGCAGCGATTCCACCTGCTTTGCAATGTTCAATAATTGCTGGTGCATTTTCATCTAAACTGAATAAAGCTACATTGCATCTCAATGTTTTAGCAATCTCCAAACAGTTTTCGTCTTCACCATTCAATACTGCCCACCCATCTTTTTTAACGCTATCCACAACTACTGATTTCACGCGGGATAAATCCTTCAAATCGTGAATGTCGCTGATGCCTAGGTGGTCTTCTTGAATGTTAGTAATCACACCAATATCGCAACGACTGAAACCTAAACCTGAGCGTAAAATTCCACCGCGAGCTGTTTCCAAAACGGCAAATTCAACATTCGGATCTTTCAAAATGTATTCTGCACTTAATGGCCCTGTTGTATCGCCTTTTTCCATCATGTGGTTTTGGATGTAAATACCATCAGAAGTGGTAAATCCAACGCGGAAACCATTGTTTTTCACGATGTGTGCGATTAAGCGAGTAGTTGTTGTTTTTCCGTTAGTTCCTGTAATTGCAATGATTGGAATGCGCGAAGGTTTTCCAGGAGGATACAACATGTCAATCACTGGAGCAGCAACGTTTCTTGGCAATCCTTCAGAAGGAGCTAAGTGCATGCGGAAACCTGGAGCAGCGTTTACTTCCAAAATAACACCGCCATTTTCTTTCAAGGACTCCGTTAAGTTCGGAGCCATGATGTCGATACCACAGATATCTAATCCGATTACACGTGAAATACGTTCAGCCATGAATATATTTTCTGGGTGCATCAAATCGGTTACGTCGATGGAAGTTCCACCAGTACTTAGGTTTGCAGTTGATTTCAAGTAAACGATTTCTCCCTCAGCTGGAACGCTGTCAACCGTATAATTTAATTTCTCTAACAATTCTAAAGTATCGCGATCTACATCAATTTCAGTCAACACATTTTCGTGACCGTAACCTCTGCGTGGGTCTTTGTTTGTTTCATCAATCAAAGTTTGAATAGAGTCTTTGCCATTTCCAACCACGTGAGCAGGAACGCGTTGAGCAGCTGCAATCACTTTATTGTCAATAACCAAAACACGGAAATCGTAACCTGTAATGAATTTTTCAACGATAACACGTCGCGAGTATTTTTTCGCATATTCCAAACCTGCAACTGCATCTTCCCAATTCGTCACGTTGATAGAAGCACCTTTTCCGTGATTTCCGTCCAATGGTTTCAAAACGATAGGATAACCAATTGATTTTATCGTTGCTTCTAAATCCTCTTCATCAACAACGATGTCGCCTTTTGCAACAGGAATTGAAGAAGCATCTAGCATTTTTTTCGTTTGCTCTTTGTTACATGCAATATCAACTGCAATGTTGGAAGTTTTGCACGTAATCGTTGCTTGAAAACGCATTTGATTGATTCCATATCCTAACTGAATCAAGGAATTTGTTCCCAAACGAATCCAAGGAATGTCGCGAGCAACTGCTTCGTCTACAATACTTCCTGTACTTGGTCCAAGGCGCACTTTTTCACGGATTTCGCGCATTTTTTGTATGTCTGCTTGCAAATCGTAATCCGTTCCAGCGATTAATGCTTCAACAATACTTACGGCAGATTCAGCGGCAAACAAACCAACTTTTTCTTCGATGTAATTGAAAACAACATTGTAAACACCAGGTGTTTTTGTTTCGCGTGTGCGTCCAAAACCAACTTCCATACCGGCAAGTGTTTGGATTTCAAGAGCAACATGTTCGATGACATGTCCCATCCATGTTCCTCTATCGATGCGTTGAAAGAAACCACCTTTGCAACCTTCTGAACAACGGTGTTCAATTAAAGTCGGCATTAATGCTTCGATTCGTTCTCTGAATCCTGGGATTAAGTTTGTTGGTCGTTGTTCCATTTCCTCTAAATCGAGGCGCATTTGGATTAATTTTTTGCGTGTGATGCTCCAAATATTTGGACCACGAAGGGCTTGAATTTTTAATATCTTCATGTGTTTCTGAGTTGAATTTTTAGTTTAGAAACTTGAAGGTAAAAAAAAGATTTAAAATTTTAAAAAATCTGTTAAAATTCTGATGAAAGAAATTATATAAACAGGTAATTTCCTTTTACAATTGAAATGCACTTTTGCTATTTTAAAATTATAAAAGACTAAAATTTAGGTTGTTAATGGTTTGAATTTGTAAGCTTCACTTTGTTAGAATTTCCGTTAGATGAATTGTCAAAATTGCCTCGTAATCCAAAAAATTCTGTGAAAAGCAATGTTTAAATTTAAAGTGGAACACCACGAGAACTTACGGGACCCGAAATTTCGCTTTTATCAAGACTGAACGAAAACGTACTGCCTTTTCCGACTTCACTTCTTACTTGGATATTTTGCCCGTGGGATTCGAGAATGTGTTTTACAATTGCCAATCCAAGTCCAGAGCCACCATCGTTTCGATTTCTACTTTTTTCAATGCGATAAAAACGTTCAAATAAACGCGGGATTTCTTTGCTGTCAATTCCTGGTCCATTATCAGTAACTTCAATGGTAACAAGACTTTCAAATACTAAAAGATTAATTTTTGTTTCACCACCTTCGTTTCCATAGGCGATTGAATTTCCGATTAAATTTGTAAAAACTTGCCCAATTTTTACTCGGTCGGCAGTGACATAAATTGGAGTGTAAAATTTATCGAACTTGAGTTTAATATTTCTTTCTTTAGCTCTTAATTCTAAAGATTCAAAAATTTCTGTAATTAAATCAACGAGGTCGAAAGAACGTTTTTCCATTTTCAATTCATCGACTTCCAATTTCGTGATTTGATCTAAGTCTTCTAAAATACTTGCCATTCGGTCGGTTGCTTTTGCGGCACGTTCTAAAAAATTTCGATTTACATTTGGGTCGTCTAACCCACCTTCGAGAAGTGTTAAAATATAGCCTTGGATGGAAAAAACAGGTGTCTTCAATTCGTGAGCGAGATTTCCTAAGAATTCTCGACGAAACACCTCTTGATCTTTAAGTCTTGAAATTTCAGTATTCTTCACGTCTTTCCAGTTTTTAACTTCCTGCTCGGCATTAAGAATCATAGAATCTATGTTTTCCTTCGATGGTGAGTAGGTTTTTTGGTTGATTTGTATGGATTTATAAATTAGAAATAAACGATTGTAAATAAAGTTTTTAAGTAGAAAGTAGAAGATTAAATAAGCAAGTGAACCAGAAATAATTGGAATAACAGCCAATAAATACAGGTGTAATTCAACGAGAAAAAAATGGACAAAAAGTGTGATTAAGAAACTGATTATTGTAAATGCAGCACTTCCAACTAATATCAATAAACTGGGTCTATAATTTTTCACCTCTCATTAAATGTATATCCAACACCTTTTATAGTGCGAATATACTCATCTCCTAGTTTTTCTCTTAGTTTTCTGATGTGAACATCAATTGTTCGTTCTCCAACAATTGTTTCATTTCCCCACACAATTGATAATATTTGTTCTCTATTGAACACTTTTCCAGGTCTGCTTGCCAATAATTCAAGTAATTCAAATTCTTTTTTGGGAAGAATTAATTGTTTTCCATCGATTTCAATTAAGAATTTTTCTCTGTCAATTTTCAATGAATTTACTTCAGATTCGATTACAATTCCATGTGATTTGTCTAATCGGCGCAATAAAGATTCAATTTTACTGAGCAATAATCTTGGTCGAATTGGTTTTGAAATGTAATCATCAGCTCCAGCTTCAAAACCTGCAATTTGTGCGTAGTCCTCAGCTCTTGAAGTCAAAAAAGCAATGATTGGTTGCGTGATGTTTAAATCTTTGCGGATAATTTGACAGGTTTCTATTCCGTCCATTTTTGGCATCATTACATCCAATAGAATCAAAGAAGGACTCAATTGTTGTGTTAATTTTACACCTTCTTCTCCATTATTCGCTGTGAATACTTTGTAGCCTTCTTTACGAATGTTGTAAGATAAAAACTCCAAAATATCTGGTTCGTCATCCACTAGTAAAATTGTGTGTCCTTTTGAATTTTCCATTTTTTAAACTATAAAAAGGCTACCGATAATTTACCGATAGCCTTTAGGTTATAAATTCAGATTATTTGTTTACAATCATTCTTTTTGTCAATGTGTTACCATTGCTTGAAATTCTGATTGAATACATTCCGTTTGAAACGTTTGATGTGTTGAATTCTGCAACTTGAACTCCTGTTTGTTCGATTGAGTTTGATTGAATAACTCTTCCCATTTGGTCAATCATTTCAATTACAACCGCTTCGTTATTTTGGTTGTCAAATGCTACAACGAAACTTTCAGTTGCTGGATTTGGATAAACTTTAATGTTTTCAACTCCTGCTAATTCCTCTAAAGAAACGGTTATTGCAACTGTTAGCGTATCGGTATCTGTACAGTTTCCATTGATAGCTGTTAAAATAACTGTGTAAGAACCGTTTGCAGCATAAGCGTGAACTGGCGCACTTGCAGATGAGTTTGAGAAATCACCAAAATCCCAAGAGTAAGAGGTTGCATTTGATGAAGTGTTTGTGAATGTTGCTGTGTTTCCTGTTACTGAAACTGCACCGTTTGCTGTTGGTGTTGTTGTGAAAGTTACAGTTGTTGGAGTAGAAGCACCAACACCGTTACAAGCATCAGCGTTTGTTGTTGTCACTGTGTAATTTCCTGTTGCGCTTACTTGAATTGATTGCGTTGTTGCGTTGTTTGACCATAAGTAAGTGTCAGCTGTTGAAGAAGTTAAAGTCACTGTTTGACCTGAACAAGCCGCTGTAGCAGAAGCATTGATGGTTGGAGCAGGCGATGAACTAACGTTAACAACTGTTGTAGTTGAAGTCGCTGAACATTGGTTTGCATCCGTAACAGTTACTGTGTAAGAACCAGAACTTGTTACAGTAATTGAAGTTGTTGTTGCTGAAGTTGACCAAACATTTCCAGCACTTGCAGATGAAGTTAAAACAACTGATCCACCTGTACAGAAAGAAGTATTTCCACTTGCAGTAATTGTTGGAATAGAAGGAAGTGCGTTAATTGTTACTGAAATCGCAACTCTTTTACTTTCGTCACCATTTGCATTAACTTGGCTAACATAGTAAGTGAAATTTCCAGCAGAAGCCGTACTTGGAGACGGAGCAGTTGTTGAGAATGTTCCACCTGTAGCTTGGTTGTACCATCTTAAAGAATTTCCAACTAAAGTAGTTGCAGTTAATGGAGAAACATTTGTTTCACCTTGACAGTATGTAAATGAAGTAGTTGCAACTGTTGGTCTAACAACTGAATAAAATTTGTCATCCATAAATGAAGCGTTTGTTGCAGCAACAGATCCTGCATTTAAACGTGCATCAGGTGTATTCCCTAAAGCTGGAAATAAATTCACCCAATTTACTTGCGCTAAAGTTGCTGTTGAGTCATTTCCATTTGCCGTCCAAAACGAACTATAAAAAGCTGCATTTGAAGAAGCACCACCGCTTGTACCAGCGTTATAAATTGTATTTACACCAGCATTGAAATTTGTAAGAATGTTATTTGCGAAAACCAAAGTGTCACCATTTACATTATTTACAACTGCTGTTCCTTCCATTGAAAGACCTTTTTCCCAACCTGTTACTAAAGAATTGAAGCAAGAAGTTGCTGTATTTCTTCTTAAACGGAAAGCTTTTTCGAATTTTTCACCTGAAGGTAAAATCGTTGTACCGTCACCTTTTGGACCTACGATTGTTATGTTTGAGAAAATTGGTGCTGTTTTAGGTTGAGCAGCTGAACCTTGTGCGTCATTATCCGACTCAAAGCAGTTTGAATCACCGGGAGCATCTGATAAATCTTTATCGCGAATAGCCAAACCAAATTGAACTTTTCCACGGTAACCAAAATCTGTATCAAAATCATCATCTAAACCTCTATAAACGATAAGGTATTTACAATTAACAGTTCCACCAAACCACTCGTAAGAGTCATCACTAGAGAAAGAAACTTGAATGTGATCTACAGTTGTACCTGAACCAACTGAACCAAAAGTGATTCCGTTCAACTCTTTGTTTGGCTCCAAAGGAATTCCAGGAAACTCAACTCTAACGTATTGTAAAACTCCAGAATTATCATTGTCAAATGCACCACCGAATTGTGTATCAGTTGAAGGAACTAAACCTTCAATACTTGCAACGCCGCCCGGTTGATTGTTTTTAGCTAATCCTAAAATTACAATGCCACCCCAATCACCTTCAGCTCTATTTCCAACACTTTCATTGGACGTAAATACGATTGGATTAGATGCAGTACCAGCAGCATTGATTTTAGCACCTCGTGTTATAATCAAAGTTCCTTGAGATGCTTTATCTCCACGGATGATAGTACCCGGTGCAATTGTTAAAGTTGCATTGTTTTTAACATACACTTTGTTTTGAAGCAAAATAACGCCACTCCAAGTTGTATTAGTTGTTATATCAGTTGAAACTGTTTGAGTTGTTGCTGGATAAACTGTGTTTTCAGGGTCAAAGTTAGACCATCCTGCTGTCCAGTCAGTAGCTGGTGTAGCATCAGTTACAGGAAATGCTCCTTTGTAATTTGTTGGCGTCCAAAATGCGTCTTGTGCATTTAAAGAAGTGCTTAAGCACAATGCCGCAATTCCTAAGTAAATCTTTTTCATTTTGATTATTTTTTGTTTGTACAAATTTCAGCTTCAAATGTGAAGAACGCGTTACAGCAGTCTTATGTCTTCTTTAAGTGTTTATTAAAATTTGAAAACAATTCGTTAACATGGGAAAGAGAGAAATGCTTAGGATTTGTGAGCTGATTCTCTTCTGCGAACTGAAAAGATATTACTTTGACACGATTTGGCAGGAACAGAATAAAAAATTTTTAACTGATAGTTGAAAGTGAAGAACTTAAAGTGAAGAGTGAAATCTTCGAGTTGAGATTTATTCAAATTTTCTTCGAGTCAAAATCTCAATTAAAAACCAAGCATCAAGAATCAAGAATATATTTTTCGACCTATGAATCCCAATTCAACATTGAGCATTAAAAATTCAAAATTCTAAAAATTATACTTCAATGATAAAGAAATAGTTTGTCCAAATTGTACTTCTTGCCAAGCGTTGTCAGTTCCTAAATCGTATTTTTTATTCCCGTTTAAATCTTGGAAAAACACCAATTCTTGCGCTAGTAAATCTTTAACATTCAATTTTAACTCAAACTTCTCTTTGAACGTTTTTGCAATTTGAAAGTCAATTACATTTCGTCCATTTTCCCAAACACTAGGTTCTTGGATGTTTCCAACAATGTAAATTCTTTGTCCAACAACATTGTAAGAAGCACTCACAGATAAATCTCCTTTTTTGTTGGTGTAGAAAATTCCTGCATTTACAATATAAGGCGATTGTCCTTGAAGTGGTCTGTCTGCTTCCGAACCTGAAATTCCTTCTAAGTCAACTTTTGAACGAATTAAAGAAGCATTTGTGTAAAGTGTAATTTGCTTTAAGAATGAAGCTGAATCTTTACTTTTCAAAAATCCTAAATTCATTCGATATTCTGCCTCAATTCCATAACTTGTTGCGCCTTTAACATTCGTGTAATACAACTCAGGTGCACCTGAAGTTCCTGTTCTATTGATTAACTCAATTGGGTTGTTGAACTTTTTATAAAATCCAGAAACACTAATGATTTGTCCTGCTCCTGGGAAAAATTCGTAACGCAAATCGGCATTTGAAATTTTTGCACGTTGCAAGTTTGGAGAACCAGAGATAATGTTGTCAATCACGAAATTATAGAAAGTAAAAGGCGCCAACTCTCTAAATTCAGGACGCGAAACAGTTTGATAAAAACTTCCTCTCAGGTTCATTTTTTTGTTCAAAGTGTAAATCAAATTCACAGAAGGTAAAACATCAATTACCAGAGTGTCGATTCTTCTATCTTGATTTGAACCAAATTCAATGTAATTAAATACTTGGTTGTAAGATTCTAAACGAGCTCCTCCAACAAGTCTGATTTTTTCAGCAATTTTAGAATCTAACATTAAGAATCCAGCATTCAAGAAAGAAGAAGCTTGGTAGTTGTCATCCACATTTGTAGCTTCATCTAATTTAAATCCACCTTGACCATTTTCCAATAAACCTAAGTTTTGAGCGCTGAAAATTTGATCTTCTGGCAATAATAATAATTGACTATTAAAACTACTTCCGTTTGGTTTATATTGAGAAAAACCAAAATTTCTTGAAGTGAAATCTCTATTTCGAAAGGCGTGCATTGCCCCAACTTTCAATTCGTTTTTGAAAATTCCAAAATTCAGTTGGCGCGAGAAATCGTATTTAGCACTGTAGATTTGTTCGCTTGAGTTTGACCAAAACATATTTCCTGCCGCGGTCGCGATTGTTCCATTTTGCTGAATTACAGCTGTATATTGTTCTGTTGAATCATCTTCTGTTGCAGCATATTTTCTGTAAACGATACGGCGTAAGTTTGGAATTTGACGCGAAACATTACTAAAACCTAAGTTCCAATTAAATTTCGTTTTTTCAAATTCATGCTTCCCATAAAGTTGACTTGTATAAAGGTTGTTTTGAGTGTACCAGAAATTTGTTGATCTTTCAAATTGCTTTGGATCGTTGTCTAATTCTCTTACTCCTTTTCTAACATTTACTTTATCATCTGAACTTACGGAATACATATTTTTGAAGTAGATGTTACTTTTTGGATTGATTGAAAATTTGAAGTTCAACATTCCTGCATTCAAAACTGAATTGTTGTAAACCGTATCATTTAATTCCATTTTTTTCACAACACCAGCAGCTTGTTCTTCAAACTCTCTTCTAACTTGAGAATAAATTGAATTGTTGTTTTGATAGGAATACGCAGCGACAAAACCAAAAGATTTCGTTTCGCCAATTTTATAAGTTCTACCTAAAGAATATTGCAAACTTAAATTTGGCATTGCAGTTCTGCCGTTTGTTGTCCAAGATGGAGTTAACAATTTTGCATTTGCAGCTTTTTGGTCTTTACCCAAATTTGCATATTCAGATGTTCCCGGTAATTCGTTTGGCATACTGCGCGCGCCTTGTCCAAAACCTAAAAAATCTGTTTTGCTTCCGTCGTAGGTTTCAAAATTTCTAAAAGTTGAGATTGTGTTATAAGAACCACCAATTTGAACAGACTGAAAATCTTTATCTTTTGGTTCTGATGTACTAATGTCAATAACTCCTCCTGCAAATTCACCAGGTAAATCGGGTGTTGCTGTTTTTGAAATAATCAAGTTATCCAACATATTTGATGGGAAAATGTCAAATGAAAAGGCTTTTCGGTCACTTTCAGAGCTTGGAAGCGGCGCACCATTGATTAATCCAAAATTGTAACGGTCATTTAAACCACGAATTACAACAAATTTATTGTCTTGAACACTTGCGCCACTGATTCTTTTAAAAACATCAGACGCTTTTGAATCGGGTGTTTTCTTAAAAGTTTCAGAATTGATACCATCAACAACTGTTGCACTATTTCTTTGTAAACGCAATAATTCAGAGGTTGATTCTTTGTTTACTTTAGCCGTAACGGTAACAGTTCCCAATTCTAAAACTGCTTTCTCCAAAGGCACATTGATAGTTAAGTTTTCACCTTCTTTTACATTTATGTCTTGTAGAATTAAATTGTTGTAAGTTTCATATCTTACCTCTAACGTATATTTTCCAGCAGCCAATCCTTTAATAGAGAAATTTCCTTCTCCATCGCTAATTGCACCTTTTCCAGTACCAGTCAAAATTACTTTCACACCAAAAAGTACTTCATTTGTTTTTGCATCCTGAATTTTCCCTGACAGTGAGGCGGTTTGTGCAATTGATGTGAATCCTAAAAGGACAGAAATGGATAGAAATAAGTGTTTTAATGAAAACATTTTTTTGGTTTTTAATTTCAGTGCAAAGAAACGCCAGTAACGTAATGTTGAAATTAAGTGAAGGTTAAGCTTGTATTAAGCCATTTTAGAATGACATAATGATTCGTTAACATAGATAAGTCGAATTTGGAATTGACCTTCGTTGATTGAAAAATGGAGATTTTTTGTATCAATCATGTCCTTGAATTTTAAGAAATATTGAGTTTTCGATTTTATAACAGTAGATTTTTCTTCGGAGTTGAGCGCTCTCACGGTTGTCCAATGACATCTTTTGATTCTTGAAATAAATCATTATTACCAAAAGATTCCTCATTTTATTCGGAAGGACACAAGGGTTAGGGTAGGTGGCGAAAATGCGAAGCATTTTCGCAATGTTATCCCTTGAAAAGTCGTTCCGACCATAGGGAGGAATCTAATTCTAAAATTGTGTACAATCATTAAAAAATACCTCTTTTCAATTTCAAATTATATCTTTGAACTTTATTTAAAATATGGAAAACATTAAGAAAGATTGGAACGATATAAAAAGTAATGATAGTTGGGCTGTTTTTAAAATTATGTCTGAATTTGTGGAAGGCTACGACCGAATGGCTAAAATTGGACCTTGTGTCTCAATTTTTGGTTCTGCGCGTACGAAAGAAGACAATAAATATTATCAATTGACAGTTGATATTGCAGAAAAAATCGCACGTTTAGGATATGGTGTAATTTCAGGTGGCGGTCCAGGAATTATGCAAGCAGCAAATAAAGGTGCACAACTTGGAAAAGGACCATCCGTTGGATTAAATATAGATTTACCGTTTGAGCAAAACCACAATCCATATATTGATCCAGAGCACAATTTAGAATTCGATTACTTTTTTGTTCGCAAAGTAATTTTCGTAAAATATTCGCAGGCATTTGTAATTCTTCCGGGCGGATTTGGAACTTTAGATGAATTTTTTGAGGCGCTAACCTTAATTCAAACAAAGAAAATTGCAAAACGTCCAGTTGTTCTCGTCGGAAAATCTTATTGGACAGGTTTAATGTTATGGGTAGAAGAAGTAATGTTAAACGAAGAAAATAATATTTCACCTATGGATTTGAATTTGGTGAAAATTGTTGATACTGCGGATGAAGCGGCTCAAATCATTGAAGATTTCTACCGTTCACACTCGCTTTCACCAAATTTCTAAACTTTAGAGCCTGTTTAAAATTTATCTAATCTCTTTGTTATGCTTCTTTTTGGTTTCGAATTCGTTGGATTTTTTCGTCAGAACTATTCCATTATGACTGCAAAATCCGCCTTTTCTCACTCAAAAATAAACTATAACAAATTCGTTTTATAAAATTTAAACAGGCTCTTAGATTTGATTGTTATCTTTGTAATGCGATTTATCCAATCTCTATGATTAAAAAACTTAAGGACTTTGTTCTCACGAAGCATTTTCTAAAACATTTCGGACTTGTTGTTCTATTTTACTTATTAGCTGTTTTAATTACAGTTATTTATTTAAACCTAGCAACCAATCATGGTGAAAAAATTGCTGTTCCAAACTTTACAGGAATGTCAAGCAACGAAGCAAAGCAAAAAATTGAAGAGTTAGGTTTGGAATTTCAAATATTAGATAGTGTTTACGATCCTAAATTACCAGAGGGAACAGTTGTAGAACAATTGGTTGAGCCAACAACACTTTCAAAAGTTTATGTAAAATCAGGACGAGCAATTGGTTTGAGACTTTCAAAAAGGTCAGAATTGGTGGAAATGCCAACTTTGGTTCACAAGCAAATTCAATTAGCTGAAAGTATTTTGGAGCAACGTTCGCTACGCTATGAAATCAGATACCGCTCAACAAGTGAAGAAAATGGTTCTGTTTTGGAGCAATTATACAAAGGAAGAAGAATCAAAGAAGGAGAAAAAATCCCACGTGGAGCAGTTGTAATTTTGATCGTTGGACAAAACGATTTGGGCGAACCGCTACCAACGCCAAATTTGATTGGTTTAACAATGGATCAAGTTAAAATGATGCTTGACACAACAGGTTTCACTTCATACAGTTTCATCTGTCCAGATTGTTTAACGAAACAAGATTCTATGTCGGCAATAATTTTTGGACAATCTCCAGAATATATTGAAGGAAAAACCGTTCTTAAGTCAACACATTTTACAATTACTATGTCCAAATCAGGAATTGGTAATTAATACGAACTTAAACAAAAGCCTTCATGCGTCTTCTTTTTGCCTTTATTTTACTTGCAAATTTTGTGTTTTCTCAAGGAATGGAAATCGGCCCTTTGATGCAGAATTCAAGTATTTCATCTGTTCCAAAATTCACAACTAAATTAGGTGGTGCGACATTTGACAGTACGATTATTTACCTACCAGATACCTTGCAACTTCCTTTTTTGGATGAATTTTCAACAAACAAATTTCAAGATTACGTTTTAGATTACAATTTACCAGGAATATACAGTACTTTGCATTATCGCTTGTTAAATCCAGCAACACAAGAAGCGCTTTCTGCAAATGCAAAATTTACAGAGCAACCAACTTTTAGAAGATATTACAATACACTGACAAGTACTTTTTCAGATACTGTTTTTCCAATAATTCAAGTGAAAGTTGGTGATTTGAGTCAGTATCCTGTGCAATACGAAACGCTAGATTTATATCCTCCTTATTACATCTATGACACGCTAGGAATCGAAGATCTTCCTGATACTGTTTGGTTAACAAATCCAACTTATTTCCAAGATGTTGCTCGTCAATTTTTTGCACCAGTCAACGACCCATCAAAACTTTGGATTGATAATTACACTTACCATAATTTCCGATATGCAGTTAATCCTAGAACCTTAGGAGTGGTCACATTTGATGGTTTAGATGAAAGTGGTTATCCTTATCAAATTGGTTCAACTTCAACAAATTATGCAGATAGATTGACATCAAAACCGTTAGATTTAAGCACTTACTCAGCAAATGACTCCATCTATTTTAGCTTTCTGTATCAACCAGAAGGATTAGGAGATATTCCAGAAGCAACGGATTCTTTGGTGCTCGAATTTTATGCGCCAGAACTCGATCAATGGTTCCACGTTTGGAGTGTAAATGGCGATACTGTTCACCCTTTTAAAGCTGTTCATCTGCCTATTACCAATTCTAAATACCTGAAAAAAGCATTTCAATTTCGATTCAAAAATTATGGTTCACTTGCCGGTGCTTTAGATCATTTCCATATTGATTACGTTCATTTGAGAGCACTTTCTTACTTTGACGATACGCTTTTTAAAGATTTTGCTTTCGTTTATCCATTAAATTCTTTGTTAAAAACATATACTTCTGCACCTTGGGATCATTACAAAAATAGTTCGGACAATAAAATGACGGATTCTCTTTTGGTCTTAGTTCACAATGGAAGTCAAAATCCAGAGAATTACCAAAACGGACAAGTTGTAATATCGCAAAATGGCACGCCGCAAGGTACATTTACTTTACAAGGATTTACACTTGCAGAACAAGAAATCAACTTCGCTCCAAGAACAACCCACACGAGCTATCACAACTTTTCTACTGGTACTGAATTCAATAAAAGCTTAGTTGGAAACCAACAAGTTTTTGAGGTGAAAGCAAATGCTTCAGCGCAATTTCCAAATTTCACACAAAACGACTCAACGGAGTTTTTACAAGAATTTTATAATTATTACAGCTACGATGATGGTTCAGCAGAAGCCGCTTTTGGACCAACAGGTGTTCAAGCTCGTTTAGCAATTCGTTACGATGCTTATGAAGCAGATTCCTTAATTGGAGTGGCGATGAACTTTGTTCCATCAGTAAATGATGTTAGCAATAACCTTTTCTTGCTTACTGTTTGGGATGAAAACAATGGCAAACCTGGAGAAGTATTATACGAAGATGATGTTTTCTTCCCGCGTTCACCTTTGTACGGAAATGGTCCCAATCAATTTTTGACTTATTATTTTACCGATACAGCAAAAATAGCTGTTGGAACTTCCTTTTTTGTAGGTTGGAGACAATTAGAAGGAGACCGTTTAAATTTAGGTTTAGACAGAAACATTGATCATTCAAATACAATTAAATACAGTGTAAATGGCGGAAACACTTGGTTGACTTCTCCGTTCCCTGGTTCAGCAATGATTCGACCAATTTTCTCAACGCAATTAGATGCTGTTCTTAGCGTTCCTGAAATCGTTGAACAGAAACTGACAATTTATCCAAATCCAGCAACAGACATTATTTCGATTCAACTTGAAAGTGAAAACGAAGAAGTAATCATCTACGATAGCTTTGGTAGAATTGTTAAACAAGAAATTGGAAAATCAATAGCAATTGGAGATTTAACAAAAGGAATTTATTTTGTTTCTGTTCCTTCAATCAGCTCAAAAACAGCTAAGTTCATTAAGTTATGACGGAAGATTTCAACGCTGAAAGTGAAATTGAGGAAGAAGAATTATATGAACATTACAAGTTCAAGGCCGACCCTGGTCAAGTCGTAATTAGGATAGATAAATTTTTAATAGATCGGGTTCCGAATACTTCTCGAAATAAAATCCAATGTTCTGCCAAAAATGGCAATATTCACGTCAATGGGAAACCCGTAAAACAAAATTACAAAGTAAAACCTGGAGATGAAATAGCCATCGTTTTACCTTACCCTGTACGTGAAATTACGCTGATTCCACAGAATATTCCGATTGAAATTGCTTATGAAGATGACGATTTATTAGTGGTTAATAAACCAGCAAACATGGTCGTTCACCCCGGATATGGAAACTACAAAGACACATTAGTTAATGCTTTAGTTTACCATATTGATAACTTACCAAAACCACCTTCTGACTATTTCGGTCGTCCCGGTTTAGTACATCGCATTGATAAACATACAACAGGATTGTTGGTAGTTGCCAAAACTGAAATGGCCTTAACACATTTAGCAAAGCAATTTTTTGACCGAACCACCAAACGCCATTATTATGCATTGGTATGGGGAGACCTTAAAGAAGGTGGAACAATTACAGGAAATATTGGTAGGTCATTGAAGAACAGAAAGGTGATGACCGTGTTTCCGAACGGAGATTATGGCAAACATGCTGTTACTCACTATAAAATTCTAGAAAGATTTGGGTATGTTACTTTGGTAGAATGTAAGCTTGAAACAGGTCGGACACATCAGATTAGAGCCCACTTTCAACACCTCGGAAATCCACTTTTCAACGACCTAGAATATGGTGGAAATAAAATACTAAAAGGCACATTATCAAACGCATACAAGCGATTTGTTGAAAATTGTTTTGAACTTTTACCAGGTCAAGCACTCCATGCTAAAACACTAGGCTTTGTGCAACCGAACACTAAAAAACACCTCTCGTTTGACTCCGAACTTCCTTCAAATTTCACAGACTTATTGTCGAGATGGCGGAATTATAGCGTATCAAATTAAATTTTTATTATTTTTGTTGACCTCGACAAAAAAAAGTCAAGTAAAATAAACCATCATGAAACATCTAATTTTATTATTCTCATTATTTGTATTAGGAATAACGAACGTTTATTCGCAAGAAAAACAAGATCCTAAGTACGTTCGTGAAGCTAACTTCGCATTCAATTCTGGAAATTATTTTGAAGCAGCTCCGAAATGTGAAGACGCTTTCAAAAAATTGGGAGTGAAAGGCTCTTTGAAACAAAAAGGAGACATGGCTTTCAAAGTTGCAGAATCTTACCGAAACATGGAACGTTACGAAAAAGCGAACGAATGGTATGGTGTGTGTTTAGAATTGAGATATTTCGACATTAAGCCAGACATTTATTATTACAAAGCAAATATGCAGAGAATGTTGAAAGACTTTGCAGGTGCAGCAAAAACATACAAAGAATACAAACGTGTTGCTCCAGAGTCTAAACAAAAAGAAATCGATGCATTAATTGCTGGTTGTGAAACATTCAAAGGTTTCGAAGAGTTTGAGTCGAAAATCGTTGCAAAATGTGAAACAAAAATCAACACAAAAGAATTTGACATGGCTCCATCTTTTGTAGATAAAAAAGGAAAGAAAATTTATTTTTCTTCAAGTAGAGAAGATGCTTTCGGAAAAGACAGAGACCCAATTACAGGTCAGAAATATATGGATATCTTCGTTGCAGAATACGACGATAAAATGAATCCAATCAATGTAAAATCTATTGATACAAAAGGAATAATTAACACAGCTGAAAATGAAGGTTCAGTTTGTTTTGATGCGAAGAAAAAAACAATGTACTTCACAAGATGTCCAAACAGACAAAAAGCACAATTAGGTTGTGATATTTGGATGGCAGACTTGAACGGTGAAGATTTTGATAATATCACAAAAATCATTTTAAAATCTAACGATACAGTTTCAGTTGGTCACCCTTGTGTAACTGAAGATGGAATGATGATGATTTTTGCTTCTGATATGGTTGAAAACAGCCTTGGAGAAAAAAGCTTCGGTGGTCGTGACTTGTGGTATGTAAACTACAACAAAAGAGATAAAGTTTGGGATTCAATTCCAAAAAACATGGGTCCAATCTTTAACACAGGTGGAAACGAGTTATTCCCTTCATTAGGGCCAAAAGGTCAATTGTTTTTTGCTAGTGACGGTTTACCAGGAATCGGTGGTTTAGATATTTTCTCTGCTGAAAGAGTAGGTACAGAAAATAAATGGATCAACCCTAAAAACATAGGTACACCATTCAATTCACCAGGAAACGATTATGCAATGTGTGACTTTGACGGTAAATCTGGATTCTTTACTTCAGAAAGAAAAACCAGCACAAGTGTTGAATATACTCCAGACATTTGGAGCTACAGTGTTCCACCAAACCTTTATGATTTGAGAGTTGTTGTTTACGAATTAGGAAACAAAAACAAGAAAATCGAAGGAGCAAAAGTTGTGGTTACTGAAGTTAACGGTCAAACTTGGGAAGGTACAACTGACAAAACAGGACGTACTGAGAAATGGGTAGAAAGAAAAGATAAATCGCGTTATATCACTGAAGGTAACGATTATCAAATCAAAGCTAGTAAAGCACGTTATTTCACAGACAAAAACGGAGCTAAATTTACAACCAAAGGTTTGGATAACAGCCAAAGTTTCTTGATTGAAATTCCATTAATTCCAATTGAAATTAGAACTCCAGAGGTACGTTACCCATTGGATAAATGGTCATTTATCAACGACGCTACTTGTATGTCATTGGATTCATTGAAATTCTTGGAAAATCTATTGAAAGATAATCCATCTTTAGTTATTGAATTATATTCTCACACGGATGCACGTGATACTGAAATTCACAACCAAGCCTTGTCTGAAAATCGTGCTAAAGCGGTGTACAATTATTTAGTTGACCAAAAAGGAATCGACCCAAGAAGAATTAAACCAATTGGTCGTGGTGAAGCTGAACCAGCAAAATGGATCGACGAAAAAGGAGTTGAACAAGTGTTGACTGAGGCTTATATCAATCAATTTAAAACAACTGATAAAGCTAAATTTGAAAGATTACACCAAATCAATCGTAGAACAACAGTTAAAGTTGTATTCCAACCAGGAACAACAGATGTTCCTTTAGAATTTGATCCTGCAACAGCACCGCCTGCAGATCCAAAATACAAAGTTTATACCGATCCTCTTCCGAGATAATCGACAATTAAAAATAAGTGAAAGCGTTCTTCGGGACGCTTTTTTTTATTAAATTCATAAGAGTAATTACCTTTTATGAATGAACTTTACCTACACTATTTATGGAAATTGAAGCGCTTACCTTTTCATCAAATGAATTTAGTTGATGGAAGAGAATTTTCAATCAAGGACTTTGGTAGTTATAACGAATTTGAAAATGGACCAGATTTTAAAGATGGTTCGATTGAGTTAGATCAATTAACTTGGTTTGGTTCCATTGAAATGCATGTAAACGCTTCAGATTGGTACAAACACAAACATCATTTTGATGCAAATTACGACAATGTTATTCTTCATGTCGTTTACAATGCAGATTGCGAAGTTATTCAAAACGGAAGAGTCTTACCCACACTAGAGCTCAAAGATTGGATTGATACAAGTCATTTTAAGCAATATCAATTTCTTCAAAAAAACAAAGCGAAAATTCCGTGCGAAAGTCATTTTCATTCAATTCCTAATGCTTATTGGGAAAATATGAAAAATAGAGCAATCATCAATCGACTAACTAGAAAAGCAGCCTATTTCCATGTTGATTCAGCAACTAATTTGTCCAATGTATTTCTTCAATTTGTAGCAAGAGCTTTTGGTTCAAATACCAATCAACAACCTTTTGAGCAACTTTTAAATTCAATTGATTGGGAAACGCTTCATGAATTTTCATTGGATGAATTTGTTAGTAGAATTAATTTCTTGGCTTTTTCAGATGAAAGTCACTTGCGGATTCAATGGAAAACAAAAGGCTTTCGATCTTCCTCAAATGTTCCAAAACGCGTTGAACAATTTGCCGTTTTCATTTTTAACTATGAATTTGACAGTAATTGGTTTTCGTTAAATCCGACCGAGCTCATTCGTTTTTTTGAACATTCTTTTAAGCAAAACGGAATTTATGACAAATTACTTTTTTCAAATTTTATTATAAATGCTGTAGTTCCTTTTTTATTTGGGATTTCAACGGATGTTTCAAGTAAAATTAACTTTCAAGATCAAGCTATTTCACTTTTGAAGATGCTGCCTGCTGAGACGAATGTTTTTGTTAAGAATTGGAAAAATATAAAAGTTGACTCTAAATCTGCCTTTGATTCGCAAGCTGCTTTGGAAATTTATCAGCAATTTTGCAATCGAAAACAATGTTTAAACTGCACTGTTGGAATTAAAATTTTGAATCCATGAAAAGACTCCTTCAGAAAATCGTTTTTTTCTTTGAAATGCAATCCTTTGGAGTTTGTGCTTGGTGGGCAAGAAAACTTGGCATTAACAGTTCAAAAGTTCGTCTTGGGTTTATCTATTTTTCATTTGTTGCATTAGGTTCACCAGTATTATTGTACCTAATTATGGCTTGGATTTTAGAGCATAAACATTATTTCACCTTTCAACCAAAGCGTAAAAAATCAATATGGGAGCTGTAAACGCTAAAATCAGTTTATCAAAATCACATTTTTAATTTCTATATAATTAACTATTTGCAGTAAAAAGTCAACCAATTATTTAACTTACCAATAACTATTAAATGAAAATATTAATCACTGGAAGTAACGGTTTATTAGGTCAAAAAATCGTTAGTCAAGCAATTAAAAAAGGAATTACATTTCTTGCAACATCGAAAGGTGAAAATAGAAATCCAGATTGTCCAAGCGAGTATTACCAATCTTTAGATATTTGTGATGCAAGTGCCATTGAAAAAGTGTTTTCTGATTTCAAACCAACGCATGTAATTCACACAGCAGCTATCACAAATGTCGATGCGTGTGAATTAAATCCAGCGGAATGTGAATTAGTGAATGTTACGGCAACGAATTATTTATTTGAAGCGGCACAAAAAATCAATGCGCACTTCCAATTGCTTTCAACTGATTTTATTTTTGATGGTGAAAAAGGAAACTACAAAGAAACAGATGCGCCCAATCCCTTGAGTGTTTACGCCAAATCAAAAGTTGACGGAGAAGCTATTTTGTTAAACGCTGATTATAAAAATCATTCTATTGTAAGAACAATTATCGTTTACGGAATTGGAAACAATTTAAGTAGAAATAATATTATTTGTTGGGCGAAAGAAGCACTTTCAAAAGGTCAACCAATGAACATTATTGACGACCAATTTCGTGCACCAACTTGGGCAGACGATTTGGCGTGGGCTTGCTTACGTATTTGTGAACTCAGTAAAACCGGCATTTATCACATTTCAGGTCCGGAGACTTTATCGATTTATTCAATTGTTGAACGTGTTGCGAAATATTACGACTTATCAACTGAAAGTTTAACAAAAACAGATAGTTCAACCTTAAATCAACCAGCAAAACGTCCTCCAAGAACAGGATTTGACTTGACAAAAGCAAGAAACGACTTGGGTTACAATCCAAAAACGATAGAAGAAACACTTAAATACCTCTAAAAAGAAAAAAATTGTATCTTCGTTGACATTCTATAAAAAACGAATATGACGAAAACACAATCTTCCGGTTGGGGCTCTAGAGTTGGTTTGATTTTAGCAATGGCAGGAAATGCTGTTGGTTTAGGTAACTTTTTAAGATTTCCAGCACAAGCAATTGAAAATGGCGGTGGCGCTTTTATCATTCCATATTTGGTTTGTTTTTTATTGATGGGTTTACCACTCCTTTTTGTAGAATGGTCGATGGGAAGATACGGAGGAAAACATGGTCAACATTCAACACCTTTTATTTTTGATGCAATGGGCAAAGCTCCCTACTGGAAATATTTTGGTGTGTTTGGAATCTTTACAAACATTGCAGTAGCAGCCTTTTATTGCTACCTAGAATCTTGGGCGCTTTCTTGGGCGTATTACTCAGTAACTGGCGCTTTTACAGGGATGTCACAAGAAGAAGTTGGTGCATTTTTTAAGAATTACATTGAATTAGGAACAAATCACCCAGTAGTTTTTTGGATGATTTGTTTATTTTTAAACACATGGATTTTATCTCGAGGTCTTAGTGGAGGTGTTGAAAAAGTTGCTAAAATTGGAATGCCTTTATTGCTTGCTTTTGGTGCTGTTTTGGCTGTAACAGGAATAACTTTACAAGCAGAGCCAGGTGGTGCTGTAAACGACGGATTAGTTGGTTTAAATTATTTATGGACTCCCGATTTTGATTCAATTTGGAGTTTTAAAGTTTGGGTAGCAGCCGCAGGTCAAATCTTCTTTACACTTTCACTTGGAATGGGAAGTATCCACTGTTATGCTTCTTATTTGAATTCAAAAGAAGACGTTGCTCTAAATGCTATGAGTGCAGGTTGGATGAATGAATTCGTAGAAGTTGTTTTAGGTTCAGCAGTTATTATTCCAATCTCTATTGGATATTTGGGTATCGAAGCAGTTACAGAAATGGTATCAGGTGGTTCTGGTTTAGGAATTGGCTTTGCTGTTTTACCAAAACTATTTTCTGGTTGGGGAGTATTCGGGATTTTCGCAGGAGTAATGTGGTTCGGTTTATTATTCTTCGCTGGAATCACTTCTTCACTAGCAATGGGAACGCCAGTAATGGGCTTTTTAAAGGATAATTTTAAAATCAAAGAATCAACAGGAGCTTGGATTTTTGGATCTATTATTTTGTTACTTGGAATTCCTTGTGTTTTATCACCCGATGCATTCAATGAATACGATTACTGGGCAGGGACAATTGCATTGGTGATTTTTGCAATGATTGAAATCGTTTTATTTGCTTGGGTTTTTGGAATGGATAAAGGTTGGAGAGAAATCAATACTGGTGCTGATATTAAAGTTCCAACGATTTTTAAATTCATCATTCAGTATGTTTCGCCTTTGTTTTTAATCGTTGTATTCATTGGCGCTGCACCTGGAATTTGGGAAAATGCAACGAAGGAAACTTCTTTTTATGGTTGGTTAGCACGTTTCTTATTAATTGGATTATTTGTTGGAGTTGCAATGATGGTGTACATTGCCAAAAAACGCAACAATCCTCAATATGCTGCAGACGAACCATTTGAAAAACCAAACACTTTAAACTAAATCTATGAACACTTCAGCACTTATTTTATTGGTTTCTGTTTGGTCAATTGTGACTTTTGCGACAGGCTACTTTTTTTACAAAGTTCTAACAATACCTCAAAAAACAGAATCAGATTCTTTTTCTGATAACGACAAGGAATAGTAATAATCCCAAAATGAAACAAGACGACGAACCACTTTATGTTTCCAAAAGAAATAGAAGAGGTGTCGTTGCGCTTATTGTTATTTCGGTAATTATTGTTTTTCTCCCGCGATTTACGCAATTATTTAACTCAGAGATTGAGCTCGATGTTTCAACAGAAGATGTCAAGGCTTTTGAAAAGAAGAAAAAGAATTTCCAAAACAAAAAGCGGAATTATTATACCAATTACGAAAAGAAAAAACGATTTTCTGCGCCTCCTCAAAAATTCAATCCGAATGAGTATTCAGCGCAAGATTGGATGAAACTAGGACTTTCTGAAAAGCAAGTTGCTGTTTTGTTGAAGTTTACGAAAAATGGAATTCGTTCCAATGAAGATTTGAAACGCATTTTTGTAATTTCCGATGAATTATATGCACTCATTAAAGATTCTACTTTCTATCCAGAACGACCAAAAGTAGAATTCGCATCAAAGACAATTGAAGAAAAGAAAATCCAAAAATTAGAAATTAATTCAGCAAGTGTTGAAGATTTGGAAAATTTAAAAGGAATCGGACCTTTTTTCGCAAAACAAATTATTAAATACAGAGATAGATTAGGAGGTTTTTCTTCAAAAGAACAACTTTTGGAAGTTTGGAAAATGACAATTGAGACTTACGATAAATTAATTCCTCAAATTGAAATAGATAAAACAAAAATTAAAAAACTAAAAATCAACGATATAACAGTCGAGGAATTAAAAAATCATCCTTATCTAAACTGGAGTCAAGCGAATTCGATTTTTAAAATGCGAGTACAACGCACGAAATTCAACACAATAGATGAAATTCAAGAATCAAAATTAATTGATGCCGAAACCTTTGAGAAACTAATCCCTTACTTATCTTTGTAAAATGACGCTTCAAGAAAAATTAATCGCCGCTATTCGCGATGTACCTGATTTTCCAAAACCTGGAATTTTATTCAAAGATATTTCTCCAATTATGTTGGATGCTGCGCTTTCAAATGAAATCGTTGAAAATCTATACCAAACTTACCGTGACCAAAATATTGAAGCCGTTGCGGGAATTGAAAGTAGGGGTTTTTTATTCGGCTACCCGTTGGCAATGCGCTTAGGAATTCCATTTATTCTCATCAGAAAACAAGGTAAACTTCCATACAAAAAAACAAGTCACGCTTACGACTTAGAATACGGAAGTGCGGTGATTGAAATCCATGACGATGCTGTTTCTCAAGGTCAACGCGTGTTAATTCACGATGATTTATTGGCGACAGGCGGTTCGGCAGAGGCAGCTGCGGCATTAATTAAAAAATGTGGTGGAGAAGTAGCTGGATTTAATTTCCTTGTAGGGTTGAATTTCTTAAACGGAGAAGAAAAATTAATCAATCACAGTGAAAACATTAGTAGTTTAATAACGTTTTAAATATCATCAAAAATCAATAAAGAATGAACTTCGAACAAAATGAAAATCAAAAAATGATCGCGCAAATGGTGCGTGATTTTGCAGAAAAAGAAATTCGTCCAAACATGAAAAAATGGGACGATGAAGAAATTTTCCCTGTAGATGCAATGAAAAAAATGGGAGAACTTGGCTTGTTAGGAATCTATATTCCTGAAGAATACGGCGGTTCAGGTTTTTCTTATTTTGAATATGCAACAGCTTTGATGGAACTTGGAAAAGTTTGTGGTGGCGTTGGATTAAGTGTTGCAGCGCACAATTCTTTATGTACAGGTCATATTTATTACCACGGAAACGAAGAACAAAAGAAAAAATATTTACCACTTTTAGCATCAGGTGAATTCATTGGTGCTTGGGGTTTAACAGAGCCAAATACAGGTTCTGATGCAATGCGTATGAAAACTACAGCTGTTAAAGATGGCGAATATTGGGTAATCAACGGTGCAAAAAACTGGATTACTCACGGTCTTTCTGGTGATGTAGCAGTAGTATTAGTTAGAACAGGTGAATTATTGGATAGTAATGGAATTACAGCTTTCATTATCGAAAAAGGTACGCCAGGATTTTCTGCAGTAAAAATCAAAGATAAATTTGGTGTGCGCGCAAGTGAAACAGCTGAATTGATTTTTGACAATGTTCGTGTTCACGAATCACAAGTAATCGGTCAAGTAGGAATGGGCTTCAAACAAGCGATGCAAATTTTGGACGGAGGTAGAATTTCTATCGCTGCTTTAAGTTGTGGTGTGGCAAGAGGAGCTTATGAAGCAGCCTTGAAATATGCACAAGAAAGAGAGCAATTCGGTCAATCTATTTCTAAATTCCAAGCAATCGGCTTCAAATTAGCAGATATGGCAACAGAAGTAGAAGCAGCTGAATTATTGACTTTTCAAGCAGCGGATTTAAAAAATAGAAAGCAAAATTTAACTAAACAAGGAGCATTTGCAAAATATTATGCGAGTGAAGTTGCTGTTAAATGTGGGAATGAAGCAATGCAAATTATGGGTGGTTATGGCTACACAAAAGAGTATCCAGCTGAGAAGTTTTTACGTGATGCACGCTTGATGACAATTGGTGAAGGAACATCTGAAATACAAAAAGTGGTTATTTCAAGAGAAATTTTAAAATAATCCTTGTGGATTGTTGAAATTAGTTTATCTTTGCGACCCCAAGTTGAAAATTTAAAAAAGAAATTATATGTTAATCATTCCAATTAAAGAAGGCGAGAACATCGAAAGAGCGTTGAAAAAGTACAAGAAAAAGTTTGAAAAAACGAATGTAATGAAACAATTGCGTGCTCGTAAAGAGTTTGAAAAACCGTCAATTGCTCGTCGTCAACTTGTAATTAGAGCTGCTTACAAACAAAGAATGCAATCTGAGTTAATCTAATTGTAACTTTAAGTAATAAAAAACGTAAAGGGAGTTTAACGACTCCCTTTTTTTATGTTCGAGAAATTCATAGATTATTTGCGTTTTGAGAAACGTTTTTCAGAACATACTTTAACAGCGTATCAAAACGACTTGAAGCAATTTGCCGAATTTCTTGACCTCAAGTCCGAAACTGAAGCCTACGAAATCAAATCAAGTACCGTTCGCTCTTGGATTGTTCAAATGATTGACAGCGGACTAAAAAGCAAATCTGTCAATCGAAAAATTGCTTCATTGCGAACTTATTACCGTTGGTTGAGAAAAGAAGGAATTATTGCAGCTTCACCAATGCAAAAAATCCAAGGACCTAAAAACGAAAAACGTTTACCTGTTTTTGCTAAAGAATCAGATTTAGCAAACGAAAAATTGGACGGAATTTTTAATTCATCATTTGAAGGTATGCGCGATGAATTGATGTTTGAGTTATTTTACCAAACAGGAATTCGATTGAGTGAATTAATCGAACTAAAGGAAAAAGATTTCAATCACAATCAAATTAAAGTCCTTGGAAAAAGAAATAAAGAACGAATTATTCCAATTTCACAAAATTTAAGTAATAAGTTTCAAGCTTATTTGAACTTGAAACACAAAGAAATAGGGGAGACTTCTCACTTATTTGTGCTCCCAAACGGCAATAAATTATATTCAGTGCTTGTTTACCGAAAAATTAATTACTACCTTGGTCTTACGACAAGTTTGGATAAAAAGAGTCCGCACGTTTTGAGGCATACTTTTGCAACTCACATGCTGAACAACGGTTCAGGTTTGGAAACTTTGAAGGATTTGCTAGGGCATGCTAATCTTTCTGCAACTCAAATTTATACACACAACTCGTTTGCAAAATTAAATGCTATTTATTCACAAGCTCACCCACGTGGGCACAACAAGTAAAAATCATGGAAATTCAAATGCATTCTATCCATTTTAAAGCAGATCAAAAATTGCTTGATTTCATTGAAGAAAAATTGGGTAAATTGGAACATTTCAGTCAAAGAATTATTAACGCTGAAGTATTCTTGAGATTAGATAAGGACAAAGAGAAAGAGAATAAAATCACAGAAATCAAATTGAATGTCCCTGGTAAAGAATTGTTTGCGAAAAGACAAACAAAATCATTTGAAGAGTCAACCGATGAAGCAATTGAAGCATTAAGAAAACAATTGTTGAAAGAAAAAGAAAAAATGGATTAAATTCTTCATAAAATAGTGGAAATGGGAGTGGCTAAATTAGTTACTCCCATTTTTTATTTGCCTATCTTTGCACCCTTAAAATAGTACTATGAGATTATTAACTGTCGGAAGTGTAGCCTTTGATGCAATTGAAACGCCTTTCGGAAAAACAGATAAAATTGTTGGTGGAGCAGGAACTTTCATTTCTTTAGCTTCTTCCTTTTTTGTTCAAGATCAAGGAATTGTTTCTGTAGTAGGTGACGATTTTCCAAGTGAAACTTTAGCTTATTTGAATGCTAAAGGAATTGACACAAAAGGAATTCAAATCAAAGAAGGTGAAAAAACATTCTTCTGGTCTGGAAAATACCACAATGATATGAATTCGCGTGACACACTTATCACAGAATTGAATGTTTTGGGAACTTTTGACCCAATTATTCCAGTTGAATATTCAGATGTTGAGTACTTGATGTTAGGCAATTTAAGTCCAGATGTACAGCGTAAAGTAATTGAACGTTTGCCAAATCGTCCGAAATTAATCGCAATGGATACCATGAATTTCTGGATGGACATCGCTATGGATGAGTTAAAAAAAACGATGGCACTTGTTGATGTTTTGATTATCAACGACGAAGAAGCACGTCAACTTTCAAAAGAATATTCTTTGGTGAAAGCATCAAAAGTGATTCGTGAAATGGGTCCGAAAATCCTGATTATCAAAAAAGGAGAGCATGGAGCTTTATTGTTCCACGGAGAAAATATTTTCTTCGCGCCGGCTTTACCTCTGGAAGATGTTTTTGATCCAACAGGCGCTGGTGACACTTTCGCAGGTGGTTTCATGGGATACATTGCTGCAACAGATGATTATTCGTTCGAGAACATGAAGCGCGCAATTATTTCTGGTTCAGCTTTAGCATCTTTTTGCGTAGAGAAATTTGGAACAGAACGCTTAACACAAATAACTACAAACGACTTAAATCACCGCTTGGAACAATTTGTTTCATTGGCGAATTTTGAATTGAATCAGTTGATATAAATTATGGAAAACATGAATTTTCTAGAACAAATTACAGCTTTCTTGGCTCAGGAAGATTTAATTGGTAGCGGTCGCGAAATCAGTGCGTTAAAAACTTCTTTTGAAGATTTTATGATTGAGGAAGAGCGCGTGGATCAAATCAAACGACTTGAAGCTGCTGAGAATGGAGAAGCGATTGAAGAAAAAGATTTTAAAGCAATCAAAGAAGCATTTTATTCTGTTTACAAAGAAGTTCAAGAGAAGCGTAAAGCGCAATTGGAACTTAAAAATGCGTTTGAAGCAGCAAATCTTAAACAGAAAAGAGATCTAATTACGCGTTTGAAAGAATTAATTGAAAACGAAGAAAATATCGGTTCTGCCTTCGCTACTCAGAAAGAAATTCATGAAACATGGAAAAAAATTGGTGATATTCCACGTGAAAAAAGAGACGAAGTACAAAAAGAATACTCGCGTTATGTGGAGTTGTTTTACCATACAATTAGCATTTATAAAGAGTTAAAGGAAAACGATTACAAGAAAAATACCCAGCTGAAAGAACAAGTGATTTTCAACTTGAAAACCTTGAGAAACAGCAATAAAAATATCCGCGACATCGAAGCTACTTTGCGTACTTTGCAAGATGAGTGGGAAGGAATTGGCCCTGTTCACAATGAGCAATGGGAAGAATTAAAAGCGAGTTATTGGGAAGCTGTAAAATCTATTTACGAAAAAATTAATCACTTCTACGACGAGCAACGCACTGTTTTATTGGATAACTTGAATAAAAAACGTGCACTTGTTGAACAATTAAGAGCGGAAGTTTCCAATTTAGAAGGTCTTGATAAATCAAAAGATTGGGATGCAAAAACGGAAAAAGTACTAGCAATTCAAGAAGCTTGGAAACAAATTGGTTTTGGTCCGAAAAAGGAAAATGAAGCAATTTGGCAAGAATTCAGAGGTGTTTGTGATACCTTTTTCGCTGCGAAGAAAGAGTTCAATAAATCAATTGATGACCATTACAAAGCAAATGCAGACCAAAAACGTGCGTTAATTGATGCTGTGAAGGCTATTAATACTTCAACGGATTGGAAAACTACAGCTGACAAAATTGTTACGATTCAAAAGAAATGGAAGCAAATTGGTTCAGCAGGAAATCGCTTTGAAAATAAATTATGGTCAGAGTTTCGCACTGCTTGTGATGTGTTTTACAATGCAAGAGATGCTCACTTTGCAGCTCAAGATGAATCACTGACTCAAAATTTGACGGCGAAAACAGATTTAATCGCACAAATTGAAGCTTATGTTGTTAGTGAAAACAAACAAGAAACATTGGCTACTTTAAAAGCTTTTTCAGAGCAATTTAATGCAATTGGTCATGTGCCAATGAAGCAGAAAAATGAAATTTACGACCAATTTAAAAAAGCATTGGATAGTAAATACGCCGCTTTGAAATTGGAGGCAAATGAAAAAGAGATGATTCTCTTCCAAGCGAAAATGGAAACAATGAAGGCAAGTCCTGAGCGTTCAAAAGGCTTGATGAATGAGAAAAATGAAATTAGAAAACAAATTGATACCTTGAAAAAAGAAATTATGCAGTTGGAAAACAACCTTGGTTTCTTTGCAAAATCTAAAGGTGCAGAGCAATTGAAAAAAGAAGTTGAACAGAAAGTAGCAAACGCAAACGCGAAAATCGAAACACTAAAACAAAAATTGAAACTCATTCCGAATGAATAGTTTTATAAATGTGCTCTTACTCGTTTTTACTTTGCCAACAATGTTGTTGTCTATTTACGTTGGGTTTGACTTACCGGTTGAATTTCTGCGCACAACAACAGCACAACTTCCTTACTTAGATTATGGCTTTCTCGGACTTGGATTGATTTTATTGGTGATTTCATTACGTCGTTCGATTCGTCGATGGATGGGCGTACGAATGACGAAACAAACAGCCAAGTACAAATGGAATTCAACGGTTAGCTCACAACGAAAAGTTCGCGTTGTGGTTTACACAATCTTAGAATCAGCGGTCATGGCAAGTTTAGGTTTGGCTTATTATTACCTAACGCCTTTTGCTTGGTTTCCTTCGTTGGTAATGCTATTTTTCAGCTTAGAAGGATTACTTTTCTTAATTGTTTGTCACAAAAGTTTATTTAGAATTGGTATTACATCAAAAGCGATTTTGGTAGCTGACAGAGAGGTTATCTTAATCTATTTGAGCGGTTTACGTCAAGTAAGTATTAGTCAACAAACAGTTTATTTCGATTATTTGGAGAATCTGCAATTGACCTTTCCAACCGATTGTGTGGAAGAAAAGGATCGTGAACAATTCTTTAATACACTAAAAGAACAAGTAAATCGCGACAAAGTACTTTTCAAAAATGTAAATTGATTTACTTTTGAACTAATTTAGACGCTTGTGAAAATACTCGTCGTTCGTTTTTCTTCTATTGGTGACATCGTTTTGACTTTTCCTGTGATTCGTTGCTTGAAAGAACAATTGCCTCAAGCTGAAATTCATTTCTTGACAAAAAAAGCGTTTGAATCCCTTACGATTGCCTCAAATTTCATTGATAAAAAGCATTTTCTTGAAACGGATTTGAATCAAACAATTGCTACTTTACAAAACGAAAAATTTGACTTAATCATCGATTTACACAACAATTTAAGAACGCGTATTTTAAGTTTTAAATTGGGAGTAAAAACACATCGCTTTCCAAAATTGAATTTTGAGAAATGGCTACTTACTTATTTTAAAATGAATCGTTTACCAGAAAAACACGTTGTAGATCGCTATTTTGAAGCGGTAGCTAATTTGGGCGTAAAAAACGATGGTAAAAACAATCAATTTCACATTCCTTCTACTGAAATAGTAGATTGCACGACAAGTTATAATTTAGCTCCGAAAAGTTATTTAGCAGTGGCGATTGGTGCGCAATTTGCGACTAAAAGAATTCCGGAATCGAAGCTCTTAGAAATTTTAAGTCAAGTGCATTTACCAATTATTTTATTAGGAGGAAAAGAGGATTTTTCACAAGCAGAAAGTATTTGCCAAAAGTTAAGTAATCAATCTATTAGCAATGCTTGTGGTAAACATTCTTTATTGGCATCTGCAAGTTTGGTCAGTCAGTCAAAAGTTTTGTTGACAAACGACACAGGATTGATGCACATTGCTTCTTGTTTTGCGATCCCAATCATTACAGTTTGGGGAAATACAGTTCCCGCTTTAGGAATGTATGCCTACAAACCAGAGAAAGAAGTGAAAATCACTCAATTTGAAGTACCAAATCTTTCTTGCAGACCTTGTTCCAAAATAGGGTTTCATTCTTGTCCCAAAAAACATTTTGATTGTATGCTAAAGCAGGACGCAAGCAAGATTGCGGGAGAGATAATGAACGGATATTGACAAGGATGTTGGGGTAAAACTTATTTTGAGGTGCTGGCAGTTTAAATTTGATTTTTTCTTAATTTGGATTCATGGAAAAAAAGAGCGAAGATCAAGCATCAATTCAATCACATTTGTACAGTTTATTTGTACCTCAAG
>VEQH01000073.1 GCA_018883325.1 Flavobacteriales bacterium | reverse complement strand
TTTTCCTTATTTCTGAATTTTAGATGTTCGTTTGAACCGAGAGAATGGTTTTTTATTTCCCTGTATAAAGAGTTTTATTTTATTGATTTATTGTTTTCAAGTTTATTGATATTGGTAATTATTCAACTAATAAAAATACAAGTTTGGAAAATTCAAAAGAGTGTTTCAATAAATAATTATTACGAAGAGGATAATCCAAATTATGAAGAAAATAATTATGCTTTTGAAAGTTTATTCAAAAAAATTAATCCTGTTTTATTTAATGATGAGTATGAAAAGTCTTTTACAATAGGATTAATAGGCTCATGGGGTTCTGGAAAATCATCTTTTTTAAAAAAGGTTGAAAAAACTGTAAAAGAGCATAAAAACTATAAAAAGAAAGAAATAATATTTATTGATTTTCCTCCTTTTCTAAATCATAATGAAGAACAAGTAATACACGAGTTTTTTGTTGGTTTAAGTAATGAATTAAGTTTTTTTAGTAGTGAAATATCTCCATTATTAAACTCATATTCCGAAAAGCTTTCCAATGCTGTCAAGGATAAAAACGTGTTTTCTTTTTTTAAACCTAATACTATAAATTATCAAAGTAAATCTGCGTCAGAATTATACAAAGAGATTGATGAGGTAATAAAAAAACTAGGCAAGAAAATAATTGTTTCTATTGATGATTTAGATAGGTTAAATGAAAAGGAAATTCTCCAAGTATTAAAGCTAATTAGAAATACTTCAAACTTCAGTAATGTTGTTTTTATAGTTGCAATTGATAAGGAGTACATTGTAGAAACACTTTCAACGATACCTAATAATTTAGAATCGAATTACTTAGATAAGTTTTTGCAATTAGAAATCAGATTTTATTCACAAGAAAAACAGTTTTTATCTAAATCTTTTGCTAAATCGATAAAGGGATTTAATTGCAATGAACAACAAAAGAATATCCTAGACGATATAACAAAAGTAATATCCGAAAATGAAGATATAATCGGGCTATTTTTAAAAAACCACAGAGACCTTAAGAGGTTTAGAAACCAAATAGTTAGTGAATTAGATTTTCTAATAAAAAATATCTCAAACTTAAATCTTCTTGACTTTATTGCAATTCTTCTAATTGAGCAAAAATCAAATGCTTTTTATAATATTTTACTTTTCAAATGGCAACTAGTTTTTGATTTGACTTGGGCACATCAAAATAATAATGGATTCATACCAATAGATGAATTACATCAAGATGAATCTTTCGAATCGAAAAAATTCAATAAATTATCATTGAAGGAGAACTTTTTTGAAAAATTAAAAGAAAATTGTTTGTATAAACCAAGCGAAACACATAAGGAAAATATATTAAAACTTCTTAAGTTGATATTTGATTCTGAAAATCAAGTAAATTCTATTCAGTATATAGATAAGTTTGAATTATTAATTAATAGGATAGAATCAGATAAAATATTTAATTCTACAGAATTTAGGGATTTAATTAAAAAAGTTTCTAATGAAAAAATGTCTTATTCAGATTTTGAAGAAATTTTGCGACCGATAATATCTGGGATAAAAGCTATTTCATTTGAGCAAAAAATTAATGATTATTATCCTGAAGACAAAGAGGATTTTGAAAACTATATAAAGTTTCTTATCTTACTCCTTGTTGATGAGTTTGGAAATCCCTTTGAGGTTTTGAAGAAAGTTCTAAATACAAAAAAATTACATGAAACATTTGGTTTAAATGAAACTGATATTTCACAGCTTTTCATAATTAACTTTTTTGATAGTAGAATAATTAAATGGCAAACCAAATGGATATTTTTAGAGTCGCAGAACCGAGTAGAAAATAAAATAGATTGTTTAAAGAATTATTTGAAAGAATTCTGTCTTTTATTATTTAAAGAAATTGTACAAGATGACACAGAAACTATTCGGATCAAAACAAAAATAATTTATACTATGTTAAAAATAACCGAAAATGATTCAGATTTGAAATTTCAACTTCTTAATGAATTGTTGTTAGGTAGATTTGAGCCGTCTTTTATTATTGAAGAAGTTTTTCACTACGAATCGTCTAACTCAAAATTGAAATTAGATAATGACTTTTTTAATTATTTTATTAAGGAAGATTTTCAAATTGAAAAATTAAAATCTTTTTTCAAAAAGGTTATTAAGGAAGAAAGTGATTTAAATAAAATTATTGACTTTTTTCCTTTGATTAAGATCACAAAGAATTCTGCAATTCAAGTTGATTTATATGATTTTTTCAGTGTTTTAGGTTTAGAAAAATCTAAATTTATTCAAGAAAAGATAGATGTTATATTAAAATTCTCTAGTGACATAAGTTTTGATTTTTTAACAAAGGGTCGAGTATCATTTAGTGACTGTGATTATGAACTAGTAAATAGAATTGTAAATGAAACATACTTTTTACTATCTGTTAAAAACGACAAGAAATTAATTGGTTTAAACAATTTTGTTAATTATGTATTTAATGGAAATAAGCACGTCTTTGAAAATAAAAACCCTGATGTTTTTAAAATCGTAAAACCTGATAAAAGAGTAAAGAAAAAGCAATTAATTGAAATAGTTTATATTTCACACAATCCTCTAGAAAAACAAGTATAAATTAAAGTTAATTCCCCCTTCATATTAGAACTCTTCATTAACTAAAATCAAATTCGTTGACCAAATAAATTGTGCTTAATTTGCGCCATTATCAAAAATACCCATGAAAAATACATTTTTCCAAGCACTTTGATTTTGGTTACGTTTGGAAAAGTAATAATTTAATAAAAGTTCAAAAATAAAATAGGGTAAATATGCAAACCTAAACACTGAAAATAGCAGAAAACAATGCTAAAGCAAAAGTACTTGTTAGAAATTCAATTCGAGAACGAATTTTAAATGCTTAACTAGAGAAATAAAAGGCACAAATTTATTTTTGTCAGCTCTTCCCATTTTACACTGAGCCTACCGAAGTGTTATCTCTTCGCTTTAAACCTTCAACTTTCATCTATCAGTTCGTCACGGCGAATCCGCTTTTACATCTCATTTTACATTCTCAATTTTCCGTTCTTTTTATCAGTTTTAAAGACTAACTTTGCACCCGTATGAAGCACATCAGAAATTTTTGCATAATTGCCCACATTGACCACGGAAAAAGCACACTCGCTGACCGTTTACTACAAACCACAGGAACTATTTCCGACAGAGAAATGCAAGCGCAAGCCTTAGACGATATGGATTTGGAGCGCGAACGTGGTATCACAATTAAAAGTCACGCCATTCAGATGAATTACAAACACAATGGCCAAGAATACATTTTAAACTTAATTGACACACCGGGACACGTTGATTTTTCCTACGAAGTTTCGCGTTCAATTGCCGCTTGTGAAGGTGCTCTATTGATTGTTGATGCATCTCAAGGCATTGAAGCTCAAACCATTTCAAATCTTTATCTGGCTTTAGAACACGATTTGGAGATTATTCCAATCTTGAATAAAATGGACTTGCCGGGAGCAATGCCTGAAGAAGTTTCCGACCAAATTATTGAACTAATCGGTTGCGACATGGAAGACATTATTCCTGCTTCTGGAAAAACAGGTTTGGGTGTAGATAAAATTTTAGATGCAATTATCAACCGTATTCCTGCGCCAAAAGGTGACGAAAATGCGCCATTGCAAGCGATGATTTTTGACTCGGTTTTCAATCCATTTAGAGGAATTATTGCTTATTACCGTATTCGTAACGGCGTTTTGAAAAAAGGCGATAAAGTGCGTTTCTTCAATACTGGCAAGACTTACAACGCTGACGAAATCGGAATTTTGAAAATGGATTTGTCGCCAAAAAATGAAGTGCGAACGGGAGACGTTGGTTACATCATTTCTGGTATCAAACAAGCGAAAGAAGTAAAAGTGGGTGACACCATCACGCTCAATGAAAATCCATGTTCAGAATCAATTAAAGGTTTTGAGGACGTGAAACCAATGGTCTTCGCGGGAATTTATCCTGTTGATACAGAAGATTACGAAGAATTGCGTTACTCGATGGAAAAATTGCAGTTGAACGATTCATCTTTGATTTTTGAGCCAGAATCTTCTGCTGCACTTGGTTTTGGTTTCCGTTGTGGATTCTTAGGAATGTTGCACATGGAAATCATTCAAGAACGTTTGGAGCGCGAGTTCAACATGACGGTAATCACCACTGTACCAAACGTTTCGTACAAATCATACATGAAAAAAGACCCTGAAAAAGTCTTAATCGTCAATAATCCTTCTGAATTGCCAGATCCTTCAGGAATGGACAGAATAGAGGAACCTTATATCAAAGCGCAAGTCATCACGAAATCTGAATACGTTGGTTCAATTATGACTTTGTGTATCGAAAAACGCGGCGAATTGAGCAACCAAGTTTACCTCACACAAGATCGCGTAGAAATTACCTTTGAAATGCCTTTGGCTGAGATTGTATTTGACTTTTACGATCGTTTAAAATCCGTCTCTCGTGGATATGCTTCGTTCGATTATCACCCAATTGGTTACCGCGAATCTGACTTGATTAAAATGGATTTATTGTTAAACGGTGAACAAGTTGACGCTTTATCTGCTTTAGTACATAGAAGCAATGCTTTTGATTTAGGAAAGAAAATTTGCTTAAAATTGAAAGAGTTGATTCCTCGCCAACAATTTGAAATTCCGATTCAGGCAGCAATTGGAGCGAAAATTATTGCCCGTGAAACGATTAAAGCTTTGCGTAAAGACGTTACCGCAAAATGTTACGGTGGAGATATTTCACGTAAAAGAAAATTATTAGAGAAACAAAAAGAAGGTAAAAAACGTATGCGTCAAGTGGGACGAGTGGAAATTCCACAAGAAGCGTTCTTAGCAGTATTAAAATTAAACGATTAAAACAATAAAATATGCTTGACATTTTAAAACATGCACATTCAGGTTTACGTTGGGTAGTCCTGATCTTAATGCTTTTAGCAATTGTAAATTCTTTGATTTCAAGAAATTACGAGAAAAAACACAAAATGATTAACTTGTTCGCAATGATTTCTTTGCATACACAATTATTAATTGGTCTTGGCTTGTATTTTATTTCACCACGAGTTCAATTCTTCGATGGTTGGATGAAAGAAGCGGCTTACCGTTTTTACGGAATGGAGCATTTACTAGGAATGATTGTCGCAATAGTGTTGGTAACAATCGGAAGAAAAATAGCTGAAAAACAAGCTACAGATATCGACAAACACAAGAAAATACGCACTTTTTACACAATTGCTTTGGTAATCATCATTGCTTCGATTCCTTGGCCATTTAGAACAGCATTAGGTGGAGCATGGTTTTAAAAAGCTGTATTTTTAGTTTTTCTATTTTGCTGTTAACGGCATGTGGAAACGGTTCGACAAAAGAAAACGAGGTAATTCCAAATGAAACACCTGAAGAAAAAGGCGAAAGTTTGTATGTCTTAAATTGTGCTTCTTGTCACGGAGAAGATGGAAAACTGGGGTCTTCTGGTGCTAAAGATTTATCCGTATCAAAATTGAACGACCAACAAATCGAAGAAATTATCCGTAAAGGAAAAAATGCGATGCCTGCACAAGAAGCTGTTTTAGAAACAGATGAAAACATCAAATTGGTAATTGAGCACGTAAAAACGTTGAAAAGATAATGCAAGAAGGACACGTAACCGTTGATGCTGTTGAAGAATCGTGTGTGTTGGTGGGAGTGATAACTTCTGAAATCAACGAGGAAACCGCGAAAGAACATTTGGATGAATTGCAATTTCTAGCTGAAACTGCTGGAGCAATTACTGTTGAAACTTTTACACAAAAACTCCCCTACCCTAACCCTCGAACCTACGTCGGAACAGGGAAATTGGAGGAAATCAGACAATACATCAAAGCAGCGAATATTGACTTGGTTATCTTCGATGATGAACTTTCTCCTTCCCAATTGCGAAACATCGAGCGGGAATTGGAATGTAAAGTCTTGGATAGAACCATTTTGATTTTAGACATTTTCGCTAGTCGCGCACGAACTTTTCACGCAAAAACGCAAGTAGAATTGGCGCAATTGCAATACATGTTGCCACGTTTGACACGTATGTGGACCCACTTGGAACGCCAAAAAGGAGGAATTGGTTTGCGTGGACCTGGAGAATCGCAAATTGAAACCGACCGTCGTATCATTCAAATGCGCATTTCCTTGATGAAAGAACGCTTGAGAGACATCGACAAGCAAATGGCAATTCAGCGTGGAAATCGCGGTCAATTGGTGCGTGTAGCTTTAGTAGGTTACACCAACGTTGGAAAAAGCACGATTATGAACATGCTGTCAAAATCAGATGTTTTTGCAGAGAATAAATTGTTTGCTACGCTGGATACAACCGTCAGAAAGGTAGTAATTGACAACTTACCGATGCTTTTAACCGACACCGTTGGATTTATTCGTAAATTACCTGAACAACTCTTAGAATCGTTTAAATCTACATTGGACGAAGTAAGAGAAGCAGATTTGTTGGTGCATGTGTTGGACATCGCTCATCCCAACTTCGAAGATCATTTTAATGTGGTAAACGAAACCTTGGCAGAAATAGACAAAACGGAAAAACCAACAATTTTAGTTTTTAATAAAATTGATGCGTACCAACCGCCAACCAACGATTTGAACGAAAACGAAGAAGACATCACCTCTTTAGATTCCTTGAAAAAATCGTGGATGGCAAAGATGAATAAAACCAAATGTGTTTTCATTTCTGCACAAAACAAAGACAACATCGAAGAATTGAAGGCTGTGCTTTACCACGAGGTAAAAGAAATTTTCAAGGTGCGCTATCCGTATAATGATTTCTTGTATTGAGTAAGAAATTGTACATAATTGCTGGTTGTAATGGGGCAGGAAAAACCACAGCTTCATTCAATATTTTGCCTTCCATTTTAGATTGCAAGGAATTTGTAAATGCGGATGAAATCGCAAGAGGATTATCTCCGTTTCAACCTGAAAAAGTAGCGTTTGAAGCAGGAAGAATCATGTTACATCGCATAGACGAATTATTGGAAACAGACGAGGATTTTGCTTTTGAAACCACATTGGCAACAAGAAGTTTCAAAAACACAGTTTTAAAAGCCAAAGAAAGAGGTTATGTTGTAAGGCTTTTGTTTTTCTGGTTGGAAAATCAAGAACTAGCTATTAATGAGTTAAAACACGTGTTTCAGAAGGAGGACACAATATTCCAGAAGATACAATTAGAAGGAGATATTTAGGTGGTTTGAAAAATTTATTTGAAATTTACATACCGATTTGTGATACAACATTTGTTTTTGACAACTCTTTAAAAAGTCCTATTATGATTTTTAAAAGTGAAGAGAATACAGAAACTATTTACAACCAAAAAATATATAATGAACTCAAAACGCAACAATTCTAAGAACAGTAACGAAAGTTTTTCAGAGAAAATTCAACGAGCACTTGACTATTCGTATAAAAAACTCATCGAAGATAAAAAACGCCTTGGACAAAAAATCGTGGTTTCTCAAAACGGTGTCATTAAGCACATAGAGGCGAAGGATTTGTAGAATTTTTCAATGTTGAAAATTCAATCTATACAAATCTTGGATTCAAATTCAATTCTCTGTGTTTTCAACATAGGATAAATTAGAGTTTTAGACATAAATGACGTCATTTAAGATGTAATCTTTCGCAAAAGATTTTATATGACCGTTACAAAACTCGCTACTTGTCGTTACTCTAAAAATTTAAAATCCTCATTTACAAGGGTAAACTCCGGGTTTAGTTTAGGAATTTGATTTTAAGCTTTTTGAAGAAACAATTCAGCAGGTAAATTAAAGAAATCTTTGAGTTTTTTAGCCATCTTCAAGGTGATTTCTCTTTTTCCTGATAAAACCGCTGAAACATGTCCTTTGCTTCCAATTAATGGTTCCAAATCTTTAGATTTAATTCCCTGTTCATGCATTTTGTTTTTGATAACTTCTAAAACATCCATTTCTTCGAATATGTAATTTTTTGTGTCATATTCATGAACTAATAATACAAGTAATGCCAATTCATCAGCTTCTTCTGAGTTTTCAGGGGCATTAAAGATTTCCATCATTCGTTGGCTCGCTTTTACGTAATCTTCTTCTGATTTTAATATTTTCCAGTTCATGATTAAAGTTTTTTAGTAAGTATTTTAGTGTCAAATTCAATCGCTTCAACATTTATTTTGTCGTATTCACTATGTGTGCCAAACCAAATAATATAACAAGCATTTTGTGTAAAATTAATGGACACAACTAATCGGTAATCATTGCCTTTTATGTTAAATACGACCCTGTTATTATTTACAATGCTTGCATTTCTGTAAACTGTTTTTAGCTCATTAAAATTTGAAAAATTATATTTTGAAAACTCTTGATGCCAAATAAGTAAAGAAGTTGAAGCTAGCTTATAAAGTTGTGAATAATACAATATTGATTTTTTAACAAGCACTTTCATTAATCAAAAGTATTAAAAAGTTTTCATTTTGCAAACGTTTTGTTTTTTATTTCCTACCACCCGTTTTCCAACCTAACCAAGCCATTGGGAAATAAGCTAAACTTAAAATATTGCTTTTAGAGATAAATGACGTCTTTTAGGATATAATCTCTAGCAAAAGATTTAATAAGACCGTTGCAAAACTCGCCACTTGTCGTTACTCTAAAAATTTAAAATCTTCATTTACAAGGGTAAACTCCGGGTTTAAATTTTTAGATAGCCTAAATTATCGACTTTTGAAACGATCTTTTAACGTGTCTTGCATTGCAAATAGAAACTTCTCAGTTGAATTTTTTCTTTAGAAAATCGCGCAAAGCCTATTTCAAATCATAAATATTAGAAACGATGTTGCCAAAGTTTTTTGTTTTCGCTTAAATACTGTAATTTGTTCTGCTGAGTTAACATCGTTTTGTAAAGTTTAAATCGTTGAAACGATTATAAAATAATGATTTATGCCACCTAGGGTCGGATTTAATCCCACACCTAGGGGATAAAACCACAACAAACCTCAACGATTTAATGGTTTCCCCAAAATAAATTCAACCCAACATAATGGCGTCATCAAACAAATTGAGACAAAAAATCTGTACGAATTTAATTTATTTTCATACGAAAAGCATTTCTGCTAAACACCAATCAAAATGGATGATTGAATGGGATTTCTCTTAATAAAGTAATTAATAATCGCAATTTTAAATTTTTATTAGCGGTAAAAATTTGATTTAAACCAAAAAGCGATATTTAAAACTATATTTGAAGCATGTCTTACAAAGCCACCTTAAAAAGATTTACTCGCATAATTGACTTCGTTGAGCGCAAAAACTTTCCTACGTTGCAAGAAATAATTTCCCACTTGAGCGACAATGAAAATGAAATTTCTGTGAGCACTTTCAAACGAGACATCAGCCATTTAAGCATTGATTTTGGAATTGATATTTCATATAACTCCGTCAAAAGAGGTTACTTTTTAGATAAAGAAAACAGCATAAATTCCGAGACTTTTGCTAGAATGATGCATCTTTTACAAACGTCAGAAATTCTTCAAGAAACAATAAAAGACAATCGCAAAAATCTAAATTATTTATCTTTTGATAATGCTTCCTATTTTAAAGGAATTAACCTTTTACCTCCCATTTTGGAGAGTATAAAAAACAATTCTGTTATTCAGTTTTCGCACCAAAATTTTTCACAAAACACGTTTAAACTTTACACCTTGAACCCTTATGGTTTGAAAGAATATGCAAATCGTTGGTATGTGATAGGTGAAATAAATAACACGAAAGAAATAAGAACTTTTGGATTGGATAGAATCAACGATTTAGAAATTCTTCCTCAAAAATTTAAACCCAATCCAAAACAGAATCCAATCCAAGAATTTGACTCTATCGTGGGTTTGATTTATTCTACCCACCCACTTCAAAAAGTTGTTTTATCGTTTACGCCTTTACAAGGTAATTACCTGAAAACGCTCGCCATTCATCCTTCACAAAAAATAATTGTTGACGATCAGGAGCAATTTAAAATAGAATTGATGATAAAACCCAACATAGAATTTATTCAAAAGATTTTGAGTTTTGGAAATTCTGTTACCGTTATAGAACCTTCTTGGTTGGTGGAAGAAGTGAAACAAGAATTAAAGAATGCAATAAAAAACTATAAGTAGCTCATCTTTTGAGCTAGTGCGCCGATACATTTGTTGAAAATTCAGCAGAAAGCTACAAATACGCACTTATGGAAAAAAAGATAACTCAAAACTTAGCGAAACCTATTTTAAGCTTATCGGCAAATGAGAGACAACAATGTTTCAAACACCTTGGCATAGAAGTGATTCAAGGTAGTGGCAATTTGGGTGCTATTGCCTACCGTTTGATTTTCAAACCCAAAGAATCTGAAGTTACATTGATTATCAATTACCGAAAGCAAAAGTGCTCACTAATCGTTGACGAAAAAGAACATTGGTTTGATCAATCCACATCATTGGAAGAATTAAAACAGTTTTTGAGTGAACTAGTTTAAAAACAACAACTAACTTAAACATTTTAGTATGAAAAAAATAGCCATTTTCGCTCCAAATCATCTTTCAAGAACACCATTAATGAGTGAACGATTAAGCGCATTAATTACAGTCGATAACATCGTGTTTCTTTGTGTTGAGGGAGGTGCTGCACATGAATTTGTTCAACAATATTCAAATCAAAAAAATATAGAGATTCAATTATTTCAACAAGATTGTAGTCAACATGTAAATTTAGTTGATGATTTTCGAGATAACAAAATGATTGCTGAAGCGGATGAACTTGTTGTTTTTTATGACGGAGTAAATGAGAAAATTGGTCATTTGATGAGATTTGCGATTGAAATAGGAATAACAATTCATACATTAGAAATTAAACCACTTAAAGTAGATCCTTCAAGTATTTTGGAAGCGCATTATAAGCATTTTTCGTTAGAAGAATTGGAAACCGAATTAAAGGAAATCACAGCTTCGAAAGAGGTGTTAATTAAAGAAATGAGGTATGATAAACTTGAACAAGTACGAGAAAAATTTAATTTTCTGTTTAAAAAAATACATTTATTAAAAAAATCAAAAGATGAGTAATTGACCTCGAATTGCTCATTACAACCTTTGAGGTTTATTCTATTTTCTAACTCTCAAAAAAATATAGATTTTACCTCAACAAATGACTAAAATGCACCATTCACAAGTTTTTTAAGTTGACTCACAAGTAATAATCTCAGAGAAAAAAGAAAGCATAGTTCTTTGTGCCATAAAACAAAAATTATGAAAAGAAAACTTTACTTGTTAAGTGCATTAATGACCGTTGCAACAAGCGTATTGAATGCACAAATGCCTACCAACGGCTTAATTTTCGAAAATCATTTTAATGGAACTTTCGCAGCTACAATTCCTACGAATGCGGTAATTTTCGAAGATCAAAGTTATAATTATCAACTTGGTCCAGACGCTTCTGATGCTTCAGATCAAGCATTAAGTCTAATTGCTGCGGAGGGCTATCCTTCATTAATTTACAACAATGTAGTAAATGGAATTCGTCCAACCAATTCAAATGGAAATGGAATTACTTATTATTTCAATGCGCGTTTAGACAGTGCTTTTTTGCAAGATACTCCTGTCAACTCATACATTGGGATTCTACAAAATGGTCAACAATTTATTCGTATTCTCAAAACAGGACAAACTAATCCTTACACGATTCAATGGGGAGTTTTAGATGGAAATACAGAAACTGGCACTTATGGTTATTCAGTTACTGCTCAAACGACACAACTTAGCGAATTGATTAAATGGAAAGGTTATGCATTTACTTATGAAGGAAACTCAACAAGTGGTGAAATCAAAGGATATTTTGGGAATTTTGTTGGGAATTCTTATTCCGCATCTTCGACAACAGGGTTAAGTTTTGGAGTTGCTGACACACTTCTTTATCTTGGAAAAAATGGTGGTAATATGCCGTTTGTTGGTTCAATGGACGATGTATTAATCTATGAAAGAGCATTGTCAGGTGATGAAATTAGAAGTATAAACACACTCTACGGCGTTGCTAACGTTGAAGACAAAAAGGAATTAGAACTTGTGTTGTATCCAAATCCAGCAACGAATCAATTAAAAGTAAAAACCAATAAAGAAGTAGCGTATACGATTAACTCTATAACAGGTGCAAGTGTGAAAAAAGGAGCGTTGGGAATCAATCAATCAATTGCAATTGACGACCTTGAAAATGGGCATTACTTTATTACTCTTTTTCAAGAAAACAGTTCTCAAACAATTCCGTTTGTGAAACATTAATATACAATTGATTATAGTTAGAAGAAAAGCACTTTGAAAGAGGTGCTTTTTACGTTTTACAAGTTTTAAAATACGCCTCACAAGTTTATCTCAAAATCGAAATAAATGACCTCTTTCTTTGTAAAAAAAAAATAAAATGCAGAAAAAGAAAGTACATTTAAAAACAGTCAATTCGATACGCAATGTTTCGATATTCAAACAAGCTATGGCTTGTTGCCTCTTCGTCTTTTTGGGAAGTTTAACTTTTGCTCAAACTGGAGCAAACGATCTAATTTTCAACATTGGAGCTGGAGCAAACGGTGTTGTTTACGGTAGTGTGGTGCAACCCGATAACAAAATCATTGTCGTTGGAGATTTCACGAGTTACAATGGTGTTTATGTTGAAAGAATTGTTCGCTTGAATCCAAATGGAAGTTTAGATCTTAGTTTTGAACCAAATACAGCTAATTATGGCGCAAATAGCTCAATTAACTGTGTTTCACTTCAATCCGATGGGAAAATTTTAATTGCAGGAAGTTTTCTATCATTTGGAAGTCAGAATGCAAGACGTGTTGCGCGTTTGAATAGTAATGGAACACTTGATAATTCGTTTAATGTTGGTGTTTCAGGTCCAAATTCAACCGTTTGGTCAATCGATCGTCAAGCAGATGGTAAAGTTGTCATTGGTGGAGATTTTTCGACAATAAACAGTATTCCAGGTTACAATGGAGTTGCACGTTTAACTTCTTCTGGCGATGTGGACCCAAGTTTTACAGGTAGTGGGGCAAATGGAACTGTTCGAAAAGTAAAAATTCAACCAACAGACGGTAAAATTTTAATCGGTGGAAACTTTACAACCTTTAATGGAACAGCAAAAAATAGTATTGTTCGTTTAAACACAGATGGAACATTGGATGCAAACTTTGGTGGAATTGGCGCAAATAACTTTGTTGTTGCTATTGAAATTCAATCCGATGGGAAAATTTTACTTGGAGGAGATTTTACAAATTACGACAACGCTTTAGCAAACCGCTTTGTTAGAATAAATACAAATGGAACATTAGATGGCGTTTTTAATTCATCCAATTCAACTGTTCGTAATATTGCCATTCAATCCGATGGGAAAATAATTTTAGTTGGGCAGTTTGATTTTAATCCTACCTACAACGCTATTCGATTGGCTCGATTGAATGCTGATTTAAGCTTCGATGCTACATTTGGAAATTCAGCGGCAAATTCAACCGTTTTCACAGCAAGTATATTAAGTGATGGAAGAATATTTATTGGTGGAGATTTCACCATTTTTGGTGGTCAAGCAAAAAGTAGAATGGCCTTGATTCAAAATTGCGAAGGATTTGTAATGGGAACGGCATCAGCTTCGCCAACTATTTGCGTTGATAATTCAATTCCTTCAATTACACATTCAATAACAGGTTTTCAATCTACTACAGGAATTGGAACAGGAACTAATCTCCCAACTGGTGTAACTGCAACTTATACAAATGGAACGATTACGATTATTGGTACTCCTTCCGTTCCTGGAAATTATAACTACAGCATTCCAATGATCGGAGCTTGTCAGGTTTCAAATGCAACAGGAACAATTGTTGTAAACCCAAATTCTACAGCTACCGTCCCAGTTAATACGCCAACAGGTTGTATAAATGCGATTTTTTCACCTTTTGCAATACAAACATTCAACACAAGCTCAATCGGAACACCAACGGGATTGCCACAAGGCCTTTCAGCTTCTTTAGTGAATGGTGTAATCACTATTTCTGGAATTCCAACTGAAAGTGGTTCATTTACTTATACTATTCCCTTGTTAGGCAATTGTGCAAGTTCGAATGCTATTGGGAATTTAATTATTCGTGCTGATGTTTCAGTTGTGAATCCTCCGTTAAGTTACCAATGCTCCGTTTCTCCTTTTCAACCGATTTATATAAATGTAGCAAACGCAACAAGTATCGGCACTCCAACTGGTTTTACAGGAGGTATGGCTACTGGAATTAACGGTAATACAGTTACCATTTCAGGAACAAATACACCATTCGCTGGAACATACAATTATTCAATTCCAGTTAATGGACTTTGTAAATCTGATACCATTCACGGCACACTTATTTCTGTTTATGTAAATGATTTAATTCCTGCAGATGCGATGGTTGATCCGCCCGCAGTTTGTTTAGGTCAAGCTATTGACACGATTAAAATTGCAACAAATCCAATAGTTACTTCTGTTGGAGAAGGTTCTACTTTCCCTTTACCAGATGGAATAAACTTTACTTTTGCAAACGACACCATTTATATTTTTGGAATAGCAACAAATCCCGGGGCTTCAATAATAACAATGGAAGCATACAGTCCGTGTGGAAGCGATCAAATTTCTGGTAATATTGTCATTGAATCAGCATTTATTTTTGCAGGACCTCCACCAACTTTTGCTCCTGTTTGTGTGAACTCACCATTAACTTCAGTTATACAACCTTTTGGTGGTGCTGATATTGACTCAACCGACAATTTACCAAATGGTATTATAGTAACAGTTATTCCTTTCTCACCTGGAGCACAAAGTGGATTACAATTCTCAGGAACACCAACAGAAAGTGGTACATTTAATTACTCCATTTACACATCCAGTACTTGTGCATCGCAAGTAATAACCGGAACTTTAGTCGTTTCTTCAGCTTCTGTTTCTGTTGGTGCAGCATCTTCTACGCCAACCGTTTGTACAGGAAGTGCTATTCCATCAATTACTCATTCAATTACAGGAACAGGTACAGTTGGCGCTGCAACGGGTTTGCCTGCTGGTGTTACTGCATCAAATGTTGGAGGAACGATAACTATTTCAGGAAACGTTTCTGTGGTTGGAACTTACAACTATTCAATCCCAGTATCTGGAAGTTGTGGAACTGCAAATGCAACGGGAACAATCACAGTAATTGCTCAAAATACAGTAAGCGCTGCTCCTGCTGTAACGGATAATTGTATCAACGAACCAATGACACCAATCACTAGAACAACAAGTGGTGCAACTGGAATTGGAACCGCAACAGGCTTACCTTCAGGTGTTTCAGCTTCGTGGTTGAATAATACCTTAACAATCAGTGGAACACCAACTCAAAACGGAACGTTTAACTACTCGATTCCTTTAACAGGTGGGTGTGGAACAGTTGCCGCAACCGGAAGCTTCATTATTAAAGCAGCTGTGGATTGTGTGCAAGGAGTTGATGAAGAAACAGTTATGAATTTAATTTTAGTTCCAAATCCAGCAACAGAATGGGTGAGCATCCAAAATGTAAGTGGAGATTTTCAATACTATGTTACTTCAAGTAAAGGTGAACAAATCAGCTTTGGAAATTCAAAAGATGGAAATTCGATTTCGATTAAAGACTTTGCACCTGGAATTTACTTTGTAAAAGTTGTTTCAGAAATGGGTCAGTATCAGTCTAGATTTTTAAAACAATAAGCAAAAAGTGAAGATAGAAAACCGATTCAATTAAGTTTGAATCGGTTTTCTTGTTTTTGAAAATATTGATTTTTTATATGTCCGCAATTGTACCAGTAGATTTTCCTTCTGATCTGCTTACGCGGTCTCCCGAATGTATGAATGACCAATAGTTAGGTCATGACTGCGAAAATGCAAAACATTTTCGCAGTGGACACGCCTTTAAAGTCTTTTCTAGACTTCACTTTTAAAAACAGTATAAGTTGAAATGACATTGAAGAAGATTCCTCGCTTCACTCGGAATGACCCATGAATTGGGTAGAGAATGCGAAAATGCTTCGCATTTTCGCCATGAACTCTAAACTAATTGTCATTCCGACGGGAGGAATCCTTTTAAAATCAGCAACTGCAATTCAATACACAAAAGATGTCATTCTCACTAAAAGGAGCGTTCCGGAGGAAAATCTACTAGTATGAAAGCGTACACTCAATTGGTTTTTACTATTCACAAGTTTTAAAATACCACTCACAAGTTAAAATTCTAGGGGCAGAAATTCCACCTTTACTTTGTGCCATAAATCAAAAAAATATGAAAAGAAAATTTTACTTATTAGCAAGCGTTATGTGCTTAAGCATCGGAACTAGTTTTTCGCAATTCTCAACAACAATTCCAAACTTAGAAGCTTATTATCCTTTAGATGGAAATTTGCTTGATTCATCGGGTAATAATTATCACTTAGGTGCAAACACAGGAACGACGTTTTCAAATAATCGTTTTGAAGAAGGCAATAAATCGTTATTGAGTAACTCAACTAAGAGATACTATAAATCACCAATTGACAATTTCCCTGAATTTAGTTTTGGATTGTGGGTTTATCCCTTATCAAACACCCCAAGTAAACAAGTATTGTTGGGTCGTACCGTTTATATCAACGATATCAACACAAACGCTGAAGTTGGAAAAGGAGGAATTTTTGAATTGTTTACTAGTGTAGTTGGTGATAGCATGACATTAAATATGTCTATTCACTATGGTCAATCGCCACAACAAACTTACACGTGGGAGGAAATGTACACTGCAACAAAAAAAATTGCAGTAGCTGATTGGTCACACGTTGGTTTAACTTATAGTTCTACAACAAACAATTTAAAAATGTATGTAAACGGACTTCCTGCTGGTGAAGCGCAATTTTCAACTCCAACAAATGGACAAAACGCAATGGTTTTTTCAGGCGTTAATTCTGGCTCATATAACTTATTGGGCGATATGATTGTTGGTGGAGCAACTGTAGCTTATTGGAATGGAGCGTCTTTAGTAAGTCCAAGTGCTGCCTTTCCATTTGAAGGTTTTATGGATGATTTTTATATCTTCAGTCGTGCGATTACTCCAGCTGAAATGTTACAAGTAAAAACAATGCAAGACCCAAGCACAGCTAGTATTTCTGAGAATAATATAGAAAACAGCGTGTCACTTTATCCAAATCCAGCGAACACTTTAATTCAAGTAAAAGTGGAAGGAAATTCTGGTTCTTACAGCATTTTTGGAACAGATAGTCGCGAAATTTTGAAAGGAGAATTAACAAATGGTGAAAACCAACTGGATATTCATTCTTTAGCTACTGGAACATATTTCTTCCAAACTTCAGTAAATGGAGCGGTTGTTACAAAACAATTTGTGAAGCAATAAGACTAAAAAATTAACCTACAAGTAAGCAAAAGCTGGGAGTTTTCCTGGCTTTTGTTGTTTATGGTAGTTTTTTTATTTGCTATTTTTTTCAAATGATAAATGGTTCATAAAAATTTATTGGATTAAAAAAGAGATTTTTATTTGCAATCGAAATCACACATAAGAAGATTCCTCCCTCTGGTCGGAATGACTTTCAAGTGGGAAAAACGGGAAAATGCAAAGTATTTTCCCCAACTTCTTTAACTGAAGGGTCATTCCGAACTTCGTGAGGAATCTTCTGAAAATCAGAAACTACAATTCAATACACAAAAGATGTTATTGGTTGCTAAGCAAGATCGTGAAACAGCTTGGAGGGAAAATCTCAATTTATGAAAAGAAAAGGTTCTGAATATTTTTTTACAAGTAGTTATCTTGCGGAATTTCAATCGTTATCAAAGTTCCTGTTGCCTTGTTGTTTTCATCTTTTTTGTCAACAATCAATTGCGTTACTTTAAAATCAAAATTCTCATTCAGTAATTCAATTCGATTCAAATTTGCCTCAGAACTGAAAGATGTTCCTCTTCTGTTTTTCAAGGTGTTAATTTCTGCTGCTGCCTCCCTCCCTATTCCATCGTCTTCGATTTCTACTCGCAAAAGAT
>VEQH01000016.1 GCA_018883325.1 Flavobacteriales bacterium | reverse complement strand
GCTGAAAGTGTAAATGCGAAGATAAAAGAGGCCATAAGAAAAAATAATGGTTCTAGAGATTTGGACTTTTTTCACTTTAGATTGAGCATGGTGATTTAATCCCAGCACCTCAAAATAAAATTAACCCTGTAAATCATAAAAGTTAACCCATTTTGGAAAACATCTAATTCAATCAAATGTTTATCTTTGGCGAACTAAAAATAAAGAAATGACCCCTAAATTTCACACACTTAAAATCAAAGATATTAAACGAGAAACAAAAGATGCAGTTTCCATTTCTTTTGAAATTCCCGAGGAATTACTTGCAGATTATCGTTATGAATCTGGTCAATATTTAACTTTAAAAACCACGATTGACAACGAAGAAATTCGCAGATCTTATTCTTTATGTTCCTCACCTTTTGAAAACGAGTGGCGTGTTGCTGTGAAACAAATCGAGAATGGAGTTTTCTCAACTTATGCCAATAAATCGTTGAAAGTTGGCAATACTTTAGACGTAATGACTCCAACTGGAAATTTCAAACTTACAACTTCTAAAAATGCAAAAAAATCTTATGTTCTATATGCTGCAGGAAGTGGGATTACTCCAATAATTTCTATTGCAAAAACGATTTTAGAAGAAGAGGAAGGCGATGTAACTTTATTCTACGGCAACAAAGGATTTTATGGAGTGATTTTTAGAGAGGAACTCGAAGCATTAAAAAACAAATATTTAAACAGAATTAGAATTATTCACATTTTCTCAAGAGAAAGTCCAGGAAATAAAATTCAAAAAGGTAGAATAGACAAAGAAAAATGTGGCGAATTGTTCAACGCATTTTTGAAAAATCAAACGATTGATGAAGTGTTTATTTGCGGGCCAGAACAAATGATTTTGAATGTTCGTGAATCCTTGGTTGAAAACGGGGTAAACAGCAACAATATTCACTTTGAGTTATTTGCTAGTAACATCAAAAAAGAGAAAACAGCAGAAGAAATTGCCAATCAAGCACCTTCATTTGCTTCTAAAGTTCAAATCATTTTAGATGGCGACACCATTGATTTTGAATTAGATTCAAATGGAAAAACAATTTTGGATGCAGCGCAAGAAGCTGGAGCAGATTTACCATTTGCTTGTAAAGGAGGAGTTTGTTGTACTTGCAAGGCAAAAGTTTTGGAAGGTTCAGCAAGCATGGATGTGAATTACGCATTGATGCCTGACGAGGTTGAAAACGGTTATATTTTAACTTGTCAAGCGCATCCGACAAGCGAGAAAATTTTAGTTTCATTTGACGATTAATTTATGGGATTTTTTGACATATTTAAAAAGAAAGAATTTAAACCTAAAGGAAGTAAGGGCTTTCACGAAGTGAGTATACAAATAACTCGACTTACAAAAGAGTCCGTAAAAGTTACTTTTGATATTCCAAGTGAGTTGAAATCTACATTTGATTTCATCGCAGGACAATATATTAATGTAGAAGTTTTCCTAAAAGGTAAAAATCAACGTCGCTCCTACTCTATTTGTAGCGGAAAAAACGAAGCACTCTCCATTGCCGTGAAAGCAGTAAAAGATGGTCTTGTTTCAAATTGGTTTAATTCGGAAGCCAAAAACGGCGACATTATCCATATTTCAAAACCGGAAGGTGGTTTTCATTTAAGTGCGGAGCAAAAAAATGTTGTTGCAATTGCTGCGGGAAGTGGCATCACCCCTATTCTTTCTATTGCGAAGAGCTTAGAAGGTCAAGGGAATCTTACTTTATTTTATGGAAATCAAACCATTGAAAAATCAATTTTCATAGAAGAATTAAAGGCATTGAATAATGTCAACCAAACACTTTATTTGAGTCAAGAAACAAAGGAAGGGTTCAAAAAAGGACGAATTGACAAAGAAAATTTCACCTCAGAGATAAAACACAATCTTGAATTATTAAAAGCCGATTGCTTCTTGATTTGTGGACCTGAGGAAATGATTCATTCAACAAAAGAAGTGTTGAAATTTTTCGGTGTTCCTGATTCAAAAATTAAGTTTGAATTATTTACGACACCAACTTCAATTCCAGTTGCAAAAAAAGAAATGAACTTCAAAGGGAAAAGCCACATAAAAGTGATGCTCGACCATGAAATTACCTCATTTGACATGCAAGTGCCAGGTGGTTCTATTCTTGAACAAGTTGAAAGATCAGGTTTAGATGTACCTTATTCATGTCGCGGCGGTGTTTGTTCTTCTTGCAAGGCAAAAGTTTTAGAAGGTGAAGTTGCAATGAAGCTCAATTATTCTTTAACAGATGAAGAAGTTGCGAATGGATATGTGTTGACTTGTCAATCGATTCCACAAAGTGAAAATGTAACTTTGAGTTATGACGTCTAAGCGCGTAGTAATTGTTGGTGCAAGTCGAGGAATTGGCCAAGCATTGGTTGAAAATTTTGCTAAGCGAGAAGGCTTTGAAGTTGTAGCACTTTCCAGAAACTTAGCAAAAATGCAAGCCGATTTCGTGAATTTACCTGCTGTTAAATGTTTCGAGTTTGATTTAGAAAACGACGTTAGAACACAGGCTGAAAAAATATTTTCGACAATTGGAGAAATTGATTTTTTGATAAACAACGCTGGTTTTTTGGTCAACAAACCTTTCCAAGAAATTTCAAGTCAAGAACTTCAGAAATCGTATCAAATAAATTTATTTGGCGTTTTTGAAACCGTTCAAGCAGTAATTTCCTATTTGAACCCGACAATTTCCCACATTGTTAACATTAGTTCAATGGGAGGATTTCAAGGTTCGATGAAATTTGCTGGTCTAAGTGCTTATTCTACTTCAAAAGCTGCCTTGTGTAGTTTCACGGAATTATTTTCCGAAGAATATAAAGCATCAAGCATCGCTATGAATTGTTTGTGTCTAGGTTCGGTTCAAACAGAAATGCTTGCTGAAGCTTTTCCAGGTTATCAAGCGCCATTGAATACAACACAAATAAGTGAATATATTTCAGACTTTACAATCAATGCGCATAAGTATATGAAAGGGAAAATAATACCTTTATCCTTAACAAATCCCTAACATTTGGATTTTTCATTATTTTTATTACCTTAGATGAATTAAAACTGAAATGATAAAACGAATTCTCCTCTCCATCCTCGTTTTTTCCTCGTTCCAACCTAGCTTTGGTCAAGATATCCATTGGTCGCAATTCAACGACAATCAACTATTTCAAAATCCCGGACAGGCTGGTCATTTCGATGGCGATTACCGTTTTATAGCGAATTATCGTGACCAATGGAGAAGTGTTACCGTTCCTTTCAGTACTTTTTCAATGTCTGCGGATGCAAAATTTAAAAACTATGGAGTTGGACTTTTAATGTTTCACGACCAAGCAGGTGATGGAAAATTAAGAACTGTTGAATTGCAAGGTAACGTTTCTCGTTTGTTTAAATTGACAAAAGATTCTACCCACACAATTCGTCCGGGAATCAACTTCGGAATGAATCACCGACAAATCAATTGGGACGCGCTATATTTTGACAGTCAATACAATGGATATGTTTTTGATCCAAGCGCTGCCACGAATGAAACCTATCAAAGTGACCGAAAAACAAACATATCAATTGGAGTAGGTTCATTGTACGAATGGCGAAGAAACGATCGCTTCAAAGTTCTTTCCGGTTTTGGAATTTACAACCTTAACCGACCAAATCAAGGTTTTTACTTTGACAAAATTCAACGAGACATCCGCTTCACGATTTTTGCAAAAGGTACTTTTAAAATCAACGAAAGATGGGATGCTGTTCCAAGTTTACAATTCAATAATCAAGGAATTTATAGAGAAATAATAATGGGAGGTTCTGCAAAGTATTATTTAACTTCAAAATCAACTATTTATCAAGCACTTTATGGTGGTATTTGGTACAGAAATAGAGATGCCGCTTATCTTTCATTTGGTTATGATTACAAGGATTTTTTTGTTGGTGTAAGTTACGACATCAATTATTCGAAATTGGTTCCTGCCAGCAGAGCAAGAGGAGGGATAGAAATCGCAGTTAGGTACATCATCCGTACATTTAAACCAAAACGAATCAATCACCGAGTATGTCCAGATTACATTTAGTTTTTCTATTTGTCATAATCGCTTTCCAGTCATTTTCACAAGCAAAACTTAAACAAATCGTTTCATTTGCTGATGAACAATACAAAAAAGGAGATTATTACTATGCAATTGAGTATTATAAACAAGCTTTAGCACAAGATTCAAATTCGCTTGAATTACAATGGAAATTTGCAGAAACACAACGTGCATATAAAGATTACGTGCAAGCTGAAAAATACTATGCAATAGTTTATGCTAGAGATAAAGATTTAATTTATCCATCAAGCTTACTGTATTTAGGTTTAATGCAAAAGCAAAATGGAAACTATAAGCAAGCATTTGAAACAATGAAACTTGCTAAAAAACGCTACAGTGGCGGTGAGGATGATTACCTCTATCGTAAATCCATCCAAGAAGTTGATGCGTGTGCTTGGGCGATGAAGAACTTTTCTGATACCGCAAATCCAATGACGCGTCTGCCTTTGACTGTAAATTCTTACGATGCAGAATTCGGTCATACAATTCGTGACAATAAACTAATTTTTTCTTCTTTGAGAGCAGATTCAACAAAAGATGCGACTCAAGAAGTTTATTCGAAAAATTACAAAACAAAACTGTATGCTTCAGATATAAAAAATGAAAAATTTGAGGCTAACAAACAAATTCAAGATTTAATCATTCAAAAATTAAATACTGGAAACGGTTCTTTTTCATTGGATGGCAAGAAATTCTATTTCAGTGCATGTGAAGACGAAGGCTACAATTATCGTTGTAAAATCATGGTTGCTAATTATTCCAATGGAAAATGGTCGAATATTGATTCTCTAAAACAAGAGATTAATCCGAAAGGTTCAAATAGCACAATGCCTTTTGTAAGTAAACTAAATGGAGAAGAAGTACTATTTTTCGCTTCTGATAAAGAAGGAACGAAAGGTGGACTTGATATTTGGTATGCTTTTCCCGATGGAAATAATCGATTTAAAGCTGTCACCAATGTTGCTGCTGTTAATTCAATCGACAACGAAATTACACCTTGGATGGACACTGTTCAAAATAGACTCTATTTTTCATCTTCTTGGCATTTTGGTTTTGGTGGTTCAGATGTTTTTTATTCCAAGGTTACAAAAGATAAATTTTCTGAACCTGTAAATGCTGGTTTACCAATAAATAGCCCTGCAAACGATCAGTATTTTTTCAAATACAAAGACACAACTTTTGTTTCTTCGAATCGAATAGGAAGTTATTATTCTAAAAATCCAACATGTTGTAGTGATATTTTTGCCATTTTCCCACCTAAAAAAGTACCAGAAATTGTTGAAGTTAAAACGGAAACCAAAACAGAAACAAAAATTGAAACGGAATTTCAAAAGCGAATCAAAGAAAGGCTTCCTGTAACACTTTATTTCCGAAATGACGAACCAGATGCTTCTTCGCTTGCAACGACAACCAAACAAAATTATATTAACACTTATAAACTTTACCAAGAAAGATATTCGGTCTATAAAACAGAAGTTGCAAAAGGACTCCCAAAAGAAGAAGCAAGTAAAAAACAAGCTGATTTAGATGAATTCTTCCAAAAGAATGTTGACAAAGGTGCAAATGATTTAGTTCAATTTACAGACATGATTTTACAAGAATTAAAAAATGGTTCTGTAGTTACATTGACAATCAAAGGATTTGCGAGTCCTGTTGCGAAAACAGCCTATAATGTTAACTTGACTAAGAGAAGAATTTCCTCGTTAACAAATTATTTTAACGAAACAAAAAATGGTGAGTTCAAACAATATATTCAAGGTAAAGCTAAAAATGGAGGTAAATTAATTTTTGCTATTGTTCCTTTTGGAGAATATACTGCGAATCAAACTACTAGTGATGATGTTAAAAATCAAAGTAGTTCGGTTTATTCTAAAGAAGCTGGGATCGAAAGAAAAATACAAATTGAAAATGTAAGTTTTGACAAAGGTGAAGTTCCTTTCCCTATTGAAAGTTTAAATCCAATTTACACTGCAGGTGAAATTAAAAAAGGAGATAAAATCCAAGGTACTTTTAAAATTGACAATATTAGTTCTGAAACCATAGAATTAGAATTAGATAATGTTGACCCTGCAATTCAAGCGAGTTTCAATACAATTAAATTAGGACCTAAATCAAGTGCAATTGTTACTTTTGTGGTGGATACAAAATCAATGTCGGGTCTTTCAAAAAATACGTTTAAAGTAAAAGTGAAAGAATTCCAAGATAGTATCGAATTTTTTATAACTTCAGAAGTTAAATAAAACAAAAAGCATAGTGTCAGAAAACTTACTTGAAATTCAACAGCCTGAAAAAGTAAAAAAACCAAGATTGCAATTTATAGATATGGCAAGGAGTTTTGCCATTTTATTGATGCTTGAAGGACATTTTACCGGGGCAGGTTTGGCAAATCAGTATCGAAATGAAGATTACATTTTGTATAATATTTGGCATAACCTACATGGCTTAACCTCTCCTCTATTTTTTACTGTAACGGGTTTAGTTTTTGTATATCTTTTAACGGGAACAAAATCCACCGAGCCATTTTTTCAAAATACGCGTGTAAAAAAAGGATTTAATCGCGTTACAATGTTACTTTTTTGGGGTTACATTATACAACTAAACCTTCGAGACATTTATAATTCCTTCTACAACGGAACAGCGTTTCATTTAGAATGGTTTGCTGCTTTCCATGTTCTTCAATCAATTGCTGTTGGAATTGCTTTTTTATTGCTTATTTACGGTATTCATTTGCTAGTTAAAAAAGGAGATATTCATTGGTATTACCTGACTGCTGCTTTATTGGTTTTTATTGGGTATTCGCAAATGAAGGCATATATTCAAGCGGATGAATTGAGAATTGCTGGAACAACATTGAAAGCCTCTTATTGGCCAAATGGATTCCCTTCTTTTATACAAAATATGTTCTACGGTAAATATTCTGATTTTAGCTTCATGCGTTACGCAGGTTATGTGTTACTAGGAGGAATGACTGGAAGTATTATTCGCAAATATGAGCACCTAACGAAAAAAAATTGGTTTGGAATTCTTTTTATTTTGATTGCTATATTTTTAAATGCGTTTATTCAACCAATTTTTGTTCAACTTGACTCATTCACTGAAATGATAGGACTTTGTCAAAAAGGAGTTTACGAATTAAACAGTACTGCTTTTATGCGTTTTGGACAAGTAATTGGATTGATTGGAATACTTATGCTAATAGATGGAAACTTTAAAATTAAAGCGCCATTATTTCTAAAACTCGGGCAAAATACTTTACCAATATATGTTATCCACGTAATCATATTATATGGTGGGATTTTCGGTTTCGGTTTAAAACCAGAAATAATTAACTTAAATTTAAGTCCATACGCAGCTTTAGGAGTTTCTGTAATTGCAATGATTTCATTCACCATTATGGTTAAATACATTGAACCATTGGAAGAATTTTACAATTCTGTTTTAAATCGGATTTTCTTCTGGCGTAAAAAAGCTTAATTTTTACGTTTTGCGTCTTTTGACTTTGAAGGCTTAGATTTTTTCTTGCTTATAGGTTTTGGTGGAGCTTCATATTTAACCGTTCTTGTGTAAACGCGTTGTCCACAAATATCATTTACGGTTAATTTAACCTTATATTTTCCAGGAGATTTATAAAAGTAAATTACATTTTTATCAGTTTTCACTACTCCATTCCCTAATTCCCATTTATAGGTAGCTAAATGAGAATAACTTGCATTAAGCATTAATCTGTATTTTCCTGTATTTGTACGCTCCGATTGAATACTAAAATAGTTTTTATTGAGTCCTAAACTTTCAAGATTAGACAACACATAATTTCCTGCCTCTCTTTGAATTATAGTTGCTGTTTTTCCATCAATTGTAGATGTTATTGCTCCTTCAGGTGATTCCTTAAAAATTGAAGCATAAAAGGTACAAGCAGCAAGATACGAACCATTTTTATTTGGGTGCTGATCATCAGCATCATAAAGATTTATTTCAGGATATTTAGTTCTAACATTTCTCCAAACAATACCAACTGGTACAATTGGAAAATCATAACATGTACTTATATAAGTGTAACCATTTATAATATTTCCAGCCATTTTATCATACGAATCCATCTCTGGGATTTGGTCAAAGCCATTTTTATATCCCCAAGTTAAATAGAACAGAACATTAGTACATGCATTGTTAGCTTTAATTGAATCAACAATTGAATTCAAATAGGGTAAAGTCTCCTTGTCAATTTTATCGTAATTATGAGCAAATTCTCTGGAATATCCCTGAAGAATAACGTAATCCCATTTTCTACTTCTAATCGCCTGAAACATATCTTCTCTCGTGATATGAACTGAAAAGGATGCTCCAGCCCTCGTATTCATTTGAACATAAACTGGTTTACCTTTATCCTTGCATAATTTCTCAAAGATTTTAGGCATTACGTTCATATGCGTGTAAGAATTTCCGATAAATAAAATATTCATCGAATCAGAACTTGCCGAAAAACTAGATGAAACAATAAATAACGAAACTAGAATTGAAAGCGTTAACTTTAACATAGAAATTTGATTTATTCGTATTTATCAAAAATAAAACCAATTTAGGAATTAATAAACTCATGCAATTCTAACATTCTTTCTTTCGATAAATTTAATTTTTCTTTACTAAAATTCATATCGGAAATTGAATTCATTGGTATTAAATGAATGTGGGCGTGCGGCACTTCTAAACCAATTACTGTCATTCCTACTTTGGTACAAGGTATTTTACTTTTGATTTTTATAGCCACCTTCTTAGCAAATAAAATTAGTTTTTCCAAATCTTGATTTTCTATATCAAAAATATAGTCAACTTCCTTTTTTGGAATAACTAAAGTATGACCTTCTTTCAATGGATTTATGTCTAAAAAAGCAAGGTGAAACTCATCCTCTTCGATGATATAAGCAGGAATTTCTTTATTAATTATTCGCTGAAAAATTGTTGACATTATCTAGATATTTCTAAGATTTCAAAATTCATAATACCAGCAGGAGTTTGAATTTCAGCAATATCATTTACTTTTTTTCCTAGCAAACCTTTACCAATCGGTGAATCAACAGAAATTTTCTTTAGCTTAATATCCGCTTCATTTTCTGCCACTAATGTATATTCCAATTCCATTCCATTGGATTGATTTTTAATCTTCACTTTGGAAAGAATATACACTTTTGAATTATCCATGTGAGACTCATCAATTAATCTAGCATTCGCAAGAATTGCTTCCATTTTAGAAATTTTCATTTCCAAAATACCTTGTGCTTCTTTTGCTGCATCGTACTCTGCATTTTCAGATAAATCACCTTTATCCCTTGCCTCTGCAATTTGTTCAGAAATCGAAGGACGTTGAACAGTTTTCAAATGATACAATTCGTCTTTCAATTTTTGCAATCCTTCTGCTGTGTAATAATTTATTTGTGACATATTTACGATTTTTTTATACAAAAAGAAGAGAGCCCATTAAGAGCTCTCTTTCATTGCGTAAAGATAATAATTTTATTTTAAACTGATAGTAGCTCCAATTGTATGAATTGTTCCAAAAACTCCAGCGAAACGAGCACAATATTCTAAACCAATTGCACTTTTGTTTTTTCCGGCAAGAGCATCAATTGAGAAACCTGCTGTTGGACCTACCAATGCATTCGAACGATTTTCAGCACTTAATATGTTTTTTTCATAAACATAACCTGCACGAACGTTGAAAGCTAATTTAGGAGTAACCATTCCATAATCAAAACCAATTCTGTATTGGTCATTCATAAATGAGTTTGCAGTGAAACCTAATGCAACGTTTAATTTACTTATTTCATTAAAAATAAAATCGTAAGAACCTCCAATTGACAATAAAGATGGCATTTCAAAAGTTGCAGAACGTTCTTCTAACGAAGCAATAAAACCAGTAGATACATAAGCAGCTTGTTGTGCCAAACCATCTCCTTTGTATTTCATTACAGGACCAACGTTTTTCAATGCAATACCAAATTTAATTTGATCATTCTCACCTGTTACGTATCGGATACCTGCGTCAATGGCAACACCATTCGCTTTCATATTTGATATATTCTCTGAAATAACTTTAAAGTTAATTCCACCATAAATACTAGATGAAAACTCACGAGCATAACCTAAATTGAAAACATTTGCTCTTGGCGAAAAGAAACCAATATTTCCTTCTGGGTTCGCAACCGTGGTTATTGGAATATCACCAAAATTCATAGATTGGATACTAATCGCAATAACATCTGATTCTGAAATTCGTTGTGCAATCCCAGCACCATTTAATTTAATCCCCGCATTTCCCATCCAATTTGAATAATTGAATTTGATTTGGGTTTTATCTGTAAATGCTAAACCAGCGATATTTGTAAATGTAGCTTCTAACCCATTTGAATTAGCGATAGTTGCGTCTGCAAGTGCACTACTTCTTGCCCAAGGATTTACCAATAAATGTGATGCCCCTGCTGAACCAACTCTGTCCTCATTTCCAGCAGCAACATACAATGTTGAAACTAAAGAAAGACCTAATGTTATTTTTTGAACTAAACTTTTCATAATGTCTAATCAATTATATTAAATACCTTGTAAATCAACTTGTCTCATTCCACCGAAGAACTTAAGTACTTTTTCTCCAACTTCAGGAACTTCAACATGAATTAGATAAATACCACTCGCGATAGGAATAGCTTTTGCGTTTGTTAAATCCCAATCTAAAGAAGTAACAGGACTATCTTTCAAGAAAGTTCTAACAAGCTTACCATTTGTAGTGTAAATTTTCACAGTACATTTTTCAGGTAAATTAGTGATTTTAACTTTCGTTTCAATTCTAGTTCTTTCGTACTCAGAGAAAGCATAGTAAGGATTTGGAACAACGTTAATCATATCCAAAGCTTCTTTCAATTGATCCTTAGATCCAACAACTGTAGCGATTTCATCCATACTCCAAGAATACATAGGTTTACCACCATTTTCACCTGTACCTACGAAGTTTTTGTATTCTTTATTAATTCTCAATCTAATCGTTACATCAGTAGGTAAACCATTAATTGGGTCAACATCATATCCAGTGTTTGCAACAGGGTATGAAATCCAAGATAAACTTCCGTACAATTCACGTTTAGCTTGAGCGTCGTTTGTTTCAACTTGCATCCATTTTTGTAACAAGAAGTTTGTACCGTTAGTTTCTGCTTCACTTGGAACATACGCAGGGAAATCAAATCCTGAAATATATCCATTGATAGAAGCTTGTTTGTAACTGAATACATAAACTGGATGCATACCACCCATTAAAGGTGTTCCAACATTACTTACTAATCTATCTGTTGGATTCCAAATCATATCAGCACCATTTTCACCACCTAAGAATGAATTCTCACCAAAAGCCATGTACAAACGTGCACCAGATTCTAAATCAACAGCATAACCAGGGAACCAACCCATACCAGTACCTGTTCCATCAGGATTACCATTTTTATCAACACTTTGGCTTTTTCTCATTCCACCTGGTTCAGCGTTACCAACATTTAAGTTCGTATTTCTTCCAAGTTCAATAACTGGACAACGAGTCCATAAACTCTTATCACTAGTTAAAACAATATTAACACTTGGCAAGAAACTGATAGAAGCATTTGTTTTAGCAGAACCTGGACCACTTGCAGATTTATAGTAAGCTAAAGGCATATAATCAGCCTGGTAACCAACTAATCTATGAGGAGCCATTGTACCATTTAATAAAGCCTCATATTTTTGATTTGGATCAGCACCAACTTCATCTTTATAATTACAAGGATTTAAATATGTAGCACCGTCAGGAAGACAATCTAAATCAGTATCAGGTGAATAATCTCCCGAACGAATCCAGTTAGTTGGATAATAAGCATCATTATCTGTTACTCCTGACAACCATCTTTTTGAAGAGTCAGCAAAAACTACTGAAGACTCAATCATATCTGTTGTTCTAGCTGCTAAGTTTCCTGTTCCTGCTGGGAAGAAATATTTGTTTTGATAGATTTGAACTGAAATTCCCCAATCAGGAATAATTTGTTCATTATCATTTTCCAATGTTCTTTCAGATCTTACAGAATCTAAAATATTACCTCCTTTTTGGTCATAGCGGTATATTGTCCAGCTAGCTGTATCTGCTGCATTACCTGATGTACCAACGTTGTAATTTCTAAATTTACATTCAAAATAACCGTTAGCTAAATTTAATGGGTCTACAACTTTGATATTAATTGGACCTTTACCATAATCATAAGTTGGATTTGCTACGTAACCATCTGTTAGAACTGATTTCAATGTTGAAGAAGTAAACTCTAATGATCTGTTTCCATTTCCGTAACCATCAACTCTTGTAATCAGTGGAGATGAACCATATTCAATTACTTGATTTGTTCCACCTGCTTCTGGCATTGGGTTGTGAGGTACAGCTGCAACAGCACTAATTGCAGTTCCGTCAAAATTCAAACGTGAAGAAATATAAGGGATTTTTTGACCATCTAAGAATAATGCATCATTTGGATCATATTTTTTGAAGTTATTGTATGCATAAGCAACCGCCACATAGTAATAAGTTTTATGGTTAACAAGCGTTCTTGTTCCTAAAGCAAATGCATCTTCAGTAATTCTATATGAATGTTTAATACCTTCATTTGCGCCATTTACTTTTTCTACTGGAACTGAAAAACCTAAAGCTTCGTCAAATTCGAAATTAATTACTCTACTTACTCCGTTTTTGATATCAGATTGAGCAACCAATCTTGCTTTTGTTACATCAGCAATATCAGCAACAGAAACATCTGAACTTTTCAACTGGTAAATTTGATATCCTTCAAATCTGTAAAAACGATCTACTGTTGGGTCGATTATGTTAATCTCATCCAATTCTTCATATTTTTCTTGATAGTTATTTGATGAAGAAGGGTTTTCTAACAATAGAATCAATTCATTTTCCAATTCCTGAATAGTTAATTTAGGAGCGTCTGGAGGAGAAAGAATTTTAAAACATGCATCAAATAAAGCTTGTGCTTTTGTATCTGCACGTTTCATTGCATTCACTGATGCAAATAAATCTCCGTCAGTACTTCTACCATAAACAATACCTACAGTGATGTTATTAATTGCACCTGGTCGTAAAGTAAATGGACCTGCTGATTGAACAAAACGTCTATCTCCTGGAGGGTTGTTGTTTGTTGATTCATCCCAACCATTCGGGAACAATGAGGACATATCTTCTCCACCTGTTGACCAATGTAAAGGATCTGATTCACCTGGGAACATATAATCAGAAAGCACAGTTGAAACGCCAGTTGATCCTTGGTAACCTAAACCACCATAGAACATTTCAGAACCGTTTGCCCATTGACCTTCCATAAAGTTATAGTACTCTGCAGCTGGTCCTGGGTCATTATATGGGTATGCTGAAGTTGAAGTAAAGTAGGTAAAACGACGCATACCAAAACGCTCATTGTCAATTATACCATCAGAATAACCAATTCCAATTCCTTTGTAAATAATACCATTATTTGCAAGTGCATTAATAACAGTTGGAACAACTTCTGTTTGAGTAGCCTCATCAAAATAAGGACCTGGATTATCAATTCCGTCTGCATCTTGGTAAGGACCTTCGAAGAAGTCAACACCTATTGCTGGAGGATTTTGACCATAACCTAAACGACCACCATCACTTTCGTCATTCAAATCACCATTGTACATATAACCTAAACCTCTTGATACGTCACAACCTGTGTAGTCATCCGCATAGTTACCAAGGTCAGCATCTAAGAATTGTGCAAAATATGTATTGTACAAAGTTTGAGTTCCTCTATTGATCATTTCATAGTTATAAAATGTCATTCTATTTACTTCGTCATTTGTTGCAAACGTAAATGCTTGAGCTCTTATCTCCATTCCGATTGGATCACCACTTGTTTCTGTATGGATATTTCCTTTATCATTAAATACCCACCAATGAGTTTCATCACCATAAAGAGAAACTCTACGATCAACACCACATTCAATATCATCTCTACCTAAAATATCATCATACCAAGGGTGGTCTCCATTGTCAGGATTGTAGTTTCCATCAGCATCTCTATCATAAAAAGGAGCTAAGAAATAATCTTGACCACGAGAAACATCACCGTGAGCTGGCCAACCATAAATTCTGTTTAATTCATCATTCGATGGTTGTACAACATCGTCACAACCTTCAGTTGTAATACCTGAGTTACATTCCCACCAAATATTAAAACGAATAACTTCAGCTTTTCTAATTGTATAGAATTTGTCATAAGCAATACATTGGTCTGGGTCAATATTAGCTTCACCGAAATCTCTAGTTGCACCATCTCCCACTGGATTCCCTGGGTTGAAAGTTCCGGTTCCAGGTGTTACAGTTAATGGGCCAGGCCAAAAGTCATTACCTTGACGGAATCTCAATGCCGCAAGTTTTAACTGACCATTAATATCTGTTCCTCCCATCCATAAAGCACCTGCGAAAATTGCAAAGCGATTACTACCTTTTGGAACTTCATAAGAAGATACACCAGCAGCTCTGTTTTGAAACATACTACCACCTTGTTCAATCAATGCTTTAACATCGTTGAATTCCATAATCAACTTTGCTGTTGCGGGGCTACAATTTGCACCTTTAGGTTTCGGTTTTTCTTTTCCTGATTTGTCATTTGGACCATAATATCCAAAAGCATTTGAACAGAAAAATCCTACTCCAAGAACTACCGCTATAATTTTACTTTTCATATTGCTATGTTTTTCTTTTTATTAGAAATCTAATTTAATACCCAAACGAATTGTTCTTGGTGAACTAATGTTGAATGGATTTTGAATTTTCATTGAATAATAATCTCTAAATGATTGCTCATCTATTTGATTTTGAATTGAAGTTTGTGTAGATGCAGCTTGTAAATAACCATCATCATCCCAGTTTCCAGTTGCTCTGTAAACATTCAAAACGTTGAATTGGTTGAACAAGTTTGTTGCTCTAATGTAAATATTCAAGAAAGCCATTTTCTTTTTATCATCTTTTTTCTTGAATTCTAAATTGATTGTTTTGTCCAATTGTAAATCCAATCTGTAAGACCAAGGTAATCTAGAACCATTTAAAGTTCCATTTAAACCTGCGTTAAGGTTTCCAATACCCTCATCAGTAATGAAAGTTTGAGAAGAATAAGGAGATCCAGAATAAACATTAGAGAATAAGTTTAAACCAACGTTCTCTAATAATTTAGTTTTACCAATCATTGGACCGTTGTAGTCTTCACCTTCACCATATCTGTAGTCAAATGTGAATGCGAAAGCATGTCTTTGATCGTAAGAATAAGGGAAAATGTTTCTTAAGTTAGGTAAACCTGCATTTACCAATGATTGAGCTGAAGTCGCATCAGAACCCGTTCCGTCTGCGAATTGAAGTGTGTAATTTGCTGTCATTCTAATGTTTCCAGTTTGTCTTAAATCGTAAGCAATTGTCATTCCTTTTACTGTTCCAAAGTCACGATTACCGTAAGTTCTGTACGTTGCTGGATAAGCTTCAAAAACGTTGATTAACTGTACGTTGTTTCTTTGTTCTCTATAGAACGCAGAAATCTTTACTGAGGAGGTGCGAGATAAAACTTGTTGGAAACCTAATTCGTAATCAACAGTAGTTTCTGGTTTCAAATTTGAATTATCAATAATAGCACTTCTTGACTGAATGTATTGATAATCAAAAGGATCAAATCTAAATCCTGATGTAGGACGTTTTGTTAAGATATCGTAATGAGCAAAGAAAGATGCTTCATCAGAAATAGGAAATGAAAAAGCAACACGTGGCATTACATTGATTTGAGCTTTGTAATCTTCGAATGCTGAAGCGTTTGGAGTTTCTAATGAAGGATCTAGTAACCAAGGAGCAATACCAGCTGCACCTCTAACTAATTTTGGATCTTCAATTGGTGTTCCAACTGAATTATACCAGCTTTGTCCAGTTCTGAAACCGTTAATTGCAGATGGGTTGTTTACATCATTCACATAAACAATATAATCGTCACCTACACTTTCTGGAATTTCTACCCAAGAATATTGGTTCGGATCTGATTCTTTCAATGCTCTAGCTTCTTTTGCTGTTCTTGCATTGTAAAATAAATATGGATCTTTCAAAACTGGTTGATTTGCATCAAATACATCGACACGAACACCAACGTTAAATACAATGTCATTAAATGCAAACTTGTCCATTACATAACCAGCCATATAAATTGGTTGGAATGCACCTACAAATCGCTTATAATTTCCGTTTTCATCAAATTCGTTGAAGTATTTATTAATGTCTGTAACACCTTTCACTTTTTTACCTGTGTGATCAAATCCCCAGTAAGAAACATAAGAATTACCTCCATTTAATAACTCATCTGGTGAAAACATATCTAAACTAAATAGTGATGGGTCATAGTTATCAATGTCAATGAAGTCACTTCCTGAAGCGTTTAAGTTTAATTTATTTCTTAAATTATAATCGAAGAAAGATTGGTTGTCATTGTTTAACTGTCCACCATATTCACCTGTTCCAGATGTATTTGCATACCCTGTGTTCAAACGATCGTAAGTGATTGTTTTAAATGAACCTGAATCTGAAATTGTTCCACTGTTTAAGTCAAGCTCTGTAATGTGGAAGTTAGCCAACTGTCTAGCAATTGTCCAAATACCGATTGGTCCATTGTTACCACCACCAGTTGTTGTACCAGATGTCCATCCTCTATCAACACGTTGTTCATACTCGAACCCTAATGAAATACTGTGGTCACCTAAAACTACTGAACCTGCACCAGTTACACGGAATTGGTCGTTTTCAGTTTTTCCAAAGAAGTTAAACGGTGTACCTATGTTACTCCAAATACCATAGACAGAAGCTGGTTGGTCACCATTTCTCAAGGCATTACCTTGTTGAATTTGGAATAAGTTTTCATAACGACCTACTGGAGAATCTTGATAGATGTTAAAATATTGAGTTGTGATTGCCGCTAATGCAGCGTTAGTTTCAGATGGCGTAAATGCTACTTCTAAATCTCTGAATCCATTGTGAACATAAGTTTGAGTTGCTGGATCGAACTCGTAAGATGGACGACGAGAAGTTTCAAATTTACCTACGTGACCATAATTAAAAATATCATATCTGTGTTTAGGATCAAATCTATCAACTGTTGATTTTGAGTAATCCACCATGATATTATATAAAGCAGATTTAATTTTTGAACTGCTTCCTTCTTTTTCGTTAGTAAAGCGCTGTGTTAAACGTCCAAAAACTCTGTAATCTAAACCTTGGGTGATACCAAAATTTTGAAAATTCAATAAAGAACCTGCATAATTGTAATCATTTCCAGAACGGTAGTTCATTGAACCACCAAATTGTAAGTTTACAGATGGACCTGTATTAACATCAATTTTTACTTGTGCAGAAAAATCAGTATTTCTTGTATTCATTCTCCATGCTACTTTTTCGAAATCTGATTGTCTCAAGAACAAAGCGTTGTGGAATGTTCCGAAACCTGTAGATGTTGGTCTTAATGGATTAGCAATTAATTCATCTCTAACCTCTTTTTTAATTCTATATCCTCCACCAGCTAATGGACGATTGTCTAATTGATCTGTGTAGTTTGCAGAAATTAAGAAACCTAATTTCGGTTTTGTTTTTTTACCTGTTGAATCTTTTTGCATTAATAAAGGACCTGATAACATTCCTTCAACAAGGTTATAACCATATTTATCTAAACCAAAAACTTTTCCGTCATATCCATCAGGATCTGCTCCTTTTAAATAAAGTCCAGATGAAACCGCTTCAACACTACCAAAATAGGTAGCTGATGGGCCTCTTGTTGTAATGGAAATGATACCACCAGTAACGTCACCGTAGTTGGCAGGAACACCACCCGTGATTACAGAAACTTCTTCAAGAGCTGATTTAGGTAAACTTGCTGAACCTCGAACTTTGATACCATCTATATAATAATAAGTACCATCTGAACGAGAACCACGAACAGAAATGTCTCCTGAACCTTCATTCGTGTTTACCCCTCCAACTGTTGAAGCAACACCTGCTGCCGAACGTACAGGTAAACGAGTGATGTCTTCTCTCGTTACTGTCGAACCTGAAGCACCACCATCTTTATCGATTAGTGGAACACGGTAGGCAACAACTTTTACCTCCTCCAACTCTTTCACATCTTTTGGCTTAGCCAAAGTCAAATTGTCAAGGAAAGTGATTTTGTCAGGTGAAACGCTCACTCCTGTAATTACAGAAGGCTGATAACCATCCGCGTTTCGAACTTCTACATCATAAGTCCCAGGTTGAACACCATTGATTTGGAATTTCCCATCAAAATCTGTGTTTGCCCCCCCTTTGATGTTTCCATTTTGAATCAGTAATACTTTACTCAAAGGCAATGTTTGACCATTGGCTTCGTCTTTTACCGTTCCTTTTACTGTTCCCAAACCTGATTGAGAAAAGAGATAAGTGCTTGACATCAATACACTTATTAACAATATTTTAATCTTACCCACCATAATTATGCGTATAAAATGTTATAGTTTTTGCAAATTTAAGCTTGTAAATATAGAAAAAATCAAGTTGCAACACTTCATGTTAAAAAAAATTAAATTGAATTTATTTTAACATCTTTGTCTGTAACATTTGGTTTTAAATAATAATTAGCTGATTATTAGATGCAAGAAATAAAAGAATTCATAAATCTGGAAGAAAATAATTTTTTATCGCTCTTTGTTGAACCCAAAAGCGAGATAAATTCTACTTATTTAACCTATAATGAAGAACGAATTTTAAATTCAATCACTAATCATTTTAGGAAACAAGAATTTTTACAAATCAGGGAACTAAGAAATAAAACTATTGGGAAAATAGAAATACTTTATAATGAAGACAGAAAACCTTTATTAACTGATTCAACTGATTTTATTTCAATAAGTCATTCTCAAAATTTTATTGCTATTCTAAAGGCACCTTTCAATATTGGAATGGATATAGAGGAAATAAATGAACGGGTTATTAAAATTAAAGATCGATTTCTTAATGAAAATGAATTGATTCTTTTTGGTGAAGACAAAGAAAACCTAAGCATCGCTTGGACTATAAAAGAAGCAATGTTTAAACTCAATGAAAGAAATGGAATTGATTTTAGGAAAGAATTGCTGATTGAGCAAAAAACAGAATTTGGTTTTCTATGCAAAATGCTCGATAAGGATGGATGGAGAAACGTTAAAATAAAAACCTTACGAAAAGAAAACTTAATTATAAGTTATAACTTTGAGCCATCTGTGTTACTATGAATCAAATTCTATCTTTACTACAATCTTCTGCCAAAGCTATTGCAATTTTAATTGACCCAGAAAAATTTGTAAAAGCGGACAAACTTAATTTTTTACAAAAACTTAAAATTGCAAAACCAGATTTTCTATTTATTGGAGGAAGCACAGTTACGAGAAAAGATTTTGATGCTTGTATTGAAATATTAAAAACAAATAGTACAATTCCTTTGGTGATATTCCCAGGAGCTTCACATCAAATTCATGAAAAGGCAGATGCGCTTCTTTTCTTATCACTTATATCGGGAAGAAATCCTGATTTTTTAATTGGTCATCACATTCAAGCGGCTGATGAATTAGAGAATATGGATATTGAAGTCATTCCAACTTCTTATTTATTGATTGATGGTGGTAAAAAAACGTCTGTTGAATACGTTTCACAAACAACACCAATTCCAAATGACCAAGCAGACATTGCAAGAAAAATTGCATTAGCTGGAAAACTACAAGGAAAGAAATTGACATATTTAGATTGTGGAAGTGGTGCACATCAAACTGTTTCGACAAAAATGATTCAAGAAGTAAGGTCGATTGGTCTTCCTTTAATTGTAGGCGGTGGAATTAAATCTATCGAAAAAATTAATGAGCTTCATGCGGCAGGCGCGAACGTTGTTGTTATTGGAAACAAGATTGAGGACGATGTTGATTTCTTACTCGATATTTCCAATCTCCAAAAAGAGAAATATGGAACTAGTTAAAAAAATTGCTGGTATTTGCTTTGCACTTTCATTCATTTGTATGGCGCTTCTTTTTGTTAAGTCTTCTTTCGTTTACGACTATAGAAGCCAACTCAAAACAGCATTTCTAATTTTTGGTGCGCTTGCAATGGTTTTCAATTTAATCAGCTACAACAATACCAAGCAAGGAAATACGCTTTTTAATTTTCTTTTCTGGGTTGGTGCCATTTTAATTTTCTTCGGAATAATTTTCAAAATGTTCCACTACCCTTTTCAAAACATTTTAATTTTTTGTGGCTTATTCCTAAGTGCTACATCGATCATTATTTCTAAATTTTATAAAGAAAGAAAAAAGAACGATTCAGATTTAGTAGATCAGCTTTAGAACGTTGCTTTCAAACTTAAATCTAAACTCTTCACTGAATGCGTCAATGCACCCACTGAAATATATTGTACCCCAGTTTCTGCGTAAGCACGAATTGTATCTATCGTAATGCCACCTGAAGCTTCCGTTTCATATTTATTAGGAATCAGCAACAAAGCTTCTTTCAATAAGGCTGGAGAAAAATTATCTAACATGATTCGATCAACACCACCAACTTCAAGCACTTCTTTTAGTTCATCCATATTTCGGACTTCAATTTCTATTCGCAAACATTTATTATTTGCTTTCAAATATTCTTTTGTTTTTTGAATTGCCGGTTTAATTCCTCCTGCATAATCAACGTGATTATCTTTTAACATAATCATATCATACAATGCAAAACGATGATTTTCTCCACCACCAATTTTCACAGCCATTTTCTCCAAATACCGAATTCCTGGAGTTGTTTTTCTTGTGTCTAAAAGTTTCGTTGAACAACCTTCAATAACTTTTAAAATATTAGCTGTTTGAGTTGCAATACCACTCATTCGTTGCATAATATTTAACACAAGTCTTTCCGTAGATAAAATAGATTGAGATAAACCTTTTATTATGAAAGCTATGTCGCCTTTTTTAACAATATCTCCATCTTTCTTGAAAAACTGAATTTCCAAAGTCGAATCATATAATTCATAGATCCGTTTTGCTACCTCAACGCCTGCAAGAACACCGTCTTCTTTAACAAGTAATTTTGCTGAACCAATTGCATCTTTTGGCACACAAGCCAATGTGGAATGATCACCTTCGCCAATATCTTCAAGAAGTGCGTTTTTAATTATTTCATCTAACATAGAGCAAAGTTAAAATTATAAGACTAATTGCTAAATTTTTGTTTTTAATTTTATGCCATGTCAACAACTGAACACGATTTAAAAGTTCAAATTTCACTCTTACCAGATGCTCCCGGCGTTTACCAATATTTTGATAAAACAGGAAAAATAATTTATGTTGGAAAAGCGAAGAATCTAAAAAAAAGAGTCAGTTCGTATTTCAATAAAAATCAAGAAAATAACAAAACAAGAATCCTTGTTAGTCATATACATCAACTAAAATTTATTGTGGTTGAATCTGAACTAGATGCTTTGCTTTTAGAAAACAATCTCATTAAAACCTATCAGCCAAAATATAATATTGCCTTAAAAGATGACAAAACTTATCCTTGGATTGTAATTAAAAAAGAACCATTTCCAAGAATATTTCAAACTAGACAAAAACGAAACGATGGGTCAAAATATTTCGGTCCATACCCGAATGTAAAAGTGATGCAATCCTTGTTGGGGTTAATAAAAGAAATGTATCCTTTACGAACGTGTTCTTTAGATTTACAACAATATAAAATAGAAGAACGAAAATATAAAACCTGCTTGGAGTTTCATATCGGACGCTGCTTAGGACCTTGCATTGGCAATCAAACAAAAGTTAGCTACGATAAAATGGTTGATGAAATTGAATTATTTTTAAAAGGTAAAACTTACTATTTAATTCAATTATTAAAATCTAAAATGTTGGATTTTTCAGATAAATATCAGTTTGAAAAAGCCCATGAAATGAAAACTTTAATTGAGCAAATCGAAAAATACCGTTCGAAGAGTTCAGTTGTTTCTTCAACGATTTCAGATGTGGATGTCTTCACAATCGAAGAATCTGAAAATCGATTTTTCTTCAATTTCTTAATGATTCAAGAAGGCGCAATCATTCATGCTTATACTTCTGAAGTTACCAAAAAATTGGATGAAGACGTTGAATCTATCGTTTCTTATGTTCTACCTGAAATTAGACAGCGATTTGAAAGTAATTCAAAAGAAGTGATTCTCCAAAGTCCGTTGTCAATTAGTTTACCCAATGTGAACTTTACTGTTCCTCAAATTGGAGAGAAAAAAAAGCTAATAGAACTTTCTTTGCGAAATGTAAATTACTATCGTTTAGACAAATTAAAAAAAGAGCATTTAAACCTCACTGAACGCGACCCGAATCGAGTTTTAAAACAAGTTCAAACTGACTTCAAATTGAACGAATTACCTGTTCACATGGAATGTTTCGACAACTCCAACTTCCAAGGGACAAACGCTGTTTCGGCTTGTGTCGTTTTTAAAAATGGAAAGCCAGCAAAAAACGATTATCGCCATTTTAATGTTAAAACCGTTGAAGGACCAGATGATTTCGCTACTATGCGCGAAGTCGTTTACAGGAGATACAAACGCATGTTGGATGAAAATCAACCCTTGCCTCAACTCATTATCATTGATGGTGGAAAAGGTCAGTTAGGCGCAGCAATGGAAGCAATTACTGAACTTTCACTCAGAGGTAAAGTTGTTGTTGTAGGTATTGCGAAAAGATTGGAGGAAATTTTTTATCCCGGCGACCAATATCCTATTTATATAGACAAACGCTCTGAAAGTTTAAAATTAATTCAATTTATGCGAAACGAGGCGCATCGTTTTGGAATTACGCATCATCGTAATAAAAGAAGTAAAAATTCGATTCAATCTGAACTCTTAAATATCAAAGGTATCGGTGAGAAAACGATGCAAGAATTATTCAAAGAGTTTAAAACGATTAAAGCAATGAAAGAAACTACTTTGGAAGAACTAGAAAAAAAAATAGGACGATCAAAAGCGACCATCCTATTTAATTTCTTTAAAGAAAATTAGTTTTTTATTTCACTACGAACTGCATTGTTTTTGATGAAGATGCTGTTCCAATCGTCAAGAAATACATTCCTGCTGATAAAGTATTTGTATCAAACATCACCAAGTTAGAACCTTCGTTTGCTTTAAAAGTATGTTGTTGTGAAATTTTTCCACTTAAGTCTGAAATCACAAATTTCATATCTTCTTTTTTGTCCAAAGAGAATCTTAAGTTTAATTCATTTTCAGTTGGATTTGGGAACAATTCTATTGAATTAAAAGTATTCAATTCATCTACTCCAATTACTAAATTATCTGATGGAGAACCTTCATATAAATTAATGTCATCAAGGTAGAAATTATTTCCTCCTTCACCTTCAAAACGGAACTTCATTCTAAAGTTTTCTGTGAAATAGTTATTTGTAACATTAATCATGTGTACAGTTGTCCAATCACTTTGTTGTGTTGGTTTCCATGCAGTTGAAGAAGTTAAATTAGAAAGTTGACTTCCACCGATTGTTTTTCTTTGTGCCCAATCATTTCCGCAATCAGAAGAAATAAACACTTTCAAATATTCATAATCAGCAGTAACTTTTTTTCTGTAAGCATATCTAAAGCTTAAAGTAACTGAACCGTTTGAAGGTACAACTGATAAATCAATTGGAGCAGAAGTTAATTCATCAATATTAGATGGTGCTTGTCCAAAATTTGCAACCTTAGCACACTGCGTTCCAGAATGCGCTGTTGTATTTTCAATTGTATAAGCATTGTTATTATTAGGATTGTAAACTTCCCAATTAGTTAAATTATCTAAAGATGCATAACCTTCAAATCCTTCCCAATATGGAATTGTGCTAGCTGCAGGTAGAATTCTTAAAAAATTTGATTTTGTCTCATCATCTGTTGATGTTCCGTCAGTTGACGTTAATTTAACTGAATAAAGACCAGACTGAGTGAAAATTAATTTTGGATTTTGTGAAGTTGCAGAAGTTCCATCTGTATAAGTCCAACCTGTTGCAGGAGTAATTTCCCAATTCCAACCAGTAGCAGCATTGTATGTATCATCTAAAAGTTGAAGTTGATCGCCAGCACAAACTGTTTTTTTATCGGCAGTGAATTCAGTCTTACATAAAACTAAATTGCCAGTTGCACCTGTCGCTGCTAAATTATTTGCTGTCCAAAGATTTGCTCTACCTGTACTTCCAACTAATAAAGCTGCACGCATTCTTGCAACTTGACCTGGAGTGTACATTTTTGAACAATATGAATAGTCCATGTAATTTTCAACATTATCACGAATGTTAAAACCCCAATATGCATTGTCTTGGTCGCAAGTATTTGCATTCAAATTACATGCTGTCACTCCAATACATGTTGGTGTGTCTTCAACTTGATCATCTGATGTACAAGAAGAAGCATTTCCTGGGTTATTGTTTGGCCCCCATGTGTGAGATAAGTTCAACCAGTGACCTACTTCGTGAGTTAATGCTCTACTTCCGTTTAATGAACCTGTACCAATTGAACCAACGTAATCGTGTAGAATCCAAATACCATTTGTCATTGAAGAACTTGACCAAGATGCTGGATTGGTTGTATAACCTGCTGCACCACCAATTTCACCACAAATAAACACGTTCATGTATTTGTTTCCAGCCCATGTTCCTTGAAAAACATCGTTTCCATTTCTAATAGCTGTAACTTGAGCGTTTCCATCATCACCTTGATAAGATAGTGGTGACATTGTTCTTGTGATTCCTTTGAAACATGAACCGTTTGGAGCTTTTGTTGCTAAAACAAACTCAATTTCTGCATCAGAAGGCATTCCTTGAAAATCTGCGTGAACGGTAGCCGTATCAGCGTTTTGTTTTCTAAAATCTCTGTTCAAAATAAAGAGCGCATCCATAATTTGTTCATCCGAAATATTTTCTATTCCATTGTTATGTAATACATGAAATACAATCGGAATTTTATAAATTATTCCTTTTTGAACTGGTTTTTTAAGGGCTTTTTGAAACTCAATTTCATCTTGGTGTTTCATTTTAAGATACTCTTGATTTTCCATCAAAAGCGCTTGTTTTTTGTGTTGGTGACAGTATTCTACTTTTTCTCCATCGCGAGCGTTTGTAGCGTCAAAAGCTGGTTTTTTCTGAGCATTTATTTGTTGAAAGAGTGATAAAACAAATACTGTTATCAGAAGTAAAAAATTATTTTTCATAATTTAAATCTTGATTTTAGGTTTAATATTAGCTTAATAGTTGCCCTAAATTAAGCAAATATTTAATAAATGCTAATTCTTTTACATGAAGTTTTTAAAAAACGGATAAATGGTTAGTGAATAATTACTTTTGCATTATGAAATCAAAAAGAGCAGTTGAAACGTTAGCGATAACAACAAAAATCGTACTTCCAAACGATACGAATACGCTTGGAAACTTATTTGGAGGCCAACTTTTGGCATGGATGGATGTGATTGCTAGTGTATCTGCACATCGACACAGTAAAAGAGTTGTTGTTACGGCATCCGTTAACAATGTTTCTTTTCAAAAACCTATTAAACATGCTTCAATAATTACATTGGAAGCAAAAGTTTCCCGAGCTTTTAATTCCTCAATGGAAATTTTTGTAGATGTTTTTGTTGAAGATCAAGTTACTGGAAAATTAGAAAAAAGTAATGAAGCAATATACACGTTCGTGGCAGTTGACCAAAACGGTGGCCCAATTCAAGTTCCAGAATTAATTCCAGAAACAACTCAAGAAAAAGAGCGCTACGAAGGTGCACTGAGAAGAAAACAACTAAGTTTAATTCTTGCAGGAAAAATGAAAGCTTCGGAAGCTTCGGAACTTAAAAAATTGTTTTTAGAGGAGTAAAATTTATTTTACGAAACAAAAAAAAAATTAATCAAAACAAAAAGGGATTCATCACTGAATCCCTTTTTTTGTATACAATTACAATAACTTATTCTATTACTATTTTCATTTCTACACGACGGTTTTTCTTACGACCCTCAGGTGTATTATTGTCAGCAATTGGTTTTGTTTCTCCAAAGAATAATGTTGTTAATCTTGTTGCTTCAACTCCTTTAGAAACTAAGTAGTTTTTCAAAGATTCAGCACGTTTTTTAGATAACACCAAGTTTTTGTCATCGTCGCCAACATTATCTGTGTGACCAGCTATTTCTAATTTCCAAGTTGATTTTTTCAAAAGAACAGCAGCTAATTCATCCAAAGAAGGTTTTGATTCTTCCTTAATAATATCTTTAGCTGTCTCAAACTCAAGGTTATCGAATGCTGTTTTCAATACTTCAATAATTTCTTGTTCAATAACTGGACATCCTTTGTTGTCTTTTGGTCCTGGTGTGTTCGGACAATCATCATCTTTATCAACTGTTCCATCACTATCCGTGTCTTTTATCGGACAACCTTTGTTTGTTTTTGGTCCAGCAAGTGTAGGACAATCATCATCTTTATCCAATAATCCATCGCCATCAGTATCAGGCCAAGGACAACCATTGTTTTCTTTCGGTCCTGCAACTTCAGGACAAGCATCCAAGAAATCAAATACGCCATCAGCATCTTTATCTGGACAACCTTGATATTCTCTTGACCCTGGCACTTCAGGACAAGCATCTTCATCGTCTTTAATTCCATCACCGTCTGTATCAGGACAACCTTTGAATTCTTTCAATCCTGCAACTGTTGGACATTCATCTAGAGCATCTTTGACACCATCTTTATCCGTGTCAGGACAACCTAAAAATTCTTTAATTCCTGCAACTGTTGGACATTCATCGTCTTTATCAGGAATTCCATCTTTATCTGAATCAGGACAACCTCTAAACTCAGGCACACCCGGTACTGTTGCACAATCGTCATCCATGTCTTTAATTCCGTCGCCATCCGTATCTGGACAACCTTTGAAACTCCAAACTCCAGGCTCTGTCACACAATCATCCAATTTATCTGAAACTTTATCTCCATCTTTATCTTTTGGAGCATCGTAAAGCACTGGCACTCTCAAGCCCATAAAAAATTCAGCACCTTGAACTTTACCTTTTCCTGCAAGCGTTCTGAAATCCGTTATTCCAAGAGTTAAAGGTCCTAAACGAGTCGCTAAACCAGCTTTGAAACCTGAATACTCATTAATAGACAACGGAAGGTGAATTCCAAACCAAGCATGATCAAAACTTGGCGTGATTGAAACTTGATTGGCAACTTTTACTTTTGTTGCTCTTTTTGTAGAAATGATATTAAACATTCCTGTTGCATTTACATAAAACCATTTCCAAATGTGGTAGTCTGCTTGAATACTAAATGCAGAAGGTGTGCGCATGTAAAAAGATTGATCTACATCTTCATTTGCTACCCAATCTTTATTTCCATCAGTTGTTGATTGCTGAATCAAACTATCAATAACCATATCGAAATTCAAGAAACTATTTGCTTTATCAAATTCTCTTAAGTTGAATAAATTACTTGTGTTAACACTAAAATCTCTACTCAATCCTCCTTTTTCAAATCGTATTCCTCCTAAATCTAAAACGGAAAAACCAACACGTGCTTTGTACTTATTCATGTTGCGTTTCCAAAGATTTGTTTCATTGTCCATGTCGTACTTATGCTTTTCCCAATCAGGTCGCCACTCATACACAAAACCTAAATCTAAACCTAAACCAAATTTTGCAGATGCTTTAGGAATACCTCCACCATCAGCAACTAATTGATCAATGTTTTTTGAATAACCGTAAGCAAAATCTCCTGCTAAATATTGAGAAGTGTCCTCATTTACTAAATTGTAGGAGAAATTATTCGTGTACATATAAGCTGCTGAATATCCTTGAAGGTATTTAACTTTTCCACCTGCTTTAAAGAAATGCTCTTTGTTGTCCATTACAACTTGCGAATAATTTAATCCATATTCAGTCCAAGACAAATGGTTGATGTTTAGTAACTCTTCATTCAATTTTAAATTCCATAAATCTGGATATTCCAAGCCTTCTTCTGCAAGAACAGCCAATTTAGGATCCATGTTGTCGATATTGGTAATTGAACGAGCTTTAACGCCAAATCCTACAGCAATTTTTGGAGAAATATGAAACATAAAATTGAATAAATCAACTTGAAGATTCATGTTTAACCCTAATCTTGTATTGGTGTTTTGGTCGTATTTGTGAACAATGAATCGATCGATAAAGGTTGAATCTGGTTGAGACCAAGCGTTTAAAATGTCTTTTGAAAATGAACCTTTCCACCAATAAGTTTTCCCCAACGTATTTTGTTGAGCGGTACGCATCGCTGCGGCATCAAAATAGCCAAAGTTTTGATAAACACCGACATTCATACTGAATAAATTCAAATCGAATTTGAATCGACCATCGACAAAGTTGGCAGGATTTACATCATTTCCCATAACTCCAGCGTAATTACTAGACATTACACCTAGGTAATTTTGACTGAAAAAATTAAATGAAAGCGCAAAAAAGAAAAAGGAGAGTAAGCGTTTTTTCATAGTTTATTGTTTGGTATATTGGATTAAATAAGAGCCTAAGTAAGTTGTAATCGAAAAAGCATTGGCTCCAAACGGTGAGATTTCCAACTTTTGCTCACCATGTCTTTCTGATTCGTCTATTTTATTCCCTTTAGTATCGTACAAATATAATTTATTTTCTATTGCATCAAGGATTCCCAAAATAGTTTTTCCTCTTTGATTTACAGCCACATGAATCTTACTTATTTCCTCCAAAACAAGTGTTCGTTCCCATAATTTCTGCCCATTAAAATCTATTGCTTTTAAGTTTTTCCCTTGTTTTATTAAAAAGTAAACTTGATTATTTTGACTGAATGCACCCATCAAATTTGCTTCTTGATTGAGACGAATTGATTTTCTTGCACCATTTGTTTGCTGTAAAGTAAGTGTTCCATTGTTTACTGTTCCAAAATAAACAGCATCAGCAAATGGAAAAACTTGTGTCGTTGAATCTATACTTACAGTTTTTGTGCTTTTTTTCTTTACAATTTCTGAAATGAAAGCCGTTGTTTTTCCAACTGAAACGCAATAGGCTTTGCCGTTTTGGGTGTAGCTGTAAATACTTCTCAATGGCTCGCTCAATCTTAAAACTTTTAATGTTTTTCCAGCAGTATTGAAAACACTTACGTTATCAATTCCATCACCAACAAAATAAACTTCTTTATTCTCAACTTGCAAACTCGAAGGAACTACCGAACTTACTGGTTTGAAACGATAAATTATTCTGCCATTCAAATCTAAAATTTGCGTTTCGGTGCTTGTACAAATTGAGAACGTACCATTTTGAAATGAAAAAATAGAAAATGCTGAAGGAATTTCTGCCATTTGCTTTTCCCATCGTTTTGAACCATTTGAATAACCTACTAATTTATTTGTTTCTGTGAGTAAAACTACATTTCCACGACCATTGAAAGTTACGAAATTTAAAATGCGTTCTCCAGGATTCATCGAGAAATAATCTTTTACTTTCTCGTCTTTGATATTAGCCAAACTCGCGTTATCCTTAGTTACACAAGTCGTTTCAATTAAAGATGCATTAAGAACACTTCTAGCAATGCTTTTTGAAGTTGTTATATTTCTATAAATGACTTTACGTGGAAGCGTATTAAAAACTTGCTTAACCTTTTCTTGATTTTGCGACAAGGTTTTTCCAAGACTCATCTCTGTCAAAACTTCATCCAAATAGGCTTTATTTCTAGAAATCAAACAAATTCCTTCTTTCTCAACAACATAAAATTTTGAAATTGTATCTTGCTTCCAACTGTCACAAAAGGCAACATTTTCGTATTCCCCAAATGCTTCATTCATTTCAGGAAGACCAAATTGATCGTTTAAGTTTTGTACTGGATTTTGACCTTCTTTAAAATCAAAAATTGCAAGTTCAGCCGAACCGTTTGATAAAAAGACGATTCCATTTTTAATCCATTTCTTAAAGTCACTTTTACGAAATGTAGCATCTGTTTCCGAAAAATAATTGTTTTCAAAGAACGTATAATTCGTGAAATTCGACGAAATCACACTTGAGAATAAAAGCTTATCATCACATAATTTTGCTTTAGAACGAAGAAATTTCATTCGTTTGTAGCTAAGTGTTTTGTCTGCTTTTTGATAAATATCAGTAACAACAGGTAACTTTTCACTAAAATCGACAATACTGTAAGAAGACTTTGTATCGACGTTTGGAAACTTAACTATTGAATTTGTTTGCTCGCCTCGATATAAAGCCAATTGATTGTTCTTAAACTCACCGTTCAGATTTCCAAATTTGAAACTTCTTCTACCTGTAAATTCAAAGTTAAACAATCCATTTGTAAGCAATTTCTCAACTGATTTCTTCGACCAATTGTCTTTTTTTTCCAATACAAATAAAGCACGCTTAGAACTCACATACAAGGAAGTTGATTGATTCGTTCGCGACAATAGAAAAATAGCAATAGTCTGATTACTAGGTAGAATACGAATACTACTTGTGTTCCAATCTAGCTCACTTTCTTGGTGAACGACTAAAACAGCTTGATCGGTTTCATTAAAATAACGCTTAAAATCAATTGAATTTTCGTTGGAAAGTAACTCTATGGAAACAAATGCTGACCAAGCAATGCAAATCAACACAACAGAAATAGGAAGAATTCTCTTAAACATTACCTTTTTGGGCAAAAGTAATTGTATTCTACACTGTTAATCTTGTAGTTGGAAGTATAAATTAACAATAGGTTGTTTAAGCTATTTTTATTCAAAATCAATCCCTTCGAAGAGTGTTTTCTCAGGAAGTAAACGAAACGAAAGCCGATGATAAGGCGTCACACCATATTTTTCGATTGCCTCACGATGATCCTTTGTTGGATAACCTTTGTTGTTATTCCAGTTATACATTGGATATTCCTCGTGAAGTTGCTCCATAATATGGTCGCGATGTGTTTTTGCTAAAATTGACGCAGCCGCAATGGCTTGGTATTTAGAATCTCCTTTAACAATACAAATATGTCCTATTTCGGGATATTTATGAAAACGATTGCCGTCAATTAATAAAAATTCAGGTTTTATTTTTAAACCGTCAACAGCCAAATGCATCGCTTTGAAACTAGCGTTAAGAATATTGATTTGATCAATCCCCTTTTCGTCAACAATTCCAATTGCGTGTGCCAAAACATTGGACTCTATTTCAATTTTCAACTGATTCCGATTCTTCTCACTCAATTTTTTTGAATCGTTCAATCCTTCTATCAAACAATTTGGGTTTAAAATCACGGACGCAGCAACAACAGGACCTGCTAAACACCCGCGACCTGCTTCATCACAACCTGCTTCAAGTTGATTTTCTTTAAAAAAAGCGATTAAATTTCCCATTTGTTTGTTTTTGGAATATATTTTGTAGCTTAGCGTTAAATCTAATAATTTAAGTTATGAAAAAGTTTCTTTTAGCAGCAGTTTTTTTAGTAAGCACATTCATCTCTTTTGCTCAAGATAATTCTACTGCGGTTTGTGGTACTAAGTTAGCATTAACACAAGAAAAGGAAGCAGGTAAAATCAAAATGAAATTGCCCGCAAATATTTCCGAGGAAGATGTAAATAACTACGCAAGCTATTATGAAAAAATGTTCACTGTTGACTTTAATAATGCAACACACGAAATTGTTTACAATATGGTTGTGAACGATGCAAACAACAGAAGAGTTATTTTACGATTTCTTTCTGCTAATCAAATCCAAAATGTAATTGTAGAAGGTAGAGTTTATCCTGCTAATGACTTCTATGAAGCATTTTTGAAATAAAAAATTAATCCACAAATTAAGTAATGGTGCTGTTCTTTCGGATAGCACCATTTTTATTTGTTTACTTTTTCAATAGAAAATAAGCAATTAAGGCACTCACAACTGGAATAACTATTTTCAATCCTATTGACTCGAAAAGAAACAATGCCATCAAATTTATCGGAATTAAAAAAATCGCTAATAAATGGTAGCGACCTTGATTTTTATTGTCTGAACTCATAATAAAACTCGGGGGTAAAACAACAATTTAATGGTATGTCAAACGGATTTAAATCATCTATTTCAACGAATTCATCAAATAAACTGATGCCAATAAAAAGGCACGTTGGTGAACATTTTGCTAAAAGTTTATCGTAGAATCCTTTTCCGTAGCCTACTCTATTTCCCATTTTGTCAACAGCTAAAAGTGGCACAAAAACAACGTCTAAAAGCGATTCAGAAACGATCTCACCGTATTTAGGTTCTGGAATACCAAAAGCGTTTACTTCGAGTTGTGAAACGCTCTCGTATCTATACAAGGTGAGGCTACTATCCTCAAAATTAGATTTGGAAATTATAGGTTTAGCCTCTTGAATTATTAACTCTTCCAAAAGCGGGTAAGCATCGAATTCTTTTTGTTTCTCAATCGGTAGAAAAATACTGACTTCCTTATTTTTGAATTGGAACTGATTGAGTATTAAATTCGTAATCTGCTGCGATTTACGATTTAATTCTAAATAAGAAAGCCCTTTTCGTTTTTCTTTGAAAAGGGCTCTGATTTCTGATTTTAACATTGTAATCCTACAATGAAGAATATTATAATCTAATTCTTAAGTTGTTTAGTTTTCTGTTGTCAACAACATCAGCAGCTTTTCTCAAACCACCCATAATTTGACCTTGCATACTATTTTTCAAATTAGACATCATTTGGTCTTTTTCGATTTTATAGTTCGCAGCAGCTGGTGCTTTCGTTGTTTTAACAACTTTAATTACATAAACACCTGTTTTACCTTTTAAAGGTAAAGTTCTACTTCCGTCTTTAATTGCTGCAGAGAAAAGTTTACCGATAATTTCTGGCTCATAACCTGCTCCCATAATTTGTGGGTTGCTGAAAGTTACTTCTGCATTCAATACCGTCGTATTTGCACTTCTTGCGATAGCTTCAAGGTTTTTACCTTTTGCCATTTGGTTCATAAAACGTTTCGCTTTTTTCTCTTCGATTAAATCGCGTTCCATTTGTGATCTTACATCTTCAAATTTAGGTGTTCCTTTTTCTTTGATAGATGTAACCATTGCAATTACATATTTTTCTTTGTCTTTGATTGGATAAGAAGTCAATGAACCAACAGTAACATTTTCAGAATAAGCAAGCTCTAAAATTTTATCTGCCGCAAGTGTTGTTGTGAAACCATAAACTCTTGGGTTATTATCTTCTAAAGATAAAGGTCTTGCGAAATAGTTTGCTTTTCTAACGATTGTATCGAATAAAGCTACTTTTTTAGCATTGTCTGTTTCTTTAGAAATTTTACGATCTAATTTGTAAAGAATACTGTTTACTTCACTTTCTTTATTTGCAATTGTCTCTTCTGATGCTTTAAACACTTTTGAAACCGATGCAATCAATGGGAATTTAGAAGCTCCTCTTTCCATAACTTCGATAATATGGAAACCGAAATCAGTTTTTACAATACCTATTTTTCCGATTGGAGCAGTAGCACAAAAACTACCAAACTCAGCTACCATTTCTCCTTCTAAGAAGTCTTCGTATAATCCACCTGTAGTTTTAGACCCTGGATCTTCAGTGTATTTTGTAACTAAATCTGTGAAGTTATCTTTATTGATTACTTTCAATAAGCTATCAGCCAAGTTTTTCTTTTTAGCAATTTCTTTTTCGTCTTTAGAACCATTTGTAGAAATCAAAAGGTGACGTGCTTTCAAACTTGAAGGTGTAAAACCAATTACTTTAGAAATTACTACATTTTCTTTGCTTACATAAGGTCCAACAACTTGTCCAACTGAAGCTAATTTGAAAATAGTATCGTAATCTCTTGGATAAGTTTGGAAACGTTCTGCTTTCGGGTGGCCATCAGGTACAGCAGTTGCACGTTTATCACCGAAATACATTTTATTCTCACTGTTCTTTAAAACAAAAATTGAATCGTTTGTAGAACTTGCAAATTCAGCTTTCAATTTAGATAATTCTTTATTGAAAGTAATTGAATCTTTTCTTGACGGTGCGATAACAACATCAAACATTTTCACTTCTCTTGAATCTGTTCTAACTCTGTATTTGCTATCGTCTTTATGTTCTTCGTAATATTTTTCTAATTCAGCGTCACTAACTTTTACATCTTCGTCACTGATTTCTGTATATCTTCTTAAAACAAAAGCAATACTTTTCATCTCTTTTTGACCGAAGTATTCTTGTTCTGCTTCTAATTTAGTTACATAAACACCTTGGTTCAACAAAGCGAAATATTTTTCTTGTTTTCTTCTATCTGTATAATATTGTTTCGTATTGTCCCACTGTTGTTTAGCTTGTGGTTCTTTACTTGTTTTCAACTGATTGATTGTGTTTTGTAATTTCTGACGACCTGCGATTGTTGATGCATCAGTGATTGTATTTGTCAATGAATCTGTGAAAAATTGAGCTAAATCTTGTAACACATTGAATCCATCAGTAGCCATTAAATAAGCATTGAATTCTCTTTCAGAAACACTGATTCCAAGTTGTTCGTATTCTTTAGCAAGGATTGTTGAATCTACCATAAAATTCCAAGCTTTATCACTTGCAGCTTCCATTTCTTGTTCACCAAAAGGCTTTTGACTTTGTTCAGCTTGAGCTCTCTCTTGATCTTGAACGCGTTGACTTGTAGTAGAATAAATATTTGCATCTACTTTTTCTCCAAAAACAGTTCCGATTCCAAAAGCGCCTTCGCTGAAACCAAACATATTTTTATAATCTGAAAGGATAAATGATAATAATGCAAGGCCAATAACCCCAACTAACAAACCTGATTTTGAACGTATTTTTCCAATTAATGCCATTTCATTAAAAATTTAAGTGTGCGAAGATAGAAAGAAATGTATAATTATCACTATTTCAAACGAAAAAAGGAGGCTATCTGCCTCCTCCTTTAATCTGTGGTTTTATTTCTACTTTGGGTTTTGGTGTTGTTCCTTCACTTGAACCTTCTTTTTTAGGTTCCTTTGGCGTTTCTTTTTTCACCTCTTTTGGAGCTGTTGTCACCTTGGGTTCAACTTTTGGTTTAGCTGTAGTTTGTGTTGGAGCTGGAGCTGGAGCAGTCGTTTTAACTTCTGTTTTTGGTTTCGCTGGCGCTGGAGTAACAGTTGGATTTGGTGTTGAACTTGTATTTCTTGGTGGGTTTGTAACTGTTCCTGAATTTGTTGGAGTTTTTCCGCCATTATTCGTTTTTCCATCTTCTTTATTTTGAATGGTAGAATTATTTCCAAAACCGCTATTTCCTCGTTGACCAGAATTATTTCCATTTCCACCATTGTTTTGATTGCTTGGTGTAGATGGTTCTGTTGGTGATGGTGGCGGCGTTCTGTCATTTTCTCCTCCCCTATTTGGATTTGGAGTGTTTTGATTGGAATCTACTGTACCAGATGGACTACCTGCAATGTAATTGATTACCAAAGTTTCAGTTAACTGATTACAAGCATTTGTCACATTAATTTGAAAAGTATTTGCTCCAGGAACTAATTGAACATTCCCAACTACTAATTGACCATTCAACGTAAAGTTATTGTTCGGTGTTCCGTTTTGAGTGATATTTATTACCGTTTGATTGTCTGTATTGAATAAATTAAACTGAATAACTTGATTTGGAGAACTAACAGTTGTATTATTTGCTGATGGATTAATTAAACTAATTGTAGTCGGTTTACATCTTGTAATTGTATAAACGTCCGTGTCTGTACCACAAGCATTTGAAGCTGAAATTTCAACAGTTGTTGTTCCGTTTTGCAAAGGAAGTGTTCCTGTAATTATTCCATTTACGTTGGAATAAGCTGTAACAACGTTCCCATTCACCTTAACCACAACATTCGTTTGTTGCGTGTAATTTTGAATCACTGCGCTAACATTCAAACTTTGATTCTGTGTCACTCCTCCTGAAGCAGGTGAAGTTGTATTATTTATCACTGGCGCAACACAATTTTGATAAATTATTGATCTATCTAAATTCGCATTTCCACATTGATTCGTCGCGCTTACAGAAAATGTATTTGTTCCTGGTTGAAGTGTAACTGTTGCTTGCAAAATTCCATCTGTGAAATTTGCTGCAATTGGAGCTCCATTCAATTTGAATACAATTCCTTGTGCATTCGTCATATTGCCGATGTTTGCAGAGAAATTATACAAAGCATTCGTCACGGTTGAACCTTCAGTGCTTGGTTTTACGAACTCAATTATTGGTGCATCGCACGTTCCAAAATTGATTACCGTGTCTTTTGTTACTGATCCACAGGTATTTGTTGCTGTAATTCTAATGGTATTTGGTCCATTTTGCAAGGATAAAGTTGTTTGAATGTTTCCACTTTGATAGGTGTAATCTGTTACAGGTGAATTATTCAATGTGAAATTTATTCCTTGTTGACTTGGTACGTTTGTAACTGTTGCTGAAAAGAAGTAAGAAAAACTTGAACCTCTTGAGATTGTTGGATTAAATACAATTGTTGGTACTTGACAAGTGAAATTAACTGTTCTTGTTTCAGTTGCTGTTCCACAAGCATTCGTTGCTGTTAAAACAAAGGTATTCAAACCTGAAGCTAAAGTCACATTTGCTTGGAAAGTTCCATTTGCAAAAGTGAAGTTAGAAATTGGTGTACCGTTTAGTTTCAACGAGATTCCTTGCGCATTAGAAATATTTTGAACGCTTGCTGTGAAAGTATATGCACTTGCTGAAATAGTTGTTCCGTTTGCACTTGGTGCATTGATTACAGCTGTTGGTGGTACACAATTGTTAAACGTGATTGTTTTTGTGTCGCTCACTGTTCCACAAGCATTCGTTGCTGTTAAAACAAACGTATTCAAACCTGCTGCTAAAGTCACATTGGCTTGGATAGTTCCATTTGCAAAAGCGAAGTTAGAAATTGTTGTACCGTTCAATTTCAACGAAACTCCTTGCGCATTAGAAATATTCTCAACGCTTGCTGTGAAATTGTATGCACTTGCTGAAACAGGTGCTGCACCATTTGAAGGATTAGAAATCGCTACAACTGGCGTTACACAACTACTGTAATTCACTGTAATTGTTTGAGTGGCAGTTCCGCAAGTGTTTGTTGCTATAATTACAAATGTATTCAAGCCTTCTTGTAATTGAACCGCTTGATTCAACTGTCCGTTTGCAAAACCAAAATTAGTGATAGGCGTTCCGTTTTGTGTTAAAACTATTCCTGTCGCATTTACATTTTGGATGCTTGCAGTAAGATTAAACGCAGGTCGATTTACTGTAATTCCAGAATTAGTTGGATTTGTAAAGCTAACTGTCGGTGGAATACAATTATCAAAAGTGATTGTTGTGGTTTCTGTTGCAACGCCACACGTGTTTGTAGCCACAACTGTAAACGTATTCAATCCTGCTTGTAAAGTCACATTTGCCGAAATTTGACCATTCACAAAACTAAAGTTAGAAATTGTAGTTCCGTTTTGTTTTAAGGAAATTCCTTGGGCATTACTAATGTTTTGAACATTTGCTTTGAAGTTATAAGCTGCTGTTGCAACTGTTGTTCCGTTCGTAGCTGGATTTGTAAAGCTAACTGTTGGAGGAATGCAATTATTGAATAGAATTGTTGTGGTTTCTGTTGCAACGCCACACGTGTTTGTAGCCACAACTGTAAATGTATTCAATCCTGCTTGCAAAGTCACATTTGCCGCAATTTGACCATTCACAAAACTAAAGTTAGAAATTGTAGTTCCGTTTTGTTTTAAGGAAATTCCTTGCGAAGTACTTATGTTTTGAACGTTTGCTTTGAAATTGTAAGCTGCTGTTGCAACTGTTGTTCCGTTTGTAGTTGGATTTACGAAGCTAACTGTCGGTGGAACACAAGTATTTAAAGTAATGTTCAATGTTTTAATTGCAACGCCACACGAATTTGTCGCCGTTAAAGTGATCGTATTCAACCCTTCCACTAACTGAAGATTTGCAGCGAAATTTGAATTACTAAAATTGAAGGATTTTCCTAAACCATTTTGTGTAAATGAAATATTTGACGGTAAGTTAATTCCTGCAACAACCGCTGCTAAAGAAAAATTCGGATTGGTTACAGTTTGAGTTGTATTTTGAATTCCCGATAACTGAATCGTTGGTGGAACACAATTATCATAGGTAATTGTTGATGTCTCAATAACAGTTCCACAAGAATTTGAAGCAGAAACAATAATTGTGTTTACTCCCGGAATCAAATTTAAGTTTGCCGTCAAAACAGCATTTGCCAAATTGAAAGTGGCGTCTTGCCCATTCATTTTTAACCCTAAAGCTTGTGCGTTCGTTGAACCTGAAATCGCGGCTTTGAATTGAAATTGAGAGAAATTGATTGTTGTGTTGTTCATCACCGGATTCAAAATCGAAATCGATGGCGGTGTACAATTCACAAAACTTATCGCAGAAGTTTTAGTGTCTGTTCCACAAGCATTTGTAACTGTAACTTGGAAATTATTTACACCATTTGAAAGTGTTGCATTTGCCTCAATTAATCCGTTGTTGTAATTGAATGGAATTACTTGGTTGTTTTGTTTTAAAACGATTTGTTGCGCGTTAGTGATATTCGTCACAGATGCTTTGAATGCTAATGTGCTTGTGTTCAACACAGATCCGCTTGCTGTTGGATTCAAAATAAATACACTTGGCGCAATACAATTGTTATAATTTATTACCAAAGTTTTGGAAGATGTTCCGCACGATTTAGTTGCTGTCAATACAAATGTATTTGCTCCCGGAGTTAAAGTCAAAGCACTTGTTAATTGTGAATTGAAATAATTAAAGTTGACAGGAATTCCATTTTGAGTCAATGAAAGTCCTTGTGCATCCAACATATTTTGAATCGTTGCATTTAGAACAAACGCTGCATTGGTCACAGTTGTGTTTGTATTTGCAATCAATACATTTGGAGCCACACAATTGTCATAATTTACATAAATTGTCTCGATGTCACTTCCACAATTATTGATCGCACCAATGGAAATCACGTTCATTCCAGGTTGTAATTGCAAAGTTGATTGAACTAATTTCGAGGTTGCGTTGTAGGTAAAATTAGTGATGTCGATTCCATTTAATTTCAAAGAAACATTTTGTTTCGCTGCAATATTGTCTATTCTTGATTTGAAAACCAAAGAAGCAGTATTTACAGTTGAATTATTTGTTGGATTGCTCAAGGTAACAACTGGCGCTGCACAATTTTGGTAATTTATGGTGAATGTTTCAGATGCATTTCCACAAGAAGAACTAGCAGTAACAACAAAAGTATTGATGCCATTCACCAAAGTTGTTGGGAAAACCAATTGTCCGTTATTGAAGGTAAAATTCGTTACCGCAACTCCATTTTGAGTTAAGCTTACAGATTGATTTGAAAGCACATTTTTCAAAAATGCTTGAATGGTTGTTGAAGCATTATTTGTAGTTGTTCCTGTTGCACTTGGATTTATCAATTGAACTGTTGGAGAAACACAATTATCAAAAGAAACACTTGCGCTGCTGGTAATTGTGCCACATAAATTTGTTGCTTCAATTTTAAACGTGTTCAAACCTGGAACTAGAACAACATTACTTGTAAATAAACCTGAAATTGGGTCGAAGCTAAATCCATTTATTTGAACATTGTTCTCAAAGAATTTAATGCCTGCAACGTTCGCCACATTTGTGATGATTGCGTTGACTGTAAAATTTGAGTTTTTCACAATTGTCCCTTGCACTGGATTCGTGAAAGTAACTTTTGCAGTCAAACAAGGATTGTAAGTAATCGTGAACGTTTTTGTATCTGTTCCACAATTGTTTTGTGCTTTAATGGTGATAGTATTTACACCTTCAACCAAAACTAAATCAGCTGTTACTCTTTTTGTTAGCGTATTGTAGTTGGAAGGAACAACTTGGTTTAAATTATTGTAGATTGTTACATTTTGAGCATTTTGCAATTCGGAAACTGAAGCATCTAAACGATATTGAGCAAAATTTACTACTTGATTATTCTGAGCATTAAATGTAATTACTGGCGGCGGACAATTCGTATTGAAATTATCAATGTTTCCGGTGCTGTTTGTTCCATCTGTTGGAGAAGTTGTGTTACCATTTCCTCTTGTTCTAAATCTGAAATTAAGGTAAAGTGAGGTGTAATGATACAAGTCATTTTTTAATCTTGGCGTTGTGGATACAAAACCATCAAAATCATCTCTGCGTGTGAAAGTTGTTTTGTGCTCAACCCCTAAAGAAACTCTTTTTCCGATTTGATAGCCTAAACCAAATCCAAGACTTGGCATAAAGTAAGCTTTGTATTTATCGCTACTTCCATCAAGGGGAGAATCATAGATTTTATCTAAAGTTGAAGAAAGTTGGGGTTGGATAGCACCATTTGCCAACATTGAACTGTAATCATAAATTCCGCCACTTGCATTTTGGTCTAATAAATCGCCATAAGTTTGTTTGAAAGTTAATCCAACTCCACCAAAAATATAAGGATCCCAACCAGTTCGATCTCTCAAACGATTCAAATGCAAGGCAAGTTCCAAAGCAACTCGATGCACATCTGATTGAAAATTATTTACTGTAAAACCTGGTCCTGAATTTCCGTTTGTATTTGTATAATCATTTAGCGCTGTCCCTGTATAATTCATCAAGGAGGTGGTGTCGTTGTCTTGTCCGTACCACATTCCTCTCAAGTAACGAGCTCTTAAATCAAAGCTAATCACGCTCCCGTAATTGTAATTGAAAGATTTACCGATTACCAATCCCCAACCTGTTGACGTTTGGTTTTTGACATCCGTAGTGTTCCAAGTTCCACCGATATTGAAACCCATAAACCATTTGGATGTATTGTCGTAATCTACTTTTTGAGCTTGAAGTTGGAAAAAACTAAAGCAAAGAACGATAGCAATGTAGAAATTTTTCATAATGAAGTAATTAAGTTGAAAGCGCAAACCGATTTTCGTGCCAAAATTCCGAATAAAATGTTTTATAGCATCAAAATTGGAATCAAATATAGTTGATTTGAATAAAATATATTTTTAAAAATCTATTTTTCAACCACTTAGAGTATTTTGTTAAGTTTCTGTTAATGCAATTTATAAAACTCATAATTCTGAAAACGCAAAATCATCATAAAGTTAGAGTTAGCTTCTTTTTGAATCGTGGAGCCAAGTAATTGCGTTTTGGTGTCGTAAATGATTTGCAAGTCCTTGGTGAATTTTTCATTTTTGTAAGTATGCTTTTCAATGACGTTTCCAAAAGTGTCGTACTTGAAAACCCATTCTTCATAAGGCGCTACTAATTCGCTGTGATACATTGAAACTCTTGAAAGCAAACCTTTTTCGTTATAGGTATAAACTTTTTTATATTCCGAAGAAGCCATACGCATCCGTTGCGTTGTTTCAATTAGATAACCGTCAGCATTTCGCTTTTCTGTTTCTTCCAAGTACGGTAAATTGTAATTATTGTAAATCACTTTTTTCCAGCCATTTTCTATTGGAAAATAACGCATTGATTCGTTATTTATCAAAAAAGATTGAAGCACTTTGCCCGAATCACCGAGTACATCCCTCCTATTTTCAACGTAAATTAAACGGTTTAAAGAATCGTATTTATAATGAAAAGAACTAATTCCACCATATTCACTTTTGCGATGCATTTTAATTTTTCCCGCGTTAGTGTATTCGTAAAAATTCATCAAAGTATCGGTTTTGGCATCAACAGTTTTCGTTTCAAATGTTGAAATCAAATATCCCAAGCTATCAAACTTGTATTCAAAAATATCTTTTGTATTTCGAATAATGTCGCCATCTTTTTTTCGCGAGTAATTACCACTAACCGATTTGATTTTATTGACACGAATAAAATTTACATCAAAATACGGCAAATCAGTGAAGGCATTTCCCTCCAGGTTGTAAATCATCTGCGCATTCGAAATCGTAGCGAAAAATAAAAAACCTAACAGTAAAAATTTTTGAAGCGAACCTATCAATTTACAATCGTGCTAAAATGGATTTCCAACTTGCTTTTTCTGCAATGATTGTTCCAAGATTTTCAATTGCCACACGCTCCTGTTGCATAGTGTCTCGGTCGCGAATCGTTACAGTATTGTCTTCCAAAGTTTGGTGGTCAACTGTAATTGCGAAAGGTGTTCCAATTGCATCTTGACGGCGGTATCTTCTTCCGATCGCGTCTTTTTCGTCGTACAGAACGTTGTAATCAAATTGTAAATCGCGCAAGATTTCACGTGCTTTTTCTGGTAAACCGTCTTTTTTCACCAAAGGTAAAATCGCTGCTTTGTAGGGCGCAAGAACCGCAGGAATTTTTAATACTGTACGCTCAGAACCGTCTTCCAACTTTTCATTTTGGTAAGCCGCACTCAGAACAGACAAGAACATTCTATCCAAACCAACAGAAGTTTCCACTACATACGGCACATAACTTTGGTTTAATTCTGGATCGAAGAATTGCAATTTTTTTCCAGAAAATTGCTCGTGTTGTTTCAAATCGAAATCGGTACGGGAGTGAATTCCTTCCAATTCTTTGAATCCCATTGGGAAATTGTACTCGATATCTGCTGCTGCGTTGGCGTAATGTGCTAATTTGATGTGGTCGTGAAAACGGTATAAATCATCGCCTAAACCCAAATTTTTGTGCCATTTTGCACGCGTTTCTTTCCAGTATTCATACCATTTCATTTCCTCGCCTGGACGTACAAAAAATTGCATTTCCATTTGTTCAAATTCACGCATTCTGAAAATAAATTGACGCGCAACGATTTCATTTCTAAATGCTTTTCCAATTTGAGCAATCCCAAAAGGAATCTTCATTCTTCCTGATTTTTGAACGTTCAAGAAATTCACAAAAATACCTTGTGCCGTTTCAGGACGTAAATAAATCGTGGAAGCATCGCCTGCAACTGAACCCAATTCTGTAGAAAACATCAAGTTGAATTGACGTACTTCTGTCCAGTTTTTAGAACCTGAAATCGGACAAACAATTTCTAAATCTATGATCAAATTGCGAACACCTTCCAAATCGTTGTTTTCCAATGCGGTACGCATTCTGTTTTCGATTTCTTCTATTTTGTTAACGTTTCTTAATACGTTAGGATTCGTAGCACGGAATTGCGCCTCGTCGAATGATTCTCCGAATTTTTTAATTCCTTTTTCTACTTCCTTCTCAATTTTCTGACGAATTTTTTCGATGTGTTCCTCTAAAAGCACATCCGCACGGTAGCGTTTTTTGGAATCTTTATTGTCAATTAATGGATCGTTGAACGCATCCACGTGACCAGAAGCTTTCCAAGTGGTTGGGTGCATAAAAATAGCGGCATCAATTCCAACGATGTTTTCGTGCATTTGCACCATGGATTTCCACCAATACGTTTTGATATTATTTTTCAACTCGGAGCCCAACTGACCATAGTCATAAGTGGCAGCCAATCCGTCGTAAATTTCCGATGAAGGAAAAACGAAACCATACTCTTTCGCATGGGAAATAATGTCTTTTAATTTGTCTTGATTTTGTTCCATGTTACAAAGATAATTTAGATATTAAACAAGACCGTACGCAAGCAGAAACAATTTCAACATTGAAGTATTGAAAGTATGGTTTTGGTTAACTAATGTTATAGTGTTTGCAAAACTTACTCGATTTCCCGCTTATAAAACACAAAGCCATTTTTCTCGCCAATGCGTTGAATGTGTGGGAAGTTTCTGGAGAATTCTTCGCTGCGTGTATTTTTCATAACGAAGTAAACAGGTTTGTCAATTTCCCCAAAAATCAACCATTCTTCGTTTGTTGCATTTAGGTTTTGATTTGGTTTTTTAGCTGTGTAAAACAAGTCGGCATAACTCTTGAATCCAACCGTTTTCACGTAACAATCTTCCTTCTGATGACTTTTGTAAAATTCTATCGCAGCGTTTTGTGTGTAGCCTTCCACTTTTGGAACAATCACCACAACAGTTGAATAGATGAATAAAAGTGTCGCTATCAACGATGCAAGAATTTGATTTTGTGTGGTCAATCGTTTCGAAAGGAAAATAAAAAGTAAGGAAGCGAAAAACAAAGCGCCTATCAAAAATTCAAAACCCGACCAATGAACTTGAGCTTGCAAATTTCCAACTGCAAAATCATCTTTTATCACATTCATTTTCGTGATTTTTTCTTTGTTCATCGCCACCAATTGCAAAGCAACAACAATCAATGACCAAATGAATCCAAGAGAAAGCACCAAGGCTTTTATCCATTTTGGAAGCGATTCTTTTTGTTCAATTAGTTTATAAATGTAATAGGCCGCCAAAAAAGTAAGCGGAAAATAAGCCATAGATGAGTAATGAATGATTTTCGTTTTTACGATGGTAAACAAAATCAAAACCGTCCAAAATAGAATCATCATCCAGTTTTTGAACTCGAACAAGGAAGTTTCTTCTTCTTTTTGGAAACGTTTAAAATAAAGCAATCCAAAAATGGAAGCTGGAAAAACTCCGATAAAAAGCACCACAAAATGATAAAACAGAAAACCTCCGTGTCCAGCGTCCTCTGTTTGAAACAGACGAACTTGATACACAAAAAAGTCTTTCACAATCTCGAAGTTGCCATTTAGAATTTGAAGAATAAACCAAAATCCTCCGACAACAAGAAAAATAAATACAAAGACTAAAACGTGTCCAAGGTTGAATTTCACTTTAAACTTTTTGGTAATGAAATAAATCACTGTTACCAAGCCAAAAATCAACAAAGCAACAGGGCCTTTCGTCAAAACCGCAAGTCCAATAAACAAAGCGGAAAAACTCACCAATTTGTAGCGATGAACTTCATTTGTGGATTGAGTAAATTGAGAAATGTAATAGATTCCAAGGAAAATAAATAAATTAAACCACGGGTCGATGATTCCAGATTTGAAATAGATAAATGGCAGAATAGAGCAAGCATAGAGCGTTGTCCAAAGTAAACCGAGCTTAGAATTCCCAATCGAACGACCTAAGCGGAAAAGTACGAGTAAAGTAACGACTCCACAAATTGCATTGGGAAAACGTGCGGCAAATTCATTGATGCCAAAAATCTTCATTGAAATTGCTTGCATCCAAATAAACAAAGGAGGTTTTTCCCAAAACGGCAAATAGTTGATTTGAACCGTCAACCAATCTTTGGTAACCAACATTTCACGTGCTGCTTCTGCAAAGTTAATTTCGTCCCAATCAAACAAATGACTTTGTCCAATGAAAGGAATGAAAAGAAAACTTCCGATTACGATGATTATAATTTGAATGGTTTTGTCGGATAGTTTTGTCATCAATTTAGATGGATTGATTTGAGGTGCAAATATACCCTAGAAAAAAGTGTAAACAATGATTGGGCAAAGAGAAAAGCCTTTTTGATTATTAAAAGTTGTTATAGATTCATACTTTTCCTTTCCAAAAAACAGATTCTTCAATTTACTACCAAAATAAATTTTGTGCGTTAAATAAATGTAACTCCAAGATTGAAAACGAGATTCCTCACGAAGTTCGGAATGACCCATTGATTAGAGTAGGTAGCGAAAATGCTTCGCATTTTCGCAATGCTCTCTTAATGCAAGTCATTCCGAGTGTAACGAGGAATCTTGTTTGATGTCGATTCCATATAGAAAAGTCCTTTTGACCAATGGAAGGAATCCTTTTAAGCATTTATTGAAGAATTATTTTTAAATAAATGTAACTCTAACATTGAAAACGAGATTCCTCACGATGTTAGGAATGACGCATTGGTTAGAGTAGGTTGCGAAAATGCTTCGCATTTTCGCAAGACTCACTTAATGCAAGTCATTCCGAGTGTAACGAGGAATCTTGTTTGATGTCGTTTCCATATAGAAAAGGTCTTTTGACTAATGGAAGGAATCCTTTTAAGCATTTATTGAAGAATTATTTTTAAATAAATGTAACTCTAACATTGAAAACGAGATTCCTCACGATGTTCGGAATGACCCATTGGTTAGAGTAGGTGGCGAAAATGCTTCGCATTTTCGCAAGACTCTCTTGATGCAAGTCCTTCCGAGTGAAACGAGGAATCTTGTTTGATGTCGTTTCCATATAGAAAAGGTCTTTTGACTAATGGAAGGAATCTTCTATTACAATTGTGTTCATTTAAACTGACAAAAAAAAACGACTAGCATCAACACTAGTCGTTTCCTGTATTATGAGATATAGTTTACTTCTTTACGTCAAATCGATCTAAGTCCATCACTTTAGTCCAAGCAGCAACGAAATCTTTTACGAATTTTTCTTTCGCATCGTCACTTGCGTACACTTCTGCTAAAGCACGTAATTCTGAATTTGAACCAAAAATTAAATCCGCACGAGTGGCTGTCCATTTAACCGTTCCAGTAGTTCGGTCTTTTCCTTCAAAAACTTCTTTTGTGTCATTTGTTGCTTTCCAAACCACGTTCATATCTAGTAAATTTACAAAGAAATCGTTTGTCAATTTATCTTGATTGTTAGTAAAAACACCTTTTGTCGAATTGTCAAAATTGGTATTCAACACGCGCATTCCTCCAATTAAAACAGTCATTTCTGGAGCAGATAAAGTGAGTAATTGCGCTTTGTCAATCAATAACTCCTCAGTTGGAACGCTGTATTGTGCTTTTGTGTAATTTCTAAATCCATCGGCAATTGGTTCCAAAACAGCAAATGAATTAACATCCGTTTGTGCTTGTGTTGCATCCATTCTTCCTGGTGTGAACGGAACCGCAACTGTAAAACCAGCATTTTTTGCCGCAACCTCAACGCCTGTACTTCCAGCCAACACAATTAAATCTGCCAATGAAACTTTTTTACCATTCGTCGCTTTTGAATTGAAATTTTTCTGGATTTTTTCCAAAGCTGTCAACACTTTATTCAATTGTTGTGGGTTGTTCACTTCCCAATTTCTTTGAGGTAAAAGTGCGATTCTTGCACCGTTTGCTCCACCTCTTTTATCTGAGCCTCTAAATGTTGAAGCCGATGCCCAAGCAGTTTCAATTAATTCACTGATAGACAAACCTGATTTTAAAATTTCAGCTTTTAAGGCGGCAATATCTTTCGCATCTACTAAAGCGTGGTTCACAGCTGGAATTGGGTCTTGCCAAATCAATTCTTCTTTTGGAACTTCTGGACCTAAATACAAAGATCTTGGCCCCATGTCTCGGTGCGTTAATTTGAACCAAGCACGAGCAAAAGCAGCAGCAAACTGATCTGGATTTTCCATAAATCGTTTTGAAATTTCGCCATAAACTGGGTCAAAACGCATAGACAAATCGGTTGTAAGCATCGTTGGTAGTTGTTTTTTCTTCGCATCAAAAGCATCTGGAATTGTAGCAATTCCGTCTTTCGCTACCCACTGATGCGCTCCAGCTGGGCTTTTCGTTAATTCCCATTCATACGAAAATAGGTTTGTAAAATATCCATTTCCCCATTTTGTTGGTGTTGATGTCCACGTAACTTCTAATCCTGAAGTAATCGCATCCTTTCCTTTTCCTGTTCCATAAGTGCTCTTCCAGCCCAAACCTTGTTCTTCGATTGGAGCGGCTTCAGGTTCTGCGCCAACATTACTTGCCGGACCTGCGCCGTGTGTTTTTCCGAAGGTATGTCCACCAGCAATCAAAGCCACTGTTTCTTCATCGTTCATTCCCATTCGTCCAAAAGTTTCACGAATATCTTTCGCTGCTGCCAATGGATCAGGATTTCCGTTAGGACCTTCTGGATTCACATAAATCAATCCCATTTGAACGGCTGCCAATGGATTTTCTAATTTTCGTCCCTCCGAATAGCGTTGGTCATCCAACCATTTTTTTTCTTTTCCCCAATATACATTTGATTCTGGTTCCCACACATCTTCGCGACCACCTGCGAAACCAAATGTTTTGAATCCCATATCTTCAAGAGCAACATTTCCTGTTAAAATCATTAAATCCGCCCAAGAGATTTTTTTTCCATATTTCTGTTTAATTGGCCACAATAATCTTCTTGCTTTATCTAAATTCGTGTTATCTGGCCAGCTATTTAAAGGAGCAAAACGTTGTTAACCAGCACGAGAACCTCCACGGCCGTCACCTGTTCTGTACGTTCCAGCACTGTGCCAAGCCATTCGAATAAAAAACGGTCCATAATGTCCGTAGTCAGCAGGCCACCAATCTTGAGATTGTGTCATTAAAGCGCGAATGTCCTTTTTCAAAGCTTCGTAATCTAAACTTTGAAATTCTTTCGCATAGTTAAAATTAGAACCCATCGGATCTGAAAGTTCAGAATGTTGACGAAGGACAGACAAATTCAACTGATTTGGCCACCAGTCATTGTTATTTGTTCCGTTTATTCCCTCTTTTTTTATTTCCGACTTGGAAACGTTTGAAGTTGTCGGTAGGTTACTCGCTGCTGATTGCGCACCAGAAGCAACTCCATGACCCATCGGACATTTACCTGAACTTTGGGCAGAATCTTGTGCATAAATCAAAGGAATTTGCCCCAAGAAAAACACTAAAAATAACTGTTTCATAATTTAGAAATTAATTTATAATTGGTAAAGCACGAAGATACAGTCTATGAATTATAAGATATTATTGATAATTTCTATATCGCTATTGATTTAACTTATTTATTTAATTTCGACTTGTGGTTTTATTTAAACGGCTTTTTTTTATCTTTTTGTTTCCCTGCTATTTAACGGCTCAATCTTCCTTTTGGAAACCGGCAGATAGTTTGAATAAAAAGCGATTAATCGTTAGTTCGTCCGTTATTGGTGTTGCTTATTCAGGAAGTTTGATTGGCTTACAACAAGTTTGGTACAACAATCCGTGGACAGATTTTCACTTCTTTAACGATGGTGGAAATTGGCTTCAAATGGATAAAGCTGGACACACTTTTACAACTTATCAGATTTCAAAAAACATTTCGCAGCTCTATCGTTGGGGCGGAATGAAAAGACAAAATGCTGATTGGGTGGGCGTTGGTGTGAGTTTAAGTTATTTGACTTTTTTGGAAGTTTTAGATGGTTTTTCAGACGAATGGGGTTTTTCGGGTTACGATATGCTTGCAAACGTGAGTGGTTCCGCTTTATTTTGGGGACAAGAACGTTTGTTTAAACAGCAAATCATTGTTCCGAAATTTTCTTTTCACCCGACTGAATACGCTGCTTTGCGTCCTGAAATTCTCGGAAGTAACTTTGCCGAACAACTATTAAAAGACTACAACGGACAAACTTATTGGTTGAGTTTTTCTCCCGGAACAATGGGAACCAACAAATTTCCAAAATGGTTGTGTTTTAGTTTGGGCTACAGCGCCGACCAAAAAATTGTAGGTAGCGAAGAAAGCTATTTAAACTTTCATTCGAGAAGAGAATTTTTACTTTCGATGGATATTGATTTCTCTCGAATTCCAGTAAAAAATGCATTTTTAAAAACAGTTTTTAGCCAATTAAACTATCTTAAAATTCCTTTTCCAGCATTAATTCTTCAAGGAAATAAATTTGGAGCAAGGGGATTGTATTTTTAAGAAACCACATTTTTCTTCACTTCAAACATTTTGATTGTAGGTAATTCTATTTAGAACTTCTCCTTTTCCTTTTTCTTATTGAACGAATTATTGTTGATTAAGAAAAACTACAATCACAAATCAATTAATATCAAAATTGTATGAAAATTTTACTCCAATTTGATGGATATTTATCAGGAATTGTAAACTGTAAGAAAAATTGTATTTTTACACTATGGTTTATAACTTGACATATTCGACAAGTATTCTGGAGTCCCTTGGTGTACTTTCAAGTTTTAATTTTGCGGAGTCAATTTGGGAGAAATACGAGAAATTTGCAATTCCAAAAATCAAAGAATCAACTATAAAATTAAGAGGTTCTATATTTTACCTCAAAGACTTAACTCCCATTAAAGCTTCGAAAGAGGCTAATTCAATTGGTTCTCTAATACCAGTTTTAGCAAAATTGCGAACAGTTATTGAACCAATTAATGATAAGGAGTTTAAAGAGTTTAAAATTGCAGCTTTAGATTTTTTTGAAACAGTTGATTTTCTCTATGCAAACCTTCAAGAAATAGCCGATATTCACACTACATACGAACTTTCAAAACCTGTTTTAGCGGCTGATTGGGATGCAGTTGAGGATGAACACTGGGATAATTACTAAATGGATATGAAATATTACCAAGGCGATATTATACTACTTCCCTACCCTTTTACGGATTTATCAAACACGAAGCAACGACCAGCTGTAATAATATCAAAGGATTCTATAAACAAGCAAAATTATATTGTTGCCAAAATTACTTCTGTTATTAGAGGTGACAAATTCTCTTTTCCAATCGCCCAAACAGACATTGATAGAGAACTAAAATACGAAAGTGAAGTGCCTACAAACGAAGTGTTTACAGTTAATAACAGTATTATAATCAAGAAATTTGCTTCGTTTAAAAAAGAGCCATTAAAACTCTTAACTGAAATTATCAAAGACAACATTTCTGTTGAATAATAGTTTATTGACCTTCGTCGAAAATTAATTGTTTCTTGAAACGATTTACTGATCTAAGAAACTACATTTTTCTTCACCTTCACTTCAAACATTTTTGGCCAGAATTTTCCAGTCATATAGAGTTTTTTTGTTGCCGTGTTGTAGGCAATTCCATTTAGAACTTCTCCATTTCCTTTTCCTTCTTGAACCAACTGCGTAGCGTCGATTGTAGCTAAAACTTTTCCTGTTGCAGGATCAATCACCGCGATATTGTTCGAAGTCCAGATGTTGGCATAAATCAAACCGTCAACGAATTCCAATTCATTTAAGCGTGCAATTGGTCCTTGGTCGGTGTAAACTTCAATTGTGCGTTCAACGTCAAATGTTTTTGGATTTCTAAAATAAATTCGCTCCGAACCATCAGACATAATCAAACTTTTTCCATCGTTGCATAAGCCCCAACCTTCGCCCGTGTAAGTGAACTCTTTTATAGATTTAAAATCGCTTTTATTGTAAACAAGGCATTTTTGATTTTTCCAGGTTAATTGATAAAGTTCATCGCCTAAAATCGTGATTCCTTCTCCAAAATGTGAAGCATCTAAACCCATTTTTCTAAGAATAGCTCCTGTTTTCAAATCAAGCTCCGCGATAACTGTCTCGCCTGCTTGATTCGGGTCGCCAGTTCCTTCAAATAGTTTTCCTTCATTGAACTCTAAACCTTGCGTGAAACTTGTTTCCAAATGTGGCAATGAAGCAAGAATTTCAAGCGACCATTTTTCAGGAGTAATATCAGATAAAATACGCACTAATCGTTGGTCTGAATAGGAAGTTCCATCTTTTCTGTAAGCCATCATTTCAATTGCATAAGCTCCAACTTGGAAATCTTTTGTGTTTAAGGTATAGGTAATTTTGCCAGAAGGTGCAGTCCAAGTGTTTAGCTTTTTACCGTTCAAGGAAAGTTCTAGTTTTTGAATTTCTTCATTTACTTCAAAAGCAATTGGCAAAGATTGTCCGTGTGGAATAGCTAAATTTTCAGTGAAACTAAAACTAAAAGGTGGATTTTCAGAAGAGGATGAATTTGAATTTGGCATTACATAAGGCAAAACGAATGCTGCAATCAAACCAATGATTATAATATAGATGAAATACTTTTTCATACGTGTTTACTTTTTTTAAAAATGGTCATCATAAAATCGCCATTCAAATTTATACTTAATTGTAGCGAATCTCAATAGGACTTATTTTATGAATTTAATGTTTTAATTTCTCGAAGAATTGAGCGAGCATCAATCATTCCGTGCGATTCGGACAAGAAAACTTCTCCTTTATTTATTACAATTACTTGTGGCGATTGATGCCTAACACCGCTTTTCGATTCGATTGCATTGGAGATATTTCTAAATTTCAACAAATCCAAATAATACGAATCAACTGTCTCTGCATCCAAAATTCCACTTCCCTGAAAACGCGTCAAAGCCATCACTGAAATATTGCAGCGCGTGCTGTGTTTGAAAATCAATTGAGGTTTTTGATGGCTCAAATTCCAACATTCTTCCAATTGGTTTTCTTCCGTTAATTTTATCCAAGCCATTAGATTCCGGGTGTAAATTGTTTTAAAAAACGAAGGTCGTTTTCCGAATAAAGACGTAAATCTGTCACGCGGTATTTCAATTGTGCGATACGTTCAACGCCCATTCCAAAGGCAAAACCAGTAAATTCATTGGAGTCGATTCCGCAAGCTTCCAATACATTTGGATCAACCATTCCACAACCTAAAATTTCCAACCAACCTGTATGTTTACAGACGTTACAACCTTTTGCATTGCATAAAGTACACGAAACATCTACTTCTGCGCTTGGTTCTGTGAATGGAAAATAAGATGGTCGCAAGCGAATTTGAGCTTTCTCACCAAACATTTCACGAGCAAAAAACAAAAGCGTTTGCTTCAAATCGGCGAAGGAAACATTTTTGTCAATGTATAAACCTTCAACTTGATGAAAGAAACAGTGAGCGCGCGCAGAAATTGCTTCATTTCGGTAAACTCTTCCAGGTGAAATTGTACGGATTGGTGGTTTTGATGATTCCATCACGCGCACTTGAACAGAACTCGTGTGTGTACGCAAAGCCATTTCATTTTCACCTTTTTGAATGAAAAAAGTATCTTGCATATCGCGAGCAGGATGTTCAGGTGGGAAATTTAAAGCGGAGAAATTGTGCCAATCATCCTCAATTTCTGGTCCTTCTGAAACAATAAAACCAATTCGAGAAAAAATATCGATAATTTCTCTTTTCACTAAAGATAATGGGTGATGTCCACCAACTGAAATATCCTCTCCTGGTCTTGAAAAATCAAAATCATTGTTTTTTTCAGTTGAAGAAGCTAATTTGTCTTTGTGCTGCGCATAAAAATCTTCCGTCGCTTGTCGCAAATTATTGATCAGCTGACCAACTTCTCTTTTTTGTTCGTTCGGAACGTTTTTTAATTCAGCGTATAAATCTTTTAGAATTCCTTTACTTCCTAAATATTTTATTCGGAAGGCTTCTAACTCTGCTACTGAAGAAATGGAATATTGATTAATTTCTTGAAGAACTGCTTCAATTTTAATTTTCATATTTTATTTTATTTTTTCAAAAGTCATATTCAATCGCCAATTTAACTCAAGTTCAGTTGAAGCTAATTTTTGACGAATTTCATTAGGACTTATTTCATTTATTGAGAATATTTTTAATCGTTTTAATGTTCCGCAAAGCTTTAAATCTCTTTGTTTTTAAGTTTATTTTAGGTCTATGCTCATTTCATTGGATGAAACTGTAACTTTTTTGTAGCAAACGTTGTTTAAATGTCAAACAAGTTTGTTGATGCAAATTTATAAGAAAAAAAACGCCCACTTTCAATTAAAAGTATCAATTATCAAGGTTGGCTGTTTTTTACTACTTTTTTTGCTGACTGCTTGTTATAAAAAACAAGACACCATATTGGCTGTGATTGTTAAAAATGAAAGTGGATCAGTAATCGAAGGAGCATTAGTTGAAGTAAAAGCAGAGCCAACGTCCTTTAGTGGTGTTGTTACGCTTAACATGGAAAAAACGACAGATGAATTGGGTGTGGCGTATTTTAACTTTAATGATTATTACAAATCAGGGCAAACTGGAGTTGTTGTATTAAAAATAAAGGCAAAACAGTTTGGATTATACGGAGAAGGCATTGTGACGGTGGAGCAAGAAGTAGTGACAGAGACAGTTGTGGTGGTGAAATAGTCCTCAAAATGAGGCAAATTGTTGAATTAAAAAAAAAGTGTAAATTTGGCTAGCTTTAAATTATGAAAAAATTCTATTTTATTCCAATTTTGTTTGCTTTGCTGTTTTTGAACAGTGCTTGTGAACCAAAAGATCCCGCTATTTTAAAAGTATTTGTACGTTCAGCTTCGAACCAATTAGTTGGAGGTGCGAAGATTATCGTGATTGGTGATCAACAATCCAACCCTGCAACTTTGGATTTCGTGGATACTTCTTTCACTAATAGTTCTGGTTTTTCTGTAATCGATATGGATGAATATTTCAATACATCAGGCAAAGACAATACCACAGGCTATTTCGATATTATTGTGAAATACAACAATAAAATAGCTACTGGATATACAAGATGTAGAATCCACACCACATCAGTTGAAACCATCTATTTACCTAACTAATCCGTAAAAAAGTTGTTTTAAATCAAAACCTTGAACAACAATGTTAAGCCTTGCTTATCGAATAATAAAATAATAAAACTCATGAAAAAAATAGTTCTCCTTTTCTCTCTTGTTCTTTTCGCTTTCACTTTTACTTCTTGTAGAAAAAAAGGTGATACAATTGCCAATATTTACGTGAAAGACGAAACAAACACCAATGTTTCTGGTGCAATGGTAATTTTATATGGAACCAATACAGGAGGCACACCTCAACAAGTTGCCGTTTTTGATACAGCTTACACGAATTCAACAGGTGTGGCATCTTTCAACTACAACGATATTTATCAATTAGGTCAAGCTGGGGTTGCTGTTTTGGACATTAAAGCTCAAAAACTAAACAAAATTGGTCAAGGAATTATCAAAATTGAAGCAGAAACTATAAACGAAGAAACTGTTTTTATTCAACCATAAACTTTTAAAACCTAGGTCATGAAAAAAGTACTTTTTATCTTTCTAGCTATTATTGTTGCACAAACTTTTACTTCATGCCGTAAAAAGAAAGATACAATTGCCAATATTTACGTTCGTGACGAAGGAGATAATCCAGTAAAAGATGCAACGGTTGTTTTGTATGGTACTTCAACAGGAGAGCCATTTGGAACACCTCCTGGCACGCAAGGGTTTGTAACATTAAACGATACTGTCATGACCAACAGTTCAGGTTTGGCTGTATTCAATCTGAGTAAAATCTATCAATCAGGACAAGCAGGTGCAGCAATTCTTGACATTGATGCTTTTAAACTTAACAGATCAGGGGATGGAATAATCAAAATCGAGCCTGAAACAGTTAGTGAGCAAACGGTTATTATTCAACCTTAAAAAAATGTAAAATTGAAAATTGAAAATGTAAAATTGATAATGTAAAGTACACTCTTCACTTTTAGCTAAACTTTACATTTCTCATTTTACATCCTACATTTTACATTCTAAATTCTTACCCTATATTTTCAATTAAAAAAATTGCAAAGCCTGAACGAGTGCGCAATCGTTTTAGTTGAACAAATTCAGTTGAATTAACAGAATCAAGGCTATGCGTACGGAACTAACCCTTTATAAAGATTTATTGGTCGGCATTAAATCACGTGTTCGACAAGCGCAAACCAAAATATTTCAAACCGCTAACGCTGAAATGTTAAGACCGTTTCAAAAATCGGTAATTTAGGCTTTCTAAAAATTTAAACCCGGAGTTTACCCTTGTAAATGAGGATTTTAAATTTTTAGAGTAACGACAAGTAGCGAGTTTTGCAACGGTCTTATGTTGGCTACCTATTGGGACATTGACAAAATGATACACGAACGCCAACAGCAAGAAGGTTGGGGAAAAGGAATTTTTAGACCTCGAAATGATTAGCGATTAAATAATGGTATTTAACTAATTCAAAAATCGGCATGCAGATTTTGGGAGGGTGGCTTGTTATGCAAGGTTTGATGAATTTTGCCTTTCTGAGATCAAAACAAAAACGTGGGGATAAATAATTCATTAGGATTAATTTTCTTTGTTGAAAAAAGAGAACTTGAATAATTACATTGAACTATTAAAACTAATCTCGCCATCGTTTATGATTGACTATTTTTGAGGTATAAAAAATGTGTAGTATTTCCTCTATAGATTAACCCAAATTAAGGCTTAAACCCCCAACATTTTGCATTTACACCATTAATCTCTCTTAATTTTCTTAATGCCTTAATGGTTAATTTTTACCATTAAGAAGTTAAGGTTCATTAAGATGAATTTGCTTTAATTTTAAAAAGCGTGCTTTAAATGCTAAAATCAAAGCATTCAGAGCTCTATTTAGAGGGGCGAAATATGTCATTTTTCCTATACAGATTGAAGCAAATATATGCCTAAATCCCCAACATTTTGCATTGATCTCCTTTCCGTTGGGCAGGCGTTGGACAGAATCTTATTTTTATAAAAAATCCCAAGCATTAAAAACGCTCGGGATTTCGCTACAAGTCAATGGTGGAAGCCCTTTGACGAGTTTCAATAAATAAAAAAAGCCTTGATTTTCATCAAGGCTTTGTACTCGAGGCGGAACTCGAATTGATGTATGAAAAAGTGAGATTCTATAAGGGTTTTGCATATGTTTGAACAATTAAGGGGGCTGTAAAAGGGGTTTTAATGTAAAATTTGACGCTTAAATCGGGTAGAAAATACATTATATTTTTGATGCTGTTTTCTGTTTCTTCCATTAACATTTTACTGGTTTTTTTACTCTGAAAGAAAATTTATTAACACGTTATGCTATTGATTTACAATGATATAATGAATTTGTTCATTGTTATTAACTGACAAACAACGAATTTCGTTTTGAAAAAAAATCTTACTAAAGTTAATAAGAGTAACAAAAAAAACGAAATGGAAAAAAGAATTGTAAATGAAATGCCCAAAATTAGGGTTGTGTTAAGAATGGATAAAATTAATTCTGACGGAAAATGTCCATTAAACTACTATATTACATTGAATGGTAAAACAATAAAAAAAACTTCTGGGTTTAGTATTCGACCAAAAAATTGGGATTCTGTAAGAAGGAAGATAAAGGGAGGACCAAAGGATTTGTTAAGAATAGAAGCTGGATTAAGTGAGAAGATAGCTGAATTTAAAAGATACTTTCTAAGTCTTGATGCAACTGGAGGTGTAATAAGTAGAAAAACTGTAGATGACTTTTTTAATGATTTTAGGTTTGATGATTTCTACTCTTATTATGAAGGTATTTTATTAAAACGAATCGAGCTAAAAAAATCTACACGTGAAAAGTATGTATTATGTCTAAAAATACTTAAAGAATTTTGCAAAAAGAAAAAGTTGTTTAACATACGATTTATTGACATAACACTAAGTTTTATTGAAGAGTTTGACAAATACCTTATTTACCAACTAAATCTTTCGAGTGATTCTGCATACAATTACCATAAATGTTTAAAGTATGTATTTAACCAAGCGTTGAAAGATGACCTAATTGTTAAATCCCCTTATTTTGGTTTTAAGGCTGAAAAAGCTGAGAGAAGGAAAGTAGTAATCCCTTTATCTCTTGAAGAAATAAGAGTTATTGAAGAGTTGGAAATTCCTAAAACAAACAAAGTTTTGAATAATGTTCAAGATGCTTTCTTATTAATGCTTAACACTGGTGTTCGTTATTCTGATTTGTTTTCGATTAGCTTGGAAAACAAAAAGACAATACCATCTTCTTTAAAAGGTGAGAGATTGGCATACATTGAAATCGTCCAAAAGAAAACTGAACAAAATGTTCTTATTCCTCTGAACACTAAGAGCCGAAGTATTTTGAATAAATTAAGGGCAAGAAATAAATTGAATATAAAAACAGATTGTTTAGTGCCAAAAATAACAAACCAAGCATTGAATAGAAATTTAAAAATAATTGGTGAGATGGCTGGAATTGACAAAAAATTAACTTGTCATTTAGCAAGGCATAGTTTTGCTTGTAACTTGCTAAATAATAAAATTTCTTTGGAATGTGTTTCTAGGTTACTTGGGCATAGAAGCATTAAGAGTACAATGATTTATGCAAAAACAGATACAAATATTGTATTGAATTCTGTTAATGTTTTAAATTTCTCTAAAGAAATCTGATAAGCTAATTTTGTGAATATCTAGTAATTTAAGGAGGGTCTTTAATGTAAGATTCGTACCATTCTCGACCCTCCAATATTGAACCCTATTAATGTTATTGTCATAAGCGAAGCTTTCTGCACTAGTATAGTTAGCATCTATGCGAAGTTGACGAATCTTTTTTGCGATTCTTAAAATTCTTTCGTCTGGTATTTCCTCCTTGCTTAACATTTTTAAGCGAAGTTGCTTTAGAAAAAAACATCTTGTAACCGCATTTATGCGAATTTTAGTTAACTTCGAGATAAATTTATATCTATGAAAAAAATGTTTGCTCTTCCATTATTTTTAGGATTAACAATATTTTGTTCTTGTGAAAAGGAGAAAAGTAATCCAAAAACAACTTTAAATGGAGAATGGGATGTCTTAGAGTGGGGTGTTACGAATATTTCTCTACAAGGCGACACGACCTATATTAACAATGAATGGGATGGTTTAAGTGAAATACAAACTGTTAATACAATTGCAAATTCCTATGAAACAATAAATGGAATAGTGTCTGTTAATGGTATAGATTACAAATTGGATGAGTGGGAATTAGACCCAAATGATATAGACAACATTTATGATTATTGGTTATGGTTGGAAATTGTAGATACAATAGATAATTGCAATCATTATTATGTTTTAGGAAAAAGAGATTAGATGGCAAATTGTTATTGCTGTGGAAATAAAAATGCGAGTTTTAGAAGAACGGTTTCTACTGGTTTTTCTGTTGGTAATTGGGGTGGAAATCGCACTTATGGAACAAGTTCTCGTTTATATTATGGAACAAAAAATGTTTGCGAGAAATGTGCAAAAAGGATAGACAAAAAAAATGCTATAAATAGAATTCTGTTTCTGTTGTTTATTGCTTTATTAATTGGCTTACTTTACCTATATATTGAGAAAGAAAAATCTGTTAAACATAATTTGTTAAATGAATCGAAAAGTAAAAAAAGTGAACAAGTTTATAAAGTTTGTTTAGTTAGCTCCTATAAAATTGACTTTGGCTATGAATGTAAACATAAAAAATATAGTCCTTTTACTTATTGAAGATTCTATTGTTAATACAAAGCTTGTTAACACCTTACATCAAATAGGTATTGATGCAAGTATTTATGCTTCTTGTTGTCCTACTGCTGTCTTTCAATTAATGGAGTTTGAGAATAAAGAAAAGGATGAAATCTATAATTTGTATTTTGAACTAATTAAAGAGGGAGAAGCTATTGACTTTACCAATTCTCGCAAAGAATTAAATAGTTATGCTGAAAAAGTTTATTTGCAACTTTTAAACCACAAAAACAAATAGTATTTACTACCCTTATGGGGTTTTCTAAGGTTAAACATTTTTGGATTATCTTTGATAATTCTTAAAAAAATATCCATGGTTGATAACATTAAAATTGTATTACCATTTACAAATGTGTCGAAACAATATCTTGGCAAACCTTATTCTAAATATGGAAATGTAGAAAAGTTCAAATTATTTTTTACTGAGAGTTGCGGGAAAGATGATCCATTCCTAATTGTAGAAATTAATAGTGAAAAAAACATTGTTAAAATTTTGGGTAGTTTCCGAAAATGGTCTTCTTCTAAATCGAACGCAATAACTGATTTAACAAAAGATAAGTTTCTATTTTGTCTTGAAAAAATTGAGAGAAAACTTAAAATTCCATTTGATGTCTTACAAAAAGGAGTTGTTACAAAAATTGAGATTGGTGCTAATATTAAAATGAAACCCAAGTACAAATATATTTTGTCCTGTATTGACCATTTTCCAAAATTAAAGAAAGAGATTTTTGAAGTTGACACGACTTATTTAAAAAACACAAAGGAACTAGAAACTGTCTATTTTCATGCTGCAAATTTTAGTTTGATGTTTTACAATAAATTAGAGGAGGTATTTAGCAATAAGAAGAAAAAGAATTTGTCCAAGTTATCTAAAGGAATGTTTGTGTTTAGATATGAAATAAAAATTAAGAAAGTTAGTGGTTACATCTTAAAAGAAAAATTAAATACCGTAGAAAATATATTGAACAACTGGAATGAAATTATTGAACATTGGACTGGAAGGTTAAATGAACTTACTTTTATAGACAATCTTTCCGCTGAAAATATACACGATAAAGAAGATATGAATTTAACCGAAATTAAAGAACGACTTATTTACCTTGGTATAGCCTCTTTTGGTTGGGAAAACACAAGGTTGTTAATAGAAAATTTAGGAGTACAAAATAAAGTTAGTGAAAACACAAAAAAACTGAAAAGCATTTGGGAACAATTTCGTAATAACGACAACTTTAATTACTCTAACATTCTAAAGTCTGAAATTCTTAAAAGGGGGGAAAAACTTAAATGCTATGAGAACTCTTAATAATAAGAGTATGATATACCCTATTGTAGAAAATGTAAACAAGTAAAGTATAGTCTATACCCAGACTTGAGAGAACAAGTAAATACAAGTATGATGTATTTCTGATAGTTTGTTTGAATTAATGTCTGAACTCTTATAAACTCCCTATTCAGAAACACTAACTAATTGCTCCTTTGAAAAAAAGGAATTGAAGTAATTAATTAAGGAGTTATATTTTGGTGGAAACATCTTTGCTAGTGGCTTTTCTTTCAGAATCCTTAGACTAACTTAAATAAATGAAGTTGCGCCCTTAAATCGTCTAAAAACTAATACATTGTCCTAAAAAAAACTAACTTTATGCTATTAACTAATTCTTATGAAAAAACCTATTAACAGAAGAATAACTGTAGAATATTATACATTAAACTCTAAAGTACTTCCTTCGACTACTCACAGTACTGAAAAATATATTAGTCTTATTAAAAACTGGTTTAACAGTAACTATAAAATTGTTACCAAATATGATAAAAACCATTATTACTCCTTAAGAGTTTTACAAGAGCATGATAAAGGAAAAGTCTTTTATGGAGTAATAACGAAATTCGTTTCTTTTGATAAAATTGACTTTATAGACTCTGAAACAGGTAAAGTTCTACCACACCCAATACCTCCAAATGTTGAGGGAAAAGTTAATGAATATGAGTTTGTATTTGTGCCCGAATGCCATCGTTTTGCTTTTATAAAAATTGGTAAAATAAATTCTTCCATTAAAAAATCTGGAGCTCCTCTTAGTAAAATGCAAGAAATTGTTCGAATTGCTTTTGACGGTGGATTGGAAGTTGGTGAAAATTCTGTTGTTGAAATTTCACAAGAAGAATATATTTTTGATGAAATATTGTCGAGCGATTTACTTTCGTTAGTTGTTAGAGTTTCTTATACAAATGATGATGTTTTACCTGAGGGTAAAGAACTTATGGATACTTTGTTTAAAGAAAGTCATATTGGAGAGTTTTTTGCTAGACTTAGACCTGATAATAATGGAAAAATTGAAACCGAAAAAGGAGTTGCGAGAGGTCTTTTAGAGCTAGCCAAAGAAAATGGAACAGTAAAAGCAACTATAAATACTGGTAAAGAAAAGAAAACAATAAATTCTGACGATTATCCTGCAATACGTTCTGCTGAATCTGAAAATAATAGTTCGAGAGAATTTACATTCATCCAAAGAATTTATAGAAATTTTATTGATAGATATAGAAAAGGAGATGAAGAAAATGAAGAAACAAATTAAAGATAAAAATGAACTTGAAGAACTACATCCTTTAGGGCTTTATAATGGCACCAATTAACTGGACAGCTATTTGTCAAAATTAAGATATTTCAAGACACCATAAGATTGGTTTTATAAAAATCATTTGGGGCAATTTGACCTAATGAATCATGTCTTCTTTCATTGTT
>VEQH01000120.1 GCA_018883325.1 Flavobacteriales bacterium | reverse complement strand
CTGCGCCTTTGAGCTCATCGTCTTTTTCTTGATTTTGGAAACCGTAGCGATATTGGTCTTTAGAAATCGTCCTGCCATCCAGTTGTACGCCGAACGGAGAATAGTCGCTGGAGTTCGTTATTCCGACCAAAGAACGATTAGAATTACTAAAAACATTGACTAGCACTGGGATAGAGTTTAAAATGCAACAAGAATTACCTATTAATTTTGATTAAAAATAGTGCTTTTTCTTCATTTTTTGATAGTATTTTACAATTCTTTAGATTAAGTCGAAAGTCAATTACTCATTACCTTAAATTATTAAGTTTTTAAAAATAAATATAGTTCAGATAAGAAAATCCTAAACTAAACAATCATCTTTCCTAGATCTGATTATTTTCTTTTTCTTCATTTTTGTATTTCGCGTACAAGAATAAACCAATAATAACAATACTTGAACCAAGAATAACAAAAGGCATAATTGATTTTTCTTTAGGAACTTGAGTTGGGGGAACTTGAAATTGGGGAAGTTGATCCAATGGAATCATATTAAATTTGTCGAGAATGTTCATTTTTTATTTTTTAAGTTTATTAATTTGAATTTCATTTATAGATTTCCTTATCAGAAAAATATCATCATAAAGTGGTGATAAAGTTCCATAATCGTTGGTGATAAATTTATCTTCATTATCTATTTGGAAGCCTCTTTTTTGCAATTCATCCCAATTAATTGTCTTAGAATCGTTTTCTCCTAAAACATCATTAAGAATTTGAATTTTTCTGTTTAAAATGGTTTTTAATATTTCGTCATCGATGTTTCGAAAATCTTTATTTTCTGGCTCAAAAAGTAATTTTAATGGTGGTCTTTCTGGTCGTTCTATCTCGATACCATTTTCTCTCAATTCATTAATTAGACGTTTGAATCGGTGTTTGCAAAAATTTTGAATTCCGTTTTTTTCTGGACAATAGAATCGATTCATGTGATCAGCTGTAAACGCTTCTTTGCAGTAAGGGCAAATTCTTTTATATTCACCTCTTGGGTCCAGGAAGTTTTTTGATTGCATTTTATTTAATTTTAGAATTTATTAAATTGTCGATTGAATCAACAGCATAATAGTAAGTGCCGCCAAGCTTCTGAAAATTCAACAGTCCTCTTGCCCTCATTTCAGTGATTCGATAATCAGAAAGTGGTAGAATTTTTTTCAATTCAGCAGCTTTCAGCCATTTTCGTTGCGAAAAATTAGGCGCTTTAAATATTTCTAAAATTTTTTCTGCGAATTTCTCTAGTTTCTGATCAAGTAAAAATTCAAGTTCATCTTTGGTTGCGATTTCAGCCATAATTTTGTTTTTAATTAGTTTCTTATGATCAAAATTATGTATGAAAAACAATAATAAACTAAACAATTGCCTTCAGAAAAATCACCCCAAATGCTTAAAAGGGAGATAATAAAATTCTAAAATCCTATATTTTACAAGGTTTTTTGATTCTTTAGAGGGGTGATAAAATATCCTATTTCAAATAAATTTGCATCACTGATTCTGAAACTCGTAGATGGTTCACCTTTGAATTTTTTTATTAATCTATTTAGTGAACGAAAATTTTTAGAGTCTTTTCTTATTGAATTCCCATTGATTTCAATATGTTGAATAATCCAATTGATAAATTCTTTTTTATTTGAAAATTTGTAAACGATTAAGTTTGAAAATAAGAAAACAAGAAATTCAGCAAGTTTTGATGATTTATCAATCCAGTTTAAAGTTTGAAGAGAATTGCTTGTATTGTTGTTTTCATCATCAAAATAAAAAGCAAATTTCACCCATTCGAATCGGTAATTAGGGTCTTTAAAGTCACCTGAAATCAACTTTCCTTCGAATAAAACGCGCAACATTTCCTCATAGAAAAAAGTTTCAAATTTCGGTGTTAATTTATTAATTGGCGTTTGATGTTTCGATATTTGAGATTTTATGTTCTCCATAAGGTTAGTTAAATCAGAAGTTGAATTCAAATTTCCTCCTAACTGAATTTGAGAACTTTCAATACTTTTTGATACTAATTCTAATGCTGCTACTTTTTTGTGACTTTTTAAGTTAGAACTTTCTATACTTGCATTATTCATATATATTTTATCGATACAAGTATTTATGAAAGTATTATACACTTCTAGAATAATGGGATTAGTTTTATAGTATTCATTTAATAATTCTATAAACAATTCATTTTCAGAATATTTTAATGGCAATATGAAAACATCATGATATTCTTGGATTTCGAATTTTATACCTGATTTTTTGATGTATTCATGAAGTTTATAATACTCTTCTTTCATAGAGAAATCGGCTATTATATTTTTTACGATTTCTTCATCTTTAAGGATTTCAATTTTTAGTTTCATTTAGTTTTTCTTTTAGTTTTTTCATATCACTACCTACTTTTTTATCGATTACTTTTGCGTATATCTGAGTGGTTTTTATATTCTTATGACCTAGCATTGAACTTACTGATTCAATTGGAACGTCATTATTGAGAGTTACTGTTGTTGCAAAAGTATGTCTCGCTAAATGGGTAGTTAAGTTTCTAGTTATGCCGCAAATGTCAGCTACTTCTTTCAAATAAGCATTGAATTTGGCATTACTTCTTATTGGAAGCACTTTTCCTGTAATATCGCATTCAGGGTGGTCCTTATATTTTTCAATAATCTCAATAGCTTTTGGCAATAGGGGAACATTAGATTTCACATCAGTTTTTTGACGGTAGAGATTTAACCAATAATCACCATCTTTATATTTAACTATTTTATCTTTGGTTAATTGAGAAACATCGCTATAGGCAAGCCCAGTATAGCAACAAAAAACAAACATATCTCTTATTACTGCTATTCGTTCATTCTGAATATCTGTAGTTTCTAGTAAATTTAGTTCTTCATCGGATAGAAACCCCCTTTTAACTTCCTGCAAATGTTGCTTGAAACCGAAAAAAGGATCTTTGTCTATCCATCCATACTCAATACCAAGTCGAGCAATACTCATTAAGATTCGAATATATTTGACACTTGAATTATGATTAATGTTTTTCTTTGTTTTTAAATAATGATCGAAATCTTTAAGAAAGCCATTATTCATATCTCGAATTAAAATATCACTTTTCTTTCTCGTTTTTAAAAAATCTTCAACATGAATCTTAGTAGTAATAAATCGTTGGTAAGTTGCTTTTGCATAATCTATACCAATAAGTTCCTTTACCTTATCATTATGAATTTTGAACATTTTCAAAATTGTATAATCCATATTTGAAGGACCTCTCCCTTCATAAAGCTGAATTAACTCGTCAATCGAATAACTTCCTTGCTGAAATTTCAAATCACTGTGGATTTTAATAAATTTTGAACGAATTTGTTCTAATTGGTGATTTATAATTCTAACCTGTTCAGTCGTTCCCCTTAAAGACTGTGTTTTTAAATTCCACTTACTATTCTCAACTTTGATTTTTAATCCTATTTCTTTTCTTTTATTGTTAAGATTAATGCGAATAAACAAATGTGATTCGGTTGAAACAGATTTTGTCTTTCGAGCAATAATTTTTAAACTAAATGTTTCTGACATCTTTACTAGTATTAGTTTTCATGTATTTCTGGTGAGTAATCTTAAGTAAAATTCAATTTACTCACTAGATCCTCACTAATTACTCACCAAATTTAAAAATTTTCGCAAATAAAAAACCCTCGACTTTTCAACAATGACGAGGGTTTTCGGTGTTTTCGAAGAATTTCGAATGTACTAACTGTGGAGTCGGAGGGGTTCGAACCCTCGTCCAAACGACGAGTTTTCAAGCTTTCTACATGCTTATTTCTCGATTGATTTTCGATTGCAGGACGGACAAGAACACCCAAATCTGCAACTTAGCTACTGGAATTTCGCATTTGCTTAGTAACCTCACAAACACTAGCCCAATGGGATGAACTTCCGTATGATAAACCGAATGAGCAGCAGTTTATCGGAAGTACTTGTCTAACCTACTATACTTCGGAAAGATTAAGCCAATTAACATTCAGCTAATTAAGCAGCAAGTGCGTATGACGTGTTGTCAATTATTGTTCGTGACAAGATATTTAAGAGGTTCACCACAACCCTCTGCATGCTGACACTTGACTACCGCTATCGCTGTCAAATCCAATGTCGACCCCAAAGAACGTTTTTGTAAGCGGACAACAAAGTTAGTGCTTTAATTCTAAAAACATTGAATCTAGGTTTTAAAAAATTCAAAAAGAGTTCGTTGATGAAAAATACTATATCGAAGTAATCTATAAAATTTCTAATAATGGTAAAATTAAAATTGATACCTTATAATAGTCCCCAATTTCTGGACAGCTGATTAAAGTGTAATTTTAACAGTTGAATATGAAAAAAGAGCGAAGAAAATTTACGTCAGCTTTCAAAGCAAAAGTAGCTATTGAAGCAATTAAAGAGG
>VEQH01000119.1 GCA_018883325.1 Flavobacteriales bacterium | reverse complement strand
GAAATACTTGACAACTACGGTGCAAAGATCGCCATCGAGTTGCTTTCTGTTGATACAAAATTAGTAAGTTTAAGCGATCATTTTATTAACTCTCGTAAGATTGTCCGATTTGTAGGGGGGCAAACCACGATGATTAAACTTTAAAAAATGAATACTAAAATTAATTTTGACTTATCTAGAAAGCTTGAATTTACTTTAGAAAATGAAACTTATTATGCCGATTTTTTTTATATTGTTTTTAGTTCAATAATTTGTAGAATTTATAATTCAAATAATAAAAAAATTGGGAATGTAAAAAGTTTAGGAAGTGAAGGTTTCGATTTATTTGGAAAAAGTAGAAAATTTGAAGTTTTATTAAATTCAAACAAAGTATTGCTGAAAAAAGAACAAATTGGTTGGTCAGTTCAACAAAACGATTTGAAAATTAATTTTTTCTTTATAAAAGGTAAAAATGATATTGAAGTATTTTTAGATGAAAAACAAATTGGAATAATTAGATATCCAATTTCACGTGCAAAATTAGATAGGTCTGTACTTGAGTTTTATTCTGAACAAAAAAATAATATAATTTATATGGTAATATTAGGATTCGTTGGAGTTTCTGCCGATCGCTTTAAAAATTCACTTAGTTCTGACCCGTTTGACTTTAAAGATTTTTGGGAAAAGTAAGTTAAAGTTATACTCCCACGACAAACTTAAAACAAGACCTTCGATGTATTGAATTAATACTAAAAATGAATGGGATACAAGATTCTTGACTTTGATTTCATATATCGAAATGGAAGTGAAAAATTGCTAGTTCCAAGAAATGTATGAAACTCGAAGTAATAAACCCCATGCCCCCGATAGTAGCGGCATACGCCAATTGTCGCACACGTCCTCCGACGAAGGTTTTTTTTTACCTTGTCGAAGATATAGCGAATAGCGGGATTAGGCGCATCAAAAAGAATAGCAGCAATTCTGATTTTTTAAATTGCATAAAATCCCTTATTTGTTTGATATTTTTAACTTTGGCAAAAATTGAATTATGGGATTACTTGATAATAAAATCGTTTTAATTACTGGCGCTTCTCGTGGCATTGGAAAAGCAATCGCTGAAGAATGTGTGAATCAAGGTGCAACAGTTGCGTTTACTTACCTTTCTTCGGAGGAAAAAGCACGTGCATTGGAGGCTGAATTGACTGCAAATGGTGGAAAAGCAAAAGGTTTCCGTTCGGATGCATCTAAGTTTGACGACGCTCAAAAATTAGTAGACGATGTGGTTGCAGAATTTGGTACAATCGACGTTTTGGTAAACAATGCTGGAATCACGCGCGATAATTTATTGATGCGAATGACAGAAGAAATGTGGGACGAAGTGATCAATACAAATTTAAAATCGGCTTTCAATTTAACGAAAGCGGTACAACGACCAATGTTGAAAGCGCGCAAAGGTTCAATCATTAATATGTCATCTGTCGTAGGCGTTAAAGGAAATGCTGGACAAGCGAATTACGCGGCTTCAAAAGCTGGTTTGATTGGTTTCACAAAGTCAATTGCAGCAGAATTGGGTTCTCGTAACATTCGTTGCAACGCCATCGCTCCTGGATTTATCGAAACGGAAATGACGGAAGCTTTGGATCAAAAAGTGGTTCAAGAATGGAGAAATGGTATTCCATTAAAACGTGGCGGACAACCAATTGACGTGGCAAATGCAACTGTTTTCTTGGCTTCTGATATGTCTGCTTACGTTACAGGGCAAACACTACACGTTTGTGGTGGAATGTTGATGTAATTCAAATTTTAAACAAAACGCAATGAATATTCGTCCGCGAAGAAATCGCAAGTCGGCTGCCATTCGAAACATGGTAGAAGAAACAAAATTGGGCGTTGAAAACCTGATTTACCCTATCTTTTTGAAAGATGGAAAAAACATAAAAGACGAAGTTTTATCGCTTCCAAATAATTTTCGTTGGTCGATCGATCGCCTGTTGTCCGAGATTGAAGAATGTATGAATTTGGGGATTTATACTTTCGATATTTTTCCAGCTGTGGAGGAAGATTTAAAGGATAAAATTGCTTCATACAGTTACGCTGACGATAATTTTTACTTGGATGCAATTCGTCAAATTAAGGAACGTTTTCCAGAATCGGTTGTGATGAGCGATGTGGCAATGGATCCTTATTCTTCTGACGGACACGACGGTTATGTGGAAAACGGAAAAATCTTAAACGACGAAACTTTGCCGATTTTAGCGCGCATGACAATCGCTCAAGCGCAAGCTGGTGTGGACATTATCGGCCCTTCAGATATGATGGACGGTAGAGTAGGAGTGTTGCGTCAAGCTTTGGACGAAGAAGGTTTTACAGATGTGAGCATCATGTCATATTCTGCGAAATATGCTAGTGCTTTTTACGGACCTTTCCGCGATGCGTTAAATTCTGCACCGAAATCGGGCGATAAGAAAACGTACCAAATGAATCCAGCAAACAAACGCGAGGCACTTCTGGAAGCTCAATTGGATTTCGAAGAAGGAGCAGACATGTTGATGGTGAAACCTGCGTTGTGTTATTTAGACGTTATTCATATTCTAAAAGAAAATTTTAACATCCCGATTACAGCTTACAATGTGAGTGGAGAATGTGCGATGGTTTATGCCGCAGCAAAGAATGGTTGGTTGGATTACGACCGAGCTGTTTTTGAAATGCTATTGAGTATTAAACGCGCAGGAGCTGACGGAATTTTGACTTACTTTGCAAAAGATTTTGCCAAATTGGTGAAAAAATAACCTACTAAATGGAAGTGTATCATATTGAAAATCAACACATCTCTTTTGACGAATTAGAGAAAATTCTCGCGTCTGGAGTGAAAGTTGAATTGGGCGAAACTGCCAAACAAGCGATTTTAAAATGTCGTTTATACCTTGACAAAAAAATAGAGCAATCGGAAGGTTTGATTTATGGAATCAACACTGGTTTTGGTTCTTTGTGCAATACCGCAATTTCGAAAGAAGATTTATCGCAATTACAGCGCAATTTGGTGCTTTCTCATTCGTGTGGAATGGGGGAGGAAGTGCCGCATGAAATTGTAAAACGAATGCTTTTATTGAAAGTTTTAGGTTTGTCGAAAGGAAATTCTGGTGTGCAATTGCAAACAGTTGAGCGCTTACTATTTTTCTACAATGAAAATATTTTTCCTGTCGTTTACCAGCAAGGAAGCTTGGGTGCGTCAGGAGATTTAGCACCTTTAGCTCATTTGTGTTTACCACTTTTGGGTGAAGGAGAAGTTGATTATAATGGAAAACGAATTTCTGGTAAAGCACTAAACGAAACTTTTGGATTGGAAGCGATTGTGTTGCAATCAAAAGAAGGTTTGGCTTTGTTGAATGGAACGCAATTCATGAGTGCTTATGCAAGTTATTGTTTGTCGCACAGTCAAAAGCTTTGGTTGAAGTTTAATGAGGTAGCTGCTTTATCTTTAGAAGCTTACGATGGGAGAATTAATCCATTTCAAGAAAATGTAAACGTAATTCGCAATCATCCCGGACAAATAGAAACTGCTGAAATATTCAGAAATTTATTGGCTGGAAGTGAAATTGTTGCTCAAGAAAAAGCACATGTTCAAGATCCGTATTCGTTTCGTTGCATTCCGCAAGTACACGGTGCAACACGAGATACCTTGAATCATTGTCAAAATGTGATTGAGCGCGAAATCAATGCGGTGACGGATAATCCAACAATTTTCCCAGATGAAGACGATGTTGTTTCTGCCGGAAATTTCCACGGTCAACCATTGGCTTTGGTATTAGATTTTATGGCAATTGCAATGGCAGAGATGGGAAGTATTTCTGAAAGACGCGTTTACAAATTGATTTCTGGAACACGCGGATTGCCTCCATTTTTAGTTGCAAACCCCGGCTTGAATTCAGGATTAATGATTGCGCAATATACCTGTGCATCTATTGTAAGTCAAAACAAACAATTGTGTACGCCCGCATCAGTTGACACCATTGATTCGAGCAACGGACAAGAAGACCACGTGAGTATGGGTGCTAATGCTGCAACGAAATTATACCGTGTCATACAAAATTGCTATTCAATCATCGGAATTGAGTTATTGAATGCCGCACAAGCTTTTGATTTCAGAAGACCATTAAAAAGTTCAGCTAAAATTGAGGCCTTACATCAAGCATTCCGAAAAGAAGTTAATTTTATCGAAACAGATTTGAATACCTCAGTTGAAATGAAAAAAGCGGTGGAGTTTGTTAAAGAAGTTATGAGTTGAGAGTTAAAAGTTAAGAGTTGAAAGTTGAAAATGGAGAATGTAAAATGTAAAATTGAGAATGTACAGTGAAGAGATAAAAGTTAAGAGTTGAAAATGTAAATTTAGGCTTAATTTCTCGTTCCCTCTTTCCCTCATTCTCTCATTCCCTCATTCCCTCATTCCCTCATTCTCTCATTCTCTCATTCCCTCATTCTCTCATTCCCTCATTCCCTCATTAGCA
>VEQH01000118.1 GCA_018883325.1 Flavobacteriales bacterium | reverse complement strand
TTTAATTGCTTCAATAGCTACTTTTGCTTTGAAAGCTGACGTAAATTTTCTTCGCTCTTTTTTCATATTCAACTGTTAAAATTACACTTTAATCAGCTGTCCAGAAATTGGGGACTATTATAATGTTTCTAAAGATTCCAAACAAAAAATCAGATTAGAGTTATTGAAACTCAAACAGGTTTTATTTGATTATAATATTCCTACATCAAAGCGATTGATAAAATTGTTTAGAATCAATTACTTAAATAAATGCAATCAAGAGGAGTTTTTAAAATTCAAGTATTTAGAAACATTGTATTTTTCTACTGAAAATAAAAATATTGCTCTCAAAATTATCAATTCGATTGTAAAGAAATATGGAAATCTGAATCAAATTATTATCGCTGATTTCTATGTCATTAACTCGAATATTTTAACGTCAACTTCAAGACAATCAGAGTCGATTGTGTCACTAGAGAAGGCCTTGAGTATATACAGAAAATTGAATGCTGCTGATAATATATCAAGAGTTTATCTCTACCTAAGCTATGAGTATATAAAATTGAAAGATTATGATAATGCTTTAAAAGCAATAAATAAGTCAATTTATGTAGATTCAAAAAGACAAGTTAAAAGTAAGTTACAATTTCTAGATGAACATCTAGCGTTGGGGAAAATTTTGTTCTTTAAGAAGAATTATGAAGAAGCCATTTTAGTTTTTAATGAAGTCATAAAGGAAAATAAAGAGCTTGGATTTATTGATATTTTCGCTGATGCATTTTATTACAAAAATTTATGTCTTTATAAACTTAAGGAGTATGATAAAGGTATTGCAAATTGTCTCGCTGAACTTAAAAAAGATTACTTTATTGAGGATATGCGATTTACGATTAATTACTTGTTAATATTAAATTACAATAAACTCAGTAAATTTAAAGAAGCAAAACTTTATTTAGATCAAACCACAAATTTGATTAAAAACAACCCAAAACAACTTGATACAGATGATTTATTGGCATTTTTGGATGCGTCGATAGAAACTGAAAAAGGTATTGGAGATATAAATAAGGCTTTGGCAATTTCTCAGGAGTATATGAATCGGTATAAGGAACATAATGATAGCATAAATTATTCTAAAATAGCTGCTTCTCATACAAGTTTTAATATCAAGGAGAAAGAATTACAACTCAAGGACCTCACTATCAAATCTAAGGTAAATGCACTAAAGCTAGAAAAACTTAACAATGAAAGAATTTTGTTGTGGATTATAATTCTTTCAAGTATTATAATTTTGAGTGCTATTATTTTGTTCCTGAAAAAATTATCTAAAAAGAATAAAGAGTTATCATCTCAAAACATTGTTATTGAAGCAAATAAATCAAGAATCGAATTGCTTTTAAAAGAGTTGCATCATAGAACCAAAAACAATTTACAACTCATCATCAGTATGTTGAAAATACAAGCAAGAAGTAATAAATACATTGATGTTAATGAATTTATCGAAGTGAATCGAAATCGGATTAGCTCAATGGCTATGATTCATCAATACTTGTATCTTAATGAGGCATTAAGCAATAATATATCGTTAAAGAATTATACTGAAGATTTGGTTAGTGCTATAAAAAGCACATTTGAGGACAAAAATAATATCAGCATTAGTCTGCAATCCGATAATATTTCCTGTGAAGTAAATATTGCTGTTGCTTTAGGTTTGATTATTAATGAATTAACTACCAATAGTTTGAAGTATGCTTTTACTGAAGACCGAAATGGACGTATAGAGATTACTATTCAGCAACTCGATAACGATAACGTTCAACTTTCCTATAACGATAATGGTGTAGGTTTTGAAACAAAAGATATAAAATCTGGTTCTTTTGGTATTAGCTTAGTTAATTTACTTGTAGCACAAATTCAGGGGATAATTAAATACGAAAAAGGAAATGGTGTAAATTATCAAATTCACTTTCCGATTTCAAAAAACCATGAAGCATAAAGTTCTGAATTAGGTTACTAATATCCCACTTTAAACTTTGTAAAATCTAAAAATCCAAGAAGATAATATTTAGAAATCTTAGAAAATAAGCAACTTCGAAATTTAAGTACAAAATCAATACATAATATCTAAAATCAAAACTATTATGCAGATAAAAATTGGTTTTTTTGCCCTGTCTAGATGATTTGAAAAAATTAAATTAGAAGTATGTATTTATGACCTCTCAAAAAAACATAGCGCTTTTCGGTGCTACAGGTTCAAGCGGTAAAGAATTCCTCTTGCAGGCATTGAAGCATAATTTTAATGTAAAAGCATTAGTTAGAAATCCAGACAAAATAGAGATTGAAAACAGTAAGCTACAATATATAAAAGGAGATTTCAAAAGTATTGAAGCAATTAGAAGTGTTATTAAAAATGCTGACTTTGTTGTTTGTATGGCTGGCTCATTAAAGTCACCAGTTAAAGATTTAATGTTTGATTTTATCAGAATTTTGCATCCATTAATGATACAAGAAAATGTTGCTAACTTGACTTATCAAGCTGGAGCTTTATGTTACATTCCACGGCAACGAAAATCACTTGTCGTTTCATTAATGCGAACCACAATTGGAAAAATTGCTGGAGCAGAAGTGTCTCTTTCGGATCACGATAAAGTCCTACAATATATTGACAACAAAATGATTCCCGATGGCATCAAAGTAATTGTAACATTACCTGGAGCTGCTGGTCTAAATTCAGGTCCATCTCAAAGAGAATTAAAAATTCAGAAAGGAGTAAAATTCAGTGCATCTACATTCATAGATGTAGCCAATTTTACTTTTTTGAATTTCAACAATAAAGAGTTGCATGGTAAATTTCTTTACATTGCTTAATCGTGAAATTTTTAAGAAAACTAGATGTTAGTATTTGACACACTTTTTTATATCAGCTGGATCTATCTCAGTACCTTGATAATTAGCGAAATTTTAATTTACGATTTTTCTTTCGTTTTTCAAGCTAACTTAAACAGCTCATCAGTTAAAATGAACAATTCAATAAATTACTATTTAAATCGAAAAAATATTTTTCTCTATAAAATAACACCCCTATTTTGCCTTTTACAAGTAATAACGATTATAGCTAATATTGTTTTTCAATATGCCGACTATTGGGTTTCTGCAATTTCAATTTTAGTTTTAGCAGTTTTACTGATTATCATTCAGACAAAAAAAAATATCGTCGTAGTTATAGCATTAAAAGGCCACGAAAAAGCAACATTTTCAGATAATGTAAATAAGCTGAAATCCATTTATCATGCTCATGTAATCACATTTTTGATTCTTTTAGCTATGTTATATTGTTACATTTTTAAATTCTAAAAAGGTCAAATCGATTTTTAAAATTTAAGTAAATGTATGCACAAACCGCTTGGATATTAAAATATAGAATCCATCACTTTTTAATGTAAATAATTGGAAATACAAAATAAATTTAAAACAACTACATTAAATGAAGGGTAAAAAAGTATTAATTGTCGAAGATGAATTTTTAATTGCTAAAGACATTGAAGGGTTATTATTGGATGAGGGCTATGAAGTGATTAGTTATGTTTCGACAGTTGATCAGGCTATTCAAATGATTGAATCAAATGAACCGGATTTAGTGCTTACCGATATTAGTTTAATTGGGGATAAAGATGGTGTTGATTTAGGACTTTATTTAATTAAAAAAGACACGACACCTTTTATTTACTTGACTTCACACACAGACAAATTAATAATGGATCGCGTAAAGGAAACACGACCTTACGGATTTATTGTAAAGCCTTTCAAGGATGTTGATGTAAAAACGACAGTAGAGATCGTATTGAATAATTTTACGCATCGAAAAATTGATGTTGTGAGATCAGCAGAGGAAGTTAATAACGACATTCCTTTTGTGTTGAAGAAAGTTATTAATCACATAAATGACCATATTTCTGAGAAAATCAAAGTGGAAGAATTGGCACAATTGACGAAGTGGAAATCCCAACATTTTCAACGTCTTTTCTTTAAATATGTAGGCACAACTCCCAATCAATATATTTTAAATCGAAAAGTTGAAAAAGCAAAAGGACTTCTCATAGAAACTGAAATGACAGTTTCAGAAATTTCGTTCGAATTAGGATTTCAAAGTACAAGTAATTTTTTTAATGCATTTAAAAAAATTACTGGCAAAACTCCAGGAATTTACAGGAGTTGGCATCATTCCAACAATGATCATTAATTGAAAATAGTTTAGAGCTAAACTCAAGCAAATAAATCATTCAAACTGATAGTTTTAATGCTTTAATTTTCTAAAAAGAAGTCAGGTTACTTGCTGATCATATCAATTATTGAATTCTGTTAAAATAAAATCTAAAAACAATAGAATACTACTTTTTTCAAAATAATTTTTTTGGGCTACCAAGCTAGGTCGCATTTGTAACAATTTCTCTTAAAGTTGGAGCTTTCACCATTAAAAAACGGCTCAAAGCCTTGTCAACAATACTCTGCCTATAATTTCGTCTATTGAATCTGTAGAA
>VEQH01000117.1 GCA_018883325.1 Flavobacteriales bacterium | reverse complement strand
CTGAAAGTGTAAATGCGAAGATAAAAGAGGCCATAAGAAAAAATAATGGTTCTAGAGATTTGGACTTTTTTCACTTTAGATTGAGCATGGTGATTTAATCCCAGCACCTCAAAATAAAATTAACCCGGATGTTGTTTCCTGAAAATTAATGAACGAATTCAATTAAATTTGTAATTTAGATAAAAATTGATTTATGAATCAAGAATTACTTAATAGAATAACATTTAATCCAAACCAATGTGGAGGAAAACCGTGTGTTAGAGGTTTAAGAATTAGAGTTAGTGATGTTCTTTCGTTGTTAGCAAATGGTTTATCGAAAGAAGCTGTTTTGGAGGAAATGACAGATTTAGAAGAGCAAGATATTCAAGCATGTTTACTTTTTGCTGTCTCTAAAATCGACCATCCTGTTGTTAAGGCAGCCTAATGTTTATAATAGATGCTCAGCTTTCTCCCCATTTAGCAAAATGGTTGAGTGATGAATTTAAAGTAGAAGCTTATTCACTTACGTTTCTTCAAATGCAATTTTTAGATGATCTTTCAATTTATAATTTTGCTAAAGAGAAAAAAGCAATAATAATAACGAAAGATTTAGATTTTGTTCAATTGCAAAACCGACTTGGTAGTCCTCCAAAAATAATATTTGTTACTTGCGGAAATACTTCAAATATGAAAATGAAGGAAATTTTAAAATCAAAATTTGAGTTAATTAATGAACTACTTGAACTGAATGAACTTGTAGAACTTACAGATTAACATCTTTTTGGTAAAAATAATTTTGGTTCTAAATGTATGCAATATTGAATACGAAATATTGAATTGAAGTAGCTTGAGCCGTATATTTAGAAATTGTACTTAAAATCAGGGTCAATGTACTGATAATTATTTTCCATAAATGGCATGTAATCGAACAATGAAATCTGATTCAGAAATCAAAGCCGCTTTCCAATCTACATACAATTGAATTAGTTCTTTAGTTGGTTCAAAACCCTCAAACATATTTGTTCCAATAGCATTCGCGGTTGTTTCCAAAGATTTTAAATCTGAAAATTTTACTCCCATTAATGTCAAGTTTTCTCGATCTATTGCTATAGCTTTAAACATAATAAGACCGTTTCAAAAATCGGTAATTTAGGCTTTCTAAAAATTTAAACCCGGAGTTTACCCTTGTAAATGAGGATTTTAAATTTTTAGAGTAACGACAAGTAGCGAGTTTTGCAACGGTCTTATAATATTAAAAATGAATTTTAAACAAATTTAATCATTTCGGAAAGGATAAAAATTACCAGTCCTTTATTATTTCACAACTGAATTGAATTCGAAACAAATTAATGAGGTTGAAACTAAAATTAAATTTGAAGACAATTTTATTTTATATCAAAATAACTCAAAAAATAACACAATTATCAAAAATTGATATATTATAATATATTATTACTGCTATTTTACTGAAAAATAAAATTGGTATTATAATTGAAATGAGAGCGGCAACATCAATTATATGAAAAGTAAACTAGCCGAAAAAATAAAACAATTAGCAACAATTTGTGAAAACGATGAAGAATTTTTATTCACGAAGCTGGAGCAAATAATTGAGAAAAAAAAGTCATTTATTCTGAAACCCACAGAAACACATGACATTTCCTCTATTTTCGAAGATTTTTTAACTACTGAAAAAAATAACAAGTTTGATTTTATTAAAACAGGTTGGGAAAATGTAGATGAAAGTATGTTCGGATTTGTTCCTGGGGAATTCATTGTGATTGGTGGAAGACCTGGAATGGGTAAATCGGTAGTGCTCATCGACTTAATTAGAAGACTTTCCGAAAATATTCCTTGCTTGTTTCTTAGTTTAGACCTTTCAAAGTATCAAGTCACCAATCGAATTATTTCTAGTTTTTTAGACACTGATTTTCAAATTTTAAACCCATCCGATTTGAGAAATATTGGCGAGAAAAGACTAAGTTCGGCTAATCTTTATACGCAATCGCTTCAGCTTTCGATTAACGAATCTAGTGTTGATTCCATGTTTATGCTTCGAGCTTACCTTGAGAAAATCATTCAAGAAAAAGGAATACGTGTCATTGCAATTGATTATTTACAGTTATTATCTGTCTATCGCTATCGTCACTACAGAGAATTGGAAATCAGCTATATTTGTTCTTGCTTAAAAAAAATAGCTAAAGACTTCAATGTCTGTGTAATAGTCACTTCTCAACTCAGTCGTTCAGTAGAAACGCGAGGGGGAGATAAACGTCCACAATTAGCTGATTTGAGAGAAAGTGGCGCTATTGAACAAGATGCAGACAAAGTGTTTTTTGTGTATCGCCCGTCCTATTATGGTTTAACAATGGATGAAAATGGAATTTCAACAGAAGGCTTATTGACATTGATATTAGCAAAGAATAGAATTGGAAAAATAGAAGAATTTAATTTTCAATTAACGTTTCCGTCCTTGAAGCTTGAACCCCAACTGAAGTGGTCTGAACAATTTAATTTTAGGAGAAAAAACTTGTTTGATGAAGATAGAGACAACATAGAAACTGAAACCCCATTTTAAATACCTAAGCCGTTGATTGAAACTTATGAGTCGAATTAAATTAAAAAAACTAGACTTGAGGTTGTGTTCCTGCAACCCATTACAGATTATAGTTGAAATGAGTATAGGCTATTCAATCTTGAAGCTACGCTTCAAGTTTGAACCAATCTAGATAAACGTCAACGGCTTATTTTTAAAAAACACAATGAATCAAACAGAACTCTTAGCATATAAAGCAACTTACAATTCAGTGTTTAGGCAGTATTTGAATTCTCCAAGGAAAACGTTCAAACCTCCTTTCTTACTTTCCAAAAGTATTCAATATGCCTTGTATTTTCTTGCCATTGAACGTCCGTTAGATATGTGTGCTTTCTTTAAGATACATCACCAAGAATTGGAAGACATAATTAATCAACCAACGTACGTTACGCATTTCTTATTGAAGAAAAAACAGGGCTTACGCACAATAAAAGCTCCGATTGGAACCTTAAAATTACTACAACAAAAGCTGAATCGCCACTTACAAGGTGTTTATTTGAATCTAAAGCCAACGTGTGCCAAAGGGTTTGTGATCAATCCTCCCGGAAGTTCACTGAAAGCAAACATCGTTGAAAATGCCTTGCCTCACGTTGCTAAAAAATACGTATTGAACATGGATATTCGGGATTTTTTCACCTCCATTTCAGACAAACAAATTTACCACCTCTTTAAAAGTAGTCCTTTTGATTTCTCTCCTCAAATTGCTGCTGCTTTCACTTATTTAGTTACCGTTGACGATTGCCTTCCACAAGGTGCGCCAACTTCTCCCATTTTGTCCAATTTTGCTTGTCGTTCCCTCGATGAAAAACTAATGGAATTTGCCAATCATCACCAACTAAATTATACGCGCTACGCTGACGATTTAACATTTTCAAGTGATATTCCATTTACAAAAGAACAAATTGCTACCATCAAAAAAACGTTAAGAGAAGAAGGTTTTGAACCCAATGAAAAAAAATTCAGATTGCGAACAAGCAACAAAAAACAGTTGGTGACAGGTTTGGTCGTGAATGAAAAAGTGAATGTAGATCGTAAAATGCTTAAAAGAGTGAGGGCTATTCTCCACGATTTGCGACTGAACGGTGCTTCAAAAGCGGCACAAAACTTTTTTAAATCTGAATCTAAACCGAATGAAACAGACATACTCTTATTCTTTAAAAAACTGAGGGGAATGATTGATTTTATTGGTCAAGTACGCGGAAAGGAAGATGTATTATTCGTTAAAATGCGCCAAGATTATTCTTCCAGTTTCGCAATCGAAGAAGATAGAATGGTGTATTATCGTTGATTGTAACCTTTTTGTTTTCGAAATGATTATTTCCTTGAAGGTGGTGCAAATACATTGATTTATTTTAATAGTTTGCGATTCTATTTAGTCGTCTATGTATTTTTTATTGCGCCTCATCCGCCTACAGCTACAAGTTTGCTCCTTACAACGACATCGCCACTAAAAAGCTGCAAAAGAGCTTCCTTTGGTCGCTTTTTCCAGCTTGTGGCAGCTGCGTGCAAGTTCGCAAAGCTTTCCGATTTCGTCGGGGCGTGGGGATTTGGGGTTTGGGAGAATGCTCTTGATTTAAAGCGATGTTACTCTTCTATTTTAAAAAAGTCCTGTAATGAAATATTCAATACTTTACAGATTCTTAGCAGTGTTTTCATTTCAAAGTTGGAACCTCTTTCAATTCGCCAATAAGCAGAACGACTCATTCCTAATTCAAACGCAAAATGCTCATAATTATTAAATCCTCTATCCTTTCTAAGTTCTTTCAAACGATTAGAAATCCATAGAAAATCTTGACTATAATCCTCTTGCTTCTGCATGTGCAAAATTCAAAAAGAAAAAACTTTTAAAGTACTCCTATTATTAGTGTTCTTGGGTAAAACTTATTTTGAGGTGCTGGCAGTTTAAATTTGATTTTTTCTTAATTTGGATTCATGGAAAAAAAGAGCGAAGATCAAGCATCAATTCAATCACATTTGTACAGTTTATTTGTACCTCAA
>VEQH01000072.1 GCA_018883325.1 Flavobacteriales bacterium | reverse complement strand
ATCACATAATCACTATAATAAACACCCTTTGGCTCTGTTGCAGTTGGACATGTCGTTTGTTTATCAAATGTTATTTTTTTAAGTTCTTTTACTTCTTTGTCTTGAGAGAATAGAGCTGAAGAAACAATACAAAAAACAGATAGTGCAATTATTTTCATAATTCTATAGTTTAATTTTAGACTTTTGACGGCTAATATACAAAAAAGTTGCCTTTTTGATTTTTTAACAAGCTAAAAAATAATCATCAATTTTAAAAATAGTTTATCTTAGTAAAAAATAATGTTTTGATAAAATCAAAAATCAGCAATATTTCCTATTACTTACCAAGTCAAGTTTTAACAAATGAAGATTTAGTAACTCTTTTCCCTGAAAAAAAAGGGGAACTTATTTTCAAATCCTTTGGTATAAAAAAACGTCATATTCGTAAGCCAAAACAAACTGGTTCTGACTTATCTTTTTTAGCTGCAAATCAATTATTTTCAGAGTTTAAAGAGATTGAAAAAGATAAAATTGATTTTTTAATATTTTGTACAGAAGGACTTGATTACAAAGCGCCAACTTCAGCAAGTGTGCTTCATTATCGTTTAGGATTAAATCAAAATTGTGGATGTATCGATATGCCAATGGGCTGTGCAGGATATGTTTACGGACTGAGTTTAGCGAATGCAATGATTGTTTCTGGTAATGCAAATAACGTTTTATTATTGGTTTCTGATATTCCAAGTTCTGTTATACATTCTCAAGATTTTGATTTAAGATGTATTTTCGGAGATGCTGGTGCCGCTACTTTAATTCAAGCTACGGAAAAGAATGGAATTGGAAAATTTGTTTTTGGAAATGACGGAGAAGGTGCAAAAAACTTAATTGTTGAAAGAGGTTCTACAAGAGCACCGATCGATTCTGATTGGATTGAGATCTATAAGGAAGAAGACGAATATCTTGCTCACGGTAAAATGGAGATGAATGGCCTAGAAATTGCCCGGTTTTCATTACAAAGAGTTCCAACATTGATTGAAGAAACTTTAGCTAAAAACAATTTAAACTTTGATGAAATCGATCTATTTGTTTTTCACCAAGCAAGTAAATTTATTCTTTCTGCACTTCAACGAAAATGTAAGATTCCAAAAGAAAAGTTTTATGAGTATTATGAAAATGTTGGAAATACTGTTTCATGTACTATTCCAATTGCTCTCAAACATGCACTACTAGAGGGAAAATTAAAGAAAGGATACAAAGTTATGCTTCTTGGTTTTGGAGTTGGTTATTCTTGGGGAGGTACAATTATTGAATGGGATTAATCTGTCTATAAATTTTAATATCTTTGGTTCATGAATATTCAAGAATTTATTTCAATAATTGAAGACGAGTTTGATGAGGTTGAAACAGGTTCATTAAGTCCTGAAACATCTTTTCGTCAAATGGAAGGTTGGAGTAGTATGCATGCATTAATTTTAATCGCTTTAGTTGATAATCATTTTGATGTGTTATTGACAGGTGAAGAATTAAGAGGTTTAAACACTATCCAAGATTTATACGATTTACTTGAAACAAAAAAAGCATAGTGGCTTTCTTAAAAACTGAAAATACACGCGTTTCTGCAATTTACACATGTGTTCCTCAAAAAAAGGAAAGAACAGAAGATTACGAGTGGATATCTATGCAAGAACGTCAACTTTTTACAAAAACCACAGGTATAATCGAAAGAAGGGTAGCATCAGAAACGACTACTTGTTCGGATTTATGTTTTGAAGCAGCTAGTCAATTATTGAATGACTTGAATTGTAAAGATGAAATTGATTTAGTTTTATTTGTTTCCCAATCGCCTGATTATTTTTTACCAGCAACGTCAATTGTTTTACAAAATCGACTTGGAATTCCTACCAATTCATTAGCTTTTGATGTGAATTTAGGTTGCTCAGGATTTGTTTATGGACTTTCAATTGCATCGCATTTCATTCAAAGTGGAAATATTAAAAAAGTACTTTTTTTAGCAGGAGATAAATCTACGATTTCTACTAATTATGAAGATAAAAGTACTTTTCCTTTATTTGGAGACGCTGGTACTGCAACTCTGCTGGAATTTGATGAAACTGCCAAATCTTGGAATTTTTCAATGGCCTCTGACGGAAAAGGAAAGGATGCGATAATTATTGAACATGGTCATTCTCGAAATCCTTATGGTAGAATAGACGACGAAACCGTAGAAATTGAACCAGGCATTAAACGTTCCAAAAAACACTTGAAGTTAAACGGAATGGAGGTTTTTAATTTTGCATTGAAAGAAGTCGCTCCTTCCATAAAAGAATTACTCGTTTTTGCTGAAAAACAAATTGAGGAAATAGATTATTTCGTTTTTCATCAAGCTAACAAATTGATTAACGATAGCGTACGCAAAAAATTAAAAATAGAAGAAAATAAAGTTCCGCTTTCAATTGATTATTTTGGAAATACCAGCTCAGCGTCAATTCCTTTAACAATTTGTAAAGAACTTGAGCAAATTGTTTCAAATGAGGAAAAAACATACATACTTTCTGGTTTTGGAGTTGGATTTTCATGGGCAACTGTTATTTTAGAATTAGCGAATGTCAAAACAAAAATGATAGAATATGCTTAATTTAAAAGGCAAAACAATCTTAGTTACTGGAGCTTCTTCTGGTATTGGGGCTTGTGTTGCAAAGCTTTGTGATGATTTAGGTGCTAACGTTATTTTAACGGCTCGTTCTAAAGCTAAATTAACTGAAGTAAAATCTAAATTAAGTGAGCGTTCTCAAGTTATTGTCGCAGATTTGACAGACGAAAATGAATTTCAAAACTTAATTTTAAACCTTACAGCATTAGATGGTTTTGTTCATTGCGCTGGTAAAATTCAACCATTTCCAATTAAGTTTATCAAACAAAAACACATTGATGAAATTTTTAGCGTTAATCTAAACAGTGCGATTCTTTTGAGTTCCAACTTACTTAAATCAAAGAAGTTTAAAAATGGCGCTTCTGTTGTGTTTATTTCTTCCATTTCTGCTGAGTTCCCGTACATGGGCGGAGCACTTTATTCAGCAAGTAAATCTGCGTTAGAGTCTTTTGCTCGTTCGTTTGCTTTGGAAAATGCTTCCATGAAAATTAGAGCAAATATCGTTTCTCCAGCTTTGGTGAAAACTGAAATGTTCGAGCAAACAAAAAATGCTTATGATGAGGCTGATTTTGAGAAATTTATTTCGCATTATCCACTTGGAGTGGGCGAACCTCAAGATGTTGCCAACACAATTGCATTCTTGTTGAGTGATTTATCCAAATGGATAACCGGTACAACCATCAGAATGGACGGAGGTCTTTTGTTAAATAGTAAAAGAGATTAGTGGTGCTCTGGAGCTAAACGCAAAACAATACCTTCAATATCCTCAGATAAATGAATTTGGCAACCCAAACGACTATTCGGTTTAACATAGAAAGCTTGGTCGAGCATGTCTAATTCTGCATCGCTTTGTTCTGGAAGTGCTGTGTCCGATTCCAAGTAACATTGACAAGTTGCACACATTGCCATTCCACCGCATTCTCCTAATACAGGAAGTTCATAGGCTTTACATAATTCCATGATATTCATGTTCATGTCAGTTGGTCCAACAAGTTCATGTGAAACCCCTTCTCTATCTATGATTGTTACTTTTACTTCGTTCATTCTTATTGATTAAAAATTCGTAATAAATTACTTCCGTTGAAATTTGTTTGATATTGTCTTAAGGTAAACTCGCTTCCTGTCATTGGCATACCATCGTAAAGTGAAAATGTAGCATTATTGCAAGTGTCTTTAAGTACTAAAAAATTTTCAGCAGTTGGAAATAATGGCTGTGCGCATTCACCATTTGCATCTGCTGGAGAATGTCTGTCAAAAGCGATAAATTCATCAATAGATCTTCTGTAAACAATAATTCCTCTTGAACCTCCAGTAACATACGCCCAACCTCCTGTGCCGTTTAAAGCGTCATAAGAAGGTAGGTTCAAATCAATTGTTTTGTCAAAAGGAATGTTCGGAACGGGTGTTTGATTATATTTAATGCAACCACTTAGAAGGATTAGAGTAAAAGAAAGAAAGATTACCTTTAAATTCATAGTGTAAAATTACAAAGTGAAAACACATTATAGACGATTTTTTATTGTTTTTATTTTATTTCTTGTGTTTTTGAGTTGTAAATCAAATCGAAAAGCATACTCGAATTCTGCAAAAAGAACAATGCAAAAAGAGTTGAGGCAAGAGGAAAAGCGCAAAAGGAAAGCAATTGAAAAACGTTTTAAAGACCATATCAAACACCAATCACCCCAAATGCGTAAAATGATGAAGAAGAAATTAAGGGCTTTGAGAAAAGAGCTAAGGAAAAAAAGAAGATAGATCCGTTGTGATTATTGCTTCAAAACTCAATTTATCACTCATATGATATTACAAAAATCTCTTCGTCATTTTGTTTGAAGAATTTTTCTGAACGCGCATACGCTTCCAAAGTGTTCAAATTATTGAGCATTTGTAATTCTTTTCTTGTTTCTTGGAGTTGAAGTGTCATTTCGATTTTATGTGTTTGCAACTTATTTAATTTATTTCTTTGCTTTACAAGCATAAAAACATCCATGTCGTCCAAGAAAAGAAAATAAATCAAGAATACAAAAAATGTAATTACATACTTGTTTCTAACGTATTTGTTGGCAAAAAATCGCTTCAATTTGTCCATGGTCAAAAATGCACAAAAAAAAAGGAAACCTTTCGATTTCCTTTCAATTTTATCAAGTATTGAATGTTATTATTTTATTGTTCCTTGCAACTATTCATTTTACCTTCATAGAATGCAATGAAATCTTTGTCTTCACCAAACCACTCTTTAATTTTGGTTAACAATAAACATGCATTTGTATTGTTTTTTTCAATTATTGGTAAGATTTGAGCAGATAAAATAATTCCTGTTTTTAATGCTAATTTATCAGCTTCTGTGAATTTATCGATGTTTTTTAATTTCAATAAGTTTGGAATTTCAACTTTCCAAATTGCGTTTGCTCCTTTAGAATCTTTCGCTTGAAAACGAATCGCTGCTTCTAAAAATTTTGCTGCAATTGGATTTTTTGTAATAGTTGAATATTGTTCAATACCTTCTCCAAGTTCATCTTGAAGCGTAAGTTTTTTATTTGCATCTTTCCCGTTGTAGAAAACTGGATATCCATTTTCATCATCTAATTTGAAGATAATTCCGTTATTTAAAACCTCTGTTTGAAATCCACTTAACCACATTTTGTGAACTGGAGTGTAGAAAATACCGTTTTGATCCATCTCAATCGCTGACGCAACAGCATTGATTGCTTCGTCGTAAGGGTCTTGGATTTGAGCGTCTTTTAAGTCTTTACGATACATCCCGTAATATCCTTTTGCAAGGAAAATTGTTGGAGTTGGGTCGCCGGCAAATTTTGGTTTAATCACATAATCAGCAGATTTTTTAACCAACTTAACGAAATTACTATCTGCATGAATTTGTGTTAACTCGTCTAAGTTGTTGGTAACTGTAATATATGCTTCTTCTTCAACTTCGATGTCAGTTTCCTCTTCTTCGATTTCACCATTTTTAAGTTTTTTCTTTACAGAATAAGTTGTAGCAACAGCAACGTCATAATTTCCAACTTTTTTAAACTTAAGTTCAACAGAAGCAGCATTTAATGCACCGCCGATAACTTCCCAGTCTTTATCTTGAACGCCTGAAATAGACCAAGCGGTTCCTACTTTTTTCGTTCCAGCAGCAACAAAAGAAGCTTCTAATTTCACCGTATTGTTTCCTGGACGATCTTCTTCTTCGTCTAAGGTTAAAATTCGTTTGTTAGATTTTAAACTTAGGGTTGGTTTTTGTCCGTAAGTAACACCAGTTAATAAAGTAATTGCTAGTGCTAACGTCAGACGAAATAATAAAGTAGTTTTCATGTTTTTCAATTTTATTACTTTGCGGTTTTCAATTATTGTGCCGAATTTACAAAATTATTCGTGGCTTTGAATAAGTAGGTGCAATATATCTTGTGCTGCTTTTGCAATTTTCGTACCTGGACCATAAATTCCAAAAACGCCAGCTTCGTATAAAAAGTCATAATCTTGTTGTGGAATTACGCCTCCAGCAACGACCATAATGTCTGATCGCCCCATTTCATCCAACGCATTAATCACAGCAGGAACCAAAGTTTTATGTCCAGCTGCCAAAGACGAAACTCCTAAAATATGCACATCATTTTCAATCGCTTGACGTGCTGCTTCCTCTGGAGTTTGAAACAAAGGTCCAATGTCCACATCAAAACCAATATCAGCAAATGAAGTTGCTATAACTTTTGCTCCTCTGTCGTGACCATCTTGTCCCATTTTTGCAATCATAATGCGCGGTCGACGTCCTTCTAGCTTAGAAAAAGTTTCCACTAATTCCATTGCTTTTGCAAAATCTTCATCTTTCATAGCTTCTTTTGAATAAACTCCGCTGATAGAACGAATCGTTGCAGTGTAGCGACCGTAGACATTTTCGAGTGCTAGTGAAATCTCACCTAAAGTACATCGAGCTTGCGCACAACGAACAGCTATTTCTAATAAATTTCCTGTGGAATTTCTAGCTGCATTTTCCAATTCTGCTAATAAATTGCTTACGACTTCATTATCTCGATTGGATTTAACTTCTTGTAAACGTTTTATTTGTGCATCTTTAACTTTTGCGTTGTCAACCTCTAGGATCTCGATTTGTGAAGCTTCATTGTGTTCAAAACGATTCACACCAACAATAATATCTTTGCCTGAATCGATGCGAGCTTGTTTTCTTGCCGCTGCTTCTTCGATGCGCATTTTTGGAATTCCAGTTTCAATCGCTTTCGCCATACCACCTAATTCTTCTACTTCTTGAATCAGTTTCCAAGCTTCATTTACTAAATCATTCGTCAACGATTCAACATAATAGCTTCCCGCGTAAGGATCAATGAAATTCGTAATTCCAGTTTCCTGTTGTAAATAGATTTGCGTATTTCGTGCAATGCGAGCAGAAAAATCAGTAGGCAATGCAATCGCCTCATCTAATGCGTTTGTATGTAAGGATTGTGTTCCTCCTAATGATGCTGCCAATGCTTCAATACAAGTTCTTGCTACATTGTTAAAAGGATCTTGTTCTGTTAATGACCAACCTGAAGTTTGGCAATGTGTGCGCAATGCCAAGGACTTTTGGCTTGTTGGATTGAATTCTTGAACCAATTTCGACCAAAGTAATCGACCTGCTCGCATTTTTGCAATTTCCATGTGGTGGTTCATTCCAATTGCCCAGAAAAAACTCAAACGTGGCGCAAATTCATCAATTTTTAGACCTGCTTTTAAACCTGTACGAATATATTCCAAACCATCAGCTAATGTATATGCCAACTCAATAGCAGCAGTTGCACCAGCTTCTTGCATGTGGTAACCCGAAATCGAAATCGAATTGAATTTTGGCATTTTCTGAGATGTAAACTCAAAAATATCTGCAATGATTCTCATTGATGGAGTGGGAGGATAGATGTAGGTGTTTCGCACCATAAACTCCTTTAAAATATCATTTTGAATTGTGCCTGATAAAGCTGAAATTTCAACGCCTTGTTCAATTGCTGCTGCGATGTAAAAAGACATAATAGGTAAAACAGCTCCGTTCATTGTCATTGAAACCGACATTTCACCAAGTGGGATTTGATCGAATAATATTTTCATATCTTCGATAGAATCAATGGCAACACCAGCTTTTCCAACGTCGCCAACCACACGTTCGTGGTCAGAATCGTAACCTCGATGGGTTGCTAAATCAAAAGCTACTGAAAGTCCTTTTTGACCTGCAGCAAGATTCCTTCTGTAAAATGCATTTGATTCTTCGGCTGTTGAAAATCCAGCATATTGACGAATCGTCCAAGGTTTTGAAACATACATTGATGCGTAGGGGCCACTTAAAAATGGAGCAAAACCCGAACGGTATTTTGTATGAATAAAATTGGCGGTATCTTCTTGGTTATAACTTGGTTTCAGCGTTATTTTTTCAGCCGTTTCAAAAGTCGGTTCGTTTTTAGTTTCCGTTTTAAATGCTTTAAACGAATAGTTAGAAAAGTCAATTCTATTCATGAATTTCAAGTTGTTTTTGAATGAAGGCGATGACGTTTGTATGCGCAAACAAATTTAGGATTTTATTTAAATAAAAAGCGATTTTGGCGATTGCAATGAACGAAAACTAAACTTTAGCTTCGTTCAATTAAAGGGGTAAAAATTAGAAAATTTAGCGAAAGAAAGTTTCTAATTCGCTTGTGGAAGATTGCCAACCTTGTTTTTTATCTAATCATATTCACGTGACCGTGAATAATCACTCGCTCATCTAATTTAGGATTTTTAAAAGTGATTTTGTAAGTGTAAGTTCCATCTTCAACTAATCCGCCTTCTGTCCCATAACTACCGTCCCAACCTTTAGAAGCATCGTAAGACTCAAAAATTAGTTCACCCCAACGATTATAAATTAACATTTGGAAATTGTAAGGGTCAAATCCAGAGGTGAAAACAGGTTGAAAAGTTTGATTAAATCCGTCTCCGTCCGGTGTAAAGGTATTTGGAATGTAATAAACCAAACCATCTGTTGACCCAATTGAAACGGAATGAACATCAGTACAACCTGCGGCATTTGTTGCAGTTAATGTTACTGTATATCCAATTTCTGTATTGTTGTATATGTGTGATGGACTAAGTAAATCTGAGGTTGAACCATCTCCAAAATTCCATTCATAACTTGTAGCATTGCTTGAATTATTTATGAAATTTATGGTTTGTGGTGATGTTGAGAAAACACTTGGATTCATTGAGAAAGAAGCATTTGGTGAAGCTGTAACACAGATGTAGTCGTTGCTGGTTTGCGATCCTGCACAACCACCAACTGAATTACTCAAAGTGACATCATAGCAACCTGGCGTTGTAAATGTATAAGTGGCATTGCATCCGTTAAGCGTCACTCCGTTTCCAAGTGTCCATAAACAGTTTGTAGGTGAACCTGGAGTAAGATTGCTAAAATTTACTGTTAAAGGAGCACAACCAGTTAAATTGTCGGCGCTAAAGGAGACTGTATTTCCACTTGAAATAGTTACCGTTCCAGAACCTGCTGCGCTTGCACAACCGTTTAATGTATAAACTACTGAGTAACTAGTTGTTGAATTTGGGGTTACGTTTATGGTTGAGTTTGTACTTCCTCCTGGTGACCATAAGAAAGTTCCACCCGCTGTTGAAGGAGTTGCAGTTAAGGTTGCAGTTTGACCAAGACAAATCGAAACAGAATTTACATTGACAGTTGGAACTGTTCCCGCTGTTACTGTAACACTTGCATTTGCTGAATTACAACCATTTACTGTTGTGTAAACAGTGTAGGTTCCCGGTGAAGAAACAGTAATTGATTGAGTTGTTTCACCCGTACTCCACGTATTTCCTGTTATGGAATTTGAGGTAAGTGTTGCTGTTTGACCATTACATAAACTTAATTGACTTGCCGTAATTGTTGGTGTTGTTGGATTTTGATTTACAGTAATTGTTATTGTATTTGATGTTGCCGAACAACCCGCCGCGCCAACAGTTACAGAATAAGTTCCGGGAGTGGTAACTGTTATATTTTGAGTATTTGCTCCAGTACTCCAAGTATTTCCACTTGTTGCACTTGAACTCAAAGTCACGCTTCCAGAAGTACAAAAAGTTGTTGGTCCACTTGCTGTAATTGTTGGAGTTGGTGGATTGGAATTAACTGTTACGGTTTGTGATGCAATTGCTGAAGTACAACCATTTGCATCTAAATATGTGAGGGTGTATGTTCCCGATGTAGTGACAACAATTGTTTGTGTTGTCGCTCCAGTACTCCAAGTATTTCCTGTAGGGCTACTGGAACTAAGTGTAACTGAGCCTCCTTGACAAAAGTTCGTCGGTCCATTAGCTGTAATTGTGGGAGCAGTTGGTTGAGGATTTGCATTGATTGTTATATTCGCACTTTGACTTACGCAACCATTTGCATCAGTTGTTGTAAGCGTATATGTCCCTGATGAACTCACAGAAATAGAATTTGAAGTTGCTCCAGTACTCCACGTATTCCCTGAACTTACACTTGATGTTAATGTTGCTGATTGAGGGGAGCAAATAGAGGTTTGAGAAGCTGTTATTGTTGGAGTAGGTGGGATTGGATTTGTTGTGACAATAACTGCTGCTGATGTCGCTGAACACCCACTTGCGCCTACTGTTACTGTGTAACTTCCTGAAGAATTGACAACAATTGATTGGGTAGTTTCCCCAGTGCTCCAAGTATTTCCTGATGTTGCACTTGAAGTTAAAGTAACAGAGCCTCCAACACAAAATGCTACAGGGTCACTTGGTGTAACAGTTGGTGTACTCGGGTTTGAAGTCACTGTTACAATTTGTGAAGCAGGTGCTGAGGTACAACCATTAATTGAATACGTCAATGAGTAAGTTCCCGAAGTCGTAACGATTATGGATTGTGAAGTTTCACCTGTTGACCAAACATTTCCTGAAATTTCACTAGAAGTTAAGGTGACAGAACTACCTTGACAAATCGTTGTAGGTCCACTTGCTGTGATTGTTGGCGCATTTGGTTGAGTAGTTGCAGATATAGTCACAGAGCCAGTTGCGGAGTTACATCCATTTGCGTCAGTTGTGAAAACAGTATAAGTTCCTGCTGCTGAAACTGTAATTGAAGCAGTGTTTTCTCCAGTACTCCAAGTGTTGCCATTAGGTGAACTCGAAGTTAAAGTTGCTGTTTGACCTGCGCATAAATTTAATTGTGAAGCTGTAATATTTGGAGTGGACGGAAGTGAATTGACTGCGATATTGATTGTTGAGGAGGTCGCTGAACAACCACTAGCTCCAACAGAAACAGAATAATTTCCCGCGGAATTAACGATTATTGATTGTGTTGTTTCTCCAGTACTCCATGTATTTCCTGATGTTTCACTTGAAGTTAATGTAACTGAAGCGCCTAGGCAAAAGGTTGTTGGTCCATTTGCTGTTATTGTTGGTGTCAATGGATTTGAACTAACAGAAACAACAATAGAAGCAACTCCAGAAGTACATCCGTTTACATCAATATATGTCAAAGTATATGTTCCACTTGCGGAAACAGTGATTGATTGTGTTGTTGCACCTGTACTCCAAGTATTTCCAGACGCAGCGCTTGAAGTTAAAGTAACCGAACCACCTTGACAAAAAGTCGTTGGGCCACTTGCTGAAATTGTTGGTGCAGTAGGTGAAGCATTTACAGTTACAACTGTTGCAGCTGAGGTAGAAGTACAACCACCAGAACTTACTGAAACGGTGTAAGTTCCAGAACTTGTAACATCAATTGATTGTGTTGTTGCACCTGTTGACCAGGTATTTCCTGTTGCTGAACTTGAAGTTAAGGTTACTGAACCACCACCGCAAAACGTAAGTGCGCCACTTGCTGAAATCGTTGGAGTAGGAGGGTTGGGATTTACAGTGACGATTGTGCTTGCAGAAGTTGCAGTGCAACCAGCAGAGCCAACAGTTACGGAATAAGTTCCACTTGCAGATACAGGAATTGATTGTGTTGTTGCACCTGTACTCCAAGTATTTCCAGACGCAGCGCTTGAAGTCAAAGTAACCGAACCACCTTGACAAAAAGTCGTTGGTCCATTTGCGGAAATTGTTGGTGTAGTAGGTGAAGCATTTACAGTTACAACTGTTGCAGCTGAGGTAGAAGTACAACCACCAGAACTTACTGAAACGGTGTAAGTTCCAGAACTTGTAACATCAATTGAATTGTTTGTTGCTCCTGTTGACCATGTATTTCCTGTCGCAGTACTTGAAGTTAAGATTACTGAACCACCAGCGCAAAACGTAAGAGCACCACTTGCCGAAATCGTTGGAGTAGGAGGGTTGGGATTTACAGTGACGGTTGTGCTTGCAGAAGTTGCAGTGCATCCAGCAGAACCAACAGTTACGGAATAAGTTCCACTTGCGGAAACGGTGATTGATTGAGTTGTTGCGCCTGTACTCCAAGTATTTCCTGATGAAGCGCTTGAAGTTAAAGTAACCGAACCTCCTTGACAAAATGTCGTTGGGCCACTTGCGGAAATTGTTGGTGTAGCAGGGGGATTGTTAACTGTGACAGTTGTTGCAGCTGAGGTAGAAGTACATCCACCAGAACTTACAGAAACTGTATAATTTCCAGCTGTTGTGACAATTATTGATTGTGTTGTTGCACCTGTTGACCACAAGTAGCTATCTCCAGCGCTTGATGTTAATGTAACATTACCACCCTGACAAATCGTGGTTGATCCACTCGCTGTAATTGTTGGTGTTACAGTTGGAATCATTGAGATTGTTACAGTGTTTGAATTTACTGTTCCACATTGCACATCTATAGTTAATCTTCTATAACAAGTAGTTTGAGAAAGCACTCCAGGTTGATAATTTACAGCATTTGCTCCAGAAATATTTGTCCAATTCCCGGTACATCCCGGATCAACTTGCCATTGGTAAGTGTAGGAAGTATTTACATTTGTTGTATTATTAGCTAAACAACGAACTGATAAACCCCAGCGACTTGATGTGTAATAATCTATAAAATCAGAATATTCTGCTGTTGCTAAGTTTACCGCCAAATTTACATAATAACTTGAGCCATTAATTCCCGGAGTATAATTATCTGCAGACCAGAAACTGGCTCTTGATCCTGTATATAAAAAATTCGAAATTTCTTTTCTTCCAGCAGGAAGTGCTGAAAATCCTACATCATTTGTTCCAAATTGCGAATTGTGACTATCCCATCTTGGTAAGGCGCTAACATTGCAATTTCCTCCAAGAGGTGAGTTTACTTGACGACAAGATTTTAATTTGTTTCCTTGATTCGAAGCTAAAAAGTTCATTAATATCAACCAATCATTATTAGTAGGAACTTTCCAACCATTTGGGCATAATTTATTTGTATTTACAGCAAACCAATTATACAAAGGAGCATAAACACCATAAGTAGGTTGGTCATTATTATACCAAGTATAAGCACCAACGGCTTGTGTAAAATCTGTTCCAATCAACTGACCATCCGTATAGTTTAAAACATCTAAATTCGTATTCATCCAAATTTGATTTCCAATTTGAATTGAATTAACTAATCCTAAGCCACTTCCTCCAGATGCAAAAGTTACATTGTTTAAAATCGAAGGTGTTGTATTTGGGCAAATGCTTTGGTTTGCACTTATAGTCCCGCCGTTTAATGGTGCATTGACTGTTAAAGTTATATTGAAGGGTGTTCCATTACATCCGTTTGAAGTCGGAGTAACAGTATAAACAATGGTCTGTGGTAAGGAGGAATTATTGGTTAATGTTTGACTAATACCTGTTAAATTAACTCCATTAGTTGCGCCAGAAATTGCTATATTATTAATGAAGTTCCAAGAATAGGTTGTTCCAACGGGCACCACATCACCAGCAGATGCAGTAAAATTATAAGTTCCGCCAGAGCAAATTGTTGCTGTTTTGTTACTTATTGAGTTTGGGTTATTTACAGTTACAACAGTGGCGGCTGATGTTCCGATGCAACCACCAGAATTTACTGAAACGGTATAATTTCCAGCTGTTGTGACAACTATTGATTGTGTTGTTGCACCTGTTGACCACGTATTTCCTGTTGCTGAACTTGAAGTTAAGGTTACAGAACCTCCAGAGCAAAAAGTTGTTGGACCACTCGCTGATATCGTTGGTGTTGTCGCTGAATTTGTTACTGTAACTGGTCCGATTGAAATATATTGATAAGCCGGTCGGTTAGGCCCAGTAAAATTGTAATAACAGTTGTTACAAACAGTGTAATCAGGATGATATTTAATTGTAACACTTTTTAAAGTTCCTGAAGCAGGAGCAGTGATAGTGAAAGTTACATCATCACAATTTGTTGTACTTCTTGAACCGTAAGCATTATTACTGTAACCCTTGACAATTCTTGTATTTCCACTAGCTATAATTGTTTTGTTCGTACCACCAGTTGCTGTTATATTAGTAACAGCAATCGCTGCATTATTTCCATCTATTGCATTCACTTCAACCCAATCAGCAAAAGTCTGATAGGATTCATCTGAGTTGATATCTTTTATTTTAAAAGTTATGCTTCCACAAAGTCCCGAAGTTGTACCACCAGATGTAAAATCAAGAGTTAACGTTGAATGCGCATTGGTTATGTTGCTAAACAAATGTTCTAATTCTAAGCTATTTGCTAAGCTACAATAACCACCTCCGTTTGAAGTTCCTGCGATGAATTTGGGAGTTCCATTTTGAAAACCTGGATTCGAGGAGGTTATAGTTGCAGTCATGATTCCCGTTGTATAGCTTGTTCCGCCATTAGGAAATCCTGACCAACTAAGGGTTTGAGAGAAATAATTTAATGAAAAACAAATTAAAATTAACGCGAGAAGAGTTTTTTTCATTTTTAGAAATAAGGAGAGCTAAAAGTAATTAAAAATTCAATTCTGAAATTTTGTTAAATGCTAGACCGTTAAATTCTAGTTTTGGTTGCTTTTAATTTGCTCCAAAATTCTTGATACGCGCTTTTCATCAACTTTTAAAATTGTTTCGGAAAAATGCGAATCTTCATCCAAAGTTTGCTTTGTTGTTCCAGAAAAATGAACACCTTCAGGTTGTGTGTAATTTATTAATCTGTTGATATTTGAAGCATTTACTCCACCTCCAGGCATGATTTGAATTCTATTTTTAGCGTAGGAAGTCATTTGCTTTAAAATTTCTATTCCGATTTCAACATTTGAAGCAAACCCAGAAGTTAGAATGCGATGAAATCCTAGTTCAACTAATACATCAATCGATTTTTTCCAATCAATACTTTCATCAAATGCGCGGTGAAAAGTCAATTCTAGTCCTTCAGAAACTGCTTTTATTTTTTCTAACGCGGGAACATCTAATTCAAAATTCGCTTTCAAAACTCCAACTACAATTCCTTTAGCTTTTAGTTTTTTAGCTATTAAAATATCGTTTAAAATCACTTCCATCTCCATTTCAGTATAGTGAAAACCACCTGCTCTTGGTCGAATTAGTACGTGTGTTTCGATGTTTTTTGAAACTGCATATTGTATTAAACCTGCCGATGGTGTCAATCCTCCTTGCTCCAAATCTTGACACAATTCTATGCGATCGATGTTCAATTTTTTTGCAATTTCAATCGCTTCAATCGATGCTGCACATAATTCAATTTTAATAGACATAAACGATTTGTAATTAATGTTCTTACAAATATGATAAAATCATTAGGAACAGCCTTCAATGAGGAACGATTTTCCGTATATTTGCCTACCTTTTTAAAACCGATATGGCAAAAGCATCAGCAACGCAAACAGCATCAAACATTGATTTTGAGTCGTTTAAATCACAAGTTTTAGCAGACTTTAAATTGGCTTGTGAATCCCGTGAAACCTCACTTTTAGGACGAAAAGAAGTTTTAACAGGAAAAGCAAAGTTTGGAATTTTTGGCGACGGTAAAGAATTAGCTCAGATTGCACTTGCAAAACAATTTCAAAATGGAGATTTTCGCTCAGGTTACTATCGTGACCAAACGATTATGATGGCAATCGGTGAATTGACAATCGAACAATATTTTGCTGGATTATATGCTCATACTGACGTGAATCTTGAACCGCAATCAGCTGGTCGTCAAATGGGTGGGCATTTTGCAACTCGAAATTTAGATGAAAAAGGGAATTGGAAAAATTTGATGGAACAAAAAAATAGTTCTGCAGATATTTCTCCAACTGCTGGTCAAATGCCGCGTTTAGTTGGTTTGGCACAAGCTTCAAAAATGTATCGCAACAATCCTGCTTTGAGAGATTTACCTCAATTTAAAAAGTTCAGTAACGAGGGAAATGAAGTTGCTTTTGGAACGATTGGCGATGCCTCAACTTCTGAAGGTCCTTTTTGGGAATCTATAAATGCAGCAGGCGTTTTACAAGTACCAATGGTAATGTCAGTTTGGGATGATGGTTATGGAATTTCTGTTCCTCGTGAATTTCAAACAACAACAGGAAGTATTTCTCAAGCATTAGCTGGAATGCAACGTACGAAAGATCATAACGGTTATGAAATTTTTGTAACAAAAGGTTGGGATTATGCACATTTGTGTGAGACTTACGAAAAAGCAGTGAAATTAGCGCGTGAAGAACACGTACCTGTTTTAGTTCACGTAAAAGAGGTAAATCAACCACAAGGACATTCTACTTCTGGTTCACACGAGCGTTACAAATCAGAGGAACGTTTGAAATGGGAACACGATTTCGATTGCATCAATAAGTTTAAAGAGTGGATTTTAGCGTTTAATGCAGATGGTTTAACACTTGCCACCGCTGAGGAGCTGGATAAAATTAGTGCAAATGCGAAAGCATTTGTTCGCGAATCAAAAAATAAAGCTTGGAGTGTTTTTACAAATTCAATTAAACAAGATTTGGCTCAAGCAGTTGCATTGATTAAAGCAGTTGCTGCTGAAAGTGAAAATGGTGTTTTCATTCAAAAAGAAGCGGATGCACTTGAAAAGGCGTTTGAACCAATTCGTAAAGATATTTTGACAATTGCGCGTAAAGTGTTGAGAATGGTTCGCGAAGAATCAATTCCTTCTAAAACAGCACTTTCAAATTGGATTAAAGGTTTAATTGGTGAAAATTTTGATCGTTACAGTTCTCATTTATACTCACAATCGGAGCATTCGGCAATGAAAGTTCAGCCAGTTGCACCAGTTTATGACAACGAGGTTAAAATGGAAGACGGACGAATTATCTTGAGAGAAAATTACCGTAAAATCCTTGAAAATTATCCTGAAGTAATTGTTTTTGGTGAAGACGCAGGGAAAATCGGAGGAGTTAATCAAACACTAGAAGGTTTACAAGAGCAATTTGGTGATATTCGTGTTTTTGACACAGGAATTCGTGAATGTACGATCATTGGTCAAGGGATTGGTATGGCAATGAGGGGTTTACGTCCAATTGCTGAGATTCAATATTTAGATTATTTGCTGTACGCGATTCAAATAATGTCAGATGATTTATCGACTTTGCAATACCGTACAAAAGGAGGTCAAAAAGCGCCTTTAATAATTTCAACGCGAGGTCATCGTTTGGAAGGAATTTGGCACAGTGGTTCTCCTATGGGAATGATTGTTAATTCTGTTCGAGGAATGCACGTTTGTGTTCCTAGAAATATGACAAAAGCTGCGGGATTCTACAATACACTCTTAGCTGCTGACGAACCTGCATTAGTAGTTGAGCCTTTAAATGGTTACCGTACAAAAGAGCGTTTGCCAATCAATGTTGGTGAATTTAGAGAAGCTTTAGGTGTTCCAGAAATCGTTAAGTCAGGAAGTGATTTGACAATTGTTTCTTACGGTTCAACATTCAATTTATGTGAGCAAGCTGCAAAAACGTTGTTAGAACTTGGAATTGATGTGGAATTGATTGATGTTCAAACGTTGTTGCCATTCGATATCAACCATGTTATTGCTGATTCATTGAAGAAAACAAATCGTTTATTGATTGTTGATGAAGATGTTAGCAGTGGTGCAACCGCATTTATGTTGGATAAAATAATGGTAGAGCAAAAAGGATATTATTTCTTGGATGCTGCGCCAGAAACTATGAGTGCGAAAGACCACCGTCCTGCTTACGGTTCTGATGGAGATTATTTCTCAAAACCAAGCATCGACGACATCGTTGAGAAAGCATATTCAATCATGAATGAATTTGATCCAGAGGAGTTTCCGAGTATTTATTAGTAAATTAGTTTTCCAAATTGATAATAATGGAAAATGAATCTAACTATTTTGACGACGACGGAACACCTTTAAATCCAAATTTGTTTCCTAAGCCTCAACTTTGTTTAAGTTGCAAGAAAAACGAAGACGAAAGTGAGGAAATCTTATGCAATCTAACGAGATTAGATCAACGTTTTGAAGCTGTTTTTAAGTGTTATGATTACGAACAGATTTGATTATTTAAAATTAAACTAAAACTTTGCGGTTCTATAAACAATTAAAGTTATGATCTTTCAAATGTCTCTTCCTTGTACGAATTGATTTATGATTTGTTAAAACATTTGAAAAGGATAACGTTTACTTTCCCATACTCTGTTAAATTTTAACTTTTTAGCAACTTATATTTATTGTAAACGTTTACTTTCGTACTAGTATATGTCAGAGATAAATAAAGTTGTTAATAGAAACTCCATTTGCGTTAAGATTTTTGTTCTTTTCTTGCTTTTTAACAATACCTTATTTTCACAAGTCGTTTCCCCATTTAATATTCGCTACCAAACCAATCAAAAAGGTGGTATCGTTATTCTCTCCAATGCTTCAATAACATGTAATAGCAGTAACTCAAACTGTGGAACCTTTCAACAACAAATTCCTCCAAGTGGAAATCACAATCAAGATGGTGGAATAGTAATGGATTTTGTGGATATTGATAATGTTTCAAGTACTTACAATTCTTCAAGCGATAGTTTGAATTTGGCGAATTGTAGTGAGATTTTGTGGGCAGGTTTATATTGGAGTGCGCGCGTTTCTGAAAATACTACGAATTATAATTCCAGAAATCAAGTTAGAATTAGAAGGAATTCAGGAGCTTATCAAACGATAATTGCTGATCAAACATTAGATGTTCCCAATATTCCATCGAATCCAAATTTTCAAATGCCAAGTTACTTTTGTTTTAAAAATGTAACTAGTATCGTTCAAGCTGGAGGTGCTCGTGCTCGTTATTCTGTCGCAAATATTGTTTCAGAAACAGGTTCAAATAACTTATTTGGCGCTTGGTCATTGGTCGTTGTTTACAAAAATGTATTTCAAACCATGCGAAACCTAACTGTTTTCGACGGGATGGCTTACGTAAGCAATGGAAATGTTGTTGATCTTCCAATTTCTGGTTTTACGACTCCATTGCTTGGGCCTGTTAGTTTTGAACTCGGGATTGTAGCTTATGAAGGTGACAGAAATATTCAAGGTGACAGGTTGCAATTTAATGGAAATGGTACATTTCAAGATGTTCCAGATGCCATGAGAAGTTCTAGTGATTTTTTTAATAGTACTTGTACACACAACGGTGCTTACACTCCATTTAGGAATCCAAATTACAATAATAATCTAGGTTTTGATAGCGGAATTTTTTTTCCAAATAACACGAATTTAGATTATATCTCAAATAATGTTTCCAATGCAACTGTTAGGGTTGTTACCTCTCAGGATGCTATTCTTCCAAGAGTAATTACCTCCGCCATCGATATTTTCGAGCCTGACCTTCGAGCCGACGTTCGCATTAGAGATATAAATGGGGGCAATGTGAACCCTGGAGATGTTTTAGAATACACGGTTGTTGGCAAGAATATCGGTTCAGATTTATCGATTAATACTTATATGGTCGATACCTTAGATCCTCGCACTACTTTTGTTCCAGGTTCAATTTCGATAACTTATGGTCCTAATTCGGGGAATAAAACCGATGCCGTTTCCGATGATCAGGCCGAGTACATTTCTTCTTCGCGTGCGATTCGTGCACGAGTTGGAACAGGTGCGAACGGCA
>VEQH01000015.1 GCA_018883325.1 Flavobacteriales bacterium | reverse complement strand
TGAGGTACAAATAAACTGTACAAATGTGATTGAATTGATGCTTGATCTTCGCTCTTTTTTTCCATGAATCCAAATTAAGAAAAAATCAAATTTAAACTGCCAGCACCTCAAAATAAGTTTTACCCGATTTACATCATATTTTAGCCCCTTAAATTTTAGTTATATTTGTCAAATAATCATTACTATGAAAGTATTAGAAACTACTGATCTTGAGCAAAAGTTTCAAGATAAAATCGATCGAGAAGTTAAAATTGAGCCGAATGATTGGATGCCTGATGCCTACAGAAAAACATTAATCAGACAGATGTCTCAGCATGCACATTCTGAAGTTGTTGGGATGTTGCCAGAAGCCAATTGGATTACACGCGCACCGAATCTTAGAAGAAAAGCTGTTTTATTGGCAAAAGTTCAAGATGAAGCAGGTCATGGTTTGTATTTATACAGTGCAACTGAAACTTTAGGTGCAGATAGAGAAGCAACAATCGACGACCTTCATTCAGGTAAAGCGAAATATTCTTCTATTTTCAATTATCCTGCACTTTCTTGGGCAGATATTGGTGCAATTGGTTGGTTGGTTGACGGTGCTGCAATTATGAATCAAGTTGCTTTATGCCGTTGTTCGTATGGTCCTTACGCTCGTGCAATGGTTAAAATCTGTAAGGAAGAATCATTTCACCAACGTCAAGGTTATGAGTTATTGACAACGTTGGCAAATGGAACGCCTGAGCAAAAAGAATTAGCGCAAGATGCTTTGAATCGTTTTTGGTGGCCAGCTTTGATGATGTTTGGTCCAAATGACGATGAATCTCCAAATTCTGCGCAATCCATGAAATGGAAAATCAAACGTTTATCAAACGATGAATTACGTCAAAATTTCATTGATGCAACAGTTCCTCAAGCTGAATTAATTGGTTTGAAAGTTCCAGATGAAAATTTGAAATGGAACGAAGAAACTGGTCATTATGATTTCACACCAATCAATTGGGATGAGTTTTGGCAAGTTGTAAATGGAAATGGCCCTTGTAACAAACAACGCATTGATGCAAGAAGAAAAGCAAAAGAAAACGGAATGTGGGTTAGAGAAGCAGCTTTGGCTTTTGCAGAAAAAAGAAAGAAAAAACAATCAGCATAATCACATTAAAATCAGCAATCATGTCAACAAAAGAATGGCCTCTTTGGGAGGTTTTTATCAGAAGTAAACAAGGTTTAAATCACAAACACGTTGGAAGTTTAAGAGCTGCAGATTCAACTATGGCCTTAAATAATGCAAGAGATGTTTATACACGTCGCTCAGAAGGAATCAGTATTTGGGTGGTTGAGTCAAACTACGTGCACGCAAATGATCCAGCAGATGCAGATGCTTATTTTGAACCTTCAGACACCAAAATTTTCCGTCATCCAACTTTTTACGAAGTGCATGAAGGAATTAAACACATGTAAATTATGAAAAACGAAGCTTTATTTAACTATTTACTTCGATTAGGAGATGATAGTTTAATTCTTGGTCAACGTTTGGCAGAATGGTGTGGTCACGGTCCAATTTTGGAAGAAGATATTGCAATGACCAATATTTCGTTGGACTTAATCGGTCAAGCGATGAGTTTATTGGATTATGCAGGAACGATTGAAGGAGAGGGCAGAGATTGTGACAAATTAGGTTTATTGCGCTACGAAAAAGAATATGTAAATGTACTTTTAGTAGAGCAACCAAATGGCGATTTTGGTGATACAATGATGCGTCAATTCTTGTTTGATGCGTTCCGCAAACCTTTGTATGAAAGATTGCTTAATTCTTCTGATAAACAATTGGCAGCAATTGCAGATAAATCATTAAAAGAAACACGTTACCATTTAAAACATTCGTCTGAATGGGTGATTCGTTTAGGAGATGGAACAGAAGAATCGCACGAAAGAGTTCAAAATTCATTGAATACCTTGTGGCGATATACGGATGAATTGTTTTACACAGATGCAGTTGAAACTGAATTGACAGCAAGTGGAATTTTACCTGATTTATCTGGTATTCGAGCAGAATGGGAATCGACTGTAAAAAGTGTTTTCGCAGAAGCTACACTTGAAATTCCAACAAATAATTGGAAATTTGAAGGTGGACGAAAAGGCCGTCATTCTGAGCATTTTGGACATTTATTGTCAGAATTACAATACATGCAACGCGCTTACCCAAATCTGCAATGGTAACCAAAGAGCAAGTATATAATTGGTTAGAAGAAGTGAGTGATCCGGAAATTCCGGTATTATCAGTAATAGATTTGGGCGTTGTTCGCGACGCCCAACTTATTGAAGGAGAATGGTTAATTACAATCACTCCAACTTATAGCGGTTGTCCAGCTATGAAAACAATGGAAGAAGATATTCTTTCGAAATTAAAAGAAAAAGGAATTGATTCTGCCCACGTGGAATTGGTTTTAGCTCCAGCTTGGAGTACCGATTGGCTTTCTGAAAATGGAAGAATCAAATTACGCGAGTATGGTATTGCACCGCCTGAACACGAAGTAGATAAAAGTGTGCTTTTTGCAGAACCAACAGTTGTGCCTTGTCCAAAATGCCATTCGCGAAACACAAGAATGGTCAGTCAATTTGGTAGCACAGCTTGCAAAGCATTGTATCAATGCAACGATTGCCAAGAACCTTACGATTATTTTAAGTGTTTGAAATAGGCGCGTTGCCAAAAACTTAAACTTGTACAACTCTCACGAAAAGTAAACTTGAGAGTTAAGACTTTTGTTGAGTTATTTCGATAGATACGGTGGATACTTTTAAAATTTTCTGTGATTCCTAAATTGTTGACCTTTCCATAAAAATGTATATCAATTTACTCAGAAGTCTAATTTTATTTTTTCTCATTGAGTTAAAACCACAAAAAAAATCCCCCATTTGTCACTTTTTTTTCTTTCATTACACTAACCTTTTGTGAAAGGAAAGAATGAGCGCTGAAAAAAAGAGAATATTCATGGATTTGTACCAACCTGTGCACAACAAATTCGAACGATTTTGTAGGGCCCGTGCTTATGGTGAAATGGAACCAAAAGATTTGATGCAAGAAACGATCATTCTTGCTTTTGAAAAATTTGATAAAATACAAAACCACGATGCTTTTCTTCATTTTCTATTCGGAACCAGTATTCGTATTTTAGCTAACAATGCGCGCAAAATAAAAGAAGAACACTGGCCTGATTTAGTTTCTAATGATGCTTCAAACACCAACAAAGCTGAAAGAAACTTAGAAGTTGAAGATTTATACAAAGCAATCGCATTGTTATCTGAATTGAAGCGTGAAGCAATTATCTTATTTGAAATATCCGGATTTTCAATCAAAGAAATTGCAAAAATTCAAAATTCCAGTGAAGACGCAGTCAAACAAAGACTTGTCAGAAGTAGGCAAGAATTAGCGCTGCAATTAACTGAATACTCATTACATAAAGCATAGATATGTCTGAAGAAACGCTAAATAACTTGTTTAAACAGGCACGAAATCAAGCTCCTGAAACAACAATAAATGAAATCAATACTTGGATTGGTGTCGGGACATCGCTCTCGATATCTGCCCTGGTTTTGCTAAAATTAAAATGGTTTTTTACTAACAAAATTGGAATTATGATGACAACTTTTATCTCAGCTACTCTTACTGTGGCAACTATTCTTACGATCAGCAATTCGGAGAAAAAAAACACAAACTACGTTTCTGAACCGCAACTAAAAACGGAAAAGAAAATGCAACAAGTGGAGAAAGAAAAACAGCCTACTGTGAAAGCTTTCACGCAAAAAACAGAAGTAAAAACAAAGGAAATTCAAAACGAAAAAGAGGAAACAAACACTGATTCAAAATTAGAATTGATTCCATTATTGCCTATACCAACACCTGCAAATCCTCAAGCGAATTTAATCAGCTCTTCACCCATTGTCAATTCAAAAAATGACAAACAAGCTTTTACCATTTTAAAAATTTCGGGTGCAGCAGAAGTGGTGTTGATTCAAGGAAAAGAATGTAATGTGCGTTTGGAGGGAGATGAACTAGGAAAAAGTTTGGCGAGTATTGAATACTCAAATGGAACGCTTTTAATCTCAACGAAAAGCAACAAAGGCAAAACGTACAAACTAACTTTCTTCATCACAGTGAATGATTTGGAAAAATTAGATGTGTCGGGAGCTTCTGAAATCTCAACGGAAGGAACCTTGAAACAAAACAATTTGACAATCAAAACTTCAGGAGCTTCTGAGTTAAATTTGAATTTGGAAAGCACTTCTTTAGACCTGATTACATCGGGAGCATCTGAAATAAATTTGAAAGGAAATTGCGCAAGGTTCGACCTCAACGCATCGGGTGCAAGCGATTTGAGAGCACTTGAATACGAGGTTCAAAAAGCAACAATCAAATGCTCAGGTGCTAGCGAGTTAAAGCTATTCGTCACAGATGAACTCAACCTCGACCTATCCGGCGCAAGTGACATTAAATGCAAAGGAAATCCAAAAATCGTAAAGAAATCCATCACTGGAGCTTCCGAGTTTAAAATGATTTAGAAGGGATTAATAGGCTCTACTGAAGTACTAATTTGGAGCTATTTCCCGCTTTTCGTTTCAATCTCCAACAAGTTTAAAAGAAAACTTTGTTGGAGGACGTGTGCGGCAACTGACGCATTTTCACTGCAATCGGGGCTAGGAGACTTTGGGAAAGGTGAAATCACTTTTTACAAACTAATTAGTTAATAACCAAACTCCAAAAAATCAATAATAAAATCATTTAAAGATTCTTGGGGTGGGTCGTGTTTTAGGACGATACGCGAACATAATTTTTCTACCCAAGCTTCAATCTCCTCTTTTGTATTGAGTGGATTCAAAAAATGAAACAATATGTGATCCTCCTCTAAATCTTCAAAGAAAAAACCAATTTCCGTCTTAAAACTTTCCGCATAATTTTCATGCGGAGCATTCAGGATTTCTTTAAGGAAGATTATTTTTTGGGAGAGGGTGAGCATGGGGAAGAAATTAGAATTTTTAATAATGCTAATCAGAATTTACGAGATAATCGTAGAGTGATTTTTCAACTGGATTATCCAATAAAAAAAACATTTCAACAACAGAAACCTTATTACCTTTATCATCTGGTATTAATTTTTCAATCGCAGTTTCCTTTTTTACTATCATATTACCTAAATAATAAAATTCTAAACCTTCTGAATTATTTTTTTTCACGAATAAGGGAATACGCATTTTCAATTCTTCTTGTGATAATATCGTATTCACATCAGTTGATTTTAAATATCTCTTGTTTTTTGACATCCAAACAAACTCACTTCTTGAAATAAATCTATCGTGATATTTTGTTGAAGCCGCAATTTTATCTTCTTTGTGATAATTAACAAAAATCGCACAATCCTTTTTATTTTTTTCAATCATATATCCGCCAACGCTTTGTGGATTTGGGTTTTCATTCCATTTCAAAATTCGAAATACATCTTTTCGCGAATAACGTTTATTGCTAATAAAATCATTGTTTATATATTCTAAATTGTCTAATGAAATTGTTTCAATTGAATATTGACACAAGTCAAGTAGATAAGATTTAATGTGTCTGTTTGTTAATAAATTTTGTAGCGTATAACCAGCTTTCAAAATACCATCTTTAAATAGAATTAATTCATAGTTATTATGAATTCCCACTTTTACCATTTTCTTATTTACCATCACCGTATTGAAATGACCATTAATAAGAGTAATTGCATGGTTAAAAGTTGAATTGTCAAATTCTATTTGAGTACTCTTTTCATATTGATCTTTAAAATCTTCGAAAGAAATTTTACCGCATTCAATAATGGTCTTAAATAAATATATATCTAAAAATCGAATGGGATTTAATACTTCTTTTGATAGAAAACCAAGTAGTTGTAAAGTATATTCATCAATTGATGCAATATCCTCCTTCATTCCGAGCAAAAAGGAATAATAAGAATTATAATTTGAAATATACTGATATGGATCTCTTTCTCCATGATTTACAAAATCCATCATGGTTGGAATTCTCCCTAATTTTCCTTTTAAAATTTTATAATCCTCAACTAATCTTCTTTTCTCTTGGAGTTTTCCGGTATCGATTGAATGAAAAATTTTCTCTTTAACTATTCTGTCAAAATAAATTGTTGAAGCGCCAATTATTGATTTTTCAGGTCGATGAACTAACTTTCGAAGGTTATCTTTTACAAATGTTTTATCACCGAATAAAGCAATTGGAACTAAAAAATTATTTTGATAATTTCCAATAAAATCAATTACTGTTACGTATGATTTACCTTCTCTTTTCCGGAGTCCTCTCCCTAATTGCTGAACAAAAATTATTGCTGATTGAGTTGGCCTCAACATCACAATTTGATTCACTCTTGGGATATCAATTCCTTCATTGAAAATATCAACAGTAAAAATATAATCCAACTTGATTTCAAAATCATCTGTTTCAAGTAAGTCAATAGCTCTTGATCTTTCTTCCTCTGAAGAATTACCAGTTAAAGCAATTGACTTAAATCCTTTATTGTTGAATTCATTTGAAAGAAATATACATTCTTCCTGTCTCGAACAAAATACTAAACCTCTGTTTATTCCATCATCCGTACCAAATAATATCAAATTTTCAATAATGTGATTTACTCTATCAATTTTATTTAAATCATGAATAGAGGCAGATTCATCTAGAAGCTTTCCATTAACTTCAATATCTGCGATACCGAAATAATGAAATGGAACTAACATATCATTCGCTAAAGCATCATGCAGTCTAATTTCTGAAGCAATGTTGTAATCAAATAAAGCAAAAATATCTAAACCGTCAGTTCTTTCTGGTGTTGCAGTCATTCCGAGAAGAAACTTTGGCTTAAAATAATTCATTATTTTTTGATAACTCGAAGCACTTGCTCTGTGTGTTTCATCAATGACAATATAATCGAAGCTATCGGGTGAAAAATTGGTTAAATGTTCATCTCTACTGAATGTTTGCACTGTAGAAAAAAGATAATTCGCATTACTGTTTTTAGTATTTCCAGAATATAAACCTAATGTCTTTTTATTATTCAATATCAATTGATAGCTTTCTAGCGCTTTTTGTGCTATATTTTTTCGATGCACTAGAAAAAGCATTCTATTCGGGTTTACTTGAGCTACATCAAAAGCTGACAAAAATGTTTTTCCCGTTCCTGTTGCTGAAACTAAAAGTGCTTTATTTTTTCCTAAACTTCTTAAATTTTTAAGATTTTGAAGTGCTTTAATTTGCATTTCATTAGGTAGAATTTTTTTATCATCAACATCTAGTAAAGCTTTTCTAAGCCCTTGTCGTAATTTTCTTTCTGAATTATATACAAAAGCATAACGTTCTAGATATTCCTCATTTACTTCATGAGATTTATCAAAAACATTTTCAAATTCCTTAATTGTGTTTTTGAAAAGTTCACTGTCCTTATGTGCTGTAACTTTTAAATTCCACTCCTTATTTTTGGTTAATGCACCATGCGTAATATTACTACTTCCAATGATGATTGTGTAATAAGATTTATGAGTAAATAAAAAACCTTTTGAGTGAAAATCTGTGTTTCTAGCAATTTTAAGTTCTACGTTTGAGAGTTGTAGAATTTTTCTTAGCGCTTCGGGCTCCGTAAAATTCAAATACTCAGAAACAAGAATTTTACCTTTTACACCTTTAATTTGTAAGTCTAAAAGAGTCCCAAACAAAGAAGATATTCCTCCTGAAGTAATAAAAGCAACTGATAAAAAAAAAGATTCACATGTTCTAAGTTCATCTAAAATTGTTGAAAGTACTTTTTCATTAATAATAGGTTCATTGGTTAGAATACTCGGGCGATAATCTAAAAGTGAATCAAATTTATCATCAACAAATCCAGTTGTTACGGAATTTTGAATGGCGAGTTTTAGAGCTTCCATTGACTAGTAATTTATTAGTTTTTCTACGATTGGCAAATCAGCCTCTGCCCAATCCAAACTACCTAACTCGTTAATAGATAACCATTTTAAATCGATATGTTCATTCAGTTTAATGTCTTTTGTTGTACAAGAACATAAATAAGTATTCATTGTAATATCGAAATCAGGGTATGAATGTTCAACAACCATAAACGGACTTTCAATTTTAATATCAAGATTTAATTCTTCTTGTATTTCTCGTTTTAAGGCAATCTCATTGGTTTCATTTTCTTCAACTTTGCCACCAGGAAACTCATATTTATATGAAATGTATTCATACTTATTTTTATTTCTTTGAACGCAAAGTATTTTGTTTTCAAATTTTATTACTGCTGCAACAACTTCAATATGTTTCATATTACTAATGTAGAATTAAAACGATAAAAACCTGGAAGTAAATAAATTTTCCACCCACCAAAATCTCTATTTTAACTATAAGAAAATCTTTATTTGAGGTTTTAAATTGGATTCATGTCCTAACGTAATGGATAAAATCCTAAAAACCCTATTTTATATTCAAAACGAAACAGAGCTATAAGAATAAACAACCCCAAACCTCCATTCAATCACAGCATTCTCTAACCCCAACTAATCCTTCTTCCAGTCTAAGCCACGAGATTTTGTGTATGGAATTAGAATCGTGGCAAGTTTGGCTTCCAAAGCTTCCATGCGTTGAATCATATCGTTTAATTTCACTCGCAAAGCTGCATATTCCTCTTCTGCAATAGCTTTGTTGGCTTTGTGTGTGTTCGAAACGCCTGTCGTATTTTCGTACAATTGATATTCAATCATGTTCAAGCGGTCGTTCAAACTCGGTGCAGTTTCAAATTCGTGTTTTGAACGAAGACGATCTCCCCAAAGCAAAAGCGAACATTCGTCATACGTGTTTTTCAATGCTTTCACTTCTTTCAATAGACTTAAATCCGCATTTGGATAATTGGTAATTGCCTCTTGAAGTAGGTTCAAAATTTCATTGCTTTCACGCATTACACGACCAACACCGCTTACTTTTCTGTTCAATTCTGCCACTTCACTTCTGAAAGTTGAAAGTTCAACAGGATTTTTGGCAATCAAAGTTTGGTTATTAAATCCTTTAACAACAAATGCTTGCTTCTCAACTAAGGTTTCAACTTGCTCGTTTTTAACTAAAGTCACCGATAAACTGTAATTTCCAGGTGTCACCAAAAAGCCATTTCCTCCGCTACTAATTGGATTCGTAGAATTTGTTCTCAAGTTCCAATTTAGCTTATTGATTCCTTTGGAAGGTTTGGAAGTCATGCGTTTGATTTCTTTACCGTTGGCATCGTAAATCAACCAAATTAACTGCGCTGCTTGATCTTGTTCTTCTTTTCTTAATTCTTCAAAACTTGGGTAAACCACATCTTTTTTGTCTTTCTCCAAAGCTTTTTCTTTGTCTTGGCGAATTTCTTTCAAGGATTTAAATTCATCTTTTAGGTGTAAATAAAAAGTTGCTCCAAATTCTGGGTTTTTCGCCGACCACATATTATGCCCTTGAAAACCTGTGCCTTCCAATCCAAGTGGATCAGCAGGAACGTAAAGTAAAGCTGGTTTTATCCCAAATAAATGAGCTTTTTTATCCAAGTTCTCTTTTTTCAATTCGCGTAGAGGTGCATAATTGTCAAGCACATAAAAACCACGTCCAAAAGTTGCTGCAACTAAATCATTTTCGCGTTTTTGAATGTCTAAATCGTAAACTGCGATTGTTGGTAAACCAGCTAATTTCGTCCAATTTATACCTCCATCATTTGAGAAAAATGCGCCAAATTCAGTTCCTGCAAACAATAAATTAGGGTCAACGTGATCTTGTTTGATGCAGTAAACATTGCCGCGCGTTGGCAAGTTCCCAACGATAGATGTCCACGTTTTTCCTTTGTCCGTTGATTTTAGTAAATACGGTTTAAAGTCGCCTTGACGTTGTGAATTAAACGCTGCAAAAACCACATTTTCATCGTGAACAGATGCAGTCAACATATTTACTCTTGTATTGGTTGGAACACTTGGGAAAACAGCATATTTACTCCAATTTTGACCATCGTTTTCAGAAACTTGAATCAATCCATCATCGGTTCCAACGTACAATAATCCTTTTTTCTTCGACGACTCGTCCAACGCAACGATATTGCCATAAATTGTTGTTGAAGCATTTTTCATTACGGCATCAATTGTCCAAACTTGCCCCATAACTTTTTCCTTATTACGGTCAAGTTGTTGCGTTAAATCGGGAGAAATTGTTTGCCAATCATCGCCACGATTTGTTGATTTGAATAATTTATTGGCTGCAAAATACAAGGTTGAGGCATCGTGAGAAGAAACAATTAGAGGTGCGTCCCAATTCCAACGGTAAGCAGCTTCACCTTTTCCAGGCATTGGCTGAATTGGCACTTTTTCTCCTGAAACTTTGTCATAGCGAACCAACCAACCGTATTGCGCTTGCGCGTAAGCAATATTCGGATTTGACCAATCTGTTGCTGATTCAAAACCATCTCCACCATTCGTGATGAACCAATCTGAATTTAAAATTCCTGCTACGTTGTTTGTTGCAGCTGGCCCACCCATACTGTTATTGTCTTGTGTTCCACCGTAAATGTTATAAAATGGAGTAGCGTTGTCTGTTGCAACTTTGTAGAATTGAATAATTGGTAAATTGGCATAGTAAAACCATTCTTTTGCGTGAGAATACGTTTCATAAACGCCACCATCACAGCCAACTATCCAATGGTCGGTATTGCTTGGGTCAATCCAAATGCAATGATTATCAACGTGTTTGTTTGATTCTCCTGTTTGTTTAAACGTTTTCCCACCGTCTTCACTGTGATGCAAATAGGTGTCCATTGCGAAGATTTTGTTTTTGTCTTTTGGGTCGCAAATGATTTCTTGGTAGTAATTTCCGCTAGTGCTAAAATCGCCTTGTTTCGACCAATTTTCTCCTTTATTGGTAGAACGGTACAAACCACCTTTTCCATAACGTCCTTCAACGATTGCGTAGATATAATCTGCATCAACGGGTGAAACAGCGATTCCAATTCTTCCCATATCAGATTTAGGTAATCCAGCTGCAATTTCCTTCCACGTTTTTCCGCCATCAGTTGATTTATAAAGTGTTGACTCTGGACCGCCGCCGATATAAGTTGCTTCTGTTCTTCGACGTTGATGTGCTGCGGCGTATAAAATATCAGGGTTTGTTGGATCGATTGCGATTTCAGAAATACCAGTTTCATTGGAAACAAAAAGCGTGCGTTCCCAGGTTTTGCCGCCATCAATTGTTTTGTAAACGCCACGTTCGCCACCTGCGCTCCAAACAGGACCATAAGCTGCAACCCACACAATGTCTTCATTTGTAGGGTGAATGATAATATTTCCAATGTGTTCACTTAATTTCAAACCCATGTTTGTGAAAGATTTTCCACCGTCTAAGGATTTGTAAACGCCATCGCCATAAGCCACCGAACGTTGATTGTTGTTTTCGCCTGTTCCTACCCAAACGGTATTTGGATTTGAAGGTGCCAATTCAACACAAGCAATGGAATAAGATCCATAATTATCAAAAATGGGAGAGAAAGTGATTCCATGATTTGCTGTAAACCAAACACCACCGGAGGCAGCCGCAACATACCATACGTCTTTATTTTTCGGGTGAACAGCAATATCCGCAACACGGCCAGAGGTTAGGGCAGGACCAACCATTCGGAAAGAAAGACTTGAAACTGTTCCTGCGTCAAAAATTGGTTTTGGCGTTGAAGGACTTGAAGTGGTTTTGGTTGTTTTTTGTGCTTGTGCAAAAGAAGACACTAGCAATGCAAAAAGGAATATTTTTCTCATAATTTTAATTCAATGGAAGTGCTAAAATAAAACAAAATTCAAGGATTGAACCAGAAGAACATTAAATTAAATTGCATCTTCACATTCTCTAACGAATTCATTGCTTATTCTTTGAATGTAAGGATGAATTTAGTTCAAAAACCAATGAGAAATAATTAGTCCAAATCAATTCTTTTTCAAGAGTTTTAAGATTTCTCCCTTTGTCCGGAAGGACTCTTGAATTGAGTAAAGAATGCGAAAATGCGAAGCATTTTCGCCATTGCCACTTAGCGAACAGTCATTCCGAAATGAAATGAGGAATCTTATTGAAAATCAAGAAGAAAATATCAATCTAAATCAATTCTTTTTCAATCGTTTTGTGATTTCTACCAAAGATTGGAATGGACTCTTGAACTAAGTGAGAATGCGAAAAGTCATTCTGAAATGAAATGAGGAATCTTTTGGGAATAAAATTGTCATCATTTTACAAAGAAAATTCTTTTTCAAGAGTTTTAAGATTCCTCCCTTCGATCGGAAGGACTCTTGAATTGAGTAAAGAATGCGAAAATGCGAAGTATTTTCGCCACAGCCCCTCAGTGAAAAGTCATTCCGAAATGAAATGAGGATTCTCTTATAAACCAAAGTTTCATTGGTTATATAAATCCTCATTACCAAAAATTATGAAGCAAAAAAAACCGCACCAAAACTGATGCGGTTTAATTCGTATTGTAATTTTAATTTCTTAAAATTTTCCCTTTGTTAACAAGGCTTTCAAGTCGCTCAAGCGTTTTTCTTTCTGCACATAACTCAACAAATGCTTTGCGCTCTAAGTCAAGTAAGTATTGTTCAGAAACAACTGTGTTTTCAGATAAATCGCCACCGCAAAGTACATAACCCAATTTCTCAGAAATTACTCTGTCGTGCTCTGACATATAATTTCCTGAAAGCATCGAATGCGCACCAACATACACAATTCCCAATCCTTCTTGACCAACAACGGTGATGTTTTTCTCGCGTTTCGGTGCAACGTAACCTTTATATGCCATTTCTAAACATGCAGCTTTCGCACGTGTCAATTGGTAATCTCTGCTCACAACCACTTCGTCAATTCCTTCACGCAAATAACCTAAATCAAAGGCTTCATACGCCGACATTGAAACTTTTGCTTGTCCAACTGTCAAGAAGCGATCTCTCAAACGGTTGATTTTAATATCTCCTGCGTGTAATTCTTCCGAAAGTCTTTTTGCAAATTCTTTCGATCCTCCACCACCAGGGATTAAACCAACACCAAACTCAACTAAGCCCATGTATAATTCAGCATGTGCTACCACTTTATCCGCGTGCATTGACATTTCGCATCCACCGCCTAAAGCCATATTGTGCGGCGCAACAATCACAGGAATATTTGAGTAACGAATGCGCATCATTGTATCTTGAAATGCCTTCACAGCAAAATTCAATTCGTCAAAATCTTGTTCGGCAGCCATCATGAAAATCATTCCAACATTCGCTCCAGCAGAGAAATTTTGACCAGTATTTGAAATTACTAAACCTTTGTGGTCTTTCTCAGCAATGTCAATAGCTTTATTGATTCCTTCGATTACACCACCACCGATTGTATTCATTTTTGTGTGGAATTCTAAATTTAAAACACCATCACCTAAATTAACAAGAGTTACATCTGAATTGCCCCAGATTTTATTTTCTGAACGCAAAGAATCCAAATGAACGATGTTTTCTGTTCCAGGAATTACTTTGTAGCCTTTTGTTGCAATGTCGTAATACATACGTTTTCCTTGTTCTGTTTTATAGAACGAAGTGCAACCTGCAGCTTTCATTTCTTCAATCCAAGAAGCTGCTTTTTTGTTATTGTCATTGATTAATTTCAATCCTTGCTCAAAACCAATTGTATCCCATGTTTCAAATGGACCTAATTCCCAACCGAAACCAGCTTTTAATGCATCGTCGATTTTGAATAAATCATCAGAAATTTCAGGAATACGGTTTGAAACATACGCAAACAATCCTCCAAAAATTTGACGGTAGAATTGTCCGGCTTTATCCATTCCCATTACCAACATTTTCGTGCGTTGACGTAAATCATCGATAGGTTTGGTCATTTCTAAAGTTGGAAATTTCACTTTTTCAGCAACTTTGTATTCCAAGGTTTTTAAATCCAAAGAAAGAATTTGTTTTTTGCCGTTTTCATCTTTCGATTTTTTGTAGAAACCTTGTCCAGATTTAGAACCTAACCAATTATTTTCAACCATTTTAGCGATGTAATCTGGCAAATCAAATAAGTGTTTTTCCTCGTCGTCAGGGCAATTTGCTTTTAATCCATTCGCAACGTGCACCAAAGTATCTAAACCAACTACGTCACAAGTTCTGAACGTTGCAGATTTCGGACGACCTAAAACAGGACCCGATAATTTATCTACTTCGTCAATTGTGAAACCCATTTCATTCACTGCGTGGAACAAAGCCATGATTGAGTAAACTCCGACTCTGTTTGCAATAAATGCAGGTGTATCTTTACAAAGAACTGTTTTCTTACCCAACATTCGCATACCGTAATCCATCAAGAAATCGACAACATCTTGGTTTGTTTTAGGCGTTGGGATAATTTCGAGCAATTGCAAATAACGCGGTGGATTGAAGAAATGTGTTCCTACAAAATTCGCTTGGAAATCTTCGCTTCTTCCTTCCAACATCATATGAATTGGAATACCAGATGTGTTTGAAGAAATAATTGTACCTGGTTTTCTATATTTTTCTACTTTCTCGAAAAGTGATTGTTTGATATCTAAACGTTCGATAACAACCTCGATAACCCAATCACATTCAGCGATTTTAGCTAAATCATCATCGAAATTTCCAGTAACGATTCTTTTTGCAAATGATTTTCTATAAATCGGAGAAGGATTTGATTTCAATGCAAAAGCCAATGCTCCATCGACGATTTTATTGCGAATCACTTTCGATTCTAAACTTAAACCTTTTGCTTCCTCTTGCGGTGTCACTTCTCTTGGAACGATATCCAACAAAAGAACCTCGCATCCAATGTTTGCAAAATGGCAAGCAATTCTTGATCCCATAACTCCAGAGCCCAAAACGGCTACTTTTCGAATGTGTCTATTCATTTTTTTATAATTTTTCGTTAATCACTTTTTTATTATCTACAATTTCATCTATTGATTCATCCAAGGCATTCATCACTGTGAAAAATCCTTCTAAATCTTTCTTTTTTAGCTTGGTGGTAAGTTTTTCATTAAATTCTAAAATGAATTTTTTTACCATTTTTCGCTTTTGAACACCTAATTCTGTTAAAAAAACCAAGGTAATTCGCTTGTCCTTTTCTGAACTTGAACGACGAATAAGGCCATCTAATTCCATTGCATTGATTGTTCGTGAAAGCGAGGTTGCTTCCATTCCCATTTTTGGACCTAATTGCGTGCTTGGTGTTCCTTGTTTTTCCACCATCATCAAGATAAAACCATAAGACATCGTCATGCCTTCAACAGCCGCCATCTGATTATACATTCGCGAAATTCGGTGCCAAGAATGACGAATGGTAAAATCTATTAAATCGGATTTAGTGCTATTCATTTTTTCACACTAAAAGTAATAAAAAATAATTATGCGTGCATACGTTTTTTGAAAATATGATAATTAATCAATGTGCTATTTAATCAATATGCTAATTGAATAATGTGCTAATGGTTCAATTGAATAATTAACACATTAGCAAATTAGCACATTAGCAAATTAGCACATTAATTTAAAAAACAATCCCAACCACAATCTTCGGAACAATGTTACTTTTCCAATCTGGATTTGCATAATAGCCAAAACGAGAAAAAGCTCCCAACCCAAGGCTTGTATTTCCAGAAACTATAATTCCGTTTAAAAACAATCCTGCTTCGTGCAGACCTTTGTCCATCGAGCGAAAAGCTAAACTATGTGCTTCTTTATTTTGAAATTCGCCAATTCCATAAGCGTAATGAAAACCTAATTGTGGTTCATTCCATTTAGCTTTTGTGTGTTTAGAATTGAAAATAAATCGCGTGAAAATTGCAGCAGCTTTCTTATGATAAAACTCATTTGCGCCAACTGTTTCAAATGTATTTGGTACTGAAATCGACCAATTTGCTCGCGTAGCTGAAACCAATTGATGAAAAAAAAGTGGTGCATTCCCATCGCTAATTCCTGTTTTGAGTGACCAAGCTAACTTTCCAACTCCAATTATCGGAACGGTTTGTTGTACTTGAAAAATTAGTCGATAGTATTCTAAATTACTTGAAAATTTCCCCGCATTCAATTGCCAACCTTTGTCTAATTGGAGTTGTAATTTTGGGAATTTAGTGCCCATTGGTACACGTTGATTTCCAAGAATATTTACTTTTTCACGAATATTCCAAGACCAAATTAGCGAAGTTTCATTCGCAACAAAGTAGTTTTCATCTTCATATTGATACGTGTTTCCGTAAAAAAGCCGTTGGGTATTCACCTCTAAACGCAATCCCATATTTGAACGAATATAGGTTTGAAAGGCAAGACCCATTTTTTCTTGATTTACTTTATTTTTAATAAAAAACTCGCGAGCCAAATCATTGGTTAAAAAATTAGGATTTGCAATGGAGCGCACAGAAGCAACTTCGGCAACATCATTTTGAATAAAAAGTTCCAATTTTGTTCCCGTTTTTCGATTAAGAAAAAGATGTGAATAAGCTCCATATTTCCAAGCTTCATCCTTGGTCCCGTAACCAAAGTAAGCTCCGAGAATTAATGGTTTTATTAACCGCTCCGAAGTTTCAATTCCTAAGCCCAAACGATAACCTTCGTAAGGATTGTAATTGATGATTCGTTTTAAATCCAAATTGAATTTTTTAACAGGAATTTTTCCCGAGGCAAGCACTTTTGCCAAGATTAAGAAGCGATCTAATTTTTGAGTTTTAACAATGCTATCGAGATTTGTGTAAGTGTTTTTCTCGCGCTCAGAAAGTTGATTGGTTCGTAGTTCATTCCATTTGGTATCATTGGTTATTTCCGCATTTACAGCAGTTTCTGTTGACACATTGTTGAATTTCTCTTTTTCTAACTCTTTGGGATTAAACCGAACTTTGTCGATGTAAGTTGAACCTCTTCCTATGATGTAACTTTTGGGTTTCGTCGATTTTTCACCACTATTGCCAACGGAAACTGTTTCTGATTCCACATCGGCAATTGCAGAATAAATCTCAATTGAAGTTGAAAGTTTGGAAGGAAACCATTTCGTGTTTTCAGTGAAAGCATATTCTTGAACGATTTCTAAAGCCATTCCTGAAGTGTCCATCACATAAGGTTTTGCAGTAACTTTTTCAATCGCATAACCATTGGTGTTGATATACAAGCGACCTGTTAAACCTTCAAAACTTTTGCCTTTTTTAGGTCGGTAAAAGACAGTGTAAGTGGTGTCATTTGCATTAATTGTTGAATCTTCAAGAATGAAAAGGTAGCGGTTCAATGAACCAAAAGCAATGGGATTAATGTATTGTTTTCCAAGAACTGCAACTTGATTATCATAAAAATGAAAGGATTGCATTTCTTGCGCAAAAGTTGAAAAAATTGGATCGGTGAATCCAGAGACTTTGTAGGCTTCAATGATTTCTTTTTCTTTGTAAGGAGGTTCAAAATAGTGACGTGAAGCATTTTCAATCATAAAAAGATATTGTTTTCCGAAGAAATTACGCATTTTCAAAAGTGTCGTGTCTCCTTTTTTTAACACCGACGAATCCATCAAACGTTTGCGCGTTTCAGGGTCAATGTCAAATATAAACTTGCTGTACTGATGACTGATAAATCCATCATTTTCAAGTGGATGGTTGTTTTTTCGATACTCAATTGCTTTTTTAATGATTTGATTTGCAGGATTTTCTCCCGGCAATACAGTTACTTCTTGTATGTTTTGAACAGCAGGTCGAAGTAGGATTTGAGCGTCTGACCACGAATAAATTTTTAAAGTTGTATCGCGGTAAGTACTTGCTTTGATGGTGATTTCTTGCTCCAAAATACTTAACTGAAATTTCCCGTCCATGTCTGTCAATAAAGGTTTATCAACAGAAGGAATGATTTTCGCAAACGGAACAACTTCTTTTGAATAAGCATCAAGTATTTGGAATTGTTGAGCTTTTGCAAGTTGACAAAAAAGTAAAATAGAAATTAAGAAATGAATGTATTTCATGGAAAAGATTGAACTTGTAAAAATATTCATTTCTCAGGTTACCAAGCACAAAAAAAGGGTTGCCTCAAAGAAACAACCCTTTCCTATTTAAATTTGATTAAAGTGCAGCAGCATATTTAGCAGCAACAACTTCCCAATTAATTACATTGAAAAATGCATTGATGTAATCAGGACGACGGTTTTGGTAGTTTAAGTAGTATGCATGTTCCCAAACATCTAAACCTAAAATTGGAGTACCTGTGCATCCTTCACCCATCAACGGATTATCTTGATTTGCTGTTGAACAAATTTCTAACTTTCCGTTTGTAACACACAACCATGCCCATCCTGAACCAAAGCGAGTTGTAGCAGCTTTTGCAAATTCATCTTTGAACGCTTCAAAAGAACCAAATGTGGCATCAATTGCAGTAGCTAAGTCACCTGTTGGAGCACCACCAGCGTTTGGCGCCATAATTTCCCAGAATAAATTGTGATTCCAGAATCCTCCACCGTTGTTGCGAACAGCTGGTTTATCTTTACATGCAAGCAAAATTTCTTCGATTGTTTTGCCTTCTAACTCAGTTCCTGCGATTGCATTATTCAGGTTAGTTGTATAAGCTTGGTGGTGTTTTGAATGGTGGATTTCCATTGTTCTTGCATCGATATGAGGCTCTAAAGCATCGTAAGCGTAAGCTAATTTTGGTAATTCAAATGACATAATTTATGATTTTTAAGATTATTATTTGTAATGATTCAAAATTAGAAAAAATATGAATCGGAACATCAAACTGATGAAAGTTAATGAAAAGTTTAATTTGATTTAAAAACAAAAAACAACTTAAATTTTAGAGATTTACTTTGAATCATTTTTTTTGTTTTTATCTTTTTTTTGAAATTCAATTTTGTAAATAAAATAACCAAACCCTACTAAAAGGTGGAGCATGACAATGGTGAAAATGACAGTGTTCATAAGATTGAATTATGGTTAAACTCCAAGTATTTTAGCATCTACAAAAAAATCAGTAAATAGTTCAACGTCGTATTTTTGAGTAGTAATTTTATCAGTTACTACTTTAATTTTTATCTTAACAAAATCCTTTAGAATATAATTTTTCAATTCTACATCCTCTACATCTAAGGTTATTTTAGATCCGATATTGTCTTTAATATTTTCTTTGTGAGCAATCAGAATATCGCTCATTCCATCGGCAGTTAAAACGATTTCAATCGATTTCAAAAAATCAAAAGTACCGTTAGAAGGATTTGTAATTGTTAGCTCCAAAATGCTGAGATGAATACTTTCTACTCTGTCTTTGTGACTGTTTCTTACTTCTAACTCTTTTACAATATTTGTTTCAATGTTAGGTGTGTAAATTTCAAATGGGAGATTTATGTTAAGCATCGCTGGAATGGAAGTAGATTCCGTGATTTTCAAATGAAATTTAGTCAAACTATCCATTTTGGAACATGAAGAAAAGAATATTGAAAAGAACAGAAAGTAGATTAAAGTTTTCATGATAAAAGTTTTTGTTATTTTAAACCCTTCTAGTTCCACCATGACCTCCAGCAACGATGATTAGAATTTTTATACTCAGAATAATGAATCTAACAAATTGAATAAACGGATTCATCATAAAGAATTTTTGGGTACGAGAGAATTTAGTTTGCATAGAAGTTGATTTAAAAAGATTTATTCAGGAATTAACCACCAAAATGGACGCATTTTAGCTTTATATAAAAAGGCATGGTGAAGTGCTAATTTTAACCAATGCCCCGCAAGACCAATCTCACCAAATGTTTTCTTGATAGATCTTCCATGGGTTGTTGGATATTTTTCAAAATCGGGCACAATAGGAAAAGTTGTGATACTTATTCCACTTCCTTCCATCAAACCATATCCAGCTGAGGCAATACATGCAGCTCCCATGTTACCGAGAGAGCCCTTATGTTTTAAGGTTGTTTTAGGATCATTTATCAAATCGATTATGTTATCAGCAACAAGTTTTGCACTAATTCCTGAAGGCATTCCAGTTCGTGGTGGTGTTGGAAAAATTTCTCTTCCATTTGGGCTTATTCTAGGTTTTGAAATAGAATGAGGAGGTGCAAAAGCAATTCCTGGAGCAAAAATATTTGAGAAATTTGGGTTTTGATATGTTTCAGGCCAATCTGTTACTTTCCATTGTTCGTAAGGTTTAGAAGTGTAATCTGCATCAACCAGCATAAAACCATTAAAAAGTTGTTCGGTTATTTCAATATTAAGTTTATTGTAAGCTTTAAATCCATGTCCAGAAAAGGAAGGTATTAACATTGCAAAATCAAAAAATTCTGTTTTGTATTCACCAGCTAAATTTTCATAATAGGCAACTCCATCTTCAATTTTATAAACACCAGCTCCAACAATCCATTTAATTGAACGCTCAGAAAAAACCATTTCGACCATTTCACTAGATCTTATTTGTTTTCCGCCATAACTTAACAACATTCCATCCATACCAAAATCTCCTAATTCATTTTCATTTGAAATCCAAGTTATTGTTGCTTTATCTCTGACTTTGTGTCTTCTAAGTTCCTGTTCAACATTTAAAATATATTCAAATGCTGCACCTTGACAAGTTGCTTTTGAATGACCTGTACCAATAAGAATTGATACATTTTTACCATTTTTCATTTCACCAATTAACTTCAAAAGATTTTCCCAAGCATGATCTGCATGATTGTAAGTGCAAACTGAAAATGTTTTATTTTTTCCTGGATATAAACCTTCTGTAGCTTCAAAATTTAATTTTGGCCCCGTTGCATTAATCAAATAATCGTATGTAATTTTCTCCAGTTTTCCTTTAGATGATTCTTCTACACTTTCAACAAGGACAAAAGGTTTATTTATTTCCAAATCTCCTTCTGGATGAAATTGAATTACTTTAGACTGTAAATAGCCAATATTTTTTCTTTGATATAAAGGTTTTAATGGAAATAAAACCGATGAAGATTTCATTCTTCCTATACCAACCCAAATATTAGAAGGTACCCATTGATAATTAGAATTAGGAGAAACAACAAGTACTTCATGATTTTTTCCTAATTTTCTTCTAAGATGTGAAGCTGCAACATGACCTGAAATACCTGCTCCTAAAACTACGACTTTTGACATTACTTTTTTTATTAAAAGTATGGTTTAAATAAAAAACTAAAAGTCACATAAGTTTCATAAGAGAAAAATTAAAGGGTACTTTTTTGACGACTGCAAAATTGAAATTAGAAATTATTAATAACTCGTTTCATCTAATTTAACCTTACCACTAAACGTTTTGTAAACAAATATGGTATATCCCAAAACTAAAGGTGTACCAATTGCAACAATAATCATCATTATTTTTAGGGATTTAATTGAAGCTGCAGAATTGTAAATTGTCAATGAATATTTTTGGTCTATTGTTGAATACAATAAATTAGGATATAAACCAAAAGCAACAAGAACCATTAAAAGTGCGATGGTCAGAGAAGAAAAGAAAAAAGCCCACCCATAAGCATGTTTATTCGTAAGTCTTGGTACGTTTGCAATACTTAAGATTGTCAAAATTGGAACAATTATCAAATAGAGTTTAGATTTAAAAATTGCTGCTAAGTGAGGTATAAAAACAAAAGTGTAAACAGACATTAGTATAAAAAAAAGTAGAAATAAGAAATAACTTTTCTTTAATAGCTTTGTCATTTTAGCAAATAATCTACCCTCCGTTTTTAAAATAAGATAAATAGCTCCATGTGTCATAAATAAGAACAATGATGTGAAACCAACTAAAAGAGCAAAGGGGTTTAAAAATTCAAAGAAACCACTTCCGGAATACGTTAATTTTTCGCCAATTGCAATTCCTTGTAGGACATTTCCTAAAACAACTCCCAGAAGAAATGCAAGCGCTATACTGGAAACACTATAAGATATATCCCACATTTTTCTCCACCAAAGCATTTTTTCTTTACTTCTAAATTCGATTGAAATAGCTCTAAAAATAATAAAAACCAAAAAAAGCATAAATGGAATATACATTGAAGAAAAGAATGTTGCATACATAATTGGAAAACCTGCAAATAAAGCTCCTCCACCAATTACTAACCAAACTTCATTTCCATCCCAAACTGGACCAATCGCATTTAAGGCAATTCTTCTACTTTCTTCTTTTTTTAAAAACAAATGCCAAGCACCAGCCCCAAAGTCAAAACCATCTAAAATTGCATATCCAGCAAATAATCCACCTACAACTAAAAACCACAAAGTTGGGTAATCTAATCCTAATAAAGTTTCCATAAACTATTCATATTTTGCGTTTAGACTCAATTTTGATTTATCTTCTAAATCTGAAATTCCATGTTTAATCTTTTTGTTCAACATATAAATAAACAATAAAAACAATAAAAGATAAACAAAGAAAAACAAGATTAACGAAAACAATATTTGATTCGCTGAAACAGCTTGTGAGAAGGCCTGATCTGTTCTCAAAAGTCCGTAAACGACCCAAGGTTGTCGACCCATTTCTGCTGTAAACCATCCAAATTGATTTGCTAATTGAGGAAGAATTGCTGAAAAAACAAAAATCCTTAACAACCATTTTTTTTCATAGAGATTTCCTTTAACAAGATAGAATAAGGATAATACAGTCAAACCAATTAATGTCATTCCTATGAGTACCATTAAGTGATAAAATTGAAAAACAGCATTTACTTGTGATGGTTGTTCGTCTTTAGGAAAATGATTTAATCCGATAATTTTCTTATTAAAATCTTGATGAACTAAAAACGACAATCCACCCTTTATTCTAAGTCCATTAACTTTTTGTGTGTTTTGATTAACCCATCCAAACAAATACAAATCAGCGGGAGCATTTTTAACATAATGTCCTTCCATTGCTGCTAATTTTGCTGGTTGATTTTTGGCAACCCCATCTGCTGATTTGTGACCAGTGAAAAGTTGAGCTAAGGAAAAAAATGTTGCAACAAAGAGCGCAATTTTAAATGCTTTCTTAGAAATATCGAGATGTTTACCTTTTAAAATATAATAGGCATGAACACTTAAAACCAAGAATGAACCCGCTAAAAATGCGCCAATCCAAGTGTGAGTTAATCTATCAACACTAGAAGGATTAAAAACCATTTGCCAAAAATCAGTTATTTCTGCTCTTGCAGAAAATCCTTTTCCAACAATATGAAATCCAGCGGGTGTTTGTTGCCAACTATTTGCTACCACAATCCAAACAGCAGAAAACATTGAACCTAAAAACACTCCGATTGTTGAAACTAAATGTACCCATTTAGGAACACGATTCCATCCAAAAAGCAAAATTCCTAAAAACCCACTTTCTAAAGCAAAAGCAAAAATTCCCTCTGCTGCTAATGCACTTCCAAAAATGTCTCCAACAAATCTAGAATAAGTTGCCCAATTTGTACCGAATTCAAATTCCATAACAATTCCTGTTGCAACGCCTATTCCAAATGTTATAGCAAATATTTTAGTCCAAAACCTTGCTAATTGATGGTAATCTTCATTTTTTGTTTTAAGGTATAAACTTTCGAATAATACCAAGATTAAACCCAAACCTATACTCAAAGGTGGATAGATGTAATGAAACCCAACAGTAAAAGCAAATTGTATTCGGGCTAAAATTTCAGTTTCCATTTTATTAATTTTGTCAAATGTAGGGTATATCTATTTTGTGAATGTAATCAAAGTTGCTTTTAACACTTAATATTGATTCCTATAAAAATGATAGTTTTCTATTTTATCTTAAACCAAAAAACTTGATGTTTTACTTATTGCCAGAATATGATTATTCTTAAATATGATTTTATTTAAACTCTTTTAAACAAAAAAATCACCAACAAATAGTGGTGATTTTTCAATTCTATAATAAAACTAAGCTTATTCAACAGTTACAGATTTCGCCAAGTTTCTTGGTTGGTCAACGTTACAACCTCTCATTAACGCAATGTGATAAGAAAGTAATTGTAAAGGAATTGTTGCCAATAAAGGAACAAGGTATTCGTGAGTTTCTGGAATTTCAATTACGTGATCAGCCATTTCTTTCACATTCACATCGCCTTCAGTTACGATTGCAATGATTTTACCTTTTCTAGCTTTCACCTCTTGAATGTTTGAAACCACTTTTTCGTAAGAGTTACCTTGTGTTGCAATAACAAAAACAGGCATGTTTTCATCAATCAATGCGATTGGTCCGTGTTTCATTTCCGCAGCAGGATAACCCTCAGCGTGTATGTAGGAAATTTCTTTCAATTTCAATGCACCTTCTAAAGCAACAGGGAAAGAACTACCACGACCTAAATATAAAGCGTTTGGTGCCTCTGCATATTCAGCTGCAATTTTTTCAATGATTGAATTTGTTTTTAAAACTTCTTTAACTTTATCTGGAACACTTTCAATTTCTGTTAACAAAGAATGAAATGCTGATTCGCTGATTGTTCCTTTTTTGTGAGCTAATGACAATGCCATTAACGTTAGTACTGTTACTTGCGCCGTAAATGCTTTTGTTGAAGCAACACCAATTTCTGGTCCAGCGTGTGTGTAACAACCTGCATCTGTAACACGTGAGATTGATGAACCTACAACGTTACAAATACCTAAAATGGTTGCACCTTTTGATTTTGCTAATTCCAATGCAGCAAGTGTATCAGCAGTTTCACCCGATTGTGAAATAGCAATCACCACATCATTTTCATCAATAATTGGATTTCTATACCTGAATTCACTTGCGTATTCAACCTCAACATTGATGCGAGCTAAGTCTTCAATTAAATATTCTCCTACTAAAGCTGCGTGCCAAGAAGTACCACAAGCCACAATGATTAAACGTTTTGCTTGAATCATTTTCTTTTCGTAATCTAATAGTCCGCGTAAAGCAACCCAACCTTCATTGGTATTAACTCGCCCACGTAAGCAATCTTGAATTGAACGCGGTTGTTCGTGAATTTCTTTCAACATAAAATGCTCATATCCACCTTTTTCTAAGGCTTCTAATTCCATTTCTAGTTTTTGAATAAATGGAGTTTTTTCTTGATTTCCAATATTGAAAATACGTAAACCTTCATTCAAATCTACAACAGCTATTTCTTCGTCGTTTAAGTAAACAACACGTTTTGTATATTCAATAATTGGAGTTGCATCAGAAGCCAAGAAGAAATCTCCTTCATTTCCAATTCCAACAACTAATGGACTACTTTTTCTTGCTGCAACTAATTGATTGGGATTGTCTTTTGAAATCACAACAATCGCATAAGCTCCTTCAACATGGTGAAGTGCTCTTCTAACTGCTTCAGCAATTGATAGGTTTTCATTTTTACGAATATCATCAATCAAATGAACTAAAACCTCAGTGTCAGTTTCACTTTTGAAAACATAACCATGAGCAATTAATTCTTTTTTAAGTGTATCATAATTCTCAATAATTCCATTGTGAATTACCGCAATTGACTCGTCATTTGAAAAATGAGGATGCGCATTGATATCGTTTGGAAGTCCGTGAGTTGCCCAACGTGTATGACCAATTGCTGCATGACCCTCTGTGTTATGCTCCATAGCATAAGCTTCTAAATTCGCAACTTTGCCCGAACGTTTGAACATATTCAATGCTCCGCCATTCAATACTGCAATACCTGCACTATCATAACCTCTGTATTCTAATCTTTTAAGTCCTTTCAAAACAATAGGAAAAGCTTGTTTTTTACCAATGTAAGCTACTATTCCACACATAATTTAGTAGGTTGTATACGTTAATATTAATTTAGGTTTGGTCTTATTTGTTGTATTTTTTCCGTTAAAAATAATTCGCTCCGACGAATTTATAAAAAAACGTGGAGATACAACAACACCATTATTTTCTATCTCTTTATTAACAAGTGCTTGAACATAAGTTCGAAGATTTATTGAGAAATATTTTTTAGCCTCATTAAATTCTCCAAGTATGCCAAGACTTGTATAATTCACATCTGTTGATTTTAATTTTGTTGCGATTGATACACTTGAACCAGGTTTGTAACGATAACCTGTTTGGTATTGGACAGGTAAAGTTAAATCTGCTCTATGAATCACTAAATTTTTTGGAAGGTTTTCTATGTTTTTAATTTTTACAATTGCACGATGTTTAAACGCTTGTGCATAAAATTCGGTTAAACCTTTTGTGCTATCTTGTAACACTAAATCAATTGGCTTACCACTATTAGAAATTTGAACATTTGTAAAGTCAGCACAATCAGAGTTTATTACAAAGTCAAATGTTTTTTGAGCGTTTCCTTGCGTAAAATAAATGGTCATTTTTGAAGCTGCGTCGGTGATGTTGAAATAGAATATCGCACCTTGACCTGTTGATTGACTTAGATTGTTTGTTTTAACTTTTATTCCTTTAAAATAGTTTAAAAAGTCGTCGTTTGAAGTGAAAGTTGAACTTCCACTCGTCGCTTCCTCTATGAAATTGCGTGCAATATTCGTATCTAATGGAATTCTCAATTGTGCATCCACTGTGTCGTCACCAATAACTGTTTTTGTTAAAGGTTTCGGTGAAATAGTTCCTTTTCCTGACGGTACCCAATTCGTGCTTTTAACATTTTTGGTCGTGAATGAATAATAGGTTGAATTCAAATTCAAGGTATCATCCAACTCATAAACTTCAAATGTTTGTGCAGATAAATCACCGTAATATCCAACGTATTTCAATGCTAAAACGAACGAGTCAATTTTTATTGAGGAAGGATTTCCAAAGTCTGGGCTTAAACCTCCTAATCGAACTTGGGAATAAAATGAAGCGTCAAATTCGCCAAATTTTGGGTCGATGTAACTTCCAAGAACAACATTTGATGCATTATCTGTAATGCTACTATCCTCCGCAATTGTATAGGTTATTAAATCAAAGGTGTCGACTGTTACCCCGTTTAAATACGAGGAAGGGTCGATTACGTCTTTGCCTAAAGTTTTATTTTTAGTGCAGGAAAATAAGAACGCACTTACAAAAACCGTTACAAAAAAAGGATACAATATTTTCATTCTTGGATAGACTAAGCTAATATACTTGCTTCAATTACTTTGTCAAAAAAGGCAGATAACTCTTTACCTTGATGTTCTTCAGAAATATACTCTTGCTTTAAACAATCAACTTGGTCAAATATTGTACGCAACTCAGGATTTAAGTTTTCTACGGCAATATTTACACCATCACAGTTTTCTGCTATCACCTTTGTAATATTTAAAAAGCTTGTGTCTTTAAGTTGTTCAACAATTTCCGCAGGCATGTTGTCATGTTTTAACTTTTCGAAAAAACGTTCATTCCACGGCACATCGAAACTGTCATTGTAAAAACTGTAAACAACTTTCGTGTCTTTGAAATGCGGATCTTTATTGAATACATGTTTGATGTACAAAGCCATAATTCCAGTCAACCAACCGTGACAATGAATAACATCTGGTTGCCATCCAAGTTTTTTTACGGTTTCTAAAACGCCATGACAGAAGAACATTGCTCTTTCATCATTGTCAGCAAAGTAGTTTCCCTTTTCGTCTTGAACAGTTGTTTTTCTTTTAAAGTAATCGTCGTTATCAATGAAGTATACTTGCATTCTAGCTGAAGAAACAGAAGCAACCTTAATAATTAAAGGATGATCCTGATCGTCAATACTTATATTCAAACCTGATAATCGAATTACTTCGTGTAATTGATGTCTACGTTCATTGATTGCTCCGAAACGTGGAGTAAAAACACGTATTTCTTTTCCCGCCTCTTGAACTACCTGTGGTAATCTTCTTGAAGTGGATGAAATTTCTGATTTTGGTAAAAAAGGAAAAATTTCTTGAGATATAAAAAGGACTTTTTTCTTCTCCATTAATTTTGTTTGTAAGGGTGCAAAAGTACAATTTTTATTCAACTTACACAAAAAGCAATAGCTTTGTCCCTTATTATTACGCAAATAGGATGTCAACTTTACAATTGATTCATAAAAAAGACGAGCTTAAATCGATATTAAGTGCTTTAAAATCGAAAGGCAAAACGATTGGGTTTGTTCCAACGATGGGAGCCTTGCATAAAGGTCACAAAGCTTTGGTAGATAAGGCATCCAGTGAAAATGACTTAGTTGTTGTTAGCATTTTTGTGAACCCAACTCAATTCAATAATAAAGAAGATTTAGCGCTATACCCCAGAACTTTAGACGCTGATTTAGCATTGCTTCAAACGATTGAAAATGGAATTGTATTTGTTCCAAATGTGCAAGATATTTATCCCGAAAAGACTAGTTTTAAGCCATTTGATCTCGGAATTTTGGACAAAGTTATGGAAGGAAAGCACCGTCCTGGGCATTTTGATGGGGTTGTTCATGTAGTTCATAACTTATTTGAAATCGTCGAACCAACAAAAGCTTATTTTGGACAAAAAGACTTTCAACAATTAGCCGTAATTCGAAAAATGAATGCGCATTACGAGTTTCCTATTGAGATTATTGCTTGTGAAACCTTGCGTGAAGCATCGGGACTTGCCATGAGCAGCAGAAATATGCGCTTAAGTGAACAAGAAAAAAAGGATGCTTTGATTATCTGGGACACGCTTCAATTTGTAAAAAAGAATAAAGCAATTTATTCACCTCAAGATTTAGTACGCAAAGCGCTATCCTATTTTGAGACAGGAAAATTAGTCCTCGAATACCTTGAAATTGTTGACGTTGAAAGTTTACAAAATAGTGAGGATTGGAATTCACAAAGTGTTTGTTGCATAGCTGCTTATTGCGGAAAGGTGCGTTTGATTGATAATTTGTTGTTGTAATCCGTTTATTTGAATTACTTTTGCCGCGCATTTTATATTTATGTTAATTCAAGTTTTAAAGTCCAAAATTCACCGTGTTAGAGTCACTCAAGCTGACCTAAATTACATCGGTAGCATTACTATCGATGAAGCGCTAATGGAAGCTTCCAACCTAATCGAAGGTGAAAAAGTTCAAATTGTTAATATCAACAATGGGGAGCGTTTTGAAACTTATGTTATCAAAGGCGATCGCAATTCTGGTATGATTTGTTTGAATGGCCCTGCGGCTCGTCGCGTGGCACTCAACGATGTAATTATCATTATCGGTTACGGTTATATGGATTTTGAAGAAGCAAAAACCTATAAACCTTCATTGGTTTTCCCAAATGAAGAAACTAATCTTTTAGATTGATGTCAAAAAAACAGTTGTTTAATTTATTAAAGACTGTTTTACCTCTGCTTTTAGGTGTTTATCTCACATGGTATATCTTTCATTCCATGTCGGAAAAAGCTTTATATTTTTTCTATAAATCACTCAGAGAAGCTGATTATCTACTCGTTTTTCTTTCGCTTATTTTGGCTGGATTTGCTGATTATGCACGAGCGAAAAGATGGCAATATACTCTAGAACCTTTAGGCTACAAAACTGATGCTTGGAATCGTTACCATGCGTTGATGATTGGTTATGTGGTAAATATGACAATTCCAAGAGCGGGTGAAGCTTCTCGCGCAGTAATGTTGCAACAAGCGGATGGAGTGCCGTTTGTTAAATCCTTTGGTACAATTATCATGGAACGACTTGTGGATTTGTTGCTTTTAGGAATTATTTCTCTTTTTACAATCTATTTGGTAGGTGCAGATTTTTGGGAAATCAAAAATGAAATCATTGAAAAACTGGGAGTTAAGGATTCTTCAAATTCTATTTTTTCGGTTATTAAATGGATTTTAATTGCTTTAGCATTACTTGGCTTGGTAATCGTTTTCTTCGTAAAATCGATTAGAAAAAAAATTATTGATTTCGTTTTATCGTTAAAGGAAGGTGTTTTTTCGATTTTTAAAATTCAAGAGCCAGGAAAATATTTGTTTTTTACTTTCTTAATTTGGGCAAGTTATATCGTAATGTTTATAATTCCATTTTATGCTTTAAACGACACTGAAAATGTTCCCATTCGTGGAATTTTACTTGCTTTCGTTTTAGGAGCAGGAGGAATTTCCTTTACAAATGGAGGAATTGGAACTTACCCATTATTAGTTGGAATCGTAAGTGGATTTTATTTAAAAAAAGAAGGAATTGATCACCCTGAAGCGATTGCAAATGCTTTAGGAATGTTGATTTGGATGTCGCAAACAGTTTTAATGATTGTTTTAGGATTGATTTCATTGTACGTTTTACCAAGAAAAATAAAGAAACATGGATAGACTAGATTATATCACCGAGAAAATTGTTTCCGTAGAAGAAGCAAAAAGAAGAATTTCTATGTGGCACATGAAAAACGATGTTGTTTGCTTTACAAACGGCTGTTTCGATATTTTGCACTTGGGACACATAACGTATTTAGCAAAAGCAGCTTCTTTGGGCAAGCGCTTAATTGTTGCGGTTAATAGCGATGATTCCGTTCGACTTTTAAACAAAGCACCAAATCGCCCGATAAATAATGAGCAAGCAAGAATGATGGTTGTTGCAGCTTTGGGCTGTGTTGATTTAGTGGTTCTTTTTAACGAACAAACTCCTTTGGAATTAATAAGTGAATTGTTGCCTGATGTGCTAATCAAAGGTGCAGATTACGATGCAAATGAAACGGATAAAAATCACCCGAAATACATTGTTGGTTCTGATGTAGTGAAAGCAAATGGTGGTAGAATCGAGACAATTTCATTTGTTGAAGGTTATTCGACAACTTCAATTCTTTCGAAGTAAAAGACTTTATTTTGCTGTTTGGATTTAGAAAAACGCTCTAACTTCCATTCCACCACTGTGAATTGTTCGTGTGTTTTCTGATTTGCGACCTAAATATTGAATGGTCATTTGCAAGTTTTTGGAAATTGTTCTTTGATAGCCTAGATTCCAAGTGTAATTCACACCCGGACGAAGCGATTCCAATAATTCAAATCCAATTGCGGAGTTTGGATTTCCAACAAAATTCAATTGAATGGTTTTAAATTCTCCTTGCAAACTACCTTTTTCTGTTTGATTAAATTTCAAGTTGCTTCCTATTTCTAATATAGAACAGGTTTCTCCACCTAGATTTTCAGCGTTCACTTTGTTGCCAATTCTACTGTCAATTCCGATTCTGAAATTGGTGGAAGGTTGGTAAATCAAACTTGGCTGAATGATTTGAAAGCGATAATTATAATTTCTTCCAACGGTGTAATCAGCCGCAGAAAGTTTTTCGCCACTTTGAGCTTTTGTTTCAATTGAAAATTTAGGTGTCAAATTCCAACGAACTGAAATATCGTGAGAGGCGTTTTTTCGGGAGTCGAAACCACTTGCCAATAAATTTTTGGTGCGCGAATCTTGAAATGTATATTCGGCGGTAATTACACTTGATGTTCGGTTGAAAAACAAAGTATTTCGAACGGTTGAACCTGCACTTACAAGGCGAATATCCTCAACATCAGTTGCGAAAGGGTTAAAGGCAGTATTGATATCAAAAGCATTTAATTTTCGATTAATGCGCAATCGCGCTTGATTGGAGAAAAGGGAAAGCACTTTTAAAACACCTTTTTTAGAACTCCATAATTTTTCTGGTCGCCAAAAAACACTTTGATTAAACTCATTGGAATATGTTTTTACATATTCATTGCTTGGTGTAAAAATGCGAATATAGCTTGCTTGATCGACGTATTGCGCGATTTCAAATTCGTTTAAATCTTTGATTCCATCGCTGTTGTAATCCACCCACGTATAAATTCCTTGACCATCGTTCACCTTTAAATATTGAAAGGTTCTTTTTTGTTCCAATCCTGAGCCAACTTCATAAAAAGTCGTTATTGTCAAGGCGGATTTCCACCACCGTGCTTCGTAGTCAAAACGTCCAACTAACGAATTTTCTGGAGTTTGTTGAAGTAAAAGGGAATCTTTGATTTTCAAGGAACGATAAGCGGTAACAATGTTTAGTTTTTGATTTTTCAATGATAATAGATTGATTTCTCCACCCGCTGTTGTGGCTTTTGCAACACCAACTAAAACAACTGAATCTGCTTTTTGGTCGTAGCGTTCACGGTAGAAAATCTTATATGAATTTCCGCTAGAATCGCCTTTAGAAATAAAAAATTGCTGGTCGTAAAATTGATAACTTGTGCTTTGAATTGCAGCATTTGTTCCTCGGAAAAGGTTGTATTCGTGGTCGTCAATAAATCCAATTTTGAAGAGTTTAAAATCTTTTGAAACAGTTGCCCGATGTCTTATGAATTGATTGCTTTGGTTCAAAAATGCTTTATTTTCATTCGATTTCAAAGCGCTACCATCCCATTTTAAAATCCAACCTTTTTGATTCCAATTTCCTTCCGTAGCAATTCGATTTCCTTGATATTGATTGCTAATTGAGTAGCGTTGACCTTCCAAGTTTATTCTTCCAAAGTCTTTGTTTTCAAGTGTTGTACCAACGTTTGCGCTTAATTGTTGACCAGTAAAACCTTTGTTTCGTGTGTTCCAATCTCTGTCAAACTCAACTTTTCGATACTGTTCAATTGGACTAAAGTTTGAACTTAAGTATTCAATTTCTGCTTTGCTTTTGAGTTGCCATTTAGGAATGGAATCTTTTCCGAAATTCAATTTATGTTGCAAGCGTGCCAGTTGAGCAAAACCTTGATCGTTTTCTTTTTGGATTTTAGAAAAAGTGTTGACATCGTTGTTGGAAAGCGCACTTTCTGTTTCAATACTCAATGAATTTGAGAGTTTAAAACGAGCACCCGCATTGACTACCTGCTTTTGTTTTGGCGTAATTATCAATCGAGCAGGCACGTAATTTCCTTGAGAAATACCGTTCACCGGCGCAATCCATTTATAGACTTTTCCGAGCGCATTGTATGAATCGAGAATGTAATCACCATTATTTTCGCCCACCAATTGGAAACTCGCTCGGTATTTTGCTTCGCTCGGTAAAACGCTGTAAACCAAGACGGAATCATAACCTAAAGAATCTGTAAGTCGGTATAAAATCTGGTTTTCAATAAACCCAACAGAGTCGATACTGTTTATTTGCGCTTGACTTAAATCGTCGCCAATTTGTCCCAAGTAGAATTTTTGTGAAGGACTTAAATTTTGCTGTAACGATTGATTTTTCGCATCTTGTTCACTGTAAATATTAAACCATAAATCAACTTTTTTACTCGTAAATGTTGTAGAATTTTGCACCAAAGACCTTGCGTAATTTTGATCTGAATATTGAAATTCAACAACGATGCGCGTGTCTTTCGTGATTTGATTGCGTGAAGTAAATGTTAACTCAGAAGAATTATAATCAATCACATAATCAAATTCTTGACCTCGAACTAACAATTTCCCGTCAATATAAACACGTTCTGTACCGGCAAGAATGAGAATAAAAGGCTCATTTTCGCTACCAACCAATCGATATGGACCTTGGTTAGCTTCAATTCCTTGAATGATTTGTCGGTTGAATTTCCCCTTTGAAAGTGCTCCACTGATTTGCGTTTGTAGTTTGTTTCCTTTAGGTGTCAACCACGTGTATTCTCCGGTTAATCCTTGAGCTCGTTTTTTATAAGTGAGAAAATAGCCCGTTGGTTTAGAAAGCCAAAAATCCCCTGCAACGACCTTAAGATTATCATTGTAAACTTGAATAAACACTTGGTCAAATTCTTGTAATTTGTTCGTGTTTCCGTCAGGTTGAATGGGTAAATTAGCATCTGAAACCGAAGCAATTACTTTTAAATTTGGCGCTATGTTTCCAGTTAATTCTAAGTTTAACGATGAATTTACCCCCAAATCTTGATTGTTACCAAAAGAAACGCCGCGCGAAATACTTCCGTTTTTTGTTAAATCTGAACCACCAAAAATATCATTTACCGTGTAGGTGTTTTCAATTTTAAATTTATCTCGATCACCTTTGTTTTCTAGGTAAATGATGGTTGTGTCGCGTTTCTTTATGGTTTTATTAAATTCAAATGGAAGAACTTGATAAATAAAAGTCAAGGTATCCGATTTGTATTTGATGAGTCTAAAGAAGTTATTGGAATAATTAAAATCGTATTCATTTCTCGGAAGTGTATCTTTCCCCGCTAAAACAAGCAAGGAGTTCGGATAAATCGTTAATGTATCGATTTGAAAAGCATCTTTACTTGCAATCCTTTGAAATTGTCGTTTACTTGAAAATTGCGCAGTTGACAAAATAGGCAAAAGGCAAATAAAAAAAGTAAAAAATAATTTAATTCCAAAAGTCATTCTATACGAAGATACAAGCTGTGAATCAAATAACGTATCAATGAGGAATAATTGTGTGAAAGCAAGAACACAAACATTTTATTTTTTCTGAAAAATGGGTAAGTATTTGGTGTTTTTAAAAGCAGTTTTTAGAGTCTGTAAATTTCGATTTTACGATTTTTTTCTATTCTACCTTGTATTTTCTCACTTTTAAACAAAAAAAATGTATTCTTTTTTTCTTAGTTAGAATAAGACTTTGAGTGAATTTTCACTTTTATTTTCAAATTATTTTAGTACTATGTATTGCATAATACAATACAAAACATATATCTTTGTATAAAATTAGTACTATGAGTTTAGAGAACACACAGGCACAAATGCGAAAAGGAATCTTGGAATATTGTATTCTAAGTATTCTCGCAAGAGGGGAAGCCTACCCGTCCGAGATTCTCGAAGCATTGAAAAATGCGAAACTATTGGTCGTAGAGGGAACTTTATATCCACTGTTAACGAGACTAAAAAATGACGAATTACTTTCCTATCGTTGGGAAGAATCCAATTCAGGACCGCCTAGAAAATATTACCACATTACGGAAAGTGGCAAATTATTTTTGAGCGAATTAGATAAAACCTGGGCGGAATTGAAAGATGCCGTTGAATCACTAACCAAAAAATAAGAAATCATGTATAAAACAATATCCATTCATTTACAAGGTACGCCATTTCAAATCGAAGAAGGCGCTTACGAAATTTTAAGAAATTACTTAGACAGACTAAAAAGGGTTCTTCACAATCAAAAAGGATCTGAAGAAATAGTGCAAGATGTTGAGCTTCGAATGGCAGAACTTTTCACAAAACAATTGCAACCTTCTAAAAAAGTGATTGAACAAGCTATGGTGGAAGAAGTGTTGGCAATTCTAGGAAATCCTGAAATTTTCGGTGATGATGAAGCAACTACGGAAAAAGAAAGCTATTCAAGCCCAGAAGCAACGATTGAAAAGCGACTATTTCGCGATGAAGAAAATGCCATTTTAGGAGGTGTTTGTGCTGGATTTGCAAATTATATGAATTGGGACGTTACTTTCATTCGTGCGATTTATGTGTTGCTAATTATTTTTGGAGGTTTTGGTTTTCCTTTATACATTGTTCTTTGGATAATTACACCAAAAGCAAAAACAAGTTTTGAAAAATTGCAGATGAAGGGAAAACCTGTCAATTTAGAATCGATGAAGTCTGAAATCGAAAATGCAGCCGACAGAATTCAGAAAAAATCAAAAGCTTGGTCAAGTAAACTTCAAGAGGAACAAGGAATTCAAACAGGTATCAAAAAAATCATTCGTGTTTTTTCTGTGTTTTTTGGTCTGGGCGCTTTGTTACTTGGAACAACTTTTTTCATTACGGCAATTGTATTTTTATTCGGAGACCCAGATTTTATTCCGGCACAAATCAATGGTGAATTTATGTCTTTAGGAGATTTTGGAACTTTAATTCTCGAATCACCAACCGATTCAGATTATTTGATGTGGGGAATTATTTTTACAGCCTCTTCAGTTATCGGTTTACTTTGGTTGACAGGAATTCGAGCAATTTTCTCCTTTAAATCCTCAATCATCCGTTATTCTTCATTGAGTTTGATATTTATGATGGTTGTAGGAATTATTCTGTTATCGTTGACAGGAGCAAAAACGGGTAGAGCTTTCGCAATAAACGGCGAAATAGAAAGGGATTTATTTACGATTGATACAACTGTTTTAAACTTGAAATTTGAGCAAGCAACAGGAGTGGATAAACAAGGTTTTAAAACGGTAAGCAGAGGTGATAGAGGTGTTATAAAAGTTGCCAATGATCGAATTTATTTGCACGGAGTTAAAATTGAATACAGAAAATCTATGGATTCTATTTTCCACGTGAAGCAATATTTCACAGCGAACGGACGCGATCATCAAAAAGCAATTTTGAAAGCAAAACACATCGACTTTAAAACGGATTTAATTGGAAAAACTGTTCATGCTAGTACTTTTTACACTTTTCCAATCCAAGATAAATTGAGAGATCAAAAGGTGAAATTAATCGTTGAGGTTCCACAAAATGGACAAGTAAAAGTGAATGGAAAAATCGTTTATCCTTTCCTTGAAGATGAACTAGACACAAAGGTGGAAGAAAATTCTCACGCTTATGTTCACGGCGATGGCGAATACGATAGTTGGTGAGAAAAAGATGAGATTTATTTTTAAATCATTAAAACTTGTAATTATTGCAAGTTTTAATGATTTATGTAATTTTGACTAATTGCGCTTTAACAAACTTTCATGTATCCAAATCACAGGAAGCAGCATACTGAAATTGTAGAATAAATCTTCAATCGGAATGCTAACAATTCTCCACCCAACGATGTGAGCCTCATTGTACCAAACAACTGGCGCAGGAGTGAACATTCCTGTTAGAATTCCATTCACAATTAAAAAAGGCAAGATTGAAATCAAATAGGTTAACACAAAACGTGGAAACCAACTCGTTTTCTTGAAATAGAAAAAGAAACTGAAAAGAAGAGAGCTTGTGCAATAGGTTACTGTGTAATAATTCCCCCAATTTAAGATGATAAGAAGCAAACAAATCAACCCGAATAAAGGAAGGAAATAGTTGCTTAACGTTTCTAGTTTAAGATTGGGGAAATACGCTTTTTGTACTTCGTGAATAAACACACAGTTGTAAGGTACAATGATGAAAAACAACACTTCTTCAAGTGGTAAATTACCAAAGTAGATTTTTAAAATGTAATCAGGATTGAATCCCCAAACTTTCCATTGCGTAAACAATTCATCGCCTGCAATAAATACACTCGCGACCACAAAAATCCCGATAAAAACAGATTTCCAGTGCGTGAAGAAATGTACTTTTTTATCAAAACTCAATGCAAAGGGACCAGCAAAAGCTAAGAGAATCACCCAAAGATATAAACTCATTTTGTTGCGGTTTTACGCTGATAAGTTCGTTTAGCTTCTTTGTAGAATTTTGGTGGCACAATCAACATTCCAAAACATTCTCCGTGTTCCTTTCCTTGGTGTTTGTGGTGAATTTTGTGCGCCTTGCGAATTGCATAAAAATAAGGATGGTCAATGTCTCTTAACCATTTGAAACGTCTGTGAATATACACATCATGAATTAAAAAATAAGCAAATCCATACGCTGCAATTCCGTATCCTATCCAAACGGCAATGTAATTATTGTTCATCATTCCGAGCATAATGCAAAGCCAAGAAGGAATTGCATAAATCAAGAAAAACACATCGTTTCGCTCGAAAAAGCCAGGCTCCTCTTGATGGTGATCTTTATGGAAATACCACATCGTGCCGTGCATCACAAATTTGTGAGTTGCCCAAGCCATAAATTCCATTCCGAAAAAAGTTAAAATCAAAAGAATAGGACCCCACCAATACATATTATAGAATATTTAAAATGATAAAAAACATCGTCATTATTACAAACAAGGAATCGTTGACTTTGTTTGACTCATTTAGTTTAAAAAAGTGATAAATAAGCTGTAAAAGTAAACCAACGATAAACCAACAAACGTAATTGAAAATCGGAATATATCCATCTTTCCAACTCCAAAAATCACTTGCAATAGCAACAGGTTCCATTAAAATATCGAAACCAACCATAATTAGTGCTCCTAAAAAGGGAGTTAAATAACTGTGGCGGAAAAAATGCTTAGATAAGGTTGCCGAACTTACAACAATCAACGCCCAATTGATACCAATCACATAAGGAATACCATCAAACTTACGACCTAAATTTTGCCCGTATTCGTAATTACCAAACAAAAAACCTGTATGCACTCCAATCCATTCTACAGTCATTCCAACAAGAAATGTAAATGCTAGGAATAAATACCACAATCCAATTTTTCGTTTTCTAGCAATAACAAGAATCAAAAAGGAAACAAATAGATTTATGTCTGATAAGGCCAAAAACATATTTCTATATTGAGGCATTGATATTCCAAACAAACCTACTGTGTATAGAATAACGAGAATAGAAATAAGTATCTTACTTTTTAGTGACATTGCTAATAAAACGTTTGTGATTATTGATTTGTTCGTGCTTTTAAAACATTTTCTACTGTTTCTTGTAACGTTTTAAATTTTACTGGAACAGCTACTTTAATTTTTGAAACATCGTAGGAGATGTTTTTGTAAGCTGAATGCACTGTTTCTACTGATAAGCCACTTTTTTTACCGCTAAAACGACTAAAAAATTCTAAAATAGTGGCAAAGAAAAGCGCAATCGATTTAGGTGCTTGATATTTTGGTATGCTGCTTTTCATTATGGAGCAGACATTTGTAAATAAATCCTTAAAGGATTGGTTCGTACCAACACATAAAAAACGTTCGGATTGAATGTTACTGTTCATCAGGTGTCGCATACAAAAAGCAACATCGCGGGCATCTACAGTAGCATTACTTCCGCTTGGATAAAAAAGTAAACCTTTTTTTCCTGTTTTGAAAATAGATAATGATCCGCTTTCCCAATTTCCAGGGCCGAGAATCACACAAGGATTAATGATAACAGCACTTAAACCTTCTTCAATTCCGCGCCAAACTTCCTTTTCAGCAGAAAATTTTGAAATGGAGTAACCGCTATTATTATCTTCAATTTCCCATTTATCACTTTCTGTTGTTAAACCTTTTGGATTGTTGCCAATCGCCGCAGTTGAACTGACATAGCACAATTTTTCTACCTTATACTTCAAACAGAAATTAACCACATTGGCGGTCGCTTCTCTGTTTTGGCGCATACATTCTGAAAAATCAGCCTTGAAAAAGGAAACTTTTGCAGCACAATGATAAACGTGAGTGATACCATTAAACAATTCTTTGAGAAAGAAAATATCTAATAAATCGCCTTCTTTCCAAGTGATTTTTTTCAAGTATTCATCCGCTTTTGTTGGATTGTAAAACTTGAAAAGATCCGTAACTTGTAAGATTTTACTTTTAGAATGACAAAGCGCCACGCAACTTTCACCATTTGAAATTAACTCGTAAAGTAGATGACTGCCTAAAAGTCCTGTTGCACCTGTGACTAAAATCATGGCACAAAATTAACAAGAAACCCATTGAACAAACGTTAAAACAAGTCAAATTGAGTTTTAACTTGAGTTTAATCAATTTTGGTTTGTTCTAAAAGTAAGTTAAACCAACTAGTTTATTTTTTCAAAACTAGTTTAACTCTTTTCGCTTCCACTTGAATTGTGTAAACACCAGATGCAACTTTTTCTAATGAAATCTCTTGATTTTCAGAACTTACTAGCCCTGTTTTAACTAATTGACCTTTGAAATCAAAAATGAAAAATTCACTTCCAATAGTTGCGTTTTTCAACGTAATTATTCCTTCTGATGGATTTGGAAATACTTGTAGGTTTTGAGCTGCATTTTCATTTAATCCAGAACATTGTTCAACAATAAGATTAATCGAAGTAGCAGCGCCACATCCATTTCCGTCAATGTAATTAGCTGAAATTTCATTTACACCAATTTGAGCAATTGATGGGTCAAAAGTTAAATTGTTTACTCCCAATCCAGAAACAGTTGCATTTGCTGGACTTACAGAAAGTTGAACCAAACCTTGATTGTCACATACAACATTGTCGCTATCGTTTGAAGACAAGTTTACAGTTGGGTTTGGATTTACTTCAATCAGTTGAGAAACGGTATTGCTACCTGCGCTATTTGTTACGGTAAGTTGAACGGTGTAAGTTCCAGCTACTGAGTAAGAATGTGTTGGGTTTTGTTGGTTAGAAGTGTATCCATCGCCAAATGTCCAGTCCCAACTTGTTGGAATATTAGATGAAAAATCAGTAAATGCTATTGAATTTCCGATACAAGTAGTGCTTGTTGATGGTTGGAAAGAGGCAACGGGTAAAACAGGTGCTCCAGCTTCGTTGTAGAAAATTTTGAAATCATCGAAGTAAAAACCATCTGCATTTGTTCCTCCATCCGCTCTAAGTTGGAAGCGCAATTTTATTTGTTGACCTAAATAATCACTTAAATTAATTTCTTCCAAAACCCAAGCCGACTGAACTCCTTCATAAACAGGTTGATTATTGGGTTGCACACTTCCATTCGCACTAGTTCCAGGAACTGTGTAATTTCCACATTGTCCAATCCATGTCGTTCCATTGTCTGTTGACACTTGAAACTGAACAAAATCATAATCTGCTTCCAAGTTCCATTTCGCGTAAAAAGAAACCATTGCAGCGGCCGCGTTCGTTAAATCAACAACAGGCACATACGTAAAAGTTCTGTTGGCATTGCTGGCATAATTTCCAGTTGGAGTGTCAGTAAATGATTTTGTCGCAGAAACATAAGTTGAGGTTGTTGTTCCCCAATTTCCTGTCCAATTTGTTGTCGCGGTTGCATCTTCTAAAATTTGCAAACCAATTGAACCATACGTTTTGATGATTGTGTCTTTTTTAACCCAAATACCATTGTCTGTTTTTAAGATATACTTGATTTGATCTCCAAATTGAATGGATGGATTCAAGGTATATGAAATTGTTCCGTTTGCAGTTTGTTGCAAATTCAAATTATAAACAACTGAATTTCCAACAGTTGCGATATTCAACAAAGGTTCAATTGAAACCGTTACAGTTCCCGCTTCTCTACCTAATCTTTTGATTGAATGGTTAAAATTTCCACTTAAAGTAGCAATATTGCTAGGGTCTGTGTCACTTACAACATTATAATTTCTTGCAATATGCGCCAATACCAAGTTAGGAAAAACCATTTCAGCGCAGGTAGGAATTATTTCAGCTTGTGGTTGCCAAAACGCAGTACCAACCTCAGGTGTATGAACAAAAATCGTGTCTTTTACCCCCACACCAATATCCAATTTATACATGTAATCATCTGAATCACCCGATGCAGGATATAAACCAGAACTTTTCATTGCTGTGTATCCGTTGAATTGTACCATGTGATTGGTATAATCTTGAAAATAATCATGGTGTGGTGCAAATTCCGCAGTTGTTGTACCAATCGGGAAAAGAATATCCTCAGCATAAGTGTGTGCATTGAAAGCAGAAATGAAATTGTGATTTTGAACTAACCAGCGCATTGCTTGTGTTTCTGGCTCAGAAAATGGAGCAGTTCCACAATACGTTTCATTACTTTGAGTAGTACTTGTGCCAGTTGTTCCCCAACCATAAGCGTAATTTCTATTCAAATCAACGCCGTAAGAACCTCCGCTATTCAATCTTCTGTTTTTACGCCACATTCCACCGCCATTTGCATTAGTTGATTCGTTGTATAAGTAACCATCAGGATTTATACATGGAACAAAAAACAGTTGTGTGTTATTTACTAAATATGTTATTTCTTCGTTAGTACCATAATTTTCAAGTACATACCACATAAAGAAGATCGTTTCCATTAAAGACATTGGTTCGCGAGCGTGGTGAATGGCAGTGTATAAAACTTTAGGTTCCGTTTCGTTTACATTCGGATTATCTGAAATTTTTACGTGGTAAATCGGGCGATTATTAGCCGTTAAAAATGTTGAGATTGGTGCTTTTTGCGTGATTAAATTTGGATATTGCGCAAACATATCATCCAATTCTGCCAACATTTCGTTGTATTTTAAATAACCACCCATTGTTCCAAGATTGAAATTGGATGGAGTAGTTGGAGAAAACCCAGTTGAACCTCCTCCTGTGCTTGAACAAGTTGTATTTTTTGTCGTGTGTGCTGCTTCGGGATTATTGAGAATATTTACATAATAGGCTTGAACGTCAGGAATTAAAATTTCATAATCAAATTCATAATCTTGCATGATTTGAATTTCTTCTTTTGAGAAATCTGAGATAAAAAATGTGCCTTCTTTTCTAATTCCATGATCAACAGCCACACCAAGTTGACTAAGTTGGTACAAATCTTCAGCATTGCCAAAGACCTTCACACGAGAGTAATCTTGTGCAAAAATAAAGGAAGAAAAAACAAGCGTAAAAAGGAGAATTAAGGATTTCATAGTTTGAATTTTAGCAATACAAATTAAATAAAAAGAATTGACAATCAAAGTTTGAAATTGTTTTAAGTTGTTGATTTATAAATTTCAAACAGGTTTATTTCTTTAAAAGCAAACTAATTTCTTTTATTTTTTTGCTTAAAATCGAGCATTATCTTTTTCTATCTTATCTTTACCAAAGTAAAAAATTAACATTATGCAACGATATAAAAGTTATGCTTTAGGTAAATGGTTCGATGGCGATGGCGTTGAAACAAATCTTTATAATGCAATCACTGGAGAGAAAATTGGAGAAGCTTCAAGTGCAGGATTGGATTATGCTGCGATGCTCGAATACGGTCGTAAAACGGGTGGTCGCATGCTTCGAAAAATGACGTTCCAAGAGCGTGGACGTATGCTCAAAGCATTGGCTTTACATCTAATTTCAAAAAAAGAAAAATATTATCAAGCATCAGCTTGGACAGGCGCAACGCGTGTTGATTCTTGGATCGATATCGAAGGTGGAATTGGTAACTTATTTGCCAATGCATCTTTGCGTAAACAATTTCCTGATTTACCTTATTATGTTGATGGTGTGGCAGCTCCATTATCAAAAAATGGCTCGTTCATCGGTCACCATATTATGGTTCCAAAAGAGGGAGTTGCGGTGCATATCAATGCCTTCAATTTTCCAATTTGGGGAATGTTAGAGAAAATCGCAGTAAACATGATGGCGGGCGTTCCTGCGATTGTAAAACCATCAGGTGCAACGTGTTACTTAACTGAAATCATGGTGCATGACATCATCGATTCAAAAATAATTCCTGAAGGTGCTTTGCAATTGGTTTGTGGTGCTGGTCGTGGAATCACGGATCACGTAACTTCCGAAGATGTTGTAACTTTTACAGGTAGCGCATCTACAGGATTAATGTTAAAATCAGCTCCAAGAATTGCTCAACATAACATCCTTTTCAACTTAGAAGCTGATTCATTGAATGCAACAATTCTTGGAGAAAAAGCAACTCCAGATACGGAAGAGTTTGCGCTGTTTATTAAAGAAACAGTAAAAGAAATGACAGTGAAAGCAGGACAAAAATGTACAGCTGTTCGTCGTATCATCGTTCCGGAAAACTTAACGGAAGAAGTTGAAAAAGCAATTGCTGCACGTTTGGCTTCAACAGTTATTGGTGATCCAAGTGTGGAAGGTGTTCGCATGGGGTCTTTGGCAACAAGAGGACAAGTTGAAAGCGTTCGTGCAAGTGTTGAAGAACTTGCAAAGTCTCAGGAAATTGTTTTCGGAGATTTAGATAATTTCAATGTCTTAGGTGCTGACAAAAATGTGGGTGCATTTTTCTCTCCGATATTATTTAGAAACAGCGATCCATTTAATAAAACTGACGTTCACAACATCGAAGCTTTTGGTCCAGTTGCGACGGTAATGCCTTATAAAAACCTAGACGATGCTATTGAATTAGCTAAAATGGGTAAAGGTTCATTGGTTTCTTCTATCGTTACACCTTGTAACAAAGAAGCGCGTGAATATGTTGTTGGCGCAGCATCAATGCACGGTCGTATTTTGGTTTTGAATAAAGAGTGTGCGAAAGAAAGTACAGGTCACGGTTCGCCAATGCCATTGTTAACACACGGTGGTCCAGGTAGAGCAGGAGGTGGAGAAGAAATGGGTGGAAAACGTGGTATTTTACATTATTTACAACGCACAGCCATTCAAGGACATCCAACAACAATTACAGAAATCACGCAACAATTTCAAGTTGGTGCTGCGATGCCTGAAGCAAATCCACATGTTTTCCGCAAGCATTTTGAGGAATTAGTGATTGGTGAAACTGTTTTCACACACAAGCACACGGTTACTGATGCAGACATTGTCAATTTTGCGAATGTTTCGGGAGACAATTTCTATGCACACATGGACGCAACTTCATTGGAAGGAACAATCTTTGAACGTCGTGTGGCGCATGGTTATTTCATTCTCTCTAAAGCAGCTGGTTTATTCGTTGACCCGAAAAAAGGTCCAGTTCTTTTAAATTATGGTTTGGAAGAAGCACGTTTTGTGAAACCAGTTTATCCAGGAGCGACAATTGGCGTGCGTTTCACAGTGAAAGAAAAAATTGATCAAGAAAAACGTTCAGAAGACGACATTGCTAAAGGAATTGTGAAATTCTTGGTTGATGTTTATGACGAAACAGGAGAAACGGTTGCATTAGCTACAATTTTAACGATGGTTAAAAAGTTGAATGACGAGTGAGAAGACATAAGGATGTAATCTCCTTGGTTTCCCATAAGATTCCTCATTTCATTTCGGAATGACTCTGCTGTTAAAGTTGGTGGCGAAAATGTTTCTCATTTTCGCATTTTCTCCAAGTTCATTAGTCCTTCCGACCGAAGGGAGGAATCTATTAATCCATTGATAAAGAATTGATTAATACTAATTATGACCCTTTTATTTGCACAAGATTCCTCATTTCATTTCGGAATGACTCTGCTGTTAAAGTTGGTGGCGAAAATGTTTCTCATTTTCGCATTTTCTCCAAGTTCATGAGTCCTTCCGACCGAAGGGAGGAATCTATTAATTCATTGATAAAGAATTGATTAAGACTAATTATGACCCTTTTATTTGCATAAGATTCCTCATTTCATTTCGGAATGACTCTGCTGTTAAAGTTGGTTGCGAAAATGTTTCTCATTTTCGCATTCTCTCCAAGTTCATGAGTCCTTCCGACCGAAGGGAGGAATCTATTAATTCATTGATAAAGAATTGATTAAGACTAATTATGACCATTTTATTTGCATAAGATTCCTCATTTCATTTCGGAATGACTCCGCTGTTAGAGTTGGTGGCGAAAATGTTACTCATTTTCGCATTCTCTACTCAATTCAAGAGTCCTTCCGAAGGGAGGAATCTTGTTGTATGTCATTTCAATAGGAGAGAGATGACTTTTGGTATGAAAGCTAATTCGTAATGCTGAATATGCGATTTACTTATTCAGCATTACATTTAAAAAAAACAGTTTTTCGCAAGCATCTCGATTTGAAGTTCTGATTTTAACTGTAAAGCCAAAGGCATAAGTAATTGGATATTGACTATTTTTACCATCGCATGGGAGTAGTTCAAAAAGACGCAATAAAAACAACCGTTTTATCTTTTATAGGTTTGTCCTTGGGATATGTGAACAAGGCGATTTTGTTTATTGCTTTGCTGACGGTGGAGCAAGTTGGATTGATGAACTTGATTATCACTGTAGGTTTGCTTTTTGCTCAACTTTCAAACCTTGGTTCAATTTATTCTACTTGGCGTTTTTTCCCATTTTTCAGAAATGAAGCCAAAAATCATTATGGATTTCTATTATTGAACATGCTCATTGTTCTTGTTGGAATCACGATTTTCACACTCTTAATTCTGTTTTTCAATGAATCAATTATTGATTATTATTCAGAAAAATCGAAGCTTTTCACGCATTATTACCTTTGGGTTATTCCACTTGGAATCGCCAATATTTTCTTTATGCTTTTTGAAAGTTATTTGCGTGGCTTGTACAAAAATGTGTTGCCAGTTTTCTTACAAGAAATATTTTTGAGAGTTTTGATTTTTATCCTACTCTTGTTATTAGCAGGAAAAGTCATTGATTTTAACCAATTTTTTATCGCCCATACTTTGGCGTATTTTATTCCATGCTTGGTGTTGTTGGTTTATTTAATTCGATTGAAAGAATTGAAATTTTCAATGCAATCGATTACTGTTCCAAGAAGATTTAGAAAAATATTGATTTCGTTCAGCTTGATGAGTTACATGAATAGTTTGGCAACATTACTTGTGATTTCAATGGACGCAATGATGATTGCCTCATACATAGGTTTGGAGGCAACAGGTGTTTACACAACCATTATTTATTTGACCAGTGCGCTCATGGTTCCCTATCGTTCGATTGTTCGGGTGAGTTCAACTTTGGTAGCAAAATATTGGCAAACAAAAGACATGGTTGGAATGAAAGATATTTATCAAAAATCTTCTTCCATTGGTTTAATCATTGGTTTACTTGGATTTTTGGTGATTTATATGCCAATTAACGAACTGTTTTCTTTCATACCTGCCTATAAATCAGGAATCAATGTGTTTGTGATTTTGATGGTTGGAAAAATATTCGACATGTACAGCGGATTGAACGGAACGATTTTTTCCACATCAAAAAGTTTTAGATACGATTTGATCTTCACATTCATTTTATGTTCTTTGGTTTATGGTTTAAATAAATTATTGATTCCAAAGTACGGCATTGATGGTGCTGCGATTTCAACGAGTTTTGCTTATGTGGCTTATAATATTTTGCGCTGTGGATTTGTCTATTATTTATTTGGATTGCAACCTTTTAATTTCAAACAGATTAAATTAATTGGTTTATTTGCCCTGAATGTGTTGTTGGCTGTAACTTTTAATTATTACGAATTGTTTAAAGATTGGAACGTTTGGTTAGCGATAGGAGGGAAGGAAATTGTTGTTTTAATTGGCTTTATTGTTCCAATTTGGCTTTTTAATTTAGAACCTGAGATTGTCAATTTTACAAAAAATAGCTATCGTAAATGGTCTGCTCGCATAAGAAAGTAAATTTTTAAACGTTATCATTCCATGAAAGCAGTAGTTCAGATTTTATTCCTTTTCTTTTTTGTTCAAACGAGCTTTGCACAAATTGAATTCGATGACTCTTTCACTTTCGAAATTGGCTTACCGAATGCTTTTACCAACAAGGCAAACAAGGATATTATGCAAGGATTGGTTTGTGTTGCACCTCAATATCAATTTGCTACAAAATTTGGTTTAGCTTTCGGAGTTGGATTGCATTACACCTATTTTAACATTAATGAATTTCGCGTTTCTCAGAAAGTTTTTGGCGGTATACATTCAGGCGCAGGATATTTAAAAATAAGTCACGAGAAATTTTGGACAGATTTAATTGGAACAGACATTGGAATAAAAGTAGGTTACTTAGAAAGCTATGCCAACACGGATTTATTGCGCGCAAAAGGAATTAGATTTGAACGCAAGCAAGCATTAGTTATTGAACCAACTATCGCTTTTGTGTTAGCTTCAGATGTAAATGCCTCGTATCGTTTCATCATTTCGTATCCGTTTTATGGCTATTCCTTCACACCAGAAATGATCGGAATTGATTCAAATATCGGCTACACACAAGCTGAACTTGCAAAGTCCAATTCTTTTCTAACCGTAGGATTTGGATACACCTTCTATTTCAACGGAAAGAAAAGTACTAAAAGTGCCGATGATTGAAAAGTTGAATAGGACGGTGCGAATCAATAACTACAAAAAATAGCATTTGATTATTTTACTTTTTTATCTTTTAATTATCATTGGGTTCACTTTTCTCCAAAAGAAAGAATGGAAGCACAATGTATTTAAAGCAAATAGAAAAGTTACTTGGTGGCTGTCAGGTCTTTCGCTTTACATGTATTATCTTTCTGTCGATCAAGGACAATTAATAACTGGAATTATTGCTTCTCACGGAATGTCTGGGATGTGGTTATTTTGGTCAGGTTGGCTAGGTGTATTTGTTATTCCCATTGTTTTTGCTCCACTTTGGAGAAAATTAGATTTTATAACAGATAATCAATTTTTATTATTTCGTTATCCTGGAAAAAACGGAAGATTTCTCCATCAATTTCGAGCAATTTATGTGGGTGCTTTGGTTGTTTCACTTGCACTTTGTTTTCACGTAATTGGTTTTTCAAGAATCATGGAAATCTATTTCTCTCTATCGAAAGAAAAATCCCTTTTGTTAACTGGAGTAATTCTTTGTCTATTTGCCTTGAAAAATATTTTTGACATAAAGTTAAAAACGGATTTTATTCATGGTATTCTCTATTTTGTAAGCCTGTCAATAATTGTGTTTTTTCTTTTGAAATATGATGGAAATAAAGAAGGTTTTACATTTTTTAAATTACATCCAGAAAAGAAAAATATTTTCCCAGTTGACTCATCTTCTTGGTTCACAGTATTAGTCTTCTTAGGTATTCAATGGTGGAGTTGTAATTTGTTTGATGGTGGAGGTCCTGAAATGGCTCGTTTTACTGCTGTTAAAGATTCTAAAAGTGCTATTTTAACTGGGTTGTTTCCAATTGCACTTTCCTTTATTGCCAGTTTTGCAATGGTCGGGCATATACTCTTGATACTTGGAATGAAAAGTAATCAATTAAGTCCTGAAATTCATTATGTGGAAAGTGTTATGCAAATAATACCCGACACTTTGAAGCCAATTGTATTTCTAGGTTTTTTTGGAATGTTTATTACCACTGCTGAATCCTTGATGAATTGGGGAGCCTCTTTTTTAACCGTAGATGTAGTAAAAGGAAATTTATTTCCAGCTATTAAAGAAAAACAACTGAAAACAATTTCATATGCCTCCATGTTTTTGTTAAGTTCTCTTTCTGTAATATTTGCATTCTTTATTGATGATTTACAAAGTTTAATTAAACTAACTTTTTCAATTTCAGCAGGGGTTGCGCCTGTGTATATATTACGCTGGATTTGCTTTCGAATCAATGCTTGGTCACAATTGAGCGCAATGATAGGATCGGCTGTTTTAACATTGCTTTATCCGAGTGTTCATTCGTATTTACCATTTCATGATTATCCTTTATCAGAGTCCAGAGTGGTATTTGTTACCATTTTTACAACAATAGTTTGGCTCCTCGTTACGTTTCTTACACCCAATCAAAGCGCAGAAGTCCGTTTGAAAATGATGCCTATTCTGGAAAGTAGAGTTTCTTTCGTTAAACGTTTTGCACTTGCTTTAAGCTTAGGTGTATTATTTCTAGTAATTGTTGCTTTAATTTGGTCGCAGATTTTGCTCTAAATTTAAAGTTAATATCGAATAAAATTTGACTTGTGACTAAAGTGGTTAAGGGTTGAAAAAAAATCTTAAAGTAAAAAAAAAGGTTGAATCGTACTTGATCCAACCATTTTAATTGCGTTGTTTAACTTTTTAGTTAATAATTAATTGTATTGGACGAGTTTGATTTGTAATGTGTTTGATGTAGTAAATACCTTTTGCAGGATTATTCAAGTTAACTTCTTTTTGAGAAGGATAATCAACATTAAACTCAGTAATGATTTGACCTAAATTATTCATAACCAAATATTTTCCTGTTTGTGTAGTTTCAAAAATAAAAGTTCCACTATTTGGATTTGGATATAGATTAATAATCAAAGATCCATCGTTTTCATCAATTGAACCGGTTAAAATTTGAACATAATTACAAACTGAGGTGTCTGTACATCCATTTTTCGTAATACGAACTGCATAATTTCCAGAAACTAATGGCGTAAATGATATTTGATTTGCTCCTGTGATTGGACTCAAATTATTATCACAATTTAACCATTGGTACGTTGCCCCTTGTTGGTTGGCTGTGAGTGTATTTCCGTTCAAAGTCACATTTGTATTTGGAGGAGAGGAAAGAGAAACATTAACTGCTAATCTATTCATACTTTCACAATTATTAATGGTTTGAGAAGCATAATACATACCGTTGCTTAAAGCGGTTGATGTAATTAACGGATTTCCCCCAGTAGCTGTAGTGTACCAATTAACATTTGTTCCAGTTGCAGACAAATTTCCAACAGTTGCAGCATTACAGAAATTTTGCGTTGTAGGTCCAGTAGGAGTAGCTGGACTATTCAAAATTACAGTTACAGCTAATCTTTGCTGACTTTCACAATTATTTACTGTTTGTGTAGCATAATAAATTTGTCCATTTACTAAAGCTGTGTTTGCCGCAAGAGCCGTTCCACCTGAAGCAACATTGTACCATTGAATACCTGTTCCAGTTGCAGATAAACTATTCACAGTCACTGTATTACAGAACGTTTGTGAGGAATTTCCTGATGGCGAAATTGGAGCTAGAATTGTAACTGTTACGGCTAATCGGTCTGTACTCTCACAACCATTCACTGTTTGGGAAGCATAATAGGTTGTATTGTTTTGCAAGGTAGTAGTTTGATTCAATGCTATGTCGCCAAAGGAGGTTGAATACCATTTTAATTGAGTTCCTACAACTGATAAGTCCCCTAGGGTTCCTGAACAAAAACTTTGCTGATTATTTCCATTCGGCATTAGTGGTATATCATTTACATTTAGAGTAAGTATTACTATTGAATCGCATCCTAGTGAGTTCGGTAATGTATAAACCACATTATCAATATCTGAATTGTAAGTTAATCCATTTATCCATGTATAGCTTCCACAAGATTGAATTGAGTCATAAGTATAAGAACTAGGACAATTACCATTGATTCTTGCAATCCTATCTCTGCAAAAACCATTATAAAATTCAAAGTCCCCCCCAACAACATACTGTCCATTTAAGAAATGTATTGCTAATACATCATCTAAGTTGCTATTGTTGTTAATTGTTGCTTCTAATCCGTAAAACCCACTTCCAATATTGAAAGTATTATCAATTGAACCAGTTGAATTTAATCGAACTATTCTCTTTGATATAGTTCCATTATATGTTGAAAAATTACCACCAACAATAATTTTACCATCAGGATGAACATACATAGCTTGACAAGCAGCTAAATATTGACCTGTCATTAATCCAGTCCCACTTGAAAAAGTAATATCTAAGCTCCCATTATTATTCAATTGACAAATTGAATTTTCTGTAACACTGTTATATGAAGTAAATCCACCAGCAACCACTATTTTACCAGCCTGAGTAATTCCAATCTTACTTACTGTATTATTGAAACCAGTTCCAATGTTAAAGGTTGCATCATCAGAGCCATTGGCATTTAACCTAATAATTCTATTTCTGGTAAGACCATTAAATTGAGTAAAAGCCCCCCCAATCAAAATTTTCCCATCAGATTGAACAACAATTGTACTTACAAAATTATTAAAACCTGAACCTATATTAAATGAATTATCCACTGAACCATCTGTATTTAATCGTATTATTCGATTTGCAGTAAATCCATTAAATTGAGTGAAAGTTCCAGATACTAATATTTTCCCATCTGTTTGTTGCTTAATTACATTAACACTACCATTTGGAAAACCAGAACCAACATTGAATGAATTATCAATTGAGCCATCAGAATTTAATCGTATTATTCGATTTGCATTTGTTCCACTATAAGCAGTAAAATCACCACCTACTAAAATTTTACCATCCTGCTGTAAAGAAATTGCATAGATTATTCCAGATAGGGATTGACTTGGAGTAAAAAATCCAGTTCCTGTATTAAAAGAATTATCAACCTCTCCATTTGGATGAAGGCGTGCTAGACTGTTTTTTAATACGCCATTATAATTCGAAAATTCACCTCCAACGATTAATTTACCATCTGATTGGCTTTCAATTACTCTAACCCTACCTAAAATACCTAATGGTCTTTTAAATGACACGTCCAATGTACCATCAGTGTTAAGTCTTGCTATATTTTTGCTTACAAAAGAACCATTGATCTGTGAAAATCCCCCACTTACTAATATCTTTCCATCTAACTGTACATTTATAGAATTTACTGATCCAGTAAATCCAGAGTAAGTCGCTAGGGTATTATCAATAGTGCCATTTGAATTTAAACGGATAATTTTCAAACGATTCGTATTACCATTATATTGAGTAAAATTCCCCCCAATTAGAATTTTATTATCAGGCTGGACAGTAATTTCATTAACAACAGCATCAAAACCTGTTCCTACTGAAGTAGTGCCATTACTATATCCATCTTGAGATAAAAATGCTATACGGTTAGATGTGAAGCTTCCCCCCACTACAATTGTACCGTCTTGTAGAATATCTATAGCATTTACAGCGCCATCATTAAAACCGAAACTAGCGCCTATATTGAAAGAAGTATCTAAACCACCATTTACATTTAATCGAACTAACCTTCTGGCTGTGTATGCTGTAGAGTTTAACGTCACCAAAGTAAAAGTACCTCCTATAATTATTTTTCCATCATATTGTTGCTTAATTACATTAACACTGCCATTTGGAAAACCAGTTGTAATATCAAAACTATTATCAGTTGAACCATCCATATTTAACCTAGCAATACATCTTATAGATCCATTAGGACCGTTGTTAATAGACCAAAAATCCCCTCCGATTAAGATTTTATTGCTTTGAATACTTATACATCTTACTGCTCCATCTGCTGAAGATTGAAAAGTAGGATCTATTGAACCATTAGAATTGAGTCTTACAATACGATTAACAGTAAGCCCATTAAAGCTTGTAAAGTCACCACCTACTAAAATTTTCCCATTTGGTAGGATTATCACTGAATAAACAATTGCATTAAATCCAGATCCAATATTAAACGTCTGGTCTACATCTCCATTTGCATTGATCCTTACCAATCTATTGACATCCAATCCATTGAAAGAAGAGAAATCACCACCAATAATTATTTTTCCATCTTGTTGAATGTCTTGAGTATAGACTAAACCAAATGCTCCAGTACTATTAATTCCACATTGATCGATGATGTTAAAGCTTATATCATTTGTGCCTGGCTGCGCAAAACAAAACTGAATAGACACAATTAGTAAAGAAAATAAAGCAAATTGGATACTATAATTCTGTTTCATAACTTCTTTTTTTAGGTAATTCACTTTCGACCATTAAGGACAATCCTTGATTAAAGACTTGTTTTGTTATTTCACTCCAAAATTTACTCATATTTTGTACTTCGGAAATTTTTATTCCTTGTGTTTGATTCAGATTAATAATGTTTTCAAAATTAATCGAGGGACGAGAAAAAGCTCCATCAGTTTCACAAGGTACAAAAGAGAATATTCCGTCGTGTTTATCTTTTTCATTATACATTACAGCCCTATAATTCCTGTATTTATCTACTTGTTTGGTCTTAGAATACATGCAATTATCACTTTCGTCAATTTTTTTATCTTTTGGCGTAATACAGCCATCTTTACTTACCTCTAATTCAATACTATCAATTGGTTTTTTAGTAAAGATTGGTGCTATCGAAACATCAAAATATGTTTCATTTGTATGTTCTTTTAAATTAATGAAATTACTTTCATTATAATATGTAAAATCTTTTACAACAAATAAGGCATCTAAAACAAACTCATTTGCTCTGTGTGAGCCAAATAAAATAATATCCATTTTTTCCAACTCCCTCATTGATTTGTAATGTCCTTGTTTACAAACACAATAATAATATTGATTACCAAAAACGAAAGGGTCTGTGTTGCAGTCACCTATATTCTCTTTTGCATAATAGGGTTCGAATAAAAAATGCGGCATTTCTTTTCCAGATTTCACAAATCTTTCTAAAAGTTTAGACTGCGCTTCCCATTCACCCCAAAAATAAATATCCCCAGAATTCAACACTTTTGATTCATTTACGTACGAACCTTTTGTTTTCATAAACTTTCTTCGATGTTCACCTGTGTGCCACTTTGCCCCAGAATCTTCATTGTGCTCAGTTCCTGGGTGAAAAAATTGAATAACTTTTCCCATTTGATAGTTATTAAATAAAACCTACTCTTTTCGCTTTTCAGTTACCGCGTTAAATTCAAAAATTCACTCTGCCAAATTTACCCTCACCCATCCGAAAAAGTAGTATCAAGTTGTTTCAAGTTGAAGTGAACTTAATTTTGTATTTTTAAAGTCTGTTTCTTTGAGCATGGCACGACATTACACGGTTCTCCCAAACGATTTGGTACTTCAAGAGTTGAAACGACATCTTGAAAAACGTGCTGGTATTCAATTGAATAGCTTCAGTGACTGTAAAAGACTTTCGGAAGTGTTGGATCAAGCAGGAACTGCCATTTCAGCGCTTACATTGTCGAGGTGTTTTGGTTTTTCTAAATCGGAACATCGACCTTTTGTATCTACACTTAATTTACTTTCGGTCTACTTGGGCTTTCGTTCGTTTAATCATTTTACTAGTGAAAACAACGATCGTGTTCGCTGGTCACTTACTCATCCTGATTTGAAATTTGAACAAGGTGATTTTGCTTACACTGCTCTTGAACTTGCTATTCAAACAGAAGATTGGGCAACAACTCGGCTCATTTTGGAATCATTTGATCCAAATTTGTCAAACACCACTGAATTTGTTTGGTTTCTTGGTACTCAAATGCGGAGTTTGAAAAAGAAAGATGGGTTTTTAGCTTTGTTGGCAGACACAGAAATAGGAAGGAAATATTTTTATGAAGGCTTTGTGGATGAAGATGATCCTGATAATTATTACTCCGATGCCCTTAGAAAGTTTTATGCGCCCAAAGTAAATGTAATCGGTGATCAAATTTTCTATAATACCTATTTAAGCAGTAAGCAACTTTATTGCGGCAAAAAAGTGGATTGGAAATCACTACAATTCATCAACGATTCCAGTTTGGATTTCAACGAATTGCATTATCACCAGGTTTCGCGTCTAATTGAAATGCGAATTTTTCAAGAATTTGTTGGCCTCAATCGTCGATCAAAAATGGAGCAAATTTTGAATGAATTATTGCCTCGTTTGGCTCGAGAACCGTGGCAAAACCGATCAGCCACACTTTCTCGTGCCTTGAAAGCTTTGGTTTTTACTGGACATTTTGATTATTTCGTGAAACATCATCAAGCTTTGCACAATTCACTTCAAGGTATTATACAAGATGCTGGAAATCGAAGATACAACGTAGGTGATTTGGTTTTGCAATTCCTTATTCACTCCTCTAAACCATTACAACAATATGCTGAACAGCCACCGATGAAAGTACAATTGCGCACTTTCAACGAAGACAAAGCACGCTTAACACTAGAAAGTGCAACGGCTGCCTTGTACTGCAAACCAGAATTACGGAAGGTAATGGTGAAAAATTTGGAAAAATTCACCGCGAATTCTGAAAATAGTTGGGTCTTACAATTACTCTCTAAGAACCGATGATGTAAGTTTGAGAATATCAAGATTATAAGTGGCAGAAAAATATTGGACTTGCAATTTTAGGAAGTTTTAAAGGATTCTATGTAATTTCTGAGTATTAATAATTCGCAATCCACTTCCGCTCGCAAAAACGCAGGAGGTCCTCCTTTTTCAAATTCAATTACCCCGTAATATGCAACTGACTAAAGTTCTTATCCACCACTAATTCGTAAGCGTTTCCAACTTTTGTTGCGACATATTCTGCGCGTTTGTCATCGACATAAATGCTCTTCACGTCGAACGGTAAATTATGCATTACCAATTTGAATTTTTGGTATTCCGCATCATAATCGCCTTCTTTGTGTTGGTTGATGATTAATGAATCTGGTCTGCCGACAACTTCCAAAGTGCGTAATGAAAATCGTCCTTTTTTGTAGTCGTAACCATCGCCACCATCAGCGTAAATACGTGATTTTGTTTTTTCTTCGGAGAAATAAACGTCGATTTGTAATTCTTCGATTTTCTTTTCGCCCACGTATTGTTGCACTGGATATTTCGGAATACAAGCTCCTTCGCGCACAAAAATTGGAATGGTTTCCATTGTTGCGTCCACCCAAACTTCTTCACCTCCAACAACGCGCTCGCCAGTCCACCAATTAATCCATGTTCCACGAGGAATGTACATTCTGCGTCCTTGTGTGTTCGGTTCTAAAATTGGACAAACCAAAATGTGGTTTCCGAAAATAAATTCGTCGGTTCTGAAATGCGTCTGCATGTCCTCTTGATCATAATAGAACAACGGTTTAATCATCGGCGTTCCGTGCTGGATATATTCCCAGAACATCGTGTATAAATACGGTAAAAGTTGGTATCGCAACTCGATGAAATTTCGCACGATGTCCGTTACGTCTTTTCCAAATGACCATGGTTCTTGCTCGCCATGATGCCCAGAGCTGTGCACGCGACAAAATGGATGAAATACGCCCAATTGTACCCAACGTGTGAATAATTCTGCGGTAGGTTGTTCGGCAAATCCACCGATGTCGGTTCCTGTAAATCCAGCGCCACTGATGTTCATTCGTTGCACTTGAATATTCGCCACCCATAAATGTTCCCACGAAGCTACATTGTCGCCCGTCCAAGAGGAAGTGTAGCGTTGAGTGCCACTGTAAGCCGCACGTGTAATGATAAACGGTCGTTTTGGGTAAGCAAATTGTTTCACCCCTTCATAAGTTGCACGAGCCATTTGCATTCCATAAACATTGTGTGCTTTTCGGTGCGAGCAGGTGTTTCCATCGTAATTATGGCGCACATCTAAAGGAAAGGTTTTACCTGGAATTTCCATTACTGCGGGCTCGTTCATGTCGTTCCAAACTCCGCGAACACCAATGTCTTCGATCAATTCTTTGTACAATCCTGCCCACCAAGTTCGCACTTCTGGATTGGTGAAATCGGGGAAATAACAGTCGCCTGGCCACACTTTTCCTTTCATCAATGGACCGTCTGAGCGTTTACAGAAATACCCTTTTTCCATCGCCTCGTTGTAAACCGAATATTCCTTGTCAATTTTAATTCCCGGATCGATAATCACCACAACTTTGAATCCGTCAGCTTTCAAATCGTCCACCATTTGTTTTGGATTTGGGAAATATTCTTTGCTCCAAGTAAAACAACGGAAGCCTTCCATGTAGTCAATATCTAAATAAATGGCATCGCATGGAATTTGTAAATCGCGGAATTTTTGCGCCAAAGCACGGAAATTACTTTCAGGATAATAGCTCCATTTACTTTGATGAAAACCTAAAGTCCACATCGGCGGCATTTCTGGAACACCCGTTAATTGTGTGTAATTTTTAATCACTTCTTTGCTCGAAGGACCGTAAAAAAAGTAATAATTCATTTCTCCACCATCTGCCCAAAAAGATGTGATTCCGTGGCGTTCATGCGCAAAATCAAAGTGCGTTCGGAAGGTATTGTCGAAGAAAATTCCGTAAGCTGTATTTTGATTCAATCCGATGTAAAATGGGATGGTTTTATAAATGGGATCTTTGTCTTTAGCGAACGCGTATTCATCTGTATTCCAGTTGGTAAAACGCATTCCTTTTAGGTTCATGTGACTAGGTTTGTCACCCAATCCGTAAAAACTTTCGCCTTTCGCACTGTGCTTCGACATCTTCACAATGTTTCCTCCAAATTCAAGATTTTCCTCGTAATGAAATCCTAATTCGTCTTCTAAAATAGGTGTTCCTTCCAAGGTGTAAATCCCGATGCGCATGTTTTCTTTCGAAACGTAAATTTTGATTTTTGCCGTTGTAAGAATATAATAATCAGCATCTTCTAAGAAATTGAGGTCGTTGTAACCTTTGGGATAATTATCGGCCAAAGCGTAAGAAAAATCTTTTTCAAAGGCATTATCCGTTGCATAGCGAAAACGTACTACACTATCCCGTAAAATCGTAAGTCGTAGTAGGATATTATTTTTTGCTCGAAACGTGTAAGTATCTACATTTTTCTCAAAACTAACGATTGATTGCGGGAACAAATTTCCCTTGTACTCCAAAGAGGTATTGATTATCATTGTATTATCGAATTATTTAAGTGCATAAATTGAGATTGCCAAAGGAGGCAAGGTTAAACTAATGGAATAAGGAAGTTGGTGCATTCCTTCTGTATCGGCAAGGATTTCGGAATGATTCATCACTCCCGATCCTCCAAATGCGGTATCGTCACTGCATAAAATTTCTTTCCAAGGACCTTGAACAGGAACTCCAAAACGGTAATTGTCTCTTACAACAGGTGTGAAATTTGCCACAATCAACAAGTCGTCTTTTGGATTTTTTCCTTTTCTTAAGTAAACTAAAATGCTGTTTTCGTGGTCGTTGTAACTTATCCATTGAAAACCACTCGCGTTGAATTGCAGTTCATACAAAGCAGGACGATTTTTGTACAATTGATTCAAGGATTTTACCCACGATTGAATGCCTTTGTAATCTGGATTATCGAGCAAATGCCAATCAAGTGATGTTTCAAAATTCCATTCCGCTTCTTGTCCAAATTCTGCACCCATGAATAATAAATTCGTTCCAGGATGCGTAAACATACAACCGTATAATAAACGCAAATTCGCGCGTCGTTGCCAATTATCACCCGGCATTCTTCCCATGATACTGTGTTTTCCATAAACCACTTCATCGTGACTCAAAGGCAACATGAAGTTTTCTGTAAAAGCATAGGTCAGCGAAAAACTAATATCGTTGTGGTGGTGTTTTCTGTAAATCGGTTCTTTTTTGAAATATTCTAAGGTGTCGTGCATCCAGCCCATCATCCATTTCATTCCGAAGCCTAAACCGCCGATTGAAGTTGGACGACTCACCATTGGGAAACTCGTACTTTCTTCAGCTATGGTTTGAACATCAGGAAAATCATGATAGATATGTTTGTTCAAGTCTTTCAAGAAATCAATAACGGCAAGGTTTTCACGCCCTCCGTATTTATTTGGTTCCCATTCACCGTCTTTGCGGCTATAGTCCAAATACAACATCGAAGCCACAGCATCCACGCGTAAACCATCTGCATGAAATTGATCCAACCAGAAAATGGCATTACTCATTAAAAACGAGCGCACTTCTGGACGTTCATAATTGAAAATCAATGATTTCCAGTCGGGATGATAGCCTTTGCGAATGTCGGGATGCTCGTATAAATGTGTTCCGTCAAAATTTCCTAAACCATGAGCGTCACTTGGGAAATGGGAAGGAACCCAATCTAAAATGACACCAATTCCTTTTTGGTGGAAAGCATTTATGAGGTATTTAAAATCTTCTGGTGCACCAAAACGGCTCGTCGGAGCGAAATAGCCAACTAACTGATAACCCCAAGATGGATCATAAGGATATTCCATAATTGGCATGAATTCCACGTGTGTAAATTCCATTTCAGAAACATAATTTACCAATTCATCTGCCATTTCTCGGTACGTCAACGAACGGTTTTCGATGGTATTTCTACGCCACGAACCTGCGTGAATTTCGTAAACGGAAAATGGTTTATCCAAAGCATTGTGTTCAGCTCTTTTTTGCATCCAATTGCTGTCTTCCCAATCGAATTTTGAGTCCCAAATAATGGAAGCTGTCATTGGTGGGTGTTCGCAATAGCGTGCAAAAGGATCTGCTTTTTCGGTCACAATTCCGTTGTAGTGACTGTGAATTTTATATTTATAGATTTCGCCATGACCGACATTTGGAATGAATCCTTCCCAAATTCCGGAGCCGTCCCAACGAACGTATAACTCATGACTTTCAGTAAAATGATTGAAATTTCCAACCACAAAAACAGTCTTTGCGGATGGCGCCCAAACTGCGAAATACGTTCCTTCTTCTCCGTTCAAAGTCATCGGGTGAGCACCCAATTTTTCATACAAACGCGTGTGTTTTCCTGCTCGAAACAAATCAATGTCGAAGCCCGAGAAAAGGCTGTGGGGTTTAACTGGGTTCATATTTGTTTCTTTAGATTTGAGATTTTAAAATACTGGCAATTCCTTTTAATGGAATGATTGCCCAATCAGGTCGGGAGTTCAATTCATATCCCAATTCATACACCGCTTTTTCGGTCATGTGATACATCAAAATGAATTCTTGCTCTTTTTTGTAACCAATATTCAATTCGCCAAAGGAGTAAATCCGTTGCATATAAGCGTCCATACAAACTGCCACAACATAGGTGAATAATTTCTCTCCCGCTTCGAATAAATGTTCTTGTTTGTAGGTCAATTTATCCGAGTTATTCAAAATCGAGGCAAACAATGCGTAGTGAAAACTTCGGAACAATCCTGCCACATCTTTCAACGGCGGTTGTTTGATTTTACGGTCGCGAATTGTGCTTTCTGGTTCGCCTTCAAAATCGAGAATGATAAAGTCATCTTCGGTTACTAAAACTTGTCCCAAATGGTAATCTCCATGAATGCGGATGCGCTCTCCTTTCAAAATTTCCCAATCGAAATCTAAGAAATATTTACGAATTGCTTTTTTATTTTGAAGGAAATAAGTTGCTAATTCCAAGGCTTCACCACTCAAAGAATCCAAATTGTTTTCAATGGCATTCAAGCGATTTTGAACTTGGTAAATCAAACGATTTTTCAACCAAACGCCGTAATCTCCGTTGAAGGTCGTCGAGGTGAAATGCGTATCGGTTTTGTTGCTACCCATCGCGATATGCAGGTCGGCTGTGCGTTCTGCAATGAGTTTTACTTTCATAAAGAACTCTAAACCAACGAAATCAATGTATTCGTGAGGCACTTTATGAATCGGCAAATGGGTAAACAACGGAACGGACGGCAAGCGACTGATGTCCACTTTTTTGCGTTCTAAATTTTGGTAGGCTTGCAACAATAAATCGTTGAAATAGGTCCAAGCGTCGCATTTATTCGGAACCAATTCTTGCATCAAAGCCAAGGTGATTGCGTCTTTGTAATGCGCCATGTTCGCACTTCCACGATATGGCGGCGTTCCCGTAAAACCTTGTTGCTCCGTTAAAAATTTATTGATTTCGTAATCTGGATTCACTCCGATAAAGATGCGTCGGAAGAATTTCATTACATATTTTTCGTTGTAAATGATGCTGGTATTGCTTTGTTCACCGCCCATAAATTTGGAGGAAACATACGCTTCATTTTTAATCGATTGCTCACAATTTAGCGTCAAATTCACATTCGGACTTGGTTTTGTGCCAACTGTCAATTCGAACCATAATTTTCTAAAATCCTCGATGAAAAGTGCATCAACTAAATATCCTGGGCCTTCGTTGAAAGTTGCAGCACCAATGATGTTCGACGTTTCATCCAATTCATGTTCGAGCATGAACGCTAAAGTGATGAAGTAATTTTGGAAAAAGGATTCTTCGTAATTGATTTCAATCAAAACACCGAAATAATTGTGTTGCTCGCTCGAAAGTTTTACAAAATCAATGATTTCCAGATTCTTAATCGTTGAAACTTTTCCACCGTACCATCTTTTTGTGACGATGTAATCTTGAAAAATCTCTTTCGGAAATCGTTCCTTGAAATCGTTTGAATCGAGTGAATTGCGCCAGTCACAGGTATAAACCGGACGTGCTGAAACAGTTGGGGTAGTAGTTTTTTTCGCCATAATCAGAGCTTAAAATTCAACTTTGAAAATATGAAATGGCAACACGGGATGCAATTCGATGTAGCAATGTTCTTCGTTCCAAACATAGGAATCTTTGGTCACCACGTCGTACACGCGAACTGTATGTCCTGCCTGAATTCCCCAATGCGCCAACGGAACTTTCACCCAACCATTTTGTGCATAATGTGGGTCTAAATTCACCACGATTAAACTTCTATCTTTTGCTTCAAAATCCCATTTATGGAACGCTAGCAAATGTTGGTTGTTGATTTCTAAAAATTCAATGTTATTCGTTTGTTGCAAGGATGGCATTTCTCTTCTAGCGTGGTTAATTGCTGCCATGATGCGCGATAAATTGGTCTCTTTTTTCCAATCCCAATGACGGAATTCGTATTTTTCGCTGTCGTGGTATTCTTCTTTCCCAGGAATGGCATCGCTCACTAAATGCTCGTAAACAGGGCCGTAAACACCTGTGTTTGAGCTCAATGTTGCAGCTAAGGCATATCGTTGCAAATGAATGCTTTCGTTTCCACTTTGTAAATGAAATGGATTGATGTCAGGCGTATTTGGCCAGAAATTCGCGCGAAAATAATGTTTGCGTTCTGTTTTTGTCAATTCGTTCACGTATTCCGTCAACTCGTGTTTGTTTGTTCTCCACGTGAAGTACGAATAACTTTGTGTAAAGCCTTGTTTCGCTAATTGTTCCATGATTTTCGGACGAGTGAAAGCTTCAGCAAGGAACAAAACGTGCGGATGTTTCTCTTGCACTTTAGCCATCAACCAACCCCAAAAATGGAAAGGCTTTGTGTGTGGATTATCAACTCTGAAAACTGAAATTCCAAATTCTTCTACCCAATAAAGCGCAATGCGAAGTAATTCGTCCCAAAGGTTTTTCCAATCGGCTGTTTCAAAGTAAATAGGAAGAATATCTTGGTATTTTTTAGGTGGATTTTCAGCATATTGTGCCGTTCCATCAGGTCGCCATTTGAACCATTGCGGATTGGATTTTACCCACGGATGATCAGGCGCAGCTTGCAAAGCGAAATCCATTGCGATTTCAATTCCCAATGATTTTGCAGTGTCCACCATCGATTTAAAATCCGCTTCATTTCCCAATTCGGGATGTAAACTCATGTGTCCACCGAGCTTGGAACCGATTCCCCACGGACTTCCAACATCGCCGGGTTGTGCATCAGTAGCATTGTTTTTTCCTTTGCGATTCACTTCACCAATTGGATGAACAGGAGGGAAGTACAAGGTATCAAATCCCATTGCAGCCACGCGAGGAAGTAGTTTCTCACAATCTTTAAAAGTACCATGCTTGCCTGCTGTTTCAGAAGCTGAGCGTGGAAAAAACTCGTACCAAGTAGAAAATAATGCTTTTTTGCGTTCAACTTTCCAAGGTAAAAGTGGTGATTTGGCAGCTAAATGTTTTGTAGGAAAATCAAAAAACAATTGTTGCAAACTATCGCTTTTCACTAATTCAAGTGCTTCGTTGTAAGTCGCTTCATTTTCCAATGTTGCAATCCAAGATTCCGCAGCTGTTTTAGCTTTTCCTTTAATTTTTTTAAGAATGTCTTTAATGTATTCCGCACCTTCTAATAATTCACTTTTGACGTGTTGTCCTGCGTCGATTTTTTTGCGCGTACCAAACAACCAATTCAAAGGCCAATCCACCCAAGCTTCGAGGAAATATTCGTGTGTGCCTTCATTTTCCGAAATCATTGTCGTACCCCAGCGGTCATTTCCCAAAGGAGAAAGCGGAACTTCCTGCCATTTTTTATCGGATTTCGCTTTGAATTGCAACACGGCACGAAGGTGATCGTGACCATCAGCGAGAATATCTGCTTCGACAAATACAGGTTGATTTGCAATTGTTTTTAAGGAAAAGTTACCGTTTTCAATGCACGGACTTATGTTTTCAATGATGACGCGTTCTTGATTTTGAATTTTCATAGTCAAAAGAAATTTATTGGCAGGATGTTAGAGCCTGTTTAAAATTTATCTAATCACTTTGTTATGCTTCTTTTTGGTTTCGAATTCGTTGGATTTTTTCGTCAGAACTATTCCATTATGACTGCAAAATCCGCCTTTTCTCACTCAAAAATAAACTATAACAAATTCGTTTTATAAAATTTAAACAGGCTCTTACTACAAATATAGTTTTTTAGCTAATAAATGTCATTATGACACTAATTAAATTTTATGCTTAGTAACAGCTTTCTAAATTAGATTGAAAATTCATAGAAATCCATCAACTTAAAATTAAATTTTCTTTTGTAGCTGTTTAATAGTTTCATTAGATTGCCAATTACTTTGTTAAATTTTGATTTGTAAAGTATTGATATTTAATAATTAAGAAAAAATCAATCAAAAGGTTGAATCATTTAAAGTGTTGTTTCCAATTGATGTTTTAGTTCTCAAGCGTCAAGTCAAATCAACTTTCTTCTCTTTTTTCAAATTTTAAATTTCTTTTACCACTATTTGAAGAATGAAGTTTTTTCATTGATTCAGAACTTAAATTGCGCTGTTTTGACCAATTATTTTTTTTGTATTATACTTCGCCAAAACTGCTATTTTTTATAAGTTTTGGCGAAGTATGGCTTTTTATTTAAATAAACAAAAAGCTCATATCTAATTCATTATGAATTATTTCAGTGCTGTATTCATTTTTTATAACGCCATAAGTTGTAATGAATGTGACGAAAATATTTTTTCTTGTTTTAGTTTGGTTTTGATGTTGCTAGATTTTATTTTTAAGATTCAAATAGTACTTTTTGTCTAGTGAGAAAGGTGCATTTTAAAATTTAATTTCGCACAAATTCATCACATTATCATCTCTATCAATTAGTAAATCAATTTGTGTTTCGGCATTGAACCAACTGCTGTTTTTCGAATAAATAGGGTCTGCTGAAAAACACAAAACCTTTATTTTATCTTATGTTTAGGTGATAAATATTCTCTTAGATGCAAGGTTTTTGAGTTGTTTTTAGAAATTTTCTTGCATCAAAGATGATATTATTTTGTTAGACAGACCACGAAGTAGAGCTGAAAGCAAATAAACCATCTTCTTCGTTGCAGTCACCACGGAGTAGCACCGAAGGTAAATCGAAGTATTAATATACAGCTTCATTGACTGCGTCTAGTCCCGATAGTTATCGGGACTGGCTCATTTGGCTTTGCCTCTTCTTCGAGGTCTGACTTTATCAGCAGACCCTAAATAGCATCAATCCGAAGCGCTTTTTTCAGTTGTTGGATGTGTTTTAAACAAACCCTAATTTACTAATTCATTCATACCCACTATTTAGGGGTAATCCCTTAATTTTCATTTTCTAAATATTAATTTTAATACGGCGATGAAGAATGAGTTGCAAGTAATTTTAAAATCTAATTCAAGTTAAAAAAGGTTGTTTTGATTATTTTTTTCTGAAATCAGAACCCCCAATAGTTTAGTTTACAGAGACAAAGATTCTTTTTGTTTTTCTTTTCCATCCTATTTCATGTTATTCAAATTCAATTTCAAATTCATGATTAATGCTGAAAATCTAATTTTTTTAAAATGTTAAACATTTTGTTATTTTTTTTCAAGAATGTTAAATGTATTTTGATTAGAAAGCTTTTTTATTTTTGCTACATAGTTTAACACTTGTAATTTTATTTAATTAACTAATGAATTAACAAATAATATCAAATTTAAACAAAATAGTTTGTTTAAATACTTTGTTTTCAATATTATATGTTTTTTTTTGTTTCACAAATTAATTAATTTCTGCTAAATAAACTAGTCTTAAAGTTTATTTTTAATTAATTTATTTAACACTATGTTAAATCCAACACCTAGAAAATGTACAGCTTTTTAATCACTAATTTTCTTAAAAAAATCGGAAAATGGTTAGGGATAATCTTTTTTCCAACATTAATATTTGGTCAATATTCGACTTCAACGAAATTAGATGAACTGAAGAATAGCTTTATAAAAACAAATAATCAAGCAGTTCGAATAAATTTACAATTCGAGATTACAGAGCGATATCTGTATGAAAATAGAGATTCAGCAATTCATTACCTGAAAATTTTGGAAAAAACTGTATAATGGCACCAATTAACTGGACAGCTATTTGTCAAAATTAAGATATTTCAAGACACCATAAGATTGGTTTTATAAAAATCATTTGGGGCAATTTGACCTAATGAATCATGTCTTCTTTCATTGTTGTAAAAATCAATATATTTTCTAACCCCTTTCAATAATTCAATCCCACCATTTGCTG
>VEQH01000071.1 GCA_018883325.1 Flavobacteriales bacterium | reverse complement strand
TTCGGTGCTACTCCGTGGTGACTGCAACGAAGAAGATGGTTTATTTGCTTTCAGCGCTACTTCGTGGTCTGGCTAACAAAATAACATCATCTTTGATGCAAGGAAATTTCTAAAAACAACTAAAAAAACCTTGCATCTAAGAGAATATGTATCACCTAAACACAAGGTAAAATAAAGGTTTTGTGTTTTTAAGCAGACCCTAATTAGCACATTCATTCATTTCCATTAACTTCGCAACAAAAACAAAATGTCAGAAAAATTTCGCACTATTTGGACTACAAGCGACGGTTTCGTTGAAGTAATCGACCAACGTCAGCTACCTCATAACTTAGTAACAGTTAAATTATTGACTTACAAAGATGCAGAAATCGCCATAAAAAATATGACAGTCCGTGGTGCACCATTAATTGGAGCCACTGCTGCTTACGGTATTTATTTGGCGACGCGCGAAATGTCTGAAAATAAACTTGATGCCAATTTTTTAAATCAAGCATTTGAAGATTTACGCAATTCCAGACCAACTGCTGTCAACTTGTTTTGGGCTTTAGATAAAATGAAAAAAGCACTTGAAACAACTACTGATTTAGTGAAAACCGCTTGGGAAGAAGCCGGAAAAATAGTTGATGAAGATATTGAAACTTGCCGAATGATTGGTGTGCATGGTTTACCAATAATCGAAGAAATTTCAAAACGCAAAAATGGTGAAGTAGTAAATATTTTAACCCATTGTAACGCAGGAATGTTAGGCTGTATCGAATGGGGAACAATCACTTCTCCAATTTATCAAGCACAAGAAAAAGGAATTAAAGTTCACGTTTGGGTTGATGAAACTCGTCCGCGTAATCAAGGTTCAAATTTAACAGCCTATGAATTAACGCGTCACGGAATCGACCACACATTGGTTGTTGATAATACTGGCGGACACTTGATGCAACATGGTTTGGTGGACATGGTGATTGTTGGAACTGATCGCACCACAAGAAATGGCGACGTGGCCAATAAAATCGGAACTTACCTGAAAGCTTTAGCTGCTAAAGACAATGAAATTCCTTTTTATGTGGCATTACCAAGTACAACTTTAGATATGACTATTCGCGACGGATTGAAAGAAATTCCGATTGAAGAACGCGACCAAAACGAAGTGAAATACATTCAAGGAAAACGTTCTGATGGTCAGATTGATAGCGTTTTGATTTGTCCAGAAACAACCAAGGCAAGCAATTATGGTTTTGATGTTACACCAGCGCGACTTGTAACGGCATTGATTACAGAAAGAGGTGTTTGTGAAGCAAACGAAGCTGGAATCGTTTCACTTTTCCCAGAATACAAATAAGATGAAAACGCAATTTCTATTCTTTTTTATCCTTTTTTCTAGTTGGAGTTTTTCGCAAATAACGGGCGTTTGGCACACTTCGTTTACAGTTGCAGGAACCAATAATCGAATGGATTTATTCATCGATGGAATCGGAAGAGATGGAACCTTAAAAATTGGCTTGCCTGATATCGCTGATTTTGAACCAAAATTGATTGAAAATGCAATAATTTCACGTGAATCTATAGAATTTAATTGGTCAACAATTGCATTAAAATACGTAGGAAACTATTTTGCAAAAGGTGATTCAATTCATGGAAAGATGTCGCAATCTGGCTTGGAATGGGATGTAACTTTCAAGCGAGAGGAACAAACATTAAAAAAAACGATTCGTCCGCAAGAACCAAAAGCGCCTTTTGATTACGCAATTGAAGAGTTGCTAATTCCAAACGGGAAATTTACTATTGGTGCGACATTAACAACTCCAAAAAATGTAAAAAACTTTCCAATCGTTGTACTTGCCTCTGGTTCAGGACCACAAAATCGAGACTGTGAAATAATGGGGCACAAACCTTTTTGGGTTATTGCTGATTATTTGACAAAAAACGGAATTGGCGTGCTTCGCTTTGATGACCGCGGAACAGGTAAAAGTAACGCTGACTATTCAAAAGCAAATCTTCAAGATTTCTCGAGTGATGTTGAAGCTTGCTACAAATTTCTCCGTAAAAAATACAAGAAAAATAAGATTGGACTTGCTGGACATTCGGAAGGTGGAATGCACACTTTAATTGCAACGACTCAATTGAAAAAAGTTGATTTTTTAATTCAATTGGCAGCAGTTGGTACGAATGGTCGAGAAGTTTTGGTTGAACAGCAATATTTAATTCCACTTAAAAACGGGCAATCACAAGAATTAGCAAAATGGAATAGCGCAACTTACGATACTTTGACAAAATTGTTAATTCAAACACCGAAAGCTGATTTTCCGAATCAAGTGATTGCTTTTGTGGAGCGAAATTTCGAGTCGATTCCAAGTGAATTAAAGGAAAAAGCAACGAAACAAGAATTTATAAATGGCTACATTTCCTTTTTGGACAACACATGGGCGCGCGGATTTATGACTTTCAATTCAAGCGATTATCTTCAAAAAATCACTTGTCCGATTTTGGTAATTAACGGTTCGGAAGACATTCAAGTTCCACCCATAAAAAATCAAGAAGGATTCAGAAATAATTTCAGTGAAAAAAGTAAACCAAAATCTAAAATTGTGCTATTTCCCGGCTTGAATCATTTGTTTCAATCGTGTCAGAAATGTAGCATTTTAGAATACGGCGATTTGGAAGAAACCTTTTCACCAAAAGTATTAGCTGAGATGATCGATTGGATTAAGAGTTTATAAAACAGTTTCTTAGGTTTATGGTTAATATTTATCTACCCATGAAAAATTATCTTCAATAATATTTTCCTTTTCACTATTTATAAAATCAATAAAAGCCTTCGCAATAGGCGATAATTTTTTGTTCTCTAGATAAATTAAATACCAATCAGTGCAAATTGGTAAACCTTCCATTGGAATAATTTGCAGCTGGTCATTGGATAATTCGTTGCGCAAACCAATCATTGGCATAATTGAAAAACCCAATCCTGCAATTATAGCTTGCTTTATCGTTTCATTGGAAACAAACTCCATTTTCTTTATACCTGTCAATTGGATTTTATCAATGTAAGTTTCCATTGCATCGCGAGTAGCTGAACCTTCTTCTCTGAAAATTAAAGGAATAGATTCTAAAATTGATTTATCATTTGAAATTGGATCAAATGTCTGTTCTTTATTTCCAACCAAAAAGAGCTTATTCGGCATTAATTTAATTTTTTGGAAATTCATTTTTTCGGGAATAACGGAAACCAATGCAAAATCCACTTCGTTTTTTATCAAACTTTCAATTACACGTGTTTTATTTGTCACGTCCAACATCAATTCAATGTTCTTATATTTCTTTAAAAAAGGAGAAAGGAAATAGGGGATAACGTACTTTCCTGTTGAGGCAACAGAGATTTTTAATCTACCCGTCAAATGACCTTTGTAGGCATTTACTTTATGATTTATTGCATGAACTTCATTTAAGATTGACTCAGCAGCAGCACCAATTTCTCTACCAAAATCGGTTATGAATATTTTTTTTCCAACAATTTCTGTAAGTGGAATTTCAAATTGTTCTTGAAAATTCTTCAACTGAATGGAAACTGCGGGTTGTGTCAAATGCAATTCTTCAGATGCCTTAGTTATACTTTCAGTTTGAACGATTTTTAAAAAGATGCGAAGTTGATTAAGTGTGTAGTTCATAACGTTGTTTTATGTTTTCGATTTCAAATATAAATAAAAATAATAGATATAAAATTTTCATCTTTGCAAAAAAATTAAAAAATGTTCCAAGGCAGGAGAATTCTTATTGCAACTAATCATGGAAAAGAAGCAGTTATTTCACCACTTTTGGAAAAAGAACTAAATCTAAAATGTGAATTAGTCGAGAATCTTCAAACCGATTCTTTGGGAACATTTTCTGGAGAAATCGACCGAGTAAGTGATCCTTTAACAACCTTGAGAAATAAATGTTTATTAGGTTTAAAAGAAGCTGATTGTGATTTGGTTATAGCAAGTGAAGGTTCATTTGGAGCACATCCAAGTTTGTTTTTTGTGCAAGCAAATGAAGAATTAGTGATGTTACTCGACACGAAAAATGCTATTGAAATCACAGCCAAATCAATTTCAACAACAACAAATTTTGACTCGAAGGAAATTTCGAATTGGGCAGAACTTACGGATTTCGCTGAAAAAGCACTTTTTCCAAGTCACGGATTGATTTTGAGACCAAGTAAGTCGGATTATTCTGAAATCTACAAAGGAGTATCGGATTGGGTAGCACTTGAATCAATTTTCAATAAACTAAAGAAAAATCATGCTGTAATTTATGTGGAAACAGATATGCGTGCGATGTTCAATCCAACTAGAATGAAAAATATTGAGCAAGCCACATTAAAATTGATTGAAAAAATAAATTCAAAATGCCCCGAATGTCAGTGCCCAGGATTTGATGTTACAGAAGTTATTTCTGGACTTCCTTGTGAATGGTGTAATCGACCAACAGGATCAACTTTAACGCATATTTCAACTTGTAAAAAATGTTATTACCAACAAGAAAATAAATTTCCAAACGGTAAAGAATTTGAATCCCCAGAATTTTGTAACCATTGTAACCCTTGATAAATTATGAAAAATCTAACGCTAATTAATGGAATTTTTACCCCTGAAGAAATGAAAGAAGTGGTAATAAACATGATTTCGAACAAGATTAATTTTCACCACTTGAAAAACTTAAGAAATCTTGAAAGAGAAGGAATTGAAGACCAAAACTCTAAAAAACGTTTAGATGAACTTCACCAACTTAAGAAAGAAATCATCGAGATGAATTTAGATGAAAATAAATGCGTGAAACTAAAATCTACCATCGAAATCGAAGTTGTTGAAACCATCGAAAATTAAGAATCAAAAACCAATAATCAGCAATCAATAATGGATATACATTTATTAGTCAGTAATTTAACAAACCCAACACTTCTTTTTTTTATACTTGGAATAATTGCCACATTAATTAAAAGCGATTTAGTCATTCCTGAATCTTCGTTTAAATTTATTTCGCTTTACCTGTTGTTTTCAATTGGATTTAAAGGTGGACAAGAATTGCAACACAGCCAATTAGATTGGGAAATTCTCTTTTGTTTACTTTTTGGGATTGTGATTTCAGCGATAATTCCTTTTTATACCTTTTTCCTACTCAAACGAAAATTAAGTATTAGCGATGCAGGAGCAATCGCCGCAGCTTACGGTTCAGTGAGTGCCGTAACTTTCGTGAGCGCCGTTTCTTTTCTTCAACTTCAAAACATTCAATTCGGTGGTCACATGGTTGCTGTAATGGCTCTTATGGAATTTCCTGCAATAATTGTTGGTGTGATTTTGATGAAAAAGTTTGAAAAGTCAGAAGAATCAAATTTCAGCCTGTCATCCATTGTAAAGCACTCACTTTCAAACGGTAGTGTACTTATGATTATGGGAAGTTTAATCATTGGTATCATTGCAGATTCAAAACAAGCGGAGGATATAAAACCATTTACAACCGATATTTTCAAAGGATTTCTTGCGATTTTCCTCTTAGAAATGGGAATGACAACCGCCAAACGACTTGCGTCTTTTAGAAAAAATGGAAAATTTGTCTTTCTGTTTGCGCTAGTAATTCCACTTATAAACGGATGTGTGGTTGCGTATTTAAGTCAATTTGTAACACAAGAAATTGGAAATCGATTTGTTTTTTCAATTCTCGCAGCGAGCGCTTCTTACATCGCAGTACCAGCAGCAATGCGACTTGCAGCACCAAAAGCCGACCCTGGTTTATATATTCCAATGGCCTTAGGTGTAACTTTTCCTTTCAATATTACACTTGGAATGCCAATTTATTATTTCATAATTCAAAGTTAAATAGCGACAATTCAACTCGGTTTCATTTAACTTTGCGCTAATGAATAATAAAACCATTAACGCCGTAGTTATTCTGGGAGTACTTTCCTTAATAAGTATTTTGTTTGTCCAACTTGTTTGGGTGAGCAAAACGATGGAAATGCAAGCTAAAAACATTGCAATTCAAGAGAAAGAGGACAGCTTAAACTTGAAAGAATTTTCAGAACAAGCGCACATCGCTTTGACGAATGTTCTTGAAATTATAACGCAAAAAACAGAGGACAGCACTGATTTGTATGGCGCAGTAAAACAATTGAGAACCAATCATTTCACTGTTGATATCAATCAAGAGTTACAACCTTTTTACTTAGAAACTTTACTCAAAAAGGCACTTTACAACCAAAACATTCATCAAGATTTCGTGTATGGAATTTACGATTGTTTCACGGATACATTAATTTTTAGCAACCTCATAAAATTTTCCAAAGATTCACTTTATGCTCCTGTCAATGAAAGTATTCCAGGTTTGACTTCTGCAAAATTGAGATTAAAAAAAGATGGACATTATTTCACTGTTTTCTTTCCGAAAGTTAAGGCAAAATCCATTGAACCAACTGTGTTCATTTCACCTTGGATTTATATTTCAATAATCGTCGTTTTGGTACTCATTTTCTTTGCGTACAGTCTCACAATTATTATTCGTCAAAAGCGGCTTTCAGAAGTTAAAAATGACTTTATAAACAATATGACACACGAGCTAAAAACGCCCATTTCAACAATAAGTTTATCGAGTGAATTGCTTTTAAGAATGGACGAAGAAAACAACATTGAAAAAGTGCGACGTTATGCTGGAATCATCTATAAAGAAAATAAACGGCTTGAAAATCAAGTAGAAAGAGTGTTGAATGTTGCCAAATTAGATAAGGATAAAGTTGTTCTAAACAAAGAAAATTTCAACATTCATGAATTATTAGATGAAGTGAAAGATAACTTTGAATTCAATCACTCTGAAACGGGTGGTGAAATTGCATTATTAAAGAACGCGAGTAACTTTTGTATTCAAGCCGATCCAGTTCATATCACAAATGTTGTTTACAATTTATTGGATAATGCGGTGAAATACTGCATTGAAAAACCAAAAATCCATATTTCAACTCGCAACGAAAAAAATGGATTATTGCTTGAAATTACTGACAATGGAATCGGTATGAAGCGCGAACATAGTAAATTGATTTTCGATAAATTTTACCGAGTACCAACAGGAAACATCCACAATGTTAAAGGATTTGGACTTGGTTTATATTACGTGAAATTAATTGTTGAAGCGCACAATGGAAAAATTGATGTAAAAAGTACTTTAGGAAAAGGAACTACTTTTGTGTTGTGGTTTCCCTTGGTTTAAAAAAGCTTTTAAGGTTATTTTATAATCTCAAACCCTAATTCAAAATGCTTTCTGGTTGTGGAAAAACGCCTTTTCTCAACAAGGACTTATTTTTTAAATCGAGAAAAAACAATGCTGGAATACCTGTTTCTTCCATCGATCCAGTGATTTTATATTCCTTTTTAGTGATTTTTTCAACTTTGTAAGTACCTCCGTAATTTACTTTTCCTACTAAAACAAATAAACTGTCCTTTTTCAGCGTCACTTTTATATTTTCGGAGTTTACTTTTACAATTTCTTCGCCCAGATTAATCGAATAGGACGGCACTGTTCCTTCATATGCTTTCAAATACTTTTTTTTCAACTTTACAGATTGACCGAAAGATCCGAATGCAAAAGTACAAGTGAATAGAAATACAACTAACTTCATAAAACGAAAGTAAGAAATAATAAATTCAGACAAAAAAATCAATAAAGATTTAAACTACTTATCTGCGTAATGACCTAATGCAGAAATCACTTTTACAGTTACAATATTTTGATGAACCTCATAAATTAATCTATCTTTTTGATTAATTCTTCTGGACTACAAACCTATTAACTCATACTTTAATTGTTCAGGTTGACCTGTTCCAGTGAATGGATGTTCTTCTAGCTCGTAAATTAATTTGGAAATTTTATTCAAATTTGCTTTGTTTCCAGCTTTTTTATGTTTTTTCAAATCAAGTAAAGCCTCATCCGTATATTTAATTAAATACTTTCCCACAACTTATCTGTTGGAATTACATGGAGATTTTTGCTACTTCTAGATTTTTTGATTTTTTTCACGAACTCAGGGTTATAGGGACTTTTTTCTTCCACGATTTTAACACCAGGCTGGTCTGCAATAAATTCTAAAAATTTAGTCATTAATTTACCAGCATTAGAGCGCTCATTTATTTTTAAAGTTACCGTAGTCATAGCTTTTACTTTTTACAAAATGAAGGGAATTATTTCAAAAAAATAATTGCAGAATTTGAATAATCTTAATTACTAAATCTCTTTTCAAAACAGGAAGGTCTGATGTAAAAAACAATACATATCTAATCACAAAAAATAATCTGAAAATTAGTTTTTATGACGATTTACAATTCTTTGTCCCAATTAAATAATCGATTATTTGTGGTTAAAATTGAAATCCACATTCTGCCGTTCAATACTTGTGAATTTTCTCAAAATCACTAGTTGATGAATTATTATTTTCGTAACATGTCAAAAAAGGCCGAAGATTACAGTAAAAAAGGATTGCGTACGAGTTACGTTTCAACAGTTATAGGGATTTCATTGGTATTGTTCATGATTGGACTTGTTTTAGGTGGAGTTTTTGGACTCAGAAGTTTTGAAAAACAAGCCAAAGAAAGTTTGCAAGGCGATATTTTCTTTAAATCAGAATTGAATGATACCGACATCAAACAAGTGGAACAACAATTGAAAAGTTGGAGTGAATTCAGTGAAGTATATTTTGTTTCACCCGAACGAGCGATTCAAGAATTTGGTGGCGAAGGTCAAGATGAAAAAGAAATGCTGACAATTTTTAATGGAGAAAATCCACTTCCCGCAACAATCGGTTTTAGACCAAAAGAAGAGTTTGCGACCAAAAGCGGAATGGAAAAAATCAAGAAAAAATTATTGGCAAAATTCAATGCCGAAATTGATGAGGTAAACTACGATAAATCAAGTGTCGATAAAATAAATTTAGGCTTCAAACAATTTGCTTTTTTGTTTCTTTCGGTTGCCTTTTTATTAGTAATAATTGCCATTGCTATGATAAATAACACGATTCGTCTTTCATTGTATTCCAAACGTTTCACGGTTAAAACCATGCAGTTAGTTGGTGCAACAAGTGGTTACATTCGCAAACCATTTATTATGCAAGCAATCGTTCAAGGTGTTGTTTCTGCTTTCATCGGTTTGGCACTTTTGCTAACTGTTTTCTTTGGTATTAACAACCTTTTTGAAACAGTTGAAATCAGCTACACGCTTCCAAGTTTCCTTTTATTAGTTGCAAGTTTGATTGTAATTGGCGTTTTTATTACTGTAATTTCCACTTTATTTGCATTAAACAAGTATCTTCGTATGAAATTAGACGACTTATATTAGTGCTATGAAAAACCCAATTAAACACTTTGGTTTCAATGCTGAAAATTACAAATGGCTACTTATCGGTTTAGCCATCAATATTTTAGGTTACATTTTAATGATAGGTGGTGGTTCTGATGACCCTGCGAAATTCGATGCAAATGAATTGTTTAGTACAACAAGAATTACCATTGCACCAATTTTAATTCTGGCTGGATACGTTGTTATTTTTTATGCAATAATGAAAAGAGGGAAATCTTCCTCTTCAGAAATTTCAGTTTCTGAAAAAAATGATTCAGAACTTCTTAAGACAAAAAAATAATCTTACATGAGTATTATTGAAGCTATTATCCTCGCAATTGTTGAGGGTCTAACAGAATTTTTACCTGTTTCTTCCACTGCACATATGATTTTCATTAGTGCAATATCGGGAAATGAAAAGGATGAATTCGTTAAAATGTTCCAAGTTTCCATACAATTTGGAGCAATTTTAGCAGTCGTTATGCTCTTTTGGAAAAAATTCTTCAATTTTAAATCGTTAGATTTCTACATAAAGTTAGGATTAGCAGTTATTCCGGCATTGGTACTCGGAAAATTATTCGACGATAAAATTGAAGCTGTACTTGAAAAACCAATTCCTATTGCGATTGTGCTGATTGTTGGAGGTGTTATTTTACTTTTTATCGACCGAATTTTCTTAAGAACAACCTTAGATTCAGAAGAAAAAATTACAATTCGCAAAGCAATTACGATAGGTTTTTGGCAATGTTTGGCAATGATGCCTGGTACAAGTCGTGCGGCGGCTTCCATTATTGGCGGGATGCAACAAGGATTAACGCGCAAAATGGCGGCTGAATTTTCATTCTTTCTTGCCGTACCAACTATGATGGCAGTTACTTTGTATTCCGTTGTTTTGAAAGATTGGAACTACCAAGGTGAAGAACAAAAAGGCTACGAAATGATACTTTCTTCTAATGATAATATCTTAATTTTTGCTTTAGGAAATGTTATTGCGTTTATTGTAGCAGCTTTTGCCATTAAAATGTTCATCGGTTTGATTCAAAAATATGGCTTCAAAATTTGGGGTTGGTATCGAATTTTAGTGGGGATTATTTTGTTGGTTTATTTTCTCAATGTCTAAACTTGAAAATTACTTTTAGATAACCATTAAAATAAAATCTTTTAGTAATAAAAAACAAGTAAATTAGAACTAGTTTTCTAACCTGAAAGTCATATTGTCATGAAATCTACTTTCCTATTTTTTTTCGTTGTAATCTTTTCATTGGCTAATTCCCAAACTATTTGGCTACCTAAATACGATGAAGAAAATAACAAGTGGCAATACGTTGATACGAATGATAATGTTGTGTTGTCATTGGACAAAATAAATGCTACAACGGTTCAATTCTTCACGGAAGGTTTAGCTCCATTTCAAGATAATAATTCAAAACTTTGGGGTTATATCGATGAAAAAGGAAATATTAAAATTTCAGCTCAATTTGAAGCTGCCGATTTTTTTATTGATGGTTATGCTATCGTTCGAAAAGAATGTAAAAAAAATTGTTACCAAGGAAATGAAGGTTTGTTAAATAACCAAATTGGATACATTATTGATAAGTCTGGAAAAACAATTTTCACGGATAATTCTCAAGATTCTAGACCTTATGCTCGCTATTTTTTACATGAAAATTTAGGGAAAGGCTTTTTTAGTATCTACCGAGGAATAGGTTTGGGCGAGCGTCAAGATTTCATTAATTTCAAAGGAGATGTTCTTGGTGAAACAACTATTTCTTACGGCAAAGGAGGACTTTTTTGGGATGAAGAAATGAAAGCGATTAAATGTGGCTCAAAATATTTTGATGCAAAAGGAAATGTTGTTCTTGACTTAACTGAAATTGGTCGAGTTTACAGTGAATTTTCTGAAGGATATGTTTGGGCATCTGTTGAAGTTGAAACCACGCAAGATGAATTTTCATCGTTTTATTATCTAATAGATAAAAAAGGTAAAGTAATCGTTAAGCTGAACCAGGAATCATACGGAAGTGTGGGTCAGGTAAAGAATGGAGAATTTACTGTTGTTGATTTGAAAGAAGATATCGTTTACAACTATTCAATTGCAACGCAAAAAATGACAAAAATAGAATTCAATAATACAATTCTTTATGAAGAGAATTATGGAGCAAAGCTTAAAGATGGATCCCGAATTATTTATGATTACGATTACCAGGAAATAATTGGGATTCTACTTAAAAATGGGCAAAAATATTATTTAGAAGAAACCTATTAACGACATAATTAAACGATGAATTTCATAGAAGGACAAACACTTTTGGTTGATAAACCGCTTCATTGGACGTCCTTTGATGCTGTAAATAAAATTCGCTGGAACCTTAAACAAGCTTTAAAAGTTAAAAAAATCAAGGTGGGACATGCAGGAACTTTGGATCCGCTTGCCACAGGTTTATTGGTGATTTGTACGGGTAAAAACACAAAACTCATCGAAGGATTTACGAATGCAACAAAAACTTATACAGGAACAATTTTAGTTGGCAAAACAACACCTTCTTTCGACTTAGAAACAGCTTATAACCAAGAATTTGAGACGTCACACATCACACCTGAATTGATGGAAGAAGTGCGGAAATCATTTTTAGGTGAGCAACTTCAAACGCCACCTATTTTTTCGGCAAAATTAATTGATGGTAAACGCGCTTATGACTTAGCTAGAGCAGGGAAAGAGGTAGAAATGAAGCGCAATTTGGTAACAATTGAAAAATTTGAAATAAATACAGAGCGATTTCCCGAAGTGGATTTTGAAATTACTTGTTCAAAGGGAACCTACATTCGTTCGATTGCAAGTGATTTTGGTCAAAAATTAAATTCAGGAGCTACATTAATTGCACTTCGAAGAACACAATCAGGTGATTTTTCCATTGAAAATGCAAAAACTGTTGAAGAATGGATAAAATTCCTTAACGAAAGTCTATAAAATCTATTTGCATTTCAAAAAAAACAATATCTTTGCCGTCCGATTGAATATCAAAATGCCCCGGTGGCGGAACTGGTAGACGCGCTGGATTCAAAATCCTGTTCTTTCGGGAGTGCCGGTTCGATTCCGGCCCGGGGTACGAAAACCAAAGTGAGAAATAAAGCGAAAGCGAAATTTAGCACTTTGGTTTTTTTTATTCATTTTCTTTGTTACCTACTCAATCTCTCATAAACTTTCTTCAACATATACCCCTTTACCACATCACCAAATTCTTTGTCGTCCATCATTTTGGTGAAAATGTCTTGGTTCTGCTCCATGCGTGCAATTAGCTTGTCCAAGAACAGTTCCTCGAAACCGAACTTGAAATTTTCCATTGGATTGTTTTGCGCTTGCTCCTTCAAACCAGCATGAACCACCAGTTCTTCTTCAATCTGGTCAAAAAATAGTTTGTCTGCTGTGTTGAATTCGGTATGGAATTTTTTGTTCAATACGTCAATGATTTCCGAAAGATTGGCTTCTTCTTCCTTGGTTAATCGGATACCAGCTTGTCCGCCAACTTCTAATTCGTAAACACCTCGGCTTTCCATCACAATGTTATGCTCAGCAATTTTTTGTAAACGATAATATTCCAGCGAAACTTCGTCACCCAGCTTGAACTTGTCGTTTTGGTTTGTTCTGGGTAGTTTCTTCAATAAGAATCGTCCGTAGGTGAACAGCTTCTCCAAATCCACGTCCGAAAAAGGCATGATTTGGGTCAAAAAGGAATAGGTTCTGCAAAATATCTGCAAGGTATTCTTAAAATCATCTTGAATTACATCCGAATAGACAACATCCCCAATAACATTATCTTGCGGTAACGCTTTGAATCGCTCCACTGCTGGGTCGATGTAAGCATTCAACTTGCCTTGGTCATTTGCACTGAGGCTTTTGCTTGATTTGAAGAATAGGTTACAGAAGTTGTTTACCTCCGATTCCCAAATCACATTTGCTTTTTCCAGCTCCGCTTTCAAGTCATACAAGTGATTTGGGTCTGAATTCTCAGTGATGGAAGTTAGTTCGTAATACGGTTGGAACGAATCCAAAATATCCTGTGTATCGTTGGCGAAATCAAGTACAAACGTATCTTCTTTACCAGCGCACATTCGGTTCAATCTGGAAAGTGTTTGAACAGCTTTAACACCCGATAATTTCTTGTCTACATACATCGTATGCAACAACGGTTGGTCAAATCCTGTTTGGTATTTATCAGCCACCAATAACAGTTGATACTCATCCGATGCGAATTTTCTTGGTAGTTCTTTTTCAGCAAAACCATTCAGTTCTACCTCGGTCACACCTTCTGGAGCGTTTCCATAGATTACTTTGCCCGAAAAAGCTACAATGGTTTTAATGTCCGTATATCCTTTTTCTTTGATGTATTTGTCAAATTCTTCTTTGTATCTGACAGCATGAAGTCTTGAACTGGTCACCACCATTGCTTTGGCTTTACCTCCAATTTTCTTGGAAACCACTTGTCGGAAATGCTCCACCATCACTTCGGTTTTTTGTGCCAAATTGTGTGGATGCAATGACATGAATCGTCCAATAGCTCTGGATGCTTTTTTCTTATTGACCTTCGGGTCGTCCTCAATTTCTTTGGATAGCTTGAAGTAGGTTTTATAGGTGGTGTAATTTTTCAGTACATCCAGAATGAATCCTTCTTCAATGGCTTGTTTCATTGAATACAAGTGGAATGGTTCTGGCTTGCCATTCTTACCCATTGTTCCAAATACTTCAACTGTTTTTGGTTTGGGTGTTGCAGTAAACGCAAAGAAACTAAGGTTGTTCTGTTTTCCTCTGGCTAACATTGATTTTCTGATTTCGTCCTCAGCATCTTCTTCCAGTCCTGTGTAAGCCTCGTCTTTTTCAGCGTTTTCTAGTGTTGTTGCCGAAAGTACTTCTTTCATCTTTTTGGTCGCTTCACCACCTTGGGAACTGTGTGCCTCATCAATAATTACAGCATACTTTCTGGCTGGTATTTCACCAATTTTGTCCAGAATGAATGGGAACTTTTGTAGTGTGGTAATAATGATATGTGACCCAGCGGTGATAGCATTTGCCAATTGGGTTGAATCCTTGTCGATTTTCTGAACCACACCATCTTTGTGTTCGAATTGATAGATGGTATTTTGTAACTGTGAATCCAATACCTTTCGGTCGGTAATCACAATCACTGAATCAAAAACTCGGTTGTTCTGGTCATCGTGCAAACTCGAAAGTCGATAGGATAACCATGCAATTGAATTGGATTTTCCAGAGCCAGCACTGTGTTGAATCAAGTAGTTCTTTCCAGCTCCACTTTGCTTGGCATCTGTGGTCACTTTACGAACAACTTGCATCTGGTGGAAACGTGGGAAAATAATCGTTTCCTTTTTCTTTTTGACACCATTCAACTCAAATTCTTCCACACTTAGGTGAAGGAATTTGCCAATAATATCCATAAAACTGTCCTTTGTCCAAACCCCTGCCTTGCCGTCAGGCAGGTTTTCCCACAAATACGCTGTTCGATATCCGTTTGGGTTGGGTGGATTTCCAGCACCGTTATTGTATCCTAAATTGAACGGTAAATAGCGTGTGTTCTTCCCATCCAGTTTGGTTGTCATGTAAGCTTCATCGGTATCCACTGCAAAATGAACCAAAGCTCGTTTCTTGAATTGAAATATCGGTTCGTTTGGCTCACGGTCATACACATACTGTTTTTTTGCATTCTCCACTGACTGACCCGAAAACTGATTTTTCAGCTCTATGGTAGCAATTGGAAGTCCATTCAACGACAACACCATATCCAGCGAGTTCTTGCCCACACGCTCATAATAAAGCTGTCTGGTGACCGATAAATGGTTGGATTTGTATAATTCATCAGCTTCTGGATTCAGCGTGCTCTCTGGCTTAAAATAAGCCATTTGGAACTTCACCCCATAATCAGTGAATCCTTTGCGAAGCACATCCAGAACCCCACGCAAATCAATCTCTTTGACCAATCGTTGAATTACCTTTTGTTCCACCTCATCCTTGTGGATGTTGGCAATTTTATCCCAAGCTTTTGGTTGAGATTGCTTCAAAAAGTTGGTGATGTAACTCGGAAATAATCCAAGTTTCACATCGAATTCATTTGAACTACCTTTCGTATAGCCACCGTGCTCCAACAAGTTGGATTCGATTGCCTCCTCAAAGGTTTGTTCTGTATGTATTCCTTTTGCCATAATGTCTAAAAAATGTCTAAATCAACTAAAAGTTCATCTAAAGTTTATCTAATTCTATCTGTTTTTAGTTATACTTTTTCCCATTTCGGATACCTCGTAGTTCCTTTATTTACAATGGTTTTGTCTTTTTTAGACATCGCATAAACCAAATTTCTAACTTTATTTTGCTTCTTTTCTTCATCTAAAATTTCTGGAAGTATATCTAAAATTAGATTATCAATATCGGTTTTAGATGCTTGTTTGTATTTATCCAGATATTCTAAAATCAACTTCTTATAATACTCATCTTTAAAACCTCTTAACTTGATGTAAGTTGATTGGTCTTGTGTCGCCTCTGCAATTTTTGCAGACACATGAATGTTTGGTTTTCTTCCTTCAATTAGCCCAACTTTTTTAAGTTGCTTAATTTCATCATCGGTAATTGGTAGATTTTTTTGTACTCTATCCAATAGCACCACCATTTTCAAATCTAAATCAGTCTTACTCATCAATAGCTTGGTGTAATTTACATCCCAAATACGACCAGCAATTTTGACAGCTACTTTATTTGGTGTAGATAAGTCAAAATCTGGCATCGGAAAGAATCGTTCCATTTGTTTCAAAAACATTCGTTTGATACCGCTACCAATCGTATCAATCATATTCAAGTTAACCATTGCATCCGCTAAAAATTGGTTGCGGTAGTATTCTTGCGGTGCATCTTGCTCAATAACCTTATCTATACTTTTCGGTATAAAATCACCCAAATTGGTGAACAACAATTCATCTGGTTTTTCAACTACCGTAATTCTGCCTTTTAAGTGATAGTCTTGATGTGCTATACAATTATGAAGTGCCTCACGAATGACAAAAGCATCATACATTTTAATCTCGGTTGGGAACAATGAATCGTCTTTTATGTAGCGATAAGTTAAGTTACGAACTCGACTAAATACTTCTGTTGAACTCAATAAAAATGGAACTCCAAAATGCTCGTAATCTAGCTCAACATTATTTTCGTCTTTTAAAATCCAAGATATTTTGGCAACCGCTGGACTCAAAAAATGTGAAGATTCTTCTTTTCCAAGTAATAATAATGCGGTATTAGTGATTTTGCCTTGTAACGTAACTTTCGCTTTGTTTAGAAAAGTAATGTTATCCCAAGTATCGCATTCTGATGCCTTTCTTGGATTTTTCTCTTTGTATTCTTTTCTAGCTTTTTCAATAGCTTGTGGGTCTAAATCATCCAATGTTGCATTTGGAACAATTTGAGCCGACCAATCATCATTTGTAAATAATGGCTCTTTTAAAATGGCTTCAAGTCTTTCCTTTCGTAACTCCACTAGACTATCATCTACTCGTTGCCAATAACGTTCATGAGCAGATACAGGTCTTCTAGGTAAATGTTTTGGAATGTGAAATATCCATACCGTTTTCTTGGAATCGGTCGTTTCAATATCTTCAATAGTGAAATGCTCTGAATCTAAGTTTGGGCATTTTGTAAGAATCCTTAACCGAATATTTTGTGCAGTATGATTATTGAAATCTTGGATACCAACAATCTCCAATGTATTGTCTTCAATGCCGATAATCAGATTACCACCTTCCATATTAGCAAGTGCTGAAACATAAGAAATGATGTCATTTCCAGAAGTACCCGAAAAAGAGTGTTTCAATGATTTGAACTCCTTCCATTCGCAAGCTTCATTTTCAATGGGAAAATTAGCGTGGATGTATATTTTTAATTCATTTTCAGTCATCTTATTACTTAGTCGTTACTTGGTCGCTATCTTGGTCGGAGAATGCACAAACCGTACGCACAACAACTGTTGGATTCCAACCTTGCTTAAACTCCATACGTGTGCCTTCAACAATTTTTCCAGAAAGAAGGTCTTCAATATTGATTGGAATGCTCATGTTTCAATGTTTGTTCTGTATGTAATCCTCTCTTTATTATTTAATTTCTCGAATCTATTCTGCTTTTGGCAATTTCAATGGCTTGATGTAATTTTTGTTTCAATACTTCTTCTGATGGCAACAAGGTTAGATAATCTGCAACTCGGATATTTCTTTTGTCTAACTGAAGCAATTCTACGTGTTCGTTATTTTTACCAGAACATAAAATTAAACCAATAGGTGAATTTTCGCCCTCAACTTGTTCGTATTTTTCTAAATAGCGCAAATACAATTCCATTTGCCCTTTATGAGCAGCGTCAAAATTCCCAATTTTTAAATCAATGGCAACCAAACATTTCAAACGTCGGTGGTAGAATAATAAATCAATATAATAATCTGTGGTGTCAATTGTAATTCGTTTTTGGCGTGCTAAAAAAGCGAAGTCAGTGCCCAGTTCGATGATGAAACGTTGTAATTCGGCAATGATTGAAGTTTCCAAATCTTTCTCAGAAAAAGCATCTTTCAACCCTAAAAAATCCAGCACATACGGATCTTTAAAAACCAAATCCGGACTTAGTTTTTGTTCGTTTTTCAGTAATTCTAAATCTTGTTGAATGGTTAACTCTGGTTTTTTACTGATAGCGGTTCGTTCGTAAAGCATGGACTGAATACGTTCTTGAAAAACCCTTACACTCCAATTTTCTAACTTACACATTTCGATGTAAAATTCCCTTTTTAACGGGTCATTCACATACATTATTATTTTAATATGCGACCAACTCAATTGTCTACACACTGTAGAGAATTTCTCTAAGTCCGGAAAAGTCTCCACAACGTAGAGACAATGAAACAGTTGTTTTTTACTCCACCCACTTCCATAATTGAGTGTCAGTTGGTTAGACAGATTTTCAATAACTGCTTTACCATATTCGGCACGTTGGTTTTGTAGAATTTCATCATTAATTCGTTTGCCAATTTGCCAATACAACAAACTCAAAGTTGCATTAACTGTAACCGCGAGTTGCTGTTTGCTTTGCTCGATTAACGATTTTATTTCTACAACTAATGAATTGTTTGAAAGATTTTTTTTCATTTTAATTCAATATTTCGTTCCTAACATCCACCTTGCCTGTAACCACTTCACTGATTAATGCGGTTTTGTATTCTTTTAGTAATTCGATTTCTTTCCTAAATTTCTCAATAGTCAAATTGAAATTATTCAATGAAGATTTTAAACGTTGAACAATATTTTTTTGCTCATCTACTTTTGGTAGACATAGAAAAAAGTTTTTCAAATGTTCAAAGTTTAAAGCTTCTCTGTTACCACCTGTTTGACATAAATCTATCTGATGTTGACCAATGGTTGAACTTAAAACATAGTATAAAAACTCTGTGATAATTCTTTCATTTGGCCTTACAATACAGACATGTTGATTAACATTTGCCTCTTTAAATTCATTCGTTACAAAGTAGCATCGACCAATTGAACCGCCTGTAATATTCAACAGTACATCACCCGATTGTACTTGACTATTTTTCATAGAATCATGTATTTCTCTTGTGATATATGCTACATTTTCAAGGCGAAATCCATCGAAATAAATATTTTGACTTCTCAATAATGGAATTCCAGATGATTCATAGATTTCTGCTCCTCCTTTTGGTGTGACACCACTTCCAATTTTTATAGTTACAGTTTTTATCTTGGTAACCTCCCAATGCGCTGGAATCTCTCCCAGCCACTCAATACCCGAATCCTTCATAGGAACATTTGGGTCAAGTCCTGCCTTCAAGCGCTCTTCGGCAGGCAGGCCTTTGGTCACCGCTTGGTTGATAATTGCAATCCGTTCTTCCTCTAAAAGCTGAATCAATCGTTCCTTTTTGGCAATCAAATCATCAATTTGAGTGGTTTTTTGGTCGAGGTAATTGGCGATGGTGGTTTGTTCTATTTTACTTGGAACAATTAATTTTGAAGCTTTAATGAGTTCTTGGTTGAGAATTTTTGCGCCATAAATATTCTCGTTTGAATTGTGAATCAGAATCCTATCCAATAGGTAATAGTAGTAATTCAAATTAATATTATCATCTGGATAAATTGAAAAGATTGCTTCATTTGTGTACAAATCTTTGTCTGCAAATGCCATTTTACCAACAGATAATTTGAAACTATATAACAAGGAACCTTTTGGAACAATTTCTTTTCCTTGTACTGCAATGTCAGTCAATTTAGTTTTTGATGTAGAAACATACTTTGATTCTAAGTCAGAAATATTAATCCAATCATAAATTCCATTATCATAAAATTTAGAATTTGTGGTTGAAGGTGTAAATCCTGTATTTATTTTAAAAAGTCTAAACAACTTATTCACATCCCAATGACTTGGAATCTCTCCAATC
>VEQH01000014.1 GCA_018883325.1 Flavobacteriales bacterium | reverse complement strand
ATTACAAACTTCTGAAACCTCGTTGATAATTGAATTGGCGTTTTTAATATTCATTGAACGACCAATATTCAATAAATCTTCGCGTGTAAAATTTTTGCGTTTTCCGTTAATGCTTAAAGCATGCTGGCTCACCCAATCACTTCCTGGTCGATAAGCGTGGCAAACATCATAAGCAGGCGAAAGTTTCCATTGCCCAGATTTGTCCATTAAAAAAGCAAAGTTTTTGGTATGATCGTCACAGTTTTTCGCCAACACGTTAAAAACCATTCTTCTGTACAATTCTTGTGCTTCTGGATAAGTTAAACCCAATTCACGCATCGTTTCAAATAATTCTTCATAGCTGTAAAGTGTCACTTCGTTAAAGTCATAATGGCGCATTGCACAAAATGTTTGAACGTGTAGTTTTTCATTATTGCCATTTCTATCGAATCGTTTTGTCATGAAATGTGCGCGATTGTTTTCGTAAAGCAAACGAGATTCCATCATTTCAATTCCTGCGGCTTTTGCCATGAGATAATAAGCCATTTCAACCCGACCATATCCAACAGAAGAGCCAAATTGCGAATCTGTTACACCATCAAATTTAATCAACCAATGACTGAATCCTTTTGGTGCTTTTGCTTGACCGCTGCGCACTTCACCTGTTTTTTCATTATAAGCAATGAGCGCTTTCGCTCTCGCACCACCAACGGATGAACCAATTTTCAAAATATCATACATCGCTTTTTCTTCCTCCTCAGTGATATTTGTTTTGAAGTCTGTTCGTCCAGATAGAATTTGTTCAGCCACATCCACCAAAGTGTCAATTTCTATTTTTGTTGAATTGTTTAAAGGTTTTGGATTTACAGGTTCAAATTCAAGTGCGCCCATTCCGCGTTCTCCAATAAAACAGAGAATTTCTACTGGATTTAGGCTGTTCACAGGTCTTCCTTGTCTACTGAGCCAATTGTTTATCAAGGTATTTCCGTATTTATCAGGTAGAATATCAGCCAATAAACCAGGTAAACCTTTAAAAGTGTTGGATTGTTGTGTTTCTCTAAATTTGAAAATTCTATTTCCTTGCGAAAGTGGCATCATAATAGGGGAGATGTCCCAATCTGAATTTAAGAAGTCTTTATCAAATTCGAAAGACGAAATACCTAGTTCGTTGTCCCAAGAAATAGCACCAACTCTTTTATTCCAAATATTTACAAAGGCGTTATTTATCATTACCAATCAGATTTTTTCTTTGTTTCGGATGTTTTTTTGTTTCTAACGCGCGCCTTTGTATGGTATTTAACTTCCATTTCGGCAAGCATCATTGGACTAACGGGTTTTATGTATTCGAACACATCCAATATTTGCAATTTATTTAAAATGCGTAAAACTTGAATTAAGGTTAGTAGATGACAACGACGACCGAGCTCTAATTCAGAGAGTGTGGTTCGATTTATCCCTGCTTTGGCGGCAAGTTGTTGTTGGGTCATATTTTGGTCAAGTCGTTCTTGTTTGACGAAATTCCCAATTTTTGCGATAATGGCATCATCACTTAGTTTTGCCATATTAATGTAGGGTAAAGCCATCGTTATCTTATATTTTTATATTTAATGCCGTCTTTTCCCCACAAATATACACATTTTTATTGGTTTTATAATTTTGTCGTACTTTTCCATCATTAAATCCATTTTTAATACTTAATGATGGATTTAACCAACATTAATTTCGTTTTTAAGTATTCTTTTTCAATTTAAATTGTTTGTTTCGACTCATTTTTTAAAATTGGTTTTATGTGATTAATTGCTCGTTTTTTTCCTTTCATCTATTTTTAAACTTTGGTCAATATAATTTTGGTATTTTTAGGCTCGTTTTTAAAAATAATAAATTATGACACGATTTAAAAGTACACTGGTTGCCATCGCCTTATTTGTTGGCTTCTTCGTTCGTGCTGACGAAGGGATGTGGTTTTTAATGTTCATTGAACGTTTGAATCACCGCGATATGCAAAAAATGGGTCTTCAACTTACGACCGAAGAAATTTACAGTATTAATAATTCAAGTTTAAAAGACGCTGTTGTGCAATTCAATGGTGGATGTACAGCTGAGTTAATTTCAAAAGAAGGTTTATTATTGACTAATCACCACTGTGGTTATGATGCAATTGCAGAATTGTCAACGCCAGAGAAAGATTATTTAACGAATGGTTTTTGGGCAGCAACGAAAAAAGACGAGTTAAAACCTAAATCTTTATATGTTCGTTTCTTTGTTCGAATGGACGATTGTACGAAACGTATTATGGCTAAGTTAAATGATGGAATGACTGAAGCTGAACGTGATAAAGCAATTAAAGAGGAATCAACAGCTATTGAAAAAGAAAATAGCGAAAATGGAAAATACACTGTAAGTGTACGTTCATTTTTTCAAGGAAATGAGTTCTATTATTTTGTTTATCAAGATTATAAAGATGTTCGCTTAGTAGGTACACCTCCAGAAAACATTGGTAAATTCGGTGGAGATACAGATAACTGGGAATGGCCACGTCATACAGGAGATTTCTCAATGTTTCGTGTTTACGGCGATACAAATGGTAATCCAGCAGAATATTCAACTAGCAACGTTCCTTTAAAACCAAAACACCATTTACCAGTAAATATTAAAGGAGTTAAAGAAGGAGATTTCGCGATGATTTTAGGATATCCTGGACGAACAAACCGTTGGTTGCCAGCTGGTGGAATTGAGCAAAATGTAAAATATGCTTATCCTGCTTGGGTTGAAGCTTCAAAAACAAGTATGGATGCAATGCAAAAATACATGGCTAAAGATGATGCTGTTCGTTTAAATTATGCTTCGAAATACGCAGGAATTGCTAACTATTGGAAAAACCGTCAAGGAATGATTGATGCATTAACTAAGTTTGGAACAGCTACTTCAAAAGCGGCAAACGAGGTGAAATTTAATGCATGGGCTAATAAAAAAGAAAACAAAGAAAAGTATGGTTCTGTAGTTGCAACAATCAATAATTATTACGCTGCAACAAATGATAAATCGCGCCATGATAATTATTTACAAATTATGTTCAGAGGTTCAGAATATGCTAAAATCGCAAGAACATTAGGTCCACAATTAGAAGCTTATGCGAAAGCAGATGAAGCAACTAAAGCTCAAATGTTACCTGACTTGAAAGCTGGAATTGAAGAGTTTTTTGCTGGAATCTATATTCCTGCTGAAAGAGATATCATGGTAGATGGATTGAATTTATACGCTAAAAAAGCGGGTTATAAATTGGTTCCTTCGATTGAAACAGCTTTCAAAAAAGGCAATGGAGATATGAAAAACTTCGTTACTGCTTTATTTGAAATGAGTATTCTTACTTCAAAAGAAAAAATGATGGCATTCTTGGAAGTTCCTTCTGAAGGTCTAATTGCAAATGATCCGTTGATGAAATTGTCAAATGAAATGATTGCTCACTTGAATACAAGAACTGACGAATTAACAAAATTGCAAAATGATTTCGGTAAAGCTTATAGATTGTTGGTAGATGGTATGCGTCAATCAAACTTGAGCCCAGTTAAATATCCAGATGCAAATAGTACGCTACGTTTGACTTATGGTAAAGTTAGTGCATTACCTGCCGACAAACGCAATGATGCTAAAATCAACAATTACACTACTTTACAAGGAACAATTAACAAATACAAACCAAATGATAAAGAATTCGATTTACCAAAAAGATTGATCGAACTTAACAACACAAAAGATTTTGGAGAGTATGCTGACAAAGCAGGTTACATGCCTGTAAACTTCTTGACAAACAACGACATCACAGGTGGAAATTCAGGTTCACCAGTATTGAATGGCAAAGGAGAATTAATCGGTTTGGCTTTTGACGGAAACATCGAAGCTATGGCAGGTGACGTAATCTTTGATGCGAAATTGCAAAAAACAATCAACGTTGACATTCGTTATGTGTTATTTATTATCGATAAATATGCTGGTGCAAAACACATTGTAAACGAAATGACAATTATTAGATAATAATTTATTTTTAAAATTTCAAAGCCTTGTTGTTCATTCAACAAGGCTTTTTTTATTGATTCAAAATAAATTATTAAACTTTCAATATTTTCTGAAAGTTTAATATATTTGTAAAATAAAACGATTAAAAATGAAAAAGGGAATTTTAATTTACGACCAAGATTGTCCGCTTTGTATTTGGTACACCAAGCAATTCATAAAGTTCGGAATTTTAAAAGAGAGCGAACGAATTTCCTATTTTCAGGCGATTCAAAATCCAAAATTAAAATTCAACCAAGAATTAGCGCAGAATAAAATTGCGTTCATAAAAGAAGAAAAAAATGAGACTGTTTATGGAATTGATAGTTTGTTAGCGTTACTTGGGTCACGCTGGAAATGGATAGAAATTATTGGGAAGTTACCAATAATCAACACAATGTTGAAATTATTGTATTTGTTAATCAGTTTCAATCGAAAAGTGATAGCACCTGTGAATTGCAATGATACAATTTCTTGCACTCCAACAAAAAACTGGTTTTGGAGAATCGTTTTTATTGCTTTAATAGCTCTTTTTTTAAATTTTACGGTCACACATTATTTCACTCATCATCTTCAAAACTATTTTATTGGAAACAAAAATTACGGTGATTTACTATATTTCTTGTTTCAGTTTGTGTTTCAAGGAATATGTTTTTACTTACTAAAACAGCGAAATTTTTATGACTACATTGGACAAATTGCTTTTGTTTCATTTTTAGGAGGATTGCTTTTAGACTTTTTCGATTTAGGTTTATTGTTTCTGCAATTTACAGGTTTTGAAACTAACTTATTAGTAGGGATTTGTTATGGAATCGTTTATATGTTTATGATATATGAGCACGCCAGACGAATAAAAATCTTAGGCTTCACGCATTGGTTGACTATTACTTGGATTGCTTATCGCTTGTTAATTTACCCGATTGCTTTCAAATTCATTTAAATTAAAATAGTATGAAAATCATTATCACAGCAGCCAACGGTTTCATGGGTGAAACCTTGGTGGATTATTTTTCAAAAGCGCACGAAGTCGTTGTTATCATTCGTAAACCAATAAAATATAAAAATGCAAAAACATGTAGTTGGGATGGTAAAAATCTTGGTGATTGGGCTAAAGAATTAGAAGGATCCGACGTTCTTATCAATTTAGCTGGAAAATCGGTCAATTGTCGCTACAATGAAGTAAATAAAGCTGCGATTTATGCTTCTCGTTTGGAAAGCACATCGGTGTTGGGAAATGCTATAAAAGCTTGTGAAAATCCTCCAAAACTTTGGATTAATGCTGCAAGTGCGACAATTTATAGGCATTCATTAAACGATCCAATGACTGAAAATAAAGGTGAAATTGGCTCCGGATTTTCAGTTGATGTTTGCCAGAAATGGGAGAAATCATTTTTTGATTTTAAGTTTACGAATACACGACAAGTTGCCTTACGCACTGCCATTGTTTTGGGTAAAAATGGAGGAGTGATGATTCCTTTCAAACGCTTGACGCAATTAGGCTTTGGTGGAAAAATGGGAGATGGTAATCAACAATTTTCTTGGATTCACATTGAGGATGTTTGTCGAAGCATTGAATTCATAATAAAAAACGAATCTTTGAGTGGAGCAATTAACATCAGTTCACCAAATCCAATTAGAAATTCTGTATTTATGCAAGCATTGCGTCAGCGTTACAATCGTTTTGCTATTATTCCTTCACCTGAGTACTTACTGGAATTGGGAGCAAAAGTGATTAAAACAGAAACGGAATTGATCTTAAAAAGTCGTTTTGTTATTCCTGAAATTTTGGAACAAGCTGGTTTTCAATGGAAATTTCCAAAAATAGAACAAGCTTTAAAGGAGTGTTGACACGAAAGAAATACTTTATTTTCCAATTCTTTATTTGTTCAGCTGTTGGCGTTCTTCTTTACTTTAATCTTATCTTTGTTGAATGAATATTCTTCAAGAATCACTCGAAAAACGTTTAAATAAAACGATTCAAATTATTGAAAATGAATGGGGAAGTTTTTATGTTTTTAAACCAAATCAGACAAATACTTGTACCGTTTTAATGACCAAAGGGCTTTCAGATTATAAAATGCCTGTTCATGAGAAACATATTGGTGAAGAATTCAATGAATTGTATTTTCTACTTCCAAATTATTGGAATATTGAAGCAATTGAAAATCCAAAATTTAACTGGGTTTTTTCTTGGTTGCAAAGGTTGAAGAAATTTGCAATTGAAAAAGAAGCTTGGTACGGTCACGGGCACACTTTTCCTTGTGGTAAAGAAATGAATCCGCTTTCTGAATCAATGAGACAGAATCATTTTATTTTATCGCGACCAATCGAGTTGGATGAAGATTTAGCTGAAATCAAATTAGCAGATAAGAGCATTGGTTTTCTTGGAGTTATTCCAATTTTTGCAGATGAAATGGACTACAAACAAGGACGAGGAACAGCTCATTTATTTGAGAAATTGAGAACATTCAATGTTACTGAAAAGTTAGATGACTTCCGTAGTACTGTTTTAAAATCACGTTGGAAATCATATTTAGGAAGGTGAAAATAACAAATCTCAAAGCTCACTTAGCCTTACTTTTTGTTAACGTTCTTTACGGCGCAAGTCATGTGTTGGCTAAAGGTGTGATGCCTAACTATTTGAGTCCAACTGTTTTCATATTTTTTCGTGTTTTTGGAGCAACTTTGCTTTTTTGGTTGATTCTATTTTTTACAAAATATGAAAAGATAAATCGTAAAGATGTTCTGTTATTGATTGCTTGCGGATTGTTTGGAGTTGCTGTAAATCAATTGTTTTTCTTTCACGGATTAAACCTCTCATCTTCTGTAAACTCAGGAATTATTATGGCAATGAATCCGATTATGGTGGTGATTTTATCATTTTTTATTCTCAAAGAACGCATCACCGTTCTTAGGTCAGCGGGAATTGCACTTGGTTTTATTGGAACAATTTTATTGACTTTCAAAGGCGCAACAGCAAAGGGAGATTCTTCATTAGGTGATTTATTTTTAATAATTAACGCATTGAGTTACGCTATTTATTTAGTGCTTGCGAAACCTTTGATGCAGAAATACAAACCTTTAACTGTTATTACTTGGGTTTTTACTTTTGGTTTGGCATTTGTGCTTCTATTTCCACCAACAATTCCTGAGTTGATAAAAACAGATTTTTCTACTTTTACAGCTTCTGTTATCCTAAAAATTGGATATGTAGTGGTTGGAGTTACATTTTTAACCTATTTATTGACAATGTATGGATTGAAGTATTTGAGTCCAACTGTTTCAAGTTCATACATTTACACCCAACCAGTGATTGTAATGTTATTTGCTTTTTTATTTGCATCTTTACATTGGTCTGACGATTATACAGGCACAATTACAGCTCAAAAAATTCTGTATATGCTGTTAATTTTTGCTGGTGTTTATATGGCATCGCTCAAACGAAAAACGAAATAATATGAAGAAATTCATTCTTTTAACGATCTTATTTTCAACTTCACTAACTTCTTTTTCTCAAAAGAAAATTATAGATCACACAGTTTACAATGATTGGAAACGTACTGAAAAACAGCAACTTTCTTCCAATGGAAATTGGGTGACCTACGAAACTATTCCTGCGCGCGGCGATGGATATTTGTACATCTACAATGTGAAAAATCAAAAATTAGATTCTTTTTACAGAGCAAAGGATGCAAAAATTGCGTGGGATGAATCGTTCATTGCTTTCAAAGTTACGCCCGGTTTTGATACACTTAGAAACTGTGAATTAAACAAAGTCGACAAGAAAAAATGGCCGAAAGATTCACTTTTTATTTTTAGTACAGACAAGGATTCTGTAATTAAAATCGCAAAATTAAAACAGTTTTCTGTTGCTCCAAAAGGAAGTATTTTGGCCTACACATTAGAAGGAAATGAACTTGAAAAAGTTGGCTCTAAAAAGAAAAGTAGAAAGAAAAAAAGTTGCTTTTTAGCAAAAAAGAAGAAAGAAACGAAAAAAGAAATTAAAAGTGATGGCAACTTGTTTTATGTTCGTAACTCAAAATTGGAAAAAGTAATTTCTTTGAATAATGTAACTGATTTTTCGCTTTCTGAAAATGGCGCTAACGTTGCTTTTATTCAACATACGAAGCTAAAAATAGATTCTTTTTCCTTGAAAATTCATTCTGTACCAGATGGAAAGGAATTGGTAAGTTTCCCATATAAATTAGCCTATAAATTACCTAGTTGGAATAAAGCTTTAGATAAAATAGCTTTTCTTAATTCAATGGATACCAATAAAGTAAAACAATACAATCTAACCATTTATGATTTCAAGTCAAAAAAGGAACGCATTATTGGCGACACATTAGAACTTGATTTTTCGGCTGATTTAGGTGTTTCTGAACATAGAACTCCACTTTTTACAGACAATGGTAAATTTTTGTTTTTTGGGGTGAACAAAAGAATCAAAGCAACACCAAAAGATTCATTACTTGAATCAGAAAAAGTGAATGTTGATATTTGGCATTATCTAGATCCTCAAATTCAACCACAACAATTGGTAGAATTGAAGACAGCTAAAAAGAATAATATTCTTTACGTTTATCAACTTGAAAATGAATCAATTGTTCGACTTTCTGAGGACACCTTAGATATTTCCGTGGCTGCAAATTTAGAAGGCGATTTCTTGTTGGCTTCTTCCAATGAACGTTATGCTATTCAAGCACAATGGAAATCTCCAAGTTTAGCGGATTATTACCGAGTTTCTGTTTTAACTGGCGCGAAGGAATTGTTAAGCAAAGGAATACCGTTTGCAGGAAGTTTGTCGCCAAGTGGAACTTATTTTTCTTATTTCGACCCATCAGATAAAAATCATTATTTATTTAATGCAACTTCCAAAACAAAAGAATGCGTTACCTGTACAGCAAATGAAGTAGTTTGGATTGAAGATTTGAACGGACAACCAACCGAGGCTGGACCATTGGGTGAATATGGATACACAAAAGGCGAAACTCATTACTTTTTGCGCTCCGAATTTGATGTGTGGGCTTATGAAATTGCAACAAAAAGTTTACGTTCATTAACTGAGCGAAAAGGCGAGAAACGAAAAATTGAGTTGGAATTAGTAAAATGGTCAAATGATAGTATTTATTATGATTTGAAAGATTGCTACATCAAAGGTTTCAATCGCACTTCAAAAGGAAGTCACTTATTTGATTTATTCGATGAAGTTGGTGATTTTGGTTTATACACGAGGTATAGCGGTGATTTCAAAATTCAATCGGTTTCAACAAATCCAATGCGAAATAAAATATTGTTGCGACGTTCAACAGTTGCTGATTATCCAGAAATTCGTTTGTTGACCAAGCAATTTAAAGAGGAGAAAGTACTTTCTAATACGAATCCACAGCAAAGTCAATATAATTGGGCAAGGACCGAATTAATTGAATGGAAAGCTTTTGATGGTACTAAATTGGAAGGAATTTTATATTTACCAGAAGACTACGATCAAAGTAAAAAATATCCTTTAATTACTTATTTCTATGAATTGAATTCAGAAAATCTACACAATCACTTAACGCCTCGTTCATCTCCAAGTGTCATCAATCCAACGGAATACGCGTCGGCAGGTTATTTAATTTTAATACCCGATATACGTTACCAAGCGGGACATCCAGCAAAATCGGCCTACAATTGTATTGTCAGCGGAACAGATTATGTCGTTAAAAATTATCCTGTAGATTCTATACGCTTAGGTTTGCAAGGTCAAAGTTGGGGTGGCTACCAAACAGCCCAATTGATTACGATGACCAATAAATACGCAGCTGCAATGGCTGGAGCTCCTGTTGGAAATATGTTTTCAGCTTATGGTGGAATTCGCTGGGGAAGTGGTTTGAATCGTCAATTTCAATATGAATCCGCTCAAAGTCGCATTGGAAAAACAATTTGGGAAGCACCTGAATTGTATATTGAAAATTCACCTTTATTTCATTTACCAAAGGTAAAAACGCCTTTATTAATGATGCACAATGATAAAGATGGTGCTGTTCCGTGGTATCAAGGAATCGAACTTTACAACGGAATGCGTCGTTTGGGAAAACCTTGTTGGCTCTTGAATTACAATGAAGATGACCATAACCTAAGAAAAGATCCTTATAAAATGGATTTAAGCATTCGTATGCGTCAATTTTTTGACCATTATTTACAAGGAAAACCAATGCCAGTTTGGATGAAATCTGGAATTCCAGCACTTGAAAAAGGGGAGAAGCTTGGTTACGAAACGGAATAGAAAAATCTTTTAAATTTTATTATTAAAAGCGATAAATAAGAATTAAGCCAGTTCCAATAGAATATCGTTTTCGAGTAAATTCTGTCCATTCAGTGGCTTGTTTTAGGTCCATTCCAAAACTTCCATAGGCTCCAATACCAATATTTTTCCAATTGTAATTGATTTGTGGTCGAAGCTGTATTTGAAAACCAAATTTTGAAAGTATTGGATTTGAAAATTCAGCATTTGATGAGTTAACGATGGTGTTAAAATAATTTAAACGAACACCAGCACCCACAGCACCCGACCAATTGTTTTTTTCGAAAATAATATAATTGAAATACAACGGAATAGAAAACGTTGAATAACTAATATTTTGGTTTCCAGTAAAATTGATTGTATCAACTTCAATTTGAGTAAATACTATGCTATCGATAATTACATTGTTAGAATCAACTATATATTGAATATTTGTAGTAAATGTACTATCGTATTTAATGAAATCTTTAGTCCATAATTCAGTTCTTTTATCTAAAGAAAATCCACTTGATAAACTAAATTTCGGAATGAATTGATAGTTTACTTCCAAACTAAAATTGGATGAAATTTTCTCCTTTAATAAAGTAGAAGTTGGCACTATTTGGTTGATTCCTCCTGCAATTCCACCATAAAAAGAAATATTCCAATTAGGTTCAAAATCACTATTTTTTGGTTCTTTTAGTTCGTTATTTTTTGTTGAATTTGTTTCTTGTTTTGTTTGAGCACTATCTGATTTAGTTGAAGGATTTGAATTATTTTCAGCAACAACTTCTGTAGATGATTCAACATCTAATGTTACTTCTGATTTTTTTAAATCTTCAATAGTTTTTGGTTCTTCAATTGTGTTTTTTTGTTCTATTTCGAAATGCTTTTCCGAATCAATTGAAGTGATAATTGAGTTTTGAGATCGTTCTTGATTATTGTTTGTTTTGTTCTTGTTCTGCTTTAAATTATTGGAAAGAAGCAAAGAATGAGTTTCATTTTTCACTTGCGTTTCAATGCTTTGAATAGACGTTTGATTTCGCTTCGGTTGATTGTATTTATTTTTTGATTTTTGACTTTTTGATTTTTGAAAAGTAGTTTTTGATTCAACAATTTCTTGAGCTGATTCTGTTACATTTTTCACTTGATCGGATAAGTTTTGATTTGATTGTTGATTTTTTCGAATAGTGGAAGAAAGAGAATTTGTTGATTTCTGTTTTTTGCTTGAAGAGATGTTATTATTTGAATTATTAATCTGATTTTTAGTAATTTGGCTGTCGTTTCTAGAAGTTTTATTGGAAGTAGAATTGTTAGACGTAATATAGATTGAAAGTGCAACAATAGTTGTAAAAGGAAGGATGATGAAAAACCATTTCCAATTAAAAAAATTAGATTTACTAGTTGAGTTTGGAAACAATTTTGCATCCAAAAGCTCTTTCATTTCTAGGGGAGGAACTTCTTCAAAATTCTCAAAACTAGATGCGAACAATTCTTCTATTTCGTCTTTGTTTTTCATAGCATTTGTTTTTCTGCTGTGAGTAATTCTTGTATCATTTTCTTTGCCTTAAAGTACTGGGATTTTGAGGTTCCTTCAGAAATTTCTAAGTAAGCTGAAATTTCTTTATGTGTCAAATTATCAATTGTATATAAATTGAAAACTGTTCTGTAACCGTCGGGTAAGTGTTGCAAAATGGTAATCAATTTATCCATTAATACTTGTTTATCTACTTCAATATCTTCTTCAAAAACAGCTTTATCAAATCGCATTTCATCGTCAATAAGAATCGTGGAATAGTTTTTTTTGATGTAGTTCAATGCTGTTCGAATTGTGATTGTTTTTACCCAAGGAGCAATGGGGAGTTCAGGATTTATTGTTTCTCTTGAGTTGTATAATTTAATGAACGATTCTTGCAAAATATCCTGTGCATCATCGCGGCATCGAGCATAACGGAGACAAATACCAAACATAGAAGCGGAGAAGGCCGCATAGATTTTATCAAATGCAGCCTTTTCTCCTTTAGAAAAACCAATAATAACTTCTTTTGTTATCATAAAGAATGGTTATTCAAGCTTCTTGTTAAAGTTTATTACTTATTTTATTAGTTTAATGCTTACTTGAGCAGTTCCAGAAGTTACAGTCAAAAGGTAAGCTCCAGATTTTAAGTAGTTAGTGTTTACACTTGCTTCATTTACATTCATATACGAAGCAGCGGCTACTTTTTTACCGCTCAAATCAACGATTGTTAAATTATAATTTCCTGTAGTAGGGAATTGAACATTAAGTGCTTCATTGATTGGATTGTTAAATTTAATTCCTTCAAGGTTGTTTTCGTTGATACTTACAGCTTGACTTAATTGAACCTGATCTACAATTGTTATTTGATAGGTGTCAAGTGATTTTCCAAAGCAAGTAATGACAACTGTTGCTTGATAAACACCGTTAGAATCAATAACAATTGGATAATTTACGTTGTAAGTCGCTAGTGTATTTCCTTGCAAATCAGTTAATGTCCATGTCAAGTCAACCCCATCGTTGCTTACTGTTGCGTTTGTGATTGTGGCTCCTCCAATTTGAATGATGTCAAGATTACAATCTTCAATCATTTGATTACCAATAACATCTAAAGTACTATCTCCAGGAAATGTATTGTTGATGATTGTTATTGTGGTATCAACATTGTTTATTGAATTATCACCAATATTAACATTCGTGGTTCCCAAACAGCCATTTGCATCGTAAACTTGACAAGTATAGGATCCAACACATAAATTAGAGATTGTGCTTGTCACATCATTGTTTGACCATGAATAAACGTAAGGAGCAGTTCCACCGTTAACTTGAACACTAGCAGTTCCGTCACAAAAATTGGGATTGCTTACATTTGAACCAGTTGCATATACAACAAAACCAGAACACGGATTAGGAGAATTTGCACCAATCGTAAATGTCATCGTAATTGGATTTCCCGATCCATCTGTATAGGTAACAGTGTAAGTTCCTTCACACAAGTCACCAACATACGTTCCTCCTTGTTGAATAGTTGTGTTTACCTGAATCCATTGGATGTCGTTTGCTACTGCAATAACAGCTGAGTCTAAATATGCAGAGCCATCACAAATACCTGGACCAGAAGTGTTTTGTGTGTAAACATCTTGAGCAAAAGAATTGCTTGAAGAAACTGCTGCAAAGAAAAGTCCTACTAAGGTCAATTTCTTAAAAAATAAAAATGATTTCATGATAAATAATTTTAAAGTTGACTTAGATACAAAAGTCAAAAACAAAGGGTTGCCTGAGAGAAAAAATAAGTTTAAATAAATGAATGAATACACCCATTTTCACAAACAACTTCGGAGGATAATCTGCTGGAATTAAAGCGAATAATTAAATTATTCAAAGTCTTAAAATTTCTGCAATCTATTTTTTAAAAATTGAAGAAGTGTAGATTTTCCACTTTGCTAAACGATAGGAAATAGAAACGCCCAAAACTCCTAATCCATATTGAACCGAGCGTTTAAAATTAATGGAGGATGCTTCGTCGAAGTATTTTGTAGGACAAGTAACTTCACCAATTTCGTAACCTGCAAAGAAAATCTGTCCCAACATTTGATTGTCAAAAACGAAGTCATCAGAATTTTTTTCGATATTTATTTTACTAAATACTTCTTTCGAAAATGCACGGTAACCAGAGTGATATTCCGAAAGTTTTTGACCCATTAAAATATTTTGGCTCAAGGTTAAAAAGCGATTAGCAATGTATTTATACAAAGGCATTCCACCTTTTAAAGCTCCGTTACCAAGAATGCGAGAAGCTAAAACGACAGGATAAACATCGTAAGCAATAATTCCTGAAATTGAATGAATTAGCTTTGGAGTGTATTGATAATCAGGATGAAGCATAATGATTATGTCCATTTCCAATTCTAGTGCTTTGGCATAACAAGACTTTTGATTACCTCCGTAGCCTTTGTTTTTTTCGTGACGAATAATATGTTTAATTCCTAGTTTTCGAGCTATTTCTGAGGTATTATCTTTACTTGCATCATCCACCAAAATTACTTCGTCGATAATATCGAAAGGGATTTCCAAATACGTTTTTTCTAAGGTTGACGCAGCATTGTAAGCTGGTAAGACAATTCCAATTTTTTTACCGTTTAACATTAATTCGTTTATTTTTTTCTAAAAGTACTACCTAATTTTCAAGTCAAATCGAAGTTTCGTTTTTTATTTTCTTATGGATGTCATTTTGAAAATTTTTCCGTCCTTAACTTCGTAAATCATAACTATTTCTAAAATTTCAGAGGAACCTTTTCTTCCTACAATACTTTCGTGGTCGATTACTTTATTGTCGAAAACGATTCGTTTCAAAATAGTTGAGTGAAGAGTAGGTGATGCAACAAATAATTCTTTGTATAATTTTTCAATTGCAGGTTTTCCGCTTGCAATTAATTTCATTTCGCTAAAACTATAAAGTTCCACATCTTCAGAAAACCAAGACATAAATTTCTCTAAGTCGCGGTTGTTGTAGGCATCTAAATTGTTTTGCACCACTTGTTCTGTACTAAGATTTTGAGCAAAATTCATAGTCGCAAAATTAAAGAATAATAAGAATAAAAGATGTTTCATACGAAACGATGCTAATTGATTAATAGATTATGAAAAGTAATTAGCTATTTTCTCAAGCTAGATTTTATTTTGAACTAAGCGTAACTAAATATTTTGTTATCAATTCTTCTTCTGCTGCTGAAATAGGTTTGTTTTTTTTATTTGAAAGTGCACTCATTTTTGGCACAATTCCTTTCCATTCATCTGGAGATTTTGAACTCGGAGATTTGGTAGCGTGACAAGCTGCACATTTTGAGTCATATAAGTTTTTCCCCTCGTCAAAATTAGCTTGCGTATAACCTGGATAAAGTTTTTGACCCATTTCTAAATCACTCAAAACAACTTTAGTATCAGTTGAAGTAGAGTTGTTTTTTGGAGTTGCACAAGCAAAAAGTATAGCAATTATTGAAACGCTTAAAAGTGTTTTTTTCATGTTTGTTGTTTAAGGCTTTTCAAGTTTAGTAAAAAAAAGTGGAAAATCGTTTTGTTTGCTTAAAAGCATTTTTATTCTCTAAATTGTTTGATTGAAATTTAGTTTCCTTCTATTCAATTTTTTCATACAGTTTTTAAGGATCAAAACAAAAACGTAGGGATAAATAATTGAATAGGATTAATTTTCTTCGTTGAAAAAGAGAACTTGAAAAATTACATAGAACAATTAAAATTCCTCTTACCACCTTTTATGATTGACTTTTTTTGAGGCTTAAAAAAGGTGTAGTGTTTCTTCTATTGAATTACCCAAATTAATGCTTAAATCCATAACATTTTATATTTAACGCAGTAATTTTCCTTAATTTTCTTAATGCCTTAATGGTTAGTTTTTACCATTAAGAAGTTAAGGTTCATTAAGATTAATTTACCATAATTTCAAAAGTGCGCTTTAAATGCTAAAATAAAAGCATTCAGAGCTCTATTTAGAAGGGGCGAAATACGTTATTTTTCGTATACAGATTGTAGCTGATCTGTACCTAAATCTCCAACATTTTGTATTGGTTCGTTTTTAATTTAATCACAACTATTATTTTCAAATCTATTTTGTCGCTTTTCAAATTGCTTAACATAAAAAAAGGCTCCTTTTGAGAGCCTTTAAAGTTTTAATTGTTAGACGATTAATAATAAATCGCTCTTCTAACTTTAGAAACATATTTTGCTAAACGAATAACTTGTTTTGTATAACCAAACTCATTATCGTACCAAGCATATAAAACTACATTTTTACCATCTTTAGAAACGATTGAAGCATTTGAATCGAAAACAGAACAACAAGTATTTCCGATAATGTCACTTGAAACTAATTCAGGGTCAAAAGAATAATAGATTTGATTTACCAAGTCACCGTTCAAGGCTGCATCTTTTACCAAAGCATTTACTTCTTCAACTGAAGTTGTTTTTGATAATTCAAGACTCAAAATAGCCAACGAACCATTTGGAGTTGGTACACGTACAGCATTTGCAGTCAATTTATCTTTCAATTCAGGAATTACTTTAGTTACCGCATTTCCTGCACCTGTTGAAGTAATAACCATATTGACAGCAGCTGAACGACCTCGTCTAGGTTTTTTATGCATATTATCCAATAAATTTTGGTCATTGGTATAAGCATGAACAGTTTCGATGTGACCTTTAACAACGCCGTATTTATCATTGATAACTTTCAAAATAGGGGAGATCGCATTCGTTGTACATGATGCTGCTGAATAAATTGTTTCATTTTCAACATCTAATGTATCTTGATTGATACCATAAACCACATTTGGAATTTCTTTTCCTGGTGCAGTTAATAATACTTTTCCAGCACCTTTAGCTTTCAAATGTCTTGATAATGCTTCACGATTTGTGAAAACTCCGGTATTGTCAATGATTAAAGCATTATTGATTCCGTATTTTGTGTAATCAATATCTTCAGGGTTTGAAGCGTCAATCATTTGAACAATTTGTCCGTTTATGATCAACGTTTTATTTTCTAAATCTTCAATTACTGAACCTTTAAACGCTCCGTGAACTGAATCATTTCTTAGTAAAGAAGCTCTTTTTACGATGTCTGCATCAGAAGAACCACGTGTTACGATTGCACGTAAACGTAATTGTTGACCTTTACCAGCTTGTTTGATTAACTCGCGAGCTGCCAAACGTCCAATACGACCAAAACCATACAATACAACATCTCTTGGTTCAATTTCTTGACCGTCAGCAGAAGTTAAATTTCCAATTTTTGCGTTTAAGAAATCTTGTTTTGATTCAAAGTTTGAACCTTCAGTTAACCATTCGCTTGCTAATTTTCCGATATCCAATTTAGCTGAAGTGATTTCCATTTCTAGAATCAATTCTGCTAATTCACTTGTTGTGAAAACATCAATTGGTCGATTAACTACTTTACCTGCATATTCATGCAAGTTCAAAATTTCTGAAATTGTTACATCAGTTAAGTGATTTCTGAAAAGGACTAATTCGATTCCTTTATCATAGAGCAAAGCTCCAACTTTACTTTGCAGTTTTACTGCTGCTCTTTCACGCTCAATGTGAGATTTGAGCTCTTTTTCATAGCCAACTACTGTTTCCATGCTTATTTGATTGATTAATTGATTGCGAATGTATAAAGCTAAAAAGGCTATCAGTTGTACAACCGATAGCCTTTTCTGAAAATATTATCCTAGGTAGGATTTAAGTAATTTGTTTCTCGAAGTATGTCGAAGCCTTCTGATTGCCTTTTCCTTAATCTGACGAACGCGCTCACGTGTCAAGTTAAACTTAGCACCGATTTCTTCCAATGTCAAACCGTGGTTCATTCCGATACCGAAAAATAAACGAATGATTTCTCTTTCTTTATCTGTCAAAGTACTTAATGAACGTTCGATTTCTTTTTGTAAAGACTCAGCCATTAGAGCGTGGTCTGTTTTTGGAGCATCATTGTTTGCCATAACATCCATCAATGTTCCACCATCTTCATTGGTTGTAAGTGGTGCATCCATCGATACGTGACGACCTGAAACATTTAAACTTTCTTTAATTTTATCTTCAGGAACTTCTAATGCTTCTGCCAATTCTTCAGCTGAAGGCGGTCTTTCAAATTCTTGTTCTAAACGAGAAAATGCTTTATTGATTTTGTTTAATGAACCAACTTGATTTAAAGGTAAACGAACAATACGTGCTTGTTCTGCTAATGCTTGCAAAATTGATTGACGAATCCACCAAACGGCATAAGAGATAAATTTAAAACCTCTTGTTTCATCAAATTTTTGTGCTGCTTTAATCAAACCAAGATTTCCTTCATTGATTAAATCGGGTAGGGTTAAACCCTGATTTTGATACTGTTTAGCAACTGAAACGACGAAACGAAGATTTGCTCTTGTTAATTTCTCTAAAGCGCGTTGATCTCCGGCTTTAATCTTTCTTGCTAACTCTACTTCTTCCTCTGCTGTGATTAGTTCTTCACGACCAATATCTTGTAGATATTTATCAAGTGATTGACTTTCGCGATTGGTGATTGATTTGGTAATTTTTAACTGCCTCATTCTAGACTTTATCTCACTGTTAAATTAATAATAATTTCCCTTAAGAAATGGAAGGCAAAGTAACGCCAAAAAAAACGATTACTAAAATTTTAGACCTATTTTTTTTCGTTTTTTTGAAGCTTTTGCATTTACCAAAAACTATGCCTTATTTACAATTATAAACCAAATCCAACAAAATCTCTCTTCCCACTTTCCGACATCACTTCTAAAAGGATTCCGCGATTGATGCCATTTAGTTTTGAAGTTAGTTGCTCTACAGTTTCAACAGGTTCGTTATTTACTTTTGTTATAATCGTGCCTTCCTTTAGACCAATCGATTTTAGTTTACCTGTTCCGATAGAACTTACTTTAACTCCATATGAAATGTTCAATTCTTTTTTCTCTTTAGCTGTCAATTCAGTAAATGTTGCTCCTAAAGCAAAATTTTTCTTTATTTCTTCTTTGGTCATTAACGTAGTTTCTCCGTCTTTGTTACGAAGCACTAATTCTTTTACAACCTCTTCACCATCTTTTTTACGAATTGTTAACGAAACTTTGTCGCCAGGACGTCTTTTCCCAATTTCTTCTTGCAAAGAAGCAACAGAGTTAACTTCTTTATTTCCAATTTTTAAGATAACGTCACCATCTTTTAATCCAGCTTTATCAGCACTTCCATCTTCAATCACTTTTGCTAAGAAAACACCTTTAAGGTTTACAAGATTATTTTTTTCTTTGATTTCTTGAGTGATATCAGCAATTTGAACACCTAAATATCCGCGTTGAACAATACCATAATCAATTAGGTCGCGCATTACTTTTTGAACTAAATTCACAGGAACTGCAAATGAATAACCACTGTAACTTCCAGTTTGAGAAGCGATTGCAGTATTTATTCCAACTAATTCTCCACGTGTGTTTACTAAAGCACCACCGCTATTCCCAGGATTTACAGCAGCATCTGTTTGAATAAATGATTCAATCGGAACAGCATCTTTATTTGTTCTATCTCCCAAAAGATTAATATTTCTAGCTTTTGCAGAAACAATTCCTGCTGTTACTGTTGAAGTTAGATTAAATGGATTTCCAACGGCTAAAACCCACTCTCCAATTTTTAAATCATCGCTATTTCCGAGTGGAATAGGTTGAAAGCCTGTGCCCTCTATTTTTAATACGGCAATATCTGTTGATGGGTCAGCGCCAACTATTTTAGCTGTATATTTAGAGTTGTCGTTAAGAATAACTTCAATTTCACTTGCGTCTTTCACAACGTGATTATTTGTAACGATATAACCTTCAGATGAAATAATCACACCTGAACCTGCGCCTGAACCAAATTGCTTGAATTCACGACCTCCAGCTCCAGGACCATAGAAAAACTCTTGAAAAGGATCACGTTGAAAAGTAGTTTGAACAACTTTTGTCGTAACGTGCACTACTGAATTGATGGTATTTGCTGATGCTTCTGTAAAATCTACTGATGTTCCTGCCAAATTGTAGCCAACAGGCTGTGCGTTGTAGTAGCGGTTGCCATCAATTACGCTATCAGATAATTTGTCAGTTGGGCGATTTAATACAACAAATGTCGCCAAAGGGAGTGTTCCTCCTAAAATTCCAATTCCGAAAACTTTTAAAAATCCTAGATAGTTCATAGTATTTAGTATTAAAATTTTAATGCAAGTTTACTATTTTCAGTTAATTGTTAAAATTCGAGGGGCGTTAAAGATTGTTAAGCAGTTTCTTAAGGAATATTAAAGAAATTGAGCCTGCAAAACCGTACCATTAGATTTCTCCCGACGGTCGAAATGACTCTTTTTTAGGTACAAAACCCGAAAATGCTTCGCATTTTCGCTAACATTTCTCGACGTTTAGTCATTTCGACTGAAAGGAGAAATCAATAACAAAAACCACGATTACTTAGATTTAAAGAAGGATAGAATGTTATGTATTACAACTTCTCATCATTTTTTTACTGAAAATTAAACCACCAACAAAGACTTTTTCCAAATCTATTAATCCAAACGAAATTTCGAATAATTCTGAGTTATAATCTGCCAAACAATATTCTTCACTTTTTTTGTCATAAACGTAAACTTTTTGGATTACAAATAAATTATCCACATTTCTTAAATGACACAAACCTTTATCAATAATCATTTTATCAGTTTTTTTAAAGTTTTGTAAACAATAAAAAATGGAGGAACCATTTGATTGAGGCTGTTTTTCACAACAAATTCTCATTTCGTTTTGCTTACCGCTATTTTTAATGTAAATTAAGAAAGTGTTCTGGGTAATTTTTTCAATGTTTTTGCCCGCAAACTCACTTATGTCATTTTGAGCTGAAAACAAACAATTTGTCATTATCATTAATACACTTAAAATTAATTTCATAAAAAGTCGGATTATTTTCTGTAAAACTACCTTAAAATAATGTTTCATTTTTCATAATTGGAATTCTTAAACATTCAAACTTTATTTTTTTTACGTTCTAAAAAAGTACTTTTACGGCTTAATTTTTAGAATTTAATAATGACTGATTCAAGAAAACACGTTGAAGTATGTTTCACTCCTGGTGAATATCCCTATTATAAAGATGAATTTGAAATCGTAGTTGTGATCGATGTTTTGAGAGCAACTTCAGCTATTTGTGCGGCATTCGATAATGGAATTCAATCCATTATTCCTGTTCCAACTGTTGAAGAGGCTTGGGAATATAAAAAGAAAGGTTATTTAGCTGGTGCTGAACGCAAAGGTCAAATTGTGGAAGGTTTTGATTTCGGGAATTCACCTTTCTCCTATATGAAAGAGGAATTTCGTGGAAAAGAAGTTGTGCTTACAACTACCAACGGTACAAAATCGTTAGATGTGGCAAAAGACGCTGAAATTGTGGTTGTTGGTTCGTTTCTAAATCTGCAAGTGTTAAGTGAATGGTTGGCAAAACAAGATAAAAATGTACTGTGTTTATGTTCTGGTTGGCAAGATAAATTCAATTTGGAAGATACAATTTGCGCAGGTGCTATTTCTGATTATTTGATTTCAACTGGAAATTTCACTTCTGATGAAGATTCATCAATTGCAGCAAAATATTTGTATTTGTCAGCAAAAGACAATTATTTTGGTTATTTAAAATCAAGTTCACACAGAAGAAGATTAAAAAACTTAAATTTGAACGAGGATATTAAATATTGTTTAACACCTAATCAATCAAGTTCAATTCCAATATTAAGAAATGGGAAATTGGTTAAATTATAGAAAATTTTTAGTTGTGGTTCCTTTTGTTTTGATGTACCTTTTGGGTAGCGGAACGAAGAAAACACAAGCTGTTCAATGGGGATTTTTTGGTCATAAACGCATTAATCGCATTGCCGTTTTTACCTTGCCTCCAGAGATTTTTGGTTTTTATAAAGAACACATTGAGTTTCTTACCGACCACGCTGTTGATCCTGACAAACGACGTTATGCTGTTGAAGGAGAAGCACAGTGTCATTACATTGATTTAGATCATTATTACAAACCGGGAGAAAATCCGTATGAAATTATGCCACGCAAATGGAAAGATGCTGTGGAAAAATTCACTGAAGATACTTTGCAAACGTATGGAATTGTTCCTTGGCACATACAAGTAATGAAAAATAAGCTGCAACGAGCTTTTGAATCAAAAAATGTTGATTTAATTCTAAAATATTCTTCTGAAATTGGTCATTACATTGCAGATGCGCATGTTCCGTTGCATACGACCGAAAACTATAATGGTCAGATGACAGGTCAGCGCGGAATTCACGGTTTGTGGGAAAGTCGTTTGGTTGAAATCAATGCTGAAGATTACGATTATTTCGTCGGTAAAGTTAATTACGTGAAAAACGTGCTTGACTTTGCTTGGGACGCGGTGGAAGCTTCACACAATGCACTTGATTCTGTTTTGCGAATTGAAAAAGAACTTACTAAAGAATTTCCTTCTGACAAAAAATACACCTACGAGCAACGTGGAAATGTAACAATTTCAACCTATTCCAGAGAGTTTTGTGACGTTTATCACAAGCGAATGAATGGAATGGTTGAACGACGTTTGCGTACTGCAATCATTGCTGTTGGCTCAATTTGGTACACTGCTTGGGTGGATGCAGGGCAACCTGATTTATCTAAATTACAAGCAAAACAACCTTCTGCAGAATTACTTCTTGAATTCAAAGAATTAGATGCACATTTTCACAATGACCAACACAAAGGTAGAATTTGTGAATAATTTCAATCACTTGAAATATAGCGATTTAAAAATGTATTAAGTATGATAAAAGGTATTTTTATTATTGTTTTATTAGGTTTAATTGTAGCTTGTAAAACGGGTAAAAATGCAGAAATAGTATCATCAGAAACAGCGTCTATTTCAGTTGAAACGAGCAAAGATGTTTTATTTGATTCTACTCGTAACAGAAAAATACCAATTCTGATTTACAAAGCAAAAACGGAACAAAATATTGCTCCAAGGTATTTTGTTATTATAAGTCATGGCTACGGTTTCAACAAAGGAAATCCCTATTTAGGTTATTCGTTTATTGCGGAATTTTTAGTGAAAAAAGGATGTTTTGTAGTAAGTATTCAACACGAACTTCCAACTGATGATTTGTTAGCAATGGAAGGAGATTTACGCACTACAAGAAGACCAAATTGGGAGAAAGGTGTTCAAAATATTCTTTTCGTTACAAATTATTTAAAAGTTCAAAACCCAACTTTGATGACTAGTAATTTGGTGCTAATTGGTCATTCAAACGGTGGAGATATGTCGGTTTTATTCGCAGAAAAATATCCTGAAATTACCGACAAAGTTTTTACTTTAGATCACCGACGAATGCCAATTCCGCGAGTTGAGAAGCCGCGTTTTTATTCATTACGTTCCAATGACCAAGTTGCAGATGAAGGTGTGCTTCCAAACTTAGAGGAACAAAAGAAATTCGGACAAATCATCTTGCAAACTCCAATCAAACACAATGATATGTGCAATGAGGCAACACATGAAGAACGAGCAATAATTCTATCGTTTATTCAAAAGCAGTTAGATTTGAAAAAATGAATTATTTGTTTTCATTCGATAACATCGCTTGAATTTGTTTCATTGTTTTTTGCATTCCTTCAGCGCTACCGTCTAAGAAAATTGTATTTCCTTTTCCGTATTCAGCAAAGTTTTTTATTGCTTCTGTCCACATCGAAAACAAGATTACATTCGTATCAAGATTTGCTTGTTTCATTTCTTCAGCAGCTTCCGACATACCTTTAGCAACTTCTTGACGGAACAAAGCAACTCCTTGACCACGAAGCATTGCTGCTTCTTTTTCAGCCAAAGCTGCGATTTTTATTGCATTTCCTTCCGCTTCAGCAGCTTTTGTTTTCGTAATTAATAAAGCTTGTCCTTCATTTTCAGCGGCAGCTTTTAAATTATTTGAAGCTACAACTTTGCTCATACTTTCAATAATTGCCGCATCAAACGTGATGTCGTTTATTTGTAAATCGAGTAGGTGGTAACCCCAAGTTTCCAAGGTATGATCAATTTGACTTTTTACGTTTTCTACTAATTCGTGGCGCAATCCTAAAATTTCAGATTGTTTTTGACTTGCAACATACGAACGAATTGAACCTTCAATTGTACGAATTAATGCTTGCATCAAATCCTTATTTGAAATGAACTTAAACGCTACTTTTTTAATGGTTTCTTCTTCCGCATCCATCACACTGTAAAGCAACATACTCTTAAAGTAAACATTTGCTTGATCGACCGTAACAGCCTGAAATTCCATTTCTATACTTTGGTTTTGTATTGAAATTCGTTTTGTAACTTGTTCGATTAAAGGTATTTTAACGCGAAGTCCTGGTGCAACAGCACGTTTATATTTCCCGAACATCGTTATAACGGCGATTGTTCCTTGTTTAACTGTAAATAAGGATAAAGCCATCAGGACAATTATCACTGCGATTAAAACAATTATTGGTTCCATAGTAAGTTTTTTTTATTAAAAGTACGAAAATATGTGAATTGCTTTCTTCTATTTTGAAGAATGGTTTTATTCAATGTCTAAATGAAAAATAAAAGGTTTGAAATTTAACTATACAAATATACGTTCCACATTCAACTCGCCAAAGGAATAGGGTAAATAAGCCAAAGAAGGTATTTCTTTTGTTAAAATTAACGGTGACTTACTTCCAATGCAAATCTTGCCATGAGTTTCGGAAAGTCCCATTGCAAATGCAGCGTTGATTGTTAAAGCGTTAAATGCTTCTTCAGGTGTCATTTTCAACTTGATGCATGCCAAAGACCAAATGGTAAACAAATTATAATTTGGTGTTGAACCAGGGTTGAAATCACTTGCTAAAGCAACAGGTAAATCAGCGTTAATCATGCGTCGCGCATCTCCAAAAGGAATTCCTAAAAAATGGGAACATCCGGGAAGTATAGTTGGAATACAATTTGAATTTTGTAACGCAAGAATGTCTTCTTCACCTAATTCTTCCAAATGATCAACTGATAAAGCACCCAATTCGATAGCTTTTGAAACGGCTCCCATAACTGAAAATTGATTGACGTGAACTTTTGGAATCAAACTGTATTTTTTTCCAGCTTCCAAAATTTCACTCATTTCTTCAACTGAAAAGTAATTGCGTTCACAGAAAACATCAATATAATCGGCAAGTTTTTCTTTTGCGATAATTGGTAGCATTTCATTTATAATCAAGTCGATATATCCACGGTGATTTTCTTTGTATTCCAATGGAAATGCATGAGCACCCAAAAAAGTAGCTTTTATTGCGATTGAATTATTTGCTTTTAATCGCTTTATAACACGCAACATTTTTAGTTCTGCGTCCACACTCAAGCCATAGCCAGATTTTATTTCAATTGCACCTGTACCGCAAGCAATCATTTTATTGATTCTAATTTGAGCCAATTCTAACAATTCATCTTCCGACATTTCGGCAAGTTTTCGAGCTGAATTCAATATTCCACCACCTTTTGCAGCGATTTCTTCATAGCTTAAACCGTGAATTTTATCAACAAATTCTTCTTCACGTGTTTTAGCAAAAACAGTATGCGTATGTGAATCACAAAATGCAGGTAAAACGTAGCGACCTTCAGCATCCACAACTTCTAAATCGCGCCAATCCGTAATTCCTTCCCAATCCTCCATCAAACCGTAAGCGATAACTTCATTGTCTTCCAAGGCCAAAAATGCGTTTTCTAGAATTGGTAATTCCTGCATTGCTTTACCTTTTCGAATCATTGGAATATTTTCACCAACTTGAACTAGGCCTTTGATGTTTTTAATGAGAATCTTTTGCATGAATTTATTTTTAGCAAAGATAGAAAGTAAATGTTGTCTTGAGTTTCAGGACTAAAAACATTATGAAAGTTGTTACGATTTAAAGAATTTTGCTCTTATTTGTGCCTTCTAAACTCATTTTTCGACTCCGTTTTTTACAACATTAATTTACCGATTCGTTTATTGTTTTTGCTTCCTTTTAAGAATTTTAATAATAGTTGAAGAAAAATGGATTTTTTGAAGTTTTACAAATAAATCTTTTATTTTTCTTTAACCAAAATAGAAGCTAATCCTTTTTAGTTTTTGACTACTTTTGCCAAAAAAAATCTAACGATATGAAAAAATTACTTTTTCTTTTTGCCACTACAACTTTACTTTTTTCGTGTGGAGTGAAAGTTCCCTACACAACACAAATCAGAGACGAATTTTCTTTGGATACTGAGGAAAAAATGAGACAAGTGCAATTTTTCACTTCTCATACCATAATCCTTGATCAGATTAAGAAGTCGGATGCACAAAACACAACACAAAACGGAACTTTAGTATCAAGTTCAAATTCTGAAAAAGAAACAATAATTATTCCTGCAGGAACGAAATGTGTATTCGAAAGTTATGGTTCAAAAGGAGAAATTAAAGTTCGTTTTGAATTAGGAGAAAATAAAGTTATTTCGTTCAATACAAAACCAGAAAATACATCTAGCAATAAACGTTTTTACTTCGAAGCTGATTGGAATGCGCAAGGTGGTCCGAAAATGAAATACGGTGAAAATGATTATAAAATCGATTTATTGCGAGGAAGTCCACGTACATCTCATTTATTAGTTGTTAAAAAACGATTAGAAAAATCTAAAAGAAAAGAACGCGTTGTTAAAGGTTTAAAAATCTAAGTTCTTTTCAAAAACCATTAAAATATTTTATGGAAATTCTACAAAAACGTAGCATTGAATTTAACCGCGAAGGATTTGACGATGCTGAATTATTGACGATTTATAAGAAATTGTTAAAACCTCGAATGATTGAGGAAAAAATGTTGATTCTTTTACGTCAAGGGAAAATAACTAAATGGTTTTCAGGTTGGGGGCAAGAAGGTATTTCTGTTGGTTGCACTTATGCAATGGACAAAGAAGAATACATGTTACCAATGCACCGAAATTTGGGAGTTTTCACAACTAGAGATATTCCATTAAATCGTTTGTTTGCTCAATTTCAAGGAAAATTATCTGGTTTCACAAAAGGTCGCGATCGTTCTTTTCATTTTGGAACACAGGAATTTAAGTTGGTTGGGATGATTTCACATCTTGGTCCACAATTAGGGATTGCTGATGGTATTGCACTTGCTAATAAACTACACAAAAATGGAAAATCAACGATGGTTTTCACAGGTGATGGTGGTGCCTCAGAAGGCGATTTCCACGAATCATTGAACGTTGCAGCAGTTTGGGATTTACCGGTAATTTTCTGTATTGAAAATAATTGTTGGGGACTATCAACTCCTTCTATTGAACAATTTAGATGTAAACAATTTATTGATAAAGGAATAGGTTACGGAATGAATGCTGTTCAAGTGGATGGAAACAATATCTTAGATGTTATTCGAACAGTTCGTAAAATTAACGACGACATTCGTAAAGAGCCAAAACCATACATTTTAGAATTGATGACTTTCCGTATGCGCGGTCATGAAGAATCTTCAGGAACAAAATACTATCCTGAAGGAATTCAAGAGGAATGGGCACAAAAAGATCCTGTTACGAATTACGAAATCTATTTGAAAGAAATTGGTGTATTAACCGATGAGTTAGAAACAGAAATTAAAAATACTTTTAAAGAAGAAATTCAATCAGGATTTGAAACTGCACAAGCAGAAGGATCAATTGTTCCAAGTTTAGAGACTGAATTAGCTGATATTTACGCGCCTTACACGCAGGCACTTATTACTGCAAGTGGCGAAAAATCAGAAAAAAGATTCATAGACGCCATTCAAGATGCATTGATTCAATCGATGGAAAAATATCCCGATTTGATTCTAATGGGACAAGATATTGCAGAGTACGGTGGAGCTTTTAAAGTAACCGAAGGATTGGTAGATCAATTTGGAAAAGATCGCGTTCGAAACACTCCAATTTGTGAATCGGCAATCGTAGGCGCTGGTTTAGGTTTATCCATTTCTGGAATGAAAGCAATGGTTGAAATGCAATTTGCCGATTTTGTAACTTGTGGATTTAATCAGATTATCAACAACTTAGCTAAAATGCACTGGCGTTGGGGACAAAACGCGGACGTTGTTGTTCGTATGCCAACAGGAGCAGGAACAGCAGCTGGACCTTTTCATTCACAAAGCAATGAGGCTTGGTTTTTTCATACGCCAGGTTTAAAAATTTTATATCCTTCAAATCCGTACGACGCAAAAGGATTGTTAAATGCAGCGATTGAAGATCCAAATCCAGTTTTGTTTTTTGAGCATAAATTATTGTACAGAAGCTTAAAAGAGGAAATTCCGAATGATTATTACACGGTTGAAATCGGAAAAGCAGCAACCGTTTCTGAAGGAACAGACTTAACGATTATTACTTACGGTGCAGGTGTTCATTGGGCGAAAGAAGCAATGACAAAATTTCCAGCAGTTTCAGCTGAGATTTTAGATTTAAGAACACTTTTACCTTTAGACACAACTGCGATTTACGATGCTGCTAGAAAAACAGGGAAAGTAATTGTGCTCCACGAAGATTGTATGATTGGAGGAATAGGAGGGGAGTTGGTTGCAATGATTACGGAAAATTGTTTCCAATCCTTGGATGCACCTGTGATGCGCGTTGCTTCACTTGATACGCCGGTTCCTTTTGCTGTTTCGCTTGAAAAACAATTTCTCCCACAAGAACGCTTGGTGGAAACAATAGAGAAAATTATAAATTATTAGTTAAAATTGTGGACTGAAGTAATTTAAGTCCACAATTTAATTTCATTTTGCTACGGCGGAAAACTTTCAGTTTTTAACTTCTATGATGTCTATTTTCCAAAAAAAAATAATTTTCAATCTCCTTGCTAAACTTGGGATTGTTCTTTTTTTCTTGGAATTTTATCGCATTTTATTATTGCTGACAAATTCTCGTTCTTTTCCAACTTTTGGTTTCTACGAACATTTAATTGGAATTTGGTTTGATGTTATAACCGTCGCTTTATATTATTTGCCGTTTATTGCATTGAATTTATTGCCTTTACCTAAAATAGCGGAGAAAATTCGTTCCATTGTTTTACTTATCGTCTTTTCGCTAACAAGCTTTTTAGTTTACTTATTCAACGCAATGGACGTTGCTTATTTTTCGTATGTAAACAAGCGCACAAGCTTTGATTATTTGGTTTATATGTTAAGCAATGACGAAACAAGCAATTTAGCGGGCGATTTCATTCTTGAATTTTGGTGGTTGTTGTCTTTTTTCATTCTTTCGTTCATAGCAACGATTTATTTGTTTCGAAAGTTAAAAACGATTGAAGTTGATCTTAAAAGTAAAACAAATTACTTTAATTTATTGATTGTATTGGCTTTAACTGTTTTGATTGGTCGCGGAGGATTTCAATTGAAACCTGTAGGAATCTTAGAATCAACGAATTATTGTTCACTTGAAAATTCTCCAGCAGTATTAAATTCTGCGTTTACAATCATTAAAACATTTGATTACGAAGGCGTTGAGAAGAAGGAGTATTTTTCTGAATCGGAGTTAAATTCTTTATTTAATCCAGTTCAAACGACTCGACCACAGCATTTTTTAAATGATTCAACAAATGTTGTTTTTGTATTATTTGAAAGTTATGGTTCGATGTATGTTGGACCAAATAATCCGGAAAGTTACACGCCCTATTTAGATTCAATTTTGACTCAATCGATGTATTTTGACAACGCGATTGCAAACTGTCGCACGTCGATGGATGCAGTTCCAACGGTTGTTTCTTCTATTCCAACTTGGATGAATGAAAGCTTTATTTTGTCTTCATATAGTAGTAATCAATTTCAAAGTATTCCAAGTATTTTGAAGGAAAAAGGTTATTCTTCTGCATTTTATCACGGTTGCACAAATGGTTCAATGCGTTTTGATGCTTTTGCAGCTGCTGCTGGATTTGACAAGTATTTTGGTAAAACAGAATACAATAATGATAAACATTTTGATGGCAATTGGGGAATTTGGGATCATCACTTTTTACCTTGGACTTTGGACAGAATGGATGAAGCCAAAAAGCCTTTTTTTTCTTTAATTTTTACAATTTCTTCGCATCATCCGTACTCAATTCCAGCAGAATTTAATGATAAAGTGAAAAAAAATCCAAAAGATCCAATTTGTGGAACATTAAGTTACGCTGATTTGGCTTTCAAAGCATTTTGGGAAAAAGCACAAACAAAAAAGTGGTTTAATAATACGCTGTTCATTTTTTGTGCAGATCACGTTGGACCTACAAAGTGCAACGATCGCGTTTCTTTGAATCACTCTTATCGTATTCCAATTGCGTTTTATCATTCAAGCGGAAAACTTCCTCAGATTCCAGAAAATACAGGTTTTCAACAAATAGATATTTTGCCAACTTTGCTAGATTTATTAAATATCAAAACGAAATTCTATGCAATTGGAACTTCTTATTTCAATCCTAAAAAGCAACCTAAAATTGTATATTCTCAAGAAAATCTCATTTGTTTCCGACCAGGTAAAACACCTTTAACTTGGAATGATCGCATTCAAAAAAAGTGGAACAAAGAAGATCAATTTGTAATTCAACAAATGAAAGCTATTTATCAGCATTACACCAACGATTTAATTGATAATCAAATGTTACCTTAAACTGACTATTCAAAAATCAATTCGTCCACAAAAACCCACGTTTTATTTCCTTTTCCTAAATGCCATTCTGGACACAACCCTGGATTTTTGATTGTGTATCGAATAGCTTTAATTTCTTTGTTTTCTAATTTAGTGGAGAAACTAAAAGTTTTTGGATTTTCATCACTTGGACTTGCCGCTGGAATTAAAATACTAGGAAGTGCTTTAAAGTTTGTTCCGTCGCTTGAGATTTCAATTTCAATTGCTGAAGGTAAGAAAATCCAAGATTTTTGGTCGCGAATAAAGGAAGCACCAATTTCTTTGATTGTTTTTAAAGAATCAAAAGTAATTACTGCTTTTACATCTTGACCATTGAATCCTTGCCAGTCGCCAGTTCTGAATTCTTTTCCTCCACGTACGCCGTCAATCAAAGCATTCGGTCCTGAGGCAGCGTATTCATTGGCGTAAACGGAATTGAGTTGCAATTTAATACTCGGATCTCTTTTATGAAAATGAGCTGAAACGACCGCACTTTCATAAACATTTCCATCGGGCGCTATTTTTTTAAGTTTAGTGTAAATAGTTGTTGAATTTTTAATGATGAATGGACGTTCAAAGTTTAACCAATTTTCTGCATCAAAGCTATATTGAAGAATGTACTTGTCACTTTCATTCAATTTTACGAATGAAATATCAATTTTCGCAAAGTCCGTAAACAGTGGATTTTCATTCGTGATAAAAGGCGCAGGAACAAAATCAGCTGGGATTTTTACTGAATATAAATTTTCTGTTTCCAATTTTGGAGCTGGTTTATTTCCCATTTCAAATTCTAAAATCCCACCTTTTAAAAGTTGTAAATGATTGATTTCATTCGATTTTAAAAGGTTTCCGTTCCATTTGATTGATTGGATATATTTATTTTCTGGACTGTTATTTTTAGTGATAATTTCAACAAATTTTCCGCTTCCAATATTCATTTTTACTTTATCAAAAAGTGGTCTTCCGATTTGATAATTTGTATTTCCTGGCGCAATAGGGTAGAATCCCATTGAACTCAACACGTACCAAGCACTCATTTGACCGCAATCTTCGTTACCAGAAAGTCCATCTGGGGCATTGAAATAGAGTTCTTTCAAGATTTTATCGACGTAGAATTGGGTTTTGTGTGGAGCTTTTGTGAAATTATACAAGTAAGCTGTATGGTGTGAAGGTTCATTTCCGTGCGCATATTGCCCGATTAAACCAGTGATGTCGTCTTGTACGCGACCGCTTAATTTCTTTTGAGTTGTAAATAAATTATCCAACCAAACTTCCAATGAATCTTTACCGCCAAGAAGATTGGTCAAAACTTCGATATGCTGCGGTGCATACATAGAATATTGCCAACTGTTTGCCTCCGTGAAATTGAAATTTACTTCTGTCGGATCAAAAGGTCCATACCACATTGCGCCACGTCTTGCACGCAAAAATTTAGAATTTGGGTCAAATAAATTGATGAAATTATAGCTTCGTTTATTAAAGACTTGATAAGCAGAATCGTTTCCAGCGGATTTCGCCATTGATGCAATACAGAAATCATCGTAAGCATATTCTATTGTTTTTGATGCAGATTCAGGTTCTTCATGTGCGCTGATAAAGCCTTTTTGGCTGTAGGGAATCTTGCCGTATTCGTCTAATTGTGTGGTTTTTATCATTGCAGCAAGTGCCTCCTTTGAATTGTAATCGCGTAAACCTTTCATGTAAGCATCTGCAATAACTGAAACGCTGTGGTAGCCAATCATACATTCCGTTTCGTTTGCAGCTAATTCCCAAACAGGTAAGTCACCAGCTTCATTGAATTGTCGAATAAAAGTGCGGATAAATTCATTGGTTCGCTTTGGTTGAACGAGCGTGTAAAGTGGATTTGTGCCTCTGTAAGTATCCCACAATGAAAATACTGTGTAATGATTTTCTGATTTTTCTAATTGATGGATTTTATTGTCGCGACCACGATAACGTCCATCTGCATCACTGAATAAATTGGGCGCAATATAATTGTGGTACAATGCCGTGTAAAAAATAGTTTTTAACTCTTTATTTTCCGTTGAAATATCAATTTTGCTTAATTCTTGGTTCCATTTAAAAACTGTAATTGCTCGCACTTGATCAAAGTTGGCAGCTCCAATTTCTGTTTCAAGATTGTTTTTTGCACCATTTTCATCAACAGCTGAAATTCCAACTTTCAGAGTGATTTTTGTAGTTGACTTCGGAAATTCAAGTAAAAGTTTATGTTCTCCGTTTTTAAAGATTTTTTTTGCTTTAGAGAATGGAGTTGAACGTGTGAGATAGAAATAAAAATGCTGGTTTTTAGCCCAATCTTTTGAAATTCTTTTTCCTGAAACAGCGTTTTTTCCAATAATATTTACAGCAGCTGCAAGCACTTCATCACGGTGATCTAAATCAATTAGAATAAATCGTTTTTCGTTTTTAGTTTCAAAAGTATATTCATGAATTCCAGCTCTTTCTGTAGTTGTGAGTTTGACATTGATTTTCCCATCTTCTAAAAAAACTTTGTAAAATCCCGGGCTAGCTTCTTCTTTGGTATGTGAAAATCGTGAGCCGTAACCTGTTGGTGATTTATAACCTGGAATTGTATTTGCTTTTCCTGTTTGGGGCACAATCAATAAATCGCAATAGTCAGGAACGCCTGTGCCACTCAAATGCGTGTGGCTAAATCCAAAAATAACTGAATCGGAATAGTGATAACCCGAACATCCGTCCCAACCTTCAAAGCGCGTATCAGGACTTAATTGCATCATTCCAAATGGGGCAGTTGCTCCTGGGAAAGTATGTCCATGTCCGCCAGTTCCTATAAATGGATTTACAAATAAACTATTTGAACTTGTTGAATTTGAAGGTTTTGCTATTTTACTTTGGGCTTTATCACTTGCATCTTGAATAGTTGGAATTACTCCTTGTGCAAAGATTATTGCAGCATTAAAAACAATTAAAACTGCAATTAAAAGGAAATTTCTCATTTGAATTTTCGTTGATTGAGCGATGAATAGGTTTTATTTTTTTGAATGAAATAAGCCCACAAAATACTACCATTGTATTTAAAAAATGTCGTTTTGTCCGTTTTTAAATCCAATCTTTTGCGATACATTTTACCAAAATTACGATACAAAGCAAGATGTGCCAAAAACACTTTCCAAGTAAATAAAAAATTACCTTCTGTCAAGAATTTCACAGCTGCAATTCCATCTAAGGTCATTCTAAAAAATAGTTTCGGAAACAACAAACCTTGATGATTTTTTACAAGCATAAATAAGTTGTTCCTGAAATTCAAGTATATTTTATTGGGAGAATTGTAAGCCAAAGTTCCACCTCCTAAATGATAAACCACACTTTCAGGATTGCAAACTAATTGAAAACCTTTACGTTGTAAGCGTAAGCACAAATCAATTTCTTCCATGTGTGCAAAAAAGTCTGCATCAAAACCGTCCGCATCGTGAAATGCTTTAGATCGGATCAGCATTGCCGCACCCGAAGTCCAAGTTACTTGTTGTGGATGATTGTATTGTTGGAGGTCTTGCTCAAGATGGTCAAAAATTCGACCGCGACAAAATGGAAAATAATTTGAATCGATGTGACCACCACAAGCACCTGCATGTTCAAAATTTTCTTTTTGTAAATAGGATAGGATTTTTGGTTGAACAGCTACAATTTTTTCATCTTCAAAAGTTCTAATCAAAGGCGCTAACCAATTTTCAGTCACTTCAACATCGCTATTGAGCAATAAATAAGCATCAAACTCACCTTTTAAATGTTCGAGTGCATCGTTATAACCTTTTGCAAAACCATGATTTTCAGTGTTTTGAATTATTCTTATTTGCGGATAATACTTTTTTAAAAAATCAATTGATTCATCTGTACTTGCATTATCAGCGATTACAATTGTTTGATTTTCTGAATAGTTAAGTACACTCGGTAAATAGGTTTCCAAGTGTTTTCGACCATTGAAATTGAGAATGACAACCGCAACTTTCAATTCGCTCATTTAGTATTGTCTGAAAAGATCATTACTATTTCCACCAAAATGCTGCTGATAGTTTTGATTTGGATTGTCAACATTTCCATTGTTCGTATTGCGTTTTGCAAGGATTTGTTGCCAACCTAAATTTTTCGTTTCACCCAACATATCAGAATGAAGCAAACGATATGCATTATTCACTAAATCAGGATTGTAGAAAATAAATCGTTTGTTACTAAACGAAGCAATTTTGTTGTAAGTCCAAATTTCATAAGGATATTCTGAAGGTGAAGTTTCTTTAGTAACAACCGAACTTGGTGCACCATATTTCAAATAAACGCGACCACGATCAGTTTCAAAACCATCTTGGAAATTATTTTTGTAGATTCTGTTAACATACTGAACTTGAATTTTGTATTTCATCCAAGCTTCGTAGCTATTTTGTGGACTCGATTGCACCCAAAAAGCTTGCAAATGTTTACGGATTTTTTCAGTATTCTTAGTTTTTAAAGTCGCGATGATATTCTTGATTTCAGCAGGGCGAGCAATCGGAATTAAACTAGCTAAGTAAAAGTAAACGCTGTCGTCAACAATAGATTTTTGAAACGCTGGGTCAAGCACCATTTGCTCGGGATTGAAACTTGCAACTAATTCATTACTGCGTTCAAATGGATAATTCTGCGATGCTAAAACTTCCATTTTTCGATTCACTAACTCAACGACCAATTTGTAAGCACCAGTTTCTAAAAGCTCGATGTCGTGGGTTTTAAAAATCGGAATGACCTTTTGGTTTTTCACGAGCGTCATTTTTGTAAATGATTCAATTTCCGTATCCGTTTGTGCATTTATTATTTTTTGCACTACGCCAACAAGAGTGTCTTGCACTAAATCAGCATTATAAATTTCAAAATATGCTGGAATTTTTGTGAGACTAGAAGAATAAAAATTTGAAATCCAAGGAATTATGTGATAACCTGATTTTTGAAAATTTGATTCAACATCAGAACGGTAAGCGTATTCTGCAATTTCTATGTCTGAGATAGAAAAGGTTTTTGAGAAATCTTCAATTAAAATCGGCACTTCTGCAGCAACAGATGAATTTTCTTTGTTGATGTCTACCAAATTTAGTTTTAAATTGAACTTTCCTGGAGGCAACAAAAAGCGACTTACTTCATAGAAATCATCTTGAACACTGTCTTTAGAAATCGGCGATTCTAAAATATAAACGTCTGAATTGATTTTATTTTCACCTTGATAGATTTCAATAGATACAGCAATTTTGGCTTGAATTCCATCCGTTACAGGAATAAATTTAGCTGAAGCACCAACAAATTGAAGGTAAATCTCGATGTAGTTTCCAGTTTCCGGCGCATAGAATTGTTTTGTATCTAAATAAGCTTTTAACTTGGAACCTTGCGAAAAGGAACTAAAACTTAGAATTAAAGCGAAAAGAATTAAAAAATTTCTCATACTAGATTTTAGTTAAAGGTAGAGATTTCTATTTATTCCTCGATGTTTAGACGAATTTTTTGTGCTAATTGACGATTGTATGTTTCCAACAAAAATTTAAAATAGTTATCCGTGCTTTTGGAAATACATTTAGTGTAATGCTTGATGCGATGCTCAATGTGATCTTGCAAACTTTCTTGTAAAAGTAAGGCGTGATCTAGGTTTTTTGCCGCTGCTTCAATCGCCTCGTAGTGATTTAACAAGGAATTATCAATGCAATTTTTACCTTTTTCACCGCGTTCCATGCAACGATAGTAGTCTTCCTTGATATTGAAACTTTCTAATTTTTGAGTATCGATAATCTTTTCAAATCCTTTAGGGAACTCAAATTCGATTTCAAATTCCATATCTTCCAATTCGGAAACACGTGATTCCAAGAAGCGATCTGGATAACGAAAAGCATCTTGCCAATTGATATAATCTTGCCAATAGCCAAAACGACGAACATTATTACCAAGGTCGATAATCGAAAATGAATCTTTTTCAGGAAGTCTTCGCGAGCCACGACCAATCATTTGATGATAAAGTGTCAAGGAGCGTGTCGCACGATTGATAATGATTGTTTTCACAGTAGGTTCGTCAAAACCTGTTGTCAAAATTCCGACAGAAGTCAAGATTGCATTTGGCGTTTCACGAAACCAACTCAGCACTTCTTTTCGGTCCTTGTCACTAAATGTAGAATCAAGGTGACGAATATTGTATTTTAACTTTTTAAATGATTCTTCAACACGGCGTGAAGTTTCGATTCCTGCATTAAAAATCAAAGTTTTTTGTCCAAGCGCGATTTCTTCGTATGCAAAAATCAATTTTTCTTGCATGAAGTAATTACTGTAAAGTACATCGGAGCTTCCAACGGTAAAATCACCATTTGTTCCAATTTTCAATCCATGTAAATTAACATCGTAAGAATAAGTTTCAGCATTTGCTAAATAACCGTTTTCAATCAAATTGGAAATGGACTCGCCCACAAGTAATTTATTGTAATTGTCTTTTAAAGGTAAAGCTCTGTTACTACTTAAAGGCGTGGCAGTTACACCTAAAATATTGCTTGTTTCGTAAAACTGAAATATTTTTCGGAAACTGTTGTAATGTGCTTCATCGACGATAACCAAACCAACGTTTTCTATGAAATTATCGTTCTCGTTCAATCGATTATTCAAGGTTTCGACCATCGCAATAAAGCAATGATAATCTTCTTGATCGTTAAGGTTTTTTACCTCCGAATTAATCACTTTGTTGCGAACTCCAATTGCGTTTAACTGTTTTGAAGTTTGCACTGAAAGTTCAATTCGATGTGTTAAAATCAATACTTTTTTACCCCATTCTTCAATGTAACGTTTAGTTATATCAGAGAAAATAACAGTTTTACCTCCACCTGTTGGAAGTTGGTATAGTAAATTAAAATTCGCACCATTTTTGCGAAGTTCATCTAATACGTTGGTAACAGTGTTAACTTGAAAGGGGTAAAGCTTTTTGGCTTCGTATAAATCGAGATCAATCATTGGCGTTTGCGAAGTTGCAAAGATACGCCTTTATTTGAATTGCAAAGACATTCAGCTAATTAAAATTGATTGTTTTCCTTGTCTTTTTTGACTTGTGGAACTTATGTCACACTTCGATTTCATTCGCTTCATTGAAGCAAAATAAAAAGGTTGTAAACTATTGTTGATTAATATTTTTAACGCTTTGAAAACGATAAAGATGGTAGAAATTTTCTGTTAACTTATCAACCAAACTTAAGTTGTCTTTTTGAAAAAAGTTTCGAAATATGAAAATAACTTGTCGCAGTAGATTCAATACCGTGACAAGTTATTTAAAGGATTGAAAATTATAAGTAACTCGCTTGTGCAGTTTTCTTTTTGCGTTGTTGCGAAGTAGGTTTTGGTCTAGAGAAAACTCGTTTTTCAACCACATCAATTTTTCCCGTAGAAGGGAAAGGATGATTACTTACCACAGGAACAGTCATTCCAATTATTTTTTGAATGTCTTTCAGATATGCTTTTTCTTCTGTGTTACAAAACGAAATTGATTTTCCAGAAGCACCTGCGCGACCTGTTCGACCAATGCGGTGAACATACGTTTCAGGAATATTTGGAATGTCGTAATTAATCACATAAGCTAAAGAGTCAATATCAATTCCACGTGCAGCGATATCGGTTGCAACTAAAACTCTGGAAGTTCTATCTTTAAAGTTTTTCAATGCATTTTGACGCGCATTTTGAGATTTGTTTCCATGAATAGCTTCTGCTTTGATGTCGTTTTTCAATAAAATCTTCACCAATTTATCAGCACCGTGTTTCGTTCTTGTGAAAACCAATGCTGTCTCAATTTTTTGTTCTTCCAAAACATGTAAAATCAAGTCTTTTTTCTGGTCAGTGTCCACAAAGTACATTTCTTGCTGAATGGTTTCAGCAGTAGATGAAACAGGACTCACCTCCACATGACTTGGATTAGTCAAAATAGAGTTTGCAAGCGATGTAATTTCTTTCGGCATTGTTGCTGAGAAAAACAAAGTTTGGCGTTTTTCAGGAATTATTTTGATGATTTTTTTTACATCGTGAATAAAACCCATGTCCAACATTCTGTCTGCTTCGTCAAGAACAAAAATCTCCAATGTTTTCAAATTGATAAATCCTTGTTGAATCAAATCCAAAAGTCTTCCCGGTGTTGCAATTAATATGTCAACTCCAGCTTTCAATCGGTTTACTTGTGAATGTTGATTTACACCACCAAAAATCACAGCACTTTGTTGTTTCAAATTCTGTCCATAATCTTTAAAACTGTCGTGAATTTGTATTGCTAATTCTCTTGTTGGCGTAACGATTAAAGCACGGATTTGTCTTTTTCCGTTTGTCGGTTTAGTATTTTCTAAACGTTGTAAAATAGGAATCGCAAAAGCTGCTGTTTTTCCTGTTCCCGTTTGGGCGCATCCCATGATATCTTTTCCTGCTAATACAATTGGAATCGCTTGTTCTTGGATTGGAGTTGGTTGTGTATAACCTTGGGTGTCAAGAGCGTTTAAAATCGGCTCTAAAAGATTTAGTTCTTTAAATGTCATAAAATAGATTCGATTCTAAGTTTTGACAAAATAAATTAAATGTAAGACCTAGAATTTGTACAAAGGTACACTAATTAAATTGGTTTTTTCTATAGGTTGTGATTTTTTGTAGAATGTAAAGATTTGAAACCTTCAAATTTAGGATACAAATTACCTTTCTTCCATTGCGTCAATTTCTACCGTTGGACCAACCATACAAATACTCATTGCACCTGTTTCATGGTATTTTACCCAAACTTTTTGACCGTCAGAAATGGAAACAGAGGATGAAAACGCAGTGATATTTCCAGGTTCAATTGTTGTTCCGTTTTCTAATTCAATCACAATTCCACAGCCGTCAAGACCTGTGTAATCTTTGATGGTTGCTTTTGTCATTCCTTCATGAGATTTGGAACAACTGAATATGAAGAAACTAAGAGTTGAAAAAATAATTATTTTTTTCATAAATGCTTGTTTATTTGTTCAAAGTTAATGCTTTTGTTTATTGATTTTCAGGTCTTTTTAATCTTGTTACTTTTTCCAATTAATTTCGTTCGCTTCTTCCTATTAAAATCAATATCTTTGCACACTAAAATTCAGTAAAAGATATGTTTGAAAATCTAACGGACAAGTTTGAACGCGCGTTTAAAGTATTAAAAGGTCAAGGTCAAATTACAGAAATTAACGTAGCAGAAACCTTAAAAGAGGTGCGAAGAGCATTGTTAGATGCCGATGTTAACTTCAATACAGCAAAGAATTTTACAAATACAGTAAAAGAAAAAGCGCTTGGTCGTGATGTGTTGAAATCAGTATCTCCGGGACAATTGATGGTTAAAATTTGTCACGAGGAGTTGGTAGAATTGATGGGCGGAAATGAATCTGAAATCAATTTAAAAGGAAATCCAGCGATTATCTTAATGTCAGGTTTGCAAGGTTCAGGTAAAACAACATTCACTGGAAAATTAGGAAATTACCTAAAAAACAAAAAAGGAAAAAAAGTTCTTTTAGTTGCTTGTGACGTTTATCGTCCAGCTGCGATTGACCAATTACACGTTTTAGGTGAGCAATTAGATATCGAAGTTTATTCAAACAAAGAAGATAAAGATCCTGTAAGCATTGCAACAGCTGCAATCAATCACGCGAGAAGCAAGTCTTTCAACGTTGTGATTGTCGATACAGCAGGTCGTTTGGCGATTGATGAACAAATGATGAACGAAATCGCGAAAGTGAAAGCGGCCATCAATCCAAGTGAAACATTGTTCGTGGTGGATTCCATGACTGGTCAAGATGCTGTGAATACTGCAAAAGCGTTCAACGAAAAAATCAATTTTGATGGCGTTGTTCTAACAAAATTAGACGGTGATACAAGAGGTGGTGCTGCCTTATCTATTAAAGCAATCGTAAACAAACCAATCAAATTTGTTGGTACAGGTGAGAAAATGGACGCATTGGATGTGTTCTATCCTTCTCGTATGGCAGACCGAATTTTGGGAATGGGTGACGTTGTTTCCTTAGTGGAGCGTGCGCAAGAACAATTCGACGAGGAAGAAGCACGCAAGTTGCAAAAGAAAATCATGAAAGATCAGTTTGATTTCAATGATTTCTTAGCGCAATTACAGCAAATTAAAAAAATGGGTAACGTTAAAGATTTAATGGGAATGATTCCGGGAATGGGAAAAGCCATTAAAGATGTTGATGTGCCTGATGATGCTTTCAAAGGAATTGAAGCAATTATTTTATCAATGACTCCGAAAGAAAGAGCAAATCCGGGCTTGTTGAATACTTCTCGCAAAAATAGAATTGCAAAAGGAAGTGGTACAAATATTCAGGAAGTTAACAAGTTAATCAAACAGTTTGAAGACATGCGTAAAATGATGAAAATGATGTCCAATCCTAGAAATATGATGGGTATGATGAGTAAATTGAAAGGCATGGGTGGAATGCCGGGAATGTAAGATGGAGGAATTCGATTTATATCCTGAAAAACCAATTATTGAAAAAGTTAAAGTTGAAAGTAATTGGGGATTAACCGCTTTTACAATCGTACTTTTTGTCGGGACGTTTTTACTGATTTTCTCTGACGAACTTCGCTTCGTATTGTTTTTAATTGCAGTGCTCTTAATTCATGAATTGGGACATTATATCTCGATGAAAAAGTTTGATTACGAAAATGTTAGAATGTTATTTATTCCATTAATGGGTGCATTTGTACAAGGGAGTAAAGACAAATATTCGCAACGCCAAAGTTTTATCGTCGCCGCTTTAGGACCTTATCCAGGAATCATAATCGGTTCTATTTTATTGATTCTTTCTGCTAAATACCAATCTGAATGGATGATTGAATGGAGTTTTTTATTTCTATTCATCAATATCATTAATCTCGTCCCAATCGATCCTTTAGACGGTGGACAACTTTTTAAGTTAATGATGAATAAAAAGCGTGATTTGTTTTTAATGATTTTCGCATTGATTTCTTCGTTGGTATTAATTGGTATCGGTTGGTTATTAGACAGTTGGTTAATGATTGCTTTTGGATTTTTTATGGGTGTAAGAGTTCGGGGTATTCAACGTAATTATCACATTCGCAAAGAATTAGACGCGCAAGGAATCAATTATAATACCACTTATGAAGAACTTTCCAACCGCGATTATGTATTGATAAAAAATATTCTTTTAGAAGAAATTCCAGCTTTGAAAAAATACCAAGAATTGCAAGGTGAAGTGAGTGATGATGTTATGGCTTCGCACGTAAATTCTGTGCTACTTGCTCCTGTAAGTCAAGATGCAACAGTATTATTTAAGATTTTCATAGTTTTAAGCTGGATGCTATTAATGTTTTTACCCTTCTTATTATTCTTTTTTGTGAATTTGAATTTCGATTGGTATTTCGAAATGCTGTAATTTTCAGCAATAATTTTTGGTACAGTCATTGTCTAAGCCGACTACATGAAGTTTTTTTTATTAATCGTTGTTTTTTTACCCTTCATTTCTTTCGCACAATGCGATAAAGTTTTCGTGTCGGGTAGGGTAGTGGACACCTTGCGACCACAAAGTTTTTACAATTTAATGGTAATCAATCGAACAACAGGAAGAGGGATTTTCGGACAGCCTGACGGTTACTTTTCTGTTTACGTTCGACCAAACGATAAAATTGCGCTTTCAACAAAAGAATATCCGATTTATGAATTTACAGCTAAACCTGATTCCAATTGTCAATGTCAAGTGATTGCGTATATTGAAAAGTTGCCACAGCAAGTACAAGAAGTGGTTGTTAAACCTTTAAAAACTTTGGAGCAAATAAAAGAAGAAAGGAAAAATTTAGTTTTGAGAGAAACGCGTCAAGTTACAGGAATCGAAGCTTTACAAAGTCCAATTACAGCGTTGTATCAAGCTTTTTCGAAGAAAGAACAAAACAAGCGTTGGATTGCTGAACAGAAATATAAAGATGACCAACGACAAGTGGTCAAAGAATTATTGCGCCTTTACGTTGCTTACGAAATCATTGAAATGGAAGAAACGGAATTTGATGACTTTATTATTTTCCTCAACGCCGATCCCGATTTCTTAAAAACAGCCGCTGAAATGGAATTAGTACTTTTCATCAAAGACAAATTTGAACATTTCAAATTGATAAGAAGAAAATAGGATAAAAAGGCGCTTAGAGCGATAAATGGTTTTCTATTCATAAAATTGTTCAGTAACAATTAATAATCAATATTTAAAAGCCATTTTAATTTATAAAACAAAAAAGACCTCTCAATGAAAGGCCTTTTAAAAAACTAATTTTAGTTAATTACTTTGATGCAATTGCAACGAAATCATCGTAACTTACTTCTTTCGTGTCTAAAGAAACAGTTGATTTGAAGTAGGTAGTTAATTTTTGTTCTGCTAAACGATCGTAAATTCCATTTGCTTGTTCTTTATTTTTCAATAAACGCACAGCAGATTCTGTTAATTCAGCATCGTCTGGAGCAGGAATACCATATTGCGCGTAGTTTGCAATCAATAAACCTTTCGTGTGCTCGATAACTTCGTCATTTGTTAATTTAAGATTGTTTTCAGTGAAAATTTTTGATTGAATCAATTGCCATTTAAGTGATTTTAAATAAGCATCAAATTCGTTTTCAATATCTTCTTCTGTTACCGGTTTATCGCTTGAAATTTTAATCCATCTTTTCAAAAATTCAGTTGGAAATTCCATTTTCGTTTCTTCCAATAAGAAATTGTAAACGTCTCTTGTCAAAATACGATCTGAATCTTCGCTAAACATTCTATTTAAGTCGTCAGCGATTCTAGTTTTTAATTGCTCTACCGTTGTAACTTCTCCATCCATGAATAATTTTCCGAAAAGTTCATCGTTCAATTCAGCTAATTCCATTTGTTTGATGTCAGAAATTGTGAATTGAAATTTATCACCAATTGAAGCCAATTGATCTTCTTTCAAACCTAACATCGCAGCTTTGTCAGCATCATTTTTTGAAACTAAGCTTGGATTCAATTCAAAAGTGTCATTTACTTTCTTTCCTTTCAATAAATCAGAAGCTTCTTTTTTGTCCAAAAATTCTAAAGAAATCGTTGTAGAATGAGAGATTCCGCCTTCTTTCACAGAACCATCTTCATTTAACTCTTCAAATTTACCAAGAATCATATCTTTGTCACCAGCCGTTTCTACAGAAGTTAATTTTCCGTATCTTCTTTGAAGGTCTTCGATTTGTTTGTTGATTAATGTATCGTCGATTTTAACTTTAGGAAATTCAAATTTCTTTCCTGCGATTGCTAAATCAAAAGTTGGAGCAAAACCGATTTCGAAAGAGAATTCAAAATTTTCAGGTTTGTCAAAATTTCCAACTGAAGTTGAATCTTCTTTTGGAATTGGATTACCTAAAATATCTAATTTGTTTTCAGTGATGTATTTATACAAACTGTCGTTTGTCAATTTGTTGATTTCTTCAGCTAAAACAGATTTTCCAAATTGTTTTTGGATAAATCCAAAAGGCACCATTCCGGGTCTAAATCCAGGTACTTTTGCTGTTTTTCTGTATTTTTCTAATGCACTTTTTACATTAGCTTGATAGTCTTCAGGACTAATTTGAACTCTTAACACTGCATTTAGTGCATCAACATCTTCGAGTAAAATGTTCATTGTTACTTGTTTTTAAATTGTATTAAATAAAAAAGGTCTCGCTTTCAACAAACGAGACCTAATAGTGCGGATGGAGGGACTCGAACCCGCACACCTCTCGGCACCAGATCCTAAGTCTGGCGTGTCTACCAATTTCACCACATCCGCAATTATATCAATCTAAGTTCTTTCTTTTAAGAACTGAATTTTAAAGAAGCTTTATCCTTTAAAATCGGGTTGCAAAGATAATTATATTTTTTAAAAACAAATTATTTTTGTGAAAATTATCGTCTTTTTTCTTGCATCGATACTCTAATTTCTTTCATGAACTCAGATGCATACACGAAATTACCGATTTCTTGATTGTCTGTTGTGATAATAGTTCCACTATTTCCTTGCCACCAATTTTGACCCTTGTAGATAAAAATAATATTGTCTCCAATTTCGATTACAGAGTTCATGTCATGGGTAATTACAACCGTAGTCATTTGATATTCAGCAGTAATATCTTTAATTAATCCATCAATCAAAATAGAAGTTTGCGGGTCAAGTCCAGAATTTGGCTCATCGCAAAACAAATACTTTGGATTCATAGAAATTGCCCTTGCGATACCAATTCTTTTTTGCATCCCACCACTACATTCAGACGGAAATAGTTTGTTTCTTCCAGATAAATTTACACGCTCCAGACAAAAATCAACACGTTTTTGCATTTCTCCTTTTGTCATTTTGGTAAACATTATCAACGGAAACATCACATTTCCTTCAACAGTCATTGAATCAAATAATGCTGCACCTTGAAAAAGCATTCCAATTTCTTGGCGAATTTTACTTCTTTCGTGTCGGTCTAAATGTGTAAAATCTCTACCATCGTATAAAATTTCACCTGTATCAACTTCGTGCAAGCCAACCATGCATTTTGCCAAAACAGATTTTCCTTGACCAGATTGACCAATAATTAAATTGACTTTACCTTTTTCAAACTTTGCGCTTACATCCTTTAAAACCGGATTTCCACCAAAGGATTTATTGACATTGATTACTTCAATCATTACAACAAGATCATTTGGGTTAATAAAAAGTTAGCTATCAAAATTGTAACGCTACTACTAACAACTGCTTGTGTGGAAGCGCGTCCTACGTCCAATGAACCGCCTTTCACGTAATAACCATAATAAGAGGAAACAGAAACAATTAGAAATCCAAAAACAATCGTTTTCGTCAGAGCGTATTTGATATTGAAAGGATCAAAGAAAGCTCGTAAACCAAGCACATATTCTTCTGTTGTCGATAAATTAGAAACAACCAATGAAATCCAACCTCCCAACATACTTAATGCCATTGAGAAGATTACCAAAATTGGGAAGAATAAAACTGCTGCAGTTATTTTTGGTAAAACGAGGAAATTCAAGGAATTAACACCCATTATTTCCAAAGCATCAATTTGTTCAGTCACGCGCATTGTGCCAATTTCTGAGGCAATATTAGAACCAATTTTCCCTGCTAAAATCAAGGAAATAATTGTTGGCGAAAATTCTAAAATTGTACTTGATTGTGTAATGTAACCAACCGTGTAAGCTGGCAACAAAGGACTTGACATATTTGAAGCCGTTTGAAGTGCAATAACTCCACCAATAAAAGTGGACATCAGCGCTACAATTGGAAGAGAGTTGATCCCGATTCCGATTAATTCCTCTAAAAGTCGTTCAAAAAAGACGCGCCATTTATTAGGCCTTGTAAAAACGTCTTTCAACATTAAAATGTACTTTCCTATATTTCTCATTGCTTCAACTCGCTAAATTAAACAATATTTTTACGATAGGACACACTCAATTTTGAAACTTAATCTTTCGTACTTTTGTAACAATTTAAAAATGGACAAAAGAACGCGTTATTCTGAAACTTTAAAACGATTTGCACCAGAGGTTTACGTTCCGTATTTAGTGGATACAATCCTTCAAAGCAAAGTGATTTTTAAAATTGTACCGGGCAGAAAATCAAAATTAGGTGATTTTAGAGCGAATTCACCTGGAGAACTCCCTGTGATTACTGTAAACGGTGACTTAAATCCTTATAGTTTTTTGGTGACAACTTTACACGAAATCGCTCATTTGCGCACCTTTAATAAATATGGTCATCGTGTTAGTCCGCACGGTGAAGAATGGAAAAATGCTTTTAGAGAGTTACTAATTCCTGTTTTGGACAGTAAAAATCTACCTCACGATTTGGAAAAAGCACTTTGGAAAAGTTTTACAAATACAAAGGCTTCTTCTTGTTCAGATTTGAATTTATCGCGTGCTTTAAAGAAATACGACAAACCAACATTGCATCAAACACACACATTAGAAGAAATTCCGATGCATTCTCATTTTTCATTGAACGGAAAAGTATTTAAAAAAGGAAATTTGAGAAGGAGTAGGTATCTTTGCACCGATTTGAACGGAAAACAATATTTAGTTCACGCATTAGCAACAATAGAAATTATACAAAACCATGATAAATAACAACTACGGATTAATAATGGCAGGTGGTGTCGGAAGCCGCTTTTGGCCAATGTCAACACCGCAAAAACCAAAGCAATTTCTAGATGTACTTGGGATTGGAAAGTCTTTGTTGCGTTTAACTTTCGAGCGACTTCAAGATTTAATGCCTAATGAACAGATTTTTATTTTAACAAATACAATTTACAAAGAATTGGTTCTTGAGCAATTACCTGAATTGAAGGAACACCAGGTTTTGTGTGAACCAATGCGAAAAAATACCGCTCCTTGTATTGCTTATGCAGCAGCTAAAATTTATAATGAAAATCCTGCTGCTACTTTGATAATTACACCATCTGATCATTTGATTTTAGACAGTCAGCGTTTTTGTGAAATCATAAACACAGCAATCGAAACTGCTAATAATCAAAACCATTTGGTGACACTTGGAATCGCTCCAACGCGTCCTGACACAGGCTACGGCTACATCGAGTTTGATAATTCAAATGGTGTTGCAGCAAACAAAGCATACGAGGTTACAAACTTCAGAGAAAAACCTGATTTAGAAACAGCAAAATCTTTTGTGAATGCTGGAAATTTCTATTGGAATGCTGGAATTTTTGTTTGGAAAGCAAAAGTAATTTTGGAAGCATTAGAAGCTTTTCAACCGCGATTATTTAACCTTTTTGCTGATAATTTAACGGTTTACGACAACGGATTAAAAGAAGAAGTTGCTGTTTACAATGCTTTCGACAAATGCGATGATATTTCAATTGATTTTGCAGTAATGGAACATGCAAAAAATGTTTCTGTTGTTTTATCTGATTTCGATTGGAGCGACCTTGGTACTTGGGGAAGTTTGAATCAACATTTGCACAAAGACGACCGAAATAATTCAATTATTGGTGATAATGTTTTCACATTCAACTCTGAAAATTGTTTGATAAATGTGCCAAATAATAAATTGGTTTTATTAGATGGATTGAAAGATTATATCGTTGTGGAATCGGATGAAATGTTGATGGTTTTAAAATCTGAAAACGAACAAGAATTAAAAAATTACTTGAAAGTAATAGAACAAGAAAAAAAATAAAAGACAGAATGGTTAAAATTCGCAACATTGAATTAGGTGATTTTCCACTACTTCTTGCGCCAATGGAAGATGTTAGTGATCCGCCTTTTAGAGCTTTATGTAAGAAACATGGAGCCGATTTGATGTACACTGAATTTATTTCTTCTGAAGGATTGATTCGCGACGCAGCGAAAAGCTTGCAGAAACTTGATATTTATGAATACGAGCGTCCGATTGGGATTCAAATTTTTGGTTCTGAAATCGAAAGTATGAAACAAGCGGCGGTGATGATTGAAAAAACAAATCCTGACATCATCGATATAAATTATGGTTGCCCTGTCAAAAAAGTAGCTTGTAAAGGTGCAGGCGCGGGAATTTTGCAAGATATTCCGAAAATGGTGCGAATGACTCAAGAAATTGTAAAATCAACAAACTTACCTGTTACCGTTAAAACGCGTTTAGGTTGGGATGACGACACTAAATTTGTGGTTGATACTGCTGAACGTTTGCAAGATATTGGTATTGAAGCAATTTCAATTCACGGTCGCACACGTAAGCAAATGTACAAAGGTGAAGCAGATTGGACTTTAATTGGTGAAGTAAAAAACAATCCGCGTATGAGGATTCCCGTTTTTGGAAATGGTGACATCGATTCACCTGAAAAAGCCTTGGAATATAAAAATCGCTACGGAGTAGATGGAATCATGATTGGAAGAGCGAGTATTGGTTATCCTTGGGTTTTTAATGAAATCAAACATTTTTTAAAAACAGGAACGCACCTTGAAAAACCAAGTTTAAAAGATAGGGTAGAAGCTACCTTGGATCATTTGAATATGAGTATTCGTTGGAAAGGTGAAGTGTTGGGAATCAATGAAATGAAAAGACATTATACCAATTATTTCAAAGGAATTTCGCATTTCAAAGAATACAGAATGAAGTTAGTTTCTTCACAAGATTTGAATGAAATTTTAGAAACACTTGCTTTCATTAAAGAAAACAGCGACCTTTTTCAATTTGCACACGAGGAAGGATAAGATTAATTACTAGAAACTTTATCAAGAATTAAATCTTAAATCCAAGCTTGAAGTAACATTTCAGCTTCTAAGAAAAGTCAATTTTTAAAACTTATAAAACCAAGAACACATTGGAATAGGGAAGGAGTAACGCTCTCCGTCAGACTTTCCGATGATTCCCGCAAGTGAAACCTGAAAAGCTTCATTTGGTTTTTTCTGAAAACGCATTCCTGGCATTAAAATTAAATTCGTTGACTTAATTGTTTCCAAAGTTCCCGTTTGAACTTCACCAACAACTGTATTGGAAGGAGCGCCAGTAACCATATCATAATTGTTAATGACACTTTGAGTTGGATTGTTCGTTTTATTTGAACCGAAAATCAACATAGCATCGAAAATAAAACTAGCTTTTGTTCCAACGGCAGCAATTCCGCCAATTCCAATTATAGGAGCACTCGCCCTTGGAGAATATTTACCGGTATTTAAAACTGGAAGCGAAGCAAAATTGTAATATCCAGGATTGTATTGATCTTCAACAGCAGCGTAAGTTCCGGGTTTATAAAGCGTTGGTCCCGTATTGATTCCAGAACGTAAGTAAGAATATCCAACAGATAAAGTCACATTGTTCATTCGGTCGCCATAAGTTACCATTCCCCAATGTAAACCGCCAAAGCCTCTACCTTGGTTAAAATACCCTGATGAACCTAATATTGTTCCAACTCCAAAGTTTAATTTTTCATTTGTTGTTGGGAAAGTATATTTTAAAGCCACAGCAATTGGGCTTGCAATCCAAGTTGATAAAACACCAATCGAAAAACGGTTCGTTATGGAGAATTGAACCTCTGGCCCGTATAAATTTATAACAGCGTAATTTTCACCTTTTTCAATTGGAAATGAATTTGTTGTAAATTGATAACGCGTTGTAAAAGGACCTCTTGCTCGATATTCACCATTTATTATATCTTTTGATGCGTCAATTTTTTTAATTGATCTTAATATCTGATTTTGGAACGAAAATCTTACCTAAAGCTTCGGTAAGAATTAGAACTTCGCGACCGTCATCACTTAAGATTTTACCAATCAATTCGTTTCCGTTATTGCGAATGACAACGTAAATATTTGTATCTATTTCTGTTGAAGGCGTTACTTGAGCATTCGTTGATTGAATTGCAGTAATTCCAAGGAATAAAATTAATAGTGCGGCTATTTTTTTCATTTGAGTTGATTTTTGATTTTACAAAAGTAGTAGAAAAAAGTATAGTTTGATTTTTAACAAAAATACTGCCATTTTAGATAACTTTAGCCTTAATAAAGATTAATTGCAGTTTCATACAAATCAATGAAGAAAAATTTTTCCTTATTTTCGGCAAAAAAAAGTTATGAATCCATTTTCTGTAGAATTAGCCAAGTTCAAGGAAGAAATTTTCCTAGTTCAAAATGACATAAAAAGTGCGTACTACGAACGCGCAATCGCAAGACTTAATGAGTTGGTAATTCTTCATCCAAATCAGGCGGAACCTTTTTATGAATTAGGGAAAATGGCCTATAACTTTTGGAGAAACGACGAGGCAGAGGATTTTTACATCAAGGCTTTAAAAGCGGATCCTGAGTATTTTCCAACTTACACACAATATGCACTTATTTTGATTAAAGCACAACGTTTTGATGAAGCAGAAAATTTATTAGAACAATCAAAAAAGCTAATCAATAGGGAAGATTCCGATATTTATTTCTATTACGGAATGCTTTACCAACACAAAGGACAATTAGAAAATGCGATTTCAAGCTACAAAAGTGCAATTAACGTAAGTATTAACGAATCACAAATAGACTTAAATCTAAAATTTATCCGCGCTTGTATTGAATTGAGAGGGTGGGAGTAGTGTTATTATAGATTACGGATTTCAGATTGCGGATTTCGGATTGATGCAGATTGCAAATTATTTTTCAATCTGCAATCTACAATCAATCTGCAATCCATTTTCCATTACCAGATTCTAGCTACTTTTTTCGTGCTATTTCGCATTTTTGAGCCTTCCTTCACATCGAAACTTTTGAAGAACTCATCGCAATTTTGAAGCGGACCGTTTACACGATACATTCCAGGTGAATGTGGGTCATTTGCGATGCGATTTTTCATTTCTTCATCTGTATATTTTATTTTCCAAAGTTGAGCATAGGCAATAAAGAAACGTTGACTCGGTGTAAATCCTTCACGCATTTCATTTTTCTTAAATTCATCAGTCAATGTGTAAGCATAGTATGCCATTGTCAAACCTCCTAAGTCAGCAATGTTTTCTCCCATTGTCAAGTCAGGATTCACACAATGACCTTCAATTGGGCAATAAGCAGAAAAAGTTTCACCTAAGATTTTTGTTTTTTCTTCAAATAATTTGCGGTCTTCCTCTGTCCACCAGTTTTTAAATGAACCGTCAGCAGCAAATTTAGAACCCATATCATCAAAACCATGCGTGAATTCATGACCAATCACCATTCCGATTCTACCATAATTTACAGCATCTTCCGCTTTTTCGTCGAAGAAAGGAGGCTGCATAATTCCAGCAGGGAAAGCAATTTCATTCAATAATGGATGATAATAAGCATTAACCATGTGTGCAGGCATTCCCCATTTCTTTTTGTCAACAGGTTTTGATAATTCACTAAAATTCTTTTTTACTGAATAACGATTTATTTCTTTGATGTTTTCTAAGTAGTTCGTTGCTGAAAAGTTCAACATAGAAAAATCTTCCCATTGCTCCGGGTAACCTAATTTTCTTCCGATTGAAGTTAATTTATTCATTGCTTCTTTTTTCGTTTCAGCTGACATCCAATCCAAGTTTTGAATGCGCTCTTTGAAAACTGCTAATAAATTGTCAACCATTGTGTTAACACGGTCACGTGCTTCTTTGGAGAAATGTTTTTCAACGAAAGCTTTACCTAGTAATTCTGAAAATTCCATTCGTGTAATTTCATCGATAGCGCTTTCATTCATTGGTTTGCGTTGTTTTTTACCGCTTAATGTTTTGCCATAAAAATCAAAATTCAAATTCACAAATGATTCGTTCAAATGTCCTGCATAGTGGTTCACCAAGTTCCAAGTAATATAATCTTTCCATTCTTCAAGACTTAAATTTTCTATCATTGAAGCCACATTTTTCACGAAAGGAATATTTCCAACAACCATTGAATCAGGAGCTTGACATCCAACTTTTGTCATGTAAAAACGAAAGTCAAAATTCCCAAAAAGTGCTGTAGCTTCTTTTGTTGACATTTTATTGTACGTTTTTTCAGGAATGCGCATTTCCGCTGGACTCATCATTTTTTCGGCAAGCATCGTTTCAATTTTCAAGACGTTCTCTGCGGCTTTTTCTGCTTGTGTTGTTTCTTTTCCAGCTAATTGAAGCGCAGTAGCAACGTGTTTTTTGTAGGCTGCTAACAATTCTTTTTTGTTTTCGCTTGTGTAATATTCTTTGTTTGGTAAACCAATTCCACCTTGTCCGAGGTATAAAATGTTTTTATCTACATTTTTTAAATCTTGACCAACACCAAAATTGAAAAGTGTGCCAATACCATCTTTATGTTGTTCGGCAATAATTTCAACCAATTGATCTTTGCTTTTCATTGTGTTAACGCGATTAAACTCAGTTTCCAAGCCGCGCATTCCTTGTGAATTACGCAAATCCATGTTCATGTAAGCAGCGTAGTAATCACCTAAAATCTGATTTTGAGAACCTTTTGTTCTTGGGTTTTTCATAGCTTCTTCCAAAATGGTTGTCAGTTTCGCTTTATTGTTTTGTTCCAATTCATTGAAGCTTCCCCAACGCGATTCAGAGGCAGGAATTTCATTGTTTTTTATCCACGTTCCATTTGCAAATTGGAAAAAATCTTCTTGTGGTTTAACTGATTTGTCGAGGTATTCAACGTTGATAGTTGTAAATTCATTCGTTTTTTTTGTTCCGCAAGCAGCAAGAATTAAAGCAACTGTAGAAGCGAAAATTACTTTTTTCATAATTTAATTTTTGGGTAAATAAAGCATTTCAACGTGTGGTATTCCATCTTCGAGGTATTCTTTTCCTGTTGAAATAAATTGATGTTGGTTATAAAATTTTTCGAGGTGTTTTTGAGCTGAAATTCTAACTGCAACAGCACCAAATTGGTTTTTAATAAATTCCATACAAGTATTCATTAACGAATGACCTACTCCAGTTCCACGTTCACTAGGATCTACAACTACACGACCAATTGCAACTTCGGGATATGATATTCCAGCAGGTAAAATTCGAGCTGTTGCTTTGATTTCGTCATTTTTATCTCGTCCAATAACGTGAAAGGATTTCTTGTCTTTTCCATCTAAATCTTGGTACGGACAATTCTGTTCTATCACAAAAACTTGGATTCGCAACGCAACTAAATCGTGGAATTCCAGCAGCGAAAGGGAATCAAAAGCTTTAATTTCAAAATTCATGGCTTAAATTTAAGCAGAATTATTGTTTCAGTTGGCGTTTTTTGAATTGCTACAAGAAGTAATTCGTTTTTTAAGATTGAAAAGAATTCTTACCAATTGAGATAAATTCAGCTTAAAAAGTTATGAATTAGGATGTTTCTTATCGTTTTTGAAACTCAAAATTCCCCATTTGTATTTGCGTTTAAATAAGATAAATAACAATGGAAGAATAACCAAAATACCAACAATCGTGTCCCAACCAACTTGCGGTGGCGTATTGTCAATAAACAATGCATCCGTTTGGAAAACTTGCCAATTTGTAGTTATCATTAATGCCGCAAATAAATTATTCGCAGCGTGATAGCCGATTGAAAGCTCCATTCCGTTGTCGAAAAAGGTAATAAGTCCAAGAAAAATACCAACGGCGATGTAATAAACAATGATATGATAACCAATTACTTCGATTTCTGGATTTCCAATGTGAACCATTCCAAACATAAAACCTGAAACCAAAATTGCAAGTAAATTATTTTTTGTCCGCATTTTAAGTCCTTGCATGATATAACCTCTGAAAAGTAATTCTTCGCAGGTTGTTTGAATCGGTATCAACAAAGTTGCAATAATCGCCAAAGGAAGAAATTTCTGGAAGTCAAATTGCCACTCGATATTGGGATTGAAATAAACTTGAATTCCTAAAAGCAAAGACTGTAAAAGCACAATTATCCCAAAGCTAAACACAATTCTTTTGAAATCAATTTTTTTTCGCCCCGTAATCAGTTTTAAAAATTTTCGTTTGTGGATTTTTGTCGTAATAAAAATTAAAGCAATGAAAACCAGCACGAAAGGAATCATGACAAGCGCCAGAAAACGATTTTTGCCTAGCAACTGAATAATTTCGCCTTCTGTTTCAGGCATCGTTTGGGTAGGGAAATTTAACCCAATGTCAATAAACAAAAAGGTGCTACCAATAATGTAAGCAAACACTATTAAGGTAACACCAAATGAGTAACGAACAGCGTCGTTTTTTCCTACTATTGCTCCATCAATGAATTTCATCTAGGAAAACATATCTCTCATGCGTTTGAAAAATCCTTTTCCTCTTTCCTCTGCACTTGGACTAAAATTCTCGCTTGCTTTTAATTTTTCAAACAACTCGCGTTCTTCTTTCGAAATATTTGAAGGTGTGAAAACGTTGATGTGAACAAATAAATCTCCTGTTCCATAACCTTGAACACTTGGTAAGCCTTTACCTTTCAAACGTAAAACTTTACCACTTTGAGTTCCCGGTTCAATTTTGATTTTCACTTTTCCACTGATTGTTGGAACTTCGATGCTTTCTCCAAGCACAACATCTGCGAAATTAACAACTGCGTCAAAGTGTAAATTCTCTCCTTCGCGTCGTAAATCTGGATGTTCTGTTTCTTCAATCACAACGATTAAATCACCAGCTACACCATTGAATGGACCTGCGTTTCCGCGTCCTTGTACGCTTAATTGCATTCCTTCTTCAACACCAGCTGGAATGTCAATCTCGATAACTTCTTCTTTTCTTTTTAAACCTTGTGCATCTGCATCAGCTGGTTTTTTGTCGATCATTTTTCCAGCACCTTGACAAACGTGACAAGTTGTTTGAGTTTGCATCGCACCAAGGAATGTTTGCGCAACACGTGTCAAACGTCCAGAACCATTACAAGTTGAACATGTTTTGAAAGTTACGCCATCAGCATTTACAAGCTTGTTAACTTTTATTTTTTTCTTTACACCTGTTGCTATTTCCTCAAGTGTAAGTTTCATTTTAACACGTAGATTGGTACCACGAACCATTCTTGAACCACCGCGACTTCCACCAAAGCTTCCGCCACCACCAAATGCACTTCCGAAAACGTCGCCGAATTGGGAGAAAATGTCATCCATGTTCATTCCACCGCCACCAAATCCACCTGCACCGCCCATTCCAGCGTGTCCAAAACGATCGTATTGTGCTCTTTTATCAGCATTACTTAGTACTTCATAAGCTTCTGCGGCTTCCTTGAATTTTTCTTCAGCTTCTGAATCACCAGGATTTTTGTCAGGGTGATACTTAATAGCCATTTTTCGGTAAGCTTTTTTGATTTCTGCTTCATCCGCATTTTTAGCTACACCTAGTACTTCGTAATAATCTCTTTTTTGACTCATAAAGTGCTTTATTTATTGACCCACTACAACTTTAGCGTAACGAATCACTTTTTCTCCTAAAATATAACCTTTCTCTACGTCATCGATTACTTTACCTTTTTGGTCTTCATCGGTAACTGGAACATTTGCAATTGCTTCATGTAATTCACTATCAAACGGTTGACCTTTAGCTTCCATTTGTTTCAATCCTTTACTTTCAATTGTACTTTTGAATTTATTGAAAATCAAGTTAAATCCTTCTTTTACACCATCAATCTCAGTTGCAGAAATATTGTTTGCAATCGCACGTTCAAAATCGTCCATAATTGGCAACAAATCTTTTAATAAACCTGCATTTGCAGTAGCGATTAAATCCAAACGTTCCTTATTCGATCTTCTTCTGAAATTTTCAAATTCAGCATACAATCTTAGAAAACGGTCATTTAATTCATTGTATTTATCTTCGATTGTTACTTCTTTTTGCTCCTCAACAGCAGGATTTTCAACAGTTGATTCCTCTTGTGTTTCTGGCGTTTCATTCACGTTCTCTTCGTTTTGAATATCTTTCTCTTCTGACATAATTTCAAATTTGTTTTTTGCTTGTCAAAGATACTGCCACACTTGAAAAATTGACAAGCTGTCATAAAATTGATAAATTCAATGTAAAAGTGGCAGTTGCAGGTTGATTTCATTGACAAATTTTAAATTTCAATTGAAACTTATTCTAATTTTGAAAAGAACAAAAGTTAAGTTTTACTTTCAATTTTTTTTATCAACCTATGAAATCATTTTTGACATTCGTTTTCATCTTTGCTTTTTACTTGTTTTCGAAAGCAGATCAATTGGCTTATATCACAAAAGAACAAGCCGACAAAGCAGTGAAATTCCTACAAAATCAAGAAGAATTAATCCTTTGGTGTGCTTGCTGCGACAATGATAAAAAGGAGAAAATAACCGTAAATAAAGTGTACGCTGAGTTCGTGAATTACCAACATTATTTTCAAGTAATTCTTGAAGGTAAAGATGAAAATGGGAAGAAAGTTCGCATTGAATTGGATCTTGCTTATGTACATTTCAAAAAAGGCAAAAAAGCAAAATGTGTCGGAAAAGAATTGAAATTCAAGTGTGATCCTTGTACAAAACCTTTCAATTGGTAGGAAATAGTTTCAAATTTCACGCTAAATCAACCACAAAATCCTCAACAAAGCGAGTAGGAGGGGAGAAGTTTGAAACTATTATAAGTAATTGATTATGAAGTGATTTAATGAATTTATTCAAAAAGGCTCTTGATATTTACTTTAGAAACATATTCGGAAATAATGTTCTTATTGTGCTGTAATTCAACCCATTGAATTTGATTCAAGTTTTTGAGTATAAAAACTTCTACGTAATGCGTATCCAAGGCAAATAAATAGATGAAATGACTCATATTTTCACGAGCTCCGATATACGTTGCTTTTTCTTTGACTAATTTAATTCGCTGAAGTAAATTCAACTTGTTAAATTGTTCCGTTTTCATAAAATAGCATTTAGAAGTTCACTTTTTCATAAGAAATACTCGTTAAAATTAGTAATTGATTGTGATTATTGATTAGTATTCACTGAAAATCCGATTCTAGAACAAATACAGTTTGTTAAATATTATGTTAAATAGAATATGAATAAACGCCTATAATTCTTACTTTTGAATAAAAAAATCTATGAAAAATTTAGCTTTATCATTTGTTTTGCTTTTCATAAGTCTAACAGCATTTGCCCAAAAAAGAGTCTCTAATGAGGAGTTTAAAGCTTTAATGAAAGAAAAAGGTGCTCAAATTTTGGATGTGCGCACAGCTGAAGAAGTTGCTGAAGGAAAAATTGAAGGATCAATAAATATCGATTATTTTTCACCAACATTCCTTGAGAATGTTTCAAAGCTCGACAAAAGCAAACCTGTATTGATTTATTGTGCAGCTGGTGGCAGAAGTTTATCTGCAGCAAAAGATTTAAAAAAAGCAGGTTTTAAAAAAGTTTACGATTTACAAACTGGTTACGACGGCTGGAAAGAGTAGACGTTTAATTCTAACGAATGGAAGCGATTTTAACGAGTCGCTTTTTTTATGCTTAAAAATTTACAAATCGTTATTGATTTAAACCTTAAACGGATTATGGAATAAATCTATTTAACATAATATTAATTATAATACAAAAAAGCATATAATAAATAAGTTCCCAAATTGAGAATTATGTATTATATTTGTAAAAAAAGATTTCTGTAAATGGAAAGGATATTTTCAAAAAGTACTCTAAGAGCATTTTGGGAGAAACATGCTGATGCAGAACAATATCTTAAAACTTGGCATGACACTGCTATGAATACTGAATGGAAATCTCCAAATGATATTAAACAAATGTATGCAAATGCAAGTATATTAAAAGACGGCAGAGTTGTATTTAATATAAAAGGAAATTCGTATCGACTTGTTGCCAAAATCAATTTTGAAAAACAATGGGTTTTCATCCGATTTATAGGGACACATACTGATTATGATAAAATTGATTCTAACACAATTTAAAAAAAAGAAATCATGACAATAAAACTTATTAAAACAGAAGCTGATTATAAAGATGCACTAGCTCGCTTGGAAATAATATTTGATTCACCAATTGGTACTCTTGAAAGTGATGAAGCGGATTTACTTGGTTTAATGATTGATGAATATGAAAAAAAACATTACCCAATTGAAGCACCGGATCCAATTGAAGCGATCAAAATTCGAATGGAAGAAATGAAATTAAAGCAAATTGACTTAGTAAATGAAATTGGCGGAAAAAGCAGAGTTTCTGAGGTTTTAAATAAAAAAAGAAAATTAACTGTTGAAATGATTCGAAATCTCACAAAGCGCTTAAATTTATCTCCAGAAATATTAATAAATGATTATCAATTACTTAGGTAATTCTATTGTTTAAAATCTTTAAAATCCTCGCCTTTGATTTTCTGTAATTACGGCTAGTATGATTAGTTTTTCTATCTTTTCCTGAAATCACTAATTCCATATCAAAACCAAATTGATAAATTCTTCTAAGTGTATCTAATTCAATGTTTTTATTGTTTTCAACTCGAGATAATTCAGATTCAGAAATTCCACAAAGTGTTGATAATTGCGCCAATGTCATTTTTTTAAACAATCTGATTTCTCGTATTTCACTTCCAAACTGCAAAGCTTGATTTAAAGGCGACTCCTCTCCTATCTCATAGAGCGTTTCGGGATCCATTTCTACGGTTGTTACAGATTCTGGGAGTCCCGGGATTTCAACTTTTACCGCTGCTTTTTCCCAAGTTATAATTCCACTTTCGTTTACGATACAAGAATCAAATACTTCTGAATCTCTTAATTGATACAAGGGATTTTCTTCAGTTGCCTCCTTCAAAATTTTAGTAAAATCAACTCGTTTTACTTCCCCATTTCTAAAAGCTAAATCAATAGTAAAGTTTTCACTCTTTATTATTTTTAAAATTTTAGGGGTTTTCATCTGACGTTTCATTTTCTTAGGTTTGGGTTTTTTAAATAGAAAAAATATATAAATCCATTTTTTCTTTCAAAAGCTAATTCATTCCAGAAATCGATTACAGCTTTTGTTTCTTTTATTCTAAGCTCATTATCAATTATTTTATTGTTTTCCATCATATCTTAATTGTAAGCCATTGAATAATGCGTGAAAATGTGCTGGAAGATGATCACCATTATAAATATGAATTGTAATTCCATAATTGATTTCTGTGATTTTTGGTATTAATTTTTTCTTTTCGAAATAAAATTAAAAATTGAGTTATAACACAACTTATTCGATTTTCATCATTTTCCCCCATCATTTTAACTTTTCTTAGAATCCTTTGTTTAATTAAAAAGTAATTTTGCGAAATGGAATTAAAACAAGTACCGTTAGCCTTGGTTAACTCAATGAATAAAAACACACTCATGGAACAATTGGGAATTGAATGTGTAGAAATCGGTAAAGATTATGTCGTTTCAAGAATGCCTGTCGACCATCGAACACATCAACCAATGGGTTTATTACATGGTGGTGCAAGTGCCGCATTAATTGAAAGTATTGGTTCAATGGGTTCTACCCTACTCATTGATATTCAAAAACAAGCGCCTGTCGGAATTGAAATTAATTGCAACCACGTAAATGGTGTAAAATCTGGTTGGGTACGTGCTATTGGTAAAATTGTCCACGCTGGAAAACGTACACACCTTTGGCAAGTTGACATCCACGAGGAAGGAACAGATCGATTGATTTGTACGGGAAGATTGACAGTAATGATTATCGACCGCAAATAATTTCAATGCTTTATTATCGATTTCCGGGAAAAACTATTGTTCACAAAAAAGGTGCTTTTATTCCTGTTGAACAATTTGAAGAAGGAGGTTTTATTATTTCAAGCTTTGATAAAAAAAAACGTTTTCAATTCGTTGAAAATCAATATAAAAAATTAGAAAAAAGAGAATTTAACATTGTTACTACAAGTAAAGCTCACTACCTTGAACAAGGTTCAAAATTAGTAAACGCAATTCGAGCCTTGGGTTTACAAAAAACAGTTCTTTCGCGCATTCATTCTCAAAATTTTGACTCTGAAAAATCGTTTGCTCTTTTCGAATTATTGGAAAAAACATATCCGAACGCATTTGTTTACTATTTCGAAGATGATTTAGCAGGAAATTGGATTGGTGCAAGTCCTGAAATCTTGTTCCAAAAACAAGGAGATTCCGGTTTTACAATTGCCTTAGCAGCTACAAAAAAAGTAAATGAAGTGGCAAATTGGAACTCAAAAGAAGTTGCAGAACAAGCTTTCGTTACAGACTTTATTCAAGAAAAATTGACAGAAATTGGCGTTTTGGATTTGGAGCTAAATGGACCTTATGAACATCAAGCGGGACCTGTCAAACACCTCAAAACGGACTTCAGCTTTTCAATTGGAAAAATTACTCCCCTTGAAATTTTGGATGCACTCCACCCTACTCCTGCTGTGAGCGGACTTCCACAAAATCTTTCAATTGATTTGATAGAATCATTGGAAATCCACAATCGAGAATTATATGCTGGATTTATTGGTTTAGTGGATGAAAATCAAGCTTCTGTCTATGTTAACTTACGTTGCGCCCAAATTCAAAACGGTAAAATTCATTTGTATTTAGGTGGAGGTTACACCAAAGATTCAGATCCAGAATTGGAATGGATTGAAACAGAAAATAAAAGTAAAACCATTCTCGACCTAATTCAAAAATTGTAATTTTACGGCATGCTAACAAGCGATAAATTAATGGTGCAATTGGTCGTGGATCAATGTGAGGCACACGGAATACGAAATATTGTTTTTTCCCCTGGATCAAGAAATTCTCCATTCGCTATAAGTTTTGATGAAAATCCGTTTTTTGAAACGTATGTCATTCACGATGAACGAAGTGCAGCTTTTTTTGCGCTCGGAATGTCGCAAGAATTACAAGAACCTGTCGCACTTTGTTGTACATCAGGAACTGCTGCCTTGAATTATTATCCTGCAATTACTGAAGCTTATTATCGTTCAATTCCTTTGTTGCTTATCACGGCTGATCGTCCTGAAAGTTGGATCAATCAAGGCGACGGTCAAACAATTGTGCAACAAAATGTCTATAAAAATCACATTCGCTACGAAGTGAATTTGACAGATGGAAAGGAATCAGAAACCGACATTTGGTACGCGCAACGCGAGACAGCAATTGGAATGTCAACATTAACGGGAAGCTGGAAAGGTCCTGTTCATTTTAATATTGGTTTAAACGAACCGCTTTATAATTCAATTGAAAAATCAACAAATTACGCTCGTAAATTCAATAAAAATCAAGTTTCAAGTCAATTGAGTATTGAATTTTTTGAACGTGCAATTCCTCTACTAGAGTCAAGTAAAATAATGGTTTTGTGTGGTCAACTTCCTGAAAGTAACCAATTACAACAAACTTTAGAGAAATTCAGTAATCACAGTAATGTTGTGGTTTTAGTTGAAAATACCTCCAATGTTCAAAGTGAAAAATTCATTCATTGTATTGATCGTACATTAAATGGTATTGACAAGGAAGAAGATTTATACCCCGATTTATTGATTACGCTTGGTGGAGCAGTTGTTTCAAAAAAAATCAAGGCGTTTTTAAGAAAAGCTAAACCAAAAAATCATTGGAAAATTGGCTTTGATTTCCCTTTTATGGACACTTATCAATGTTTAAGTGATTCTATTGAAATAACTGAAAATCAATTTTTTGATTCACTAAATCAATTGGATTTCAAAAGAAGTCAATTGAATTATTTTGGCAAATGGAAAAGTATCGATATTCAAGCAAAAGATACAATTGAAATGGCTGTGAGAAACTTACCGTCATTCACTGATATTCATGTTTTCTATCACCTATTTGATTGTTTGCCAGAGCATTCAGTTTTACACATTTCGAACAGTTCTGTTGTACGATACACTCAATTGTTTGACCCAATTCGTTCGGTTCGTTTTGAATCCAATCGAGGTACAAGTGGAATTGACGGCTCAACAAGTACAGCAATCGGAGCAGCAATTGCGAATCCAAAAAAAATGCACTACTTAATTACAGGAGACATTTCAGCGCTTTATGATAGCAATGCATTTTGGATAGTTAATTTTCCTAAAAATCTAAAAATCATAGTGATAAACAATTACGGTGGTGGGATTTTTAGAATCATTCCTGGCCCAGCGACTTCAAAACAACGCGACGCATATTTCGAAGCAAAGCACATTCAAACTGTTGCATCAGTTGCAAATGCTTATGGAATCGAAACTTTATCCGTGAATTTAATGGAAGATTTCGTAAACTTGTTGCCTGAATTTTTGAGTTCAGAAAATGAAATTCAGTTATTAGAAGTATTAACAGATGCGGAGCAAAACGCAGATAATTTAACCCAATTTTTTAAATTAATTAAACAGTAAAAATGGAAGTTTTTGACATATTACTAACCTATCAAGGTTGGATGTACCTGATTATCTTAACTTTACTTGAAATCGTTTTAGGTATCGATAACATTATTTTTATTTCCATTATTACGGATAAATTGGTGCGTGAAGACCAGAAAAAAGCGCGCATTCTAGGTTTAAGTTTGGCTTTAATTATCCGAATTATGCTTTTAAGTGTAATTTCTTGGATAATGACTTTGGACAAAACAGCCTTGTTTACAGTTGCCGATATTAAATTTACCGGTCATAGTTTGGTGCTGTTAATTGGAGGTTTGTTCTTGATTTACAAATCAGTAACAGAAATGCACTCCAGTGTGAAAGGCGAAGAAGAACACCACGAAACTGAAAATAAAAAGAAATTAAAATTAAGTTCGGTTGTTTTTCAAATTGTAATGGTTGATTTTATTTTCAGCTTTGACTCGGTTATTTCTGCCGTTGGTATGACTAACGATATTTCGCACGAAACACATGGTAATCCGATGGTTATCATTGTGATAGCAGTAATTCTTTCAATGATTGTAATGTTACTGTTTTCTAAACCAATAAGTGATTTCATCAACGAACGTCCAACAATCAAAATGATTGCATTAGGTTTTTTAGTAACGATTGGTGTACTTTTAATCGCAGAATCATTCGGTCAACACATTCCAAAAGGATACATTTATTTCGCAATGGTTTATGCGTTAGCTGTTGAATTCCTGAATATCAAAATGCGAAAAAATAAAGATAGTGACAAGGCAGGAAGCTAGTATTTTTCTTCGAGTAGAGGAGTTTGAAACGTTTGAAGAAGCACTCGAATTTCAATTATTTGAGCTTAAACAACAACTGATTTCGAAGCCTTGTGTTCCTCAATTGTTACAAGCTCGGCTTTCAAAACTTAAACAATTAAAAGAAGCTTGTCTGGTTTTAGAAATTGAGATTGAATCAACCGATTTAGAATTAAAAATCAACACTTTAGATAGTTCTAATTTAATTGATAGTTTCAACTTATATCAGAAAAATAAAAACTTGATTCTAGCTCAACTTTCTTGCAATTTAACATTCGATTTGTTAGAAATGGCAATACATTTTCTGCTTGAAAATTTAAAAGCTTGGTCAAAATTATGGCCGAAAATAGCAATTTTGGAAGACGAAAATATTTTGCTTTCAAAAGAATTAGAATCAATGGAATTTTATCAAGTATTAAAAGAATTGAATAAGTCTAATATTATCTATTTCAGTGATTTAAATTCAATTCAATTACCTCCTAATTTAAGCAATGAAATCAAACGATTGAATTTAATTAATGCTTATTTTTCGCAATATTAAATAGTTTTAACTTAACTAAGGCGGTGTTCATCTTGATGAAAATATTTTTAATATATTAATTGGAGTATTTATGGTAAGACCAAAGTAAAAATCGACTTAATATAATTCCAATAAGTCTTATTTTTTCAAGTGTACTTCTTGCATTAAATTTTTATTTATATAATTTTAAAGAATCAAGTAGAAATTAATGGCACAAAATACAGTAAAACTCTCTTTGCAGTTTAAAATCCAGACTTTTTTAGCAGTTATGGCAATTGCTATATTTATTTTGACCTATGTAACAATTCTGGGTTGTGCAGTTTTGTTAACCTACCTGTGTGTTTACTACGCAATTCAACTGGTATTAGCTAAGCCTATTTTTCTAACCATTGTTCTTGGTTTAGGAATGACGGGACTTGGATTTGTGGTGTCTTTCTTTTTAGTTAAATTTTTGTTCTCAACTAAGAAAGTAGATCGCTCGCATTTGATTGAAATTACTAAAGCTGACGAACCTGAACTTTTTGAACTCATTAATGATATTGTTAAAAAAGTAAATACCAGTTTTCCAAAAAAAGTTTACTTGTCTTCAGATGTTAATGCGGCTGTTTTTTACGACTCTAGCTTTTGGAGTATGTTTTTGCCAGTTAGGAAGAATCTTCAGATTGGATTAGGTTTGGTGAATTCAGTAACAAAATCAGAGCTAAAAGCTATTCTAGCGCATGAATTTGGACATTTTTCTCAAAAAACAATGAAAGTTGGCAGTTATGTTTACAACGTTAATCATATAATATTTGAGTTAGTCAATGAAAATGATACTTTCCAACAAAAAGTTCAAGAAATGGCTGATGTTAGCAGTTATTTCACTATATTTATTATGCTAGCTGAATATATCATCCAATTTATCAAATGGATACTTAAAAAGTTATATGTCGTTATCAATAAAAGTTACTTAGGATTGTCGCGGGAAATGGAATTTCATGCAGACGAAATTGCTGCAAGTGTAACAGGTTATGAACCACTTAAAGAATCACTTTTGAGACTGAATTTAGCAGAGCATTCCTATAATTCAATTCTTAGTTATTATGAAGGTGAGATTGAAAATAACTTCGTCAGTAAAAATATTTATAAAGAACAATTTTTCGTTTTGAACTTCCTAGGGATAAACAATAACTTACAAATTATCAATAATTTACCTTCAATCTCAATAGATGAAATGAACAGATATGTTGATTCTAAAATTGTGATTAAAGATCAATGGTCCTCTCACCCAAGTACGATTGATAGAATCGAACGACTCGAAAAAACAGGATTTAAAATAAGTTTATTGGATAATGATCCTGCGAACAACTTTTTCAAAAAAATCGAAAAATATCAAGAGGAATTTACACGCAAAATGTTCTCAGGTATTGAATACAAAGGAGCAATAACAAAACTCAACTTAGAAGAATTTTCAGCTTCATTCACTGAAAGTTATATCAACAATACGTTTTCTAAAATTTTCAACAACTATTACGACAATAATAACCCAATACCTTTTGACCTTCAGTTACTAGATAGAACAAACGAAATTCTGTCATTTGAGGAATTATATTCAGATCAGAAAGTGGAGTTAACTAACAAACGAAAAGCACTTGAAAACGATCAAAATATACTACAAAACATCTACGATAAAGTATTTGAAATCAATAGCTTTGATTACGACGGAAAAAAGTACAAAAATAAAGATAGTAAAAACCTTTTGAATGAACTTAAAGAAGAACACGATGCTATCAATAAACAAATTGAAGCAAATGATCAAGCAATTTTTTGTTACTTTAAAAACCTAGAAAAATCAACTTCTGATGTAAATCAACTTGAAAATTTATACAAAACTTTCTTTGAATATGACAAAGAATTCAACAAGAAATACGAAATATTCACCAAACTTTCTCAAGACTTAGAATTCATTAATTACAATACGCCAAATGAAAAAATAATGGATAATTTCAAAGCGATTCGTGAGCTAGAAGAAGATTTAAAATTGGAGATTAGAGAAATTTTTCGCAACAAGCTTTTCGAAGATGAATTGACAAAAGAAATTAAATCAACTTTCGAATTCTATTTAAAAGAAAACTTAGAATATTTTGGCACCCGTGTTTATTACGACGACAATTTGAGTATTTTGTTTAAATCCATGAATTACTTTGTTCATTTATTGTCAAGAGGATATTTCCTACACAAAAAGAATATTTTACTTTACCAAGAAGAATTAGAACTTCAAAAGAGAAATAGTGTTACTAACAAATGAAAGTAAAGTTTTATTTCAAATAGAT
>VEQH01000116.1 GCA_018883325.1 Flavobacteriales bacterium | reverse complement strand
TTAATCTTTACCATAAATCGTAGCTCAAATGAGTCAGAAATAGGAATTGTAGGTAGCAATGGAAGTGCTGGATTTGTCTCAACACTTACCATAATTCTGAATCCTCCTGGTTGTTTGATTAGTCGCATTCTTTGATTCACAATTTTATGCTGCGTTTCAAGCGTTGGAACAATTTCAAGAAAATCCAAAACATTATATCGTGCAAGTTGAACAAACCTTTGCTCTTCATACATTGCAGCGAACTTTTCTATACCATTGTCTAAAAAATAATCATGGTATAGATTGACCTCAAAAAGTGTTTTATAATTAATTGAAATCATAGTTCAGATGGTTGTGGTGGATCAAGATTTGGTGATAGGTTATTTACAACATTTCTAGTTTGAGTTATAAGGGCAGATTCAGTAACTGGTACGTTGTGTTCAATCGTTACTAAACTCATTTTATACAAAGCAGATGGAAACTGTTTTCCTCCTAATGTTCCCCAGATGTAATTCAAATCCTCAAAAGTTGGCGTATATAATTCCATTGTAAATCGGAAATCATTTAAACCATTTGCATTATAAATTGATTCAATTCGTTGGGAATTAGATGGAGTAAAAAGGTTTTTACCTTGAAAAAATTGAAGAACCTTTGAAATGTAAATCAATGAGTTTTTGTATAAGGTCAAATTACCACTGAACAAGACATACAGGTTAAGATTTATCTTTTCATTTCTTATTTCTGTTTTTCCCCCGACTATTCTATTGTTAGTAAAATTACGAAGTGTTGTTTCTTCGTCAATCGTCAGTAAGGTCAATACGATACTGTTATTCATCCCAGCAGCACTCTCATGTTCTGATTCTAACAAAGCAATATTATCCAAAACTACCTTTTGTTCTAAACCCTCTTGATATAGAAAAACATTGACTTCGTTTCTTAAAATTTCGAGAGCTTCGTACAGCATTTTAATTTTGGTTTTATTTTGTATTCGCAAAAAAAAAATTGCGAATAGTGATGAATATTGTTCGATTAACTGATGCTAAATTAGATGGTCTTAATCGTAAATCAAATACCTGTTTATACTGAATTTTTGTACGTATTTATACGTATTTTTTAAAAATTTCACGTAAATCTTCAACATCAAGGCAATTTTACTATTCTTAAAAGCCTTCAATAGTAAGTAACCTGTTTTTTAAAGCATATAAAACCACACCAATAAAATTCTTGGTATTTGTTTTCTCAATTAGCCTTTTTCTATGGGTTTCTACAGTTCTAACATTTATGTTAAGAATATCAGCAATCTCGATGCTGTTATATTCTTGACATGCCAATTTTATAACCTCCATTTCTCGTTTTGTAATTGAAGTAAAGCTGTATTTGATTTTTGTTTGATTTCGCTTTTCCCAAAGCAACGTTTCTTTAATCATTATCTCTAAGTCACTGTCATAATGGAAACAACTTGAATCCATTGCTGAAATGGCATTTTTGAGCTGCATTGGCTCCGTATTCTTACTGAAAAACCCATCCATACCAATCTCTATCATTTTTAAGATAATCTCCTTAGTATTTATTTGCGTAATAATAAAAATTCTGATTTTAGGAAATTTTGTCCTCAAAGATTCAACTAAGGCAATACCATTCATTTTATTAAGCTGGATGTCAATCAATAAAACATCTATATTTGACTCAATCAATTTTTCATGAAGATCATTTCCGTCTTGTGTATCGAAAATCACTTTCATGTTATCATAAGAATTTAATAGTGTTTCAATACTTTTCCGAAACAAACGATTTTCATCAACAATAGCTATCTTGATCATAGTGATTAGTTTAATTTAAAATGAGTTATAGTTCTTTTTGATCGTATATCATGCTCCAGCAATCAAATGATTGTTATCCAATACCATGTACCCAAAAACTCGTTCCATTGCATGTGTAAATTTTCCTTGGTGTAAATCGATAAAATAACCTTCTTCTAAAAGATCATATATTTTTTGTATCCGTTCTACCGTCAAATAATGCGTAAGAATGGAATACTTTATCCAAAACATTGTTCCACCTATAAATGCTTTTTGTTCAGTAGTTATTCCAAGCAAATCTTTAAGCTGACAAATCAAGATTGCATTTGTACCTTCAATATTGTAAAGATGTGCTTTACTTCCAATCATCCCAACGTTATTGTTTCTTGAGAAGAAAGTCAAAATATTCTCAATGTTATGAAACAAAGGCTCACAAAGTTGTTTACGCCAAGAATCACCTCGAATTGGACCGCAAGATTTAACACTTTTCTTACTATGCAGCTTGAGTATATAATCGTACTCTTTTTCATTTTGGATCATAGATTTCAAAATGATAAGAAAAGAACCAACATCTAGTCCTTTGTTTTCAAGAATGTAAAACTGCGTCCTTGGAAATTCTTTAGAAATTTGAGTTCGTATTAAATCAAGTTCGTGGCTTGAAGTAGAACCTATTGTTAATGAAACGTATAAATCAAATTCAATACCGTTGAATTTTTTCAGACCATTACAGAATTCATCCCACAAGTCAATATAATATAGGTGCAATACAACCGCTATTTTCATATTAAATGTTTTTTTACATCAATTTTCCTTCTTTTGCATATTCCTTCTTAATCCCTTCCATTAAATGATCAAGGGAAATTGATGTGCGCTCATTTTGAGCAGTCTTAATGCAAGCATATTGTATTATATTTACAATATTTGCACCTGTCAAGCTATAGCTTTTAGCAAGATTCCGTAAAGAAACATTTTCTTCTAAAGGAAGATTTTTTGGAAGATTATCTTCCCACAACAATTGTCGTTCAGCGATTCCTGGAGTTTCAAACTCTATAATGGACTGAAAGCGTCTTGTAAATGCGGCATCGATGTTGTTCTTGAGATTGGAAGCCAAAATCACAAGTCCTGCATGAGATTCAATACGTTGTAAAAGATAGGAAACCTCTTGGTTAGCATATTTATCATGTGCGTCACGAACATTAGTTCTTTTACCGAAAACGGAATCTGCTTCATCAAAAAACAAAATCCAATCTTTGTTTGCGGCCTTGTCAAATAACTTTGAAAGATTTTTCTCTGTTTCGCCAATGTATTTAGAAACAACTAATGAAAGATCTATACGATAAACATCGCGGTTTGTATACTTGCCTAACAGACCTGCTGTTAGTGTTTTTCCAGTTCCAGAAGGTCCATAAAACAAGATTCTAAAACCTGGCTTGACTTTCGATTTCATGCCCCATTCATTCATCACTTTGTCATTGTGTTGAATCCACGACTGAATTTCCAATATTTGATTTAAAGTCTTTTTTTGAAGAATTAGGTTTTCCCATTCGAATGTGGTTTCAATGAGTTGAGCTGGAAAATTAGCCCCCATTTTTGGTTTTAGTATCCGTCCACTTGTAAACATTTCCAGGATTTCAGACTCTAAACTGAGCTTCCCACTCATTTTAGGCTCACCTTCAGGAACACCATCAATTCTAAGGATTTCTTGAACGAATAGTGGGGAATTGAAGTGAAAATAGTCACCCATTGCTATTCGATTAACTAAATTATTGCCCGAAACAATAAAAAGCAAAGTCTCACCTGTTGGAATAATTCCATGGTGATTTTTTACTTTAATTCCTGCAAATTCATTGCAAACTTGATCTTTTTCCAAAAGTTCAGATAACGCATCTCCAAGAAAAGTCGGATAAACATGAGGAACCAAGGTTAGTGTTAAAGCGATTAAATCACTTTGCGAAAGCTCATTGCTATTGATATAATTAAAAAGAGGTGAATTATTTGGTGTGATTCTTAATTCAGGTTGCTCGTAATCTAGACCTTTGATTTCAGTGGTTATTCTGTAACATATGGTTTCTTTTAAAAAATCAAAAAGCTCAGAAATTACTTCAGCGTTTGTATTCATAATAATTAATTCTAGTTATTTAGTTTATGACTAAACTTTCAAGGTACTAATTTCTAAATCCTGTAAAAATGATTTCATTTTTATAATAATATAAATTGACACCTGAAAACATAATCAATTAATAAACAGTGTTTTAATTATTTTCTACCATTTAAAAACTAGTTGATTTTTATTAAAATTTACGTATAACTACGTACAAAATCTTGCTTGACGTAGATTTACCTTTTATGAAAGAAATGAACTAAAACTGACTACGTAGTTTTACCTGATTTGAAATGATAACTACTACAAGATTAATCTGTTAATTACAAAATAACTTTACCTTATAATTCTATTTAACAATTAATTAATATATTCTATTTAAATAATTAATTTACTATTCATTTTATTAATTTATTGCTACTCAATTATGTTTTAAAAACAGAATGTATTTAAAAATCAAATTAATTTTTTCAAAAATCTACTTTTGGTAAAAAAGAAGATGCAAAGTAAAAATCCACTTAAGATTGTATTCTTTGAACCAAGGAACCTTATTCGACCAGTTTTAGCTGCTTTTATTCAAAAACTAGGGAACGTTGAAGAACTTATTGAATGTAAAACTCATGAAGAAGTAAAGCAGCGCATCTTAAATCATGCAACTGATATTCTGATAATTAGTTTACATGCGTCCTATAAAAGTTGTTTGAATACTGTGTATTTTGTTAATCAAAATAAACCAACAATCAAAACAATGATAATAGGTGAAACCAACAATGAAAATCTATTTTTTGATGTCATAAGTTATGGTGCAAATTGTTATGTTTCAAGATATATTACAATTGAAAATTTTCGTAA
>VEQH01000070.1 GCA_018883325.1 Flavobacteriales bacterium | reverse complement strand
ATGCTATTAAGCTTAATACAGCAGAAAAAATAATAGATAATTTCATAATTAATTTTTGTTTGTGAGTCGCAAAAGTAATGAAAATAAGAAAGATTTACTTAAAAGTAAACTTCCGTTGCAAAATGTAGCTAACTATCACAACCAAGCACGAAGCGAAAATATTAGCTACGGATGGAAAGAAATTAAAAACTTCGATAAACATTTTTAATAATCCCCAACTTACTGTGCTAGAAATTACAGCACTGACAGCGTAACGAAAAAATTGAACTCTACCTTTTAATCCACTTTCAGTAAAAACAACGAATTTCATCAATAGAAAACCAATAATAAAAGTTATTATAAAGCATAATAAAGCGCTCAGTGTGTAAGCAGAAAAAGTAAAATTGATGATGTCTAAATGGAAGAATTGTTTTTTGAAAACATATTGAAAAAAGACAAAAAACAAAATCCAGCTTAAAACCAAATTTCCAACACCACAAACCGCATAATAATAGGTTGTTTGGTCAAAAAATCGTTTAAAAAGTGGGTAGAAAAAATCTAAAATCCTGTGAATTATACTAACTAACTTCATTTATTTCAATTTCGTAGCCTGTGTGGCGGCGAATGTTTATTACGTTTTTATTGTCAAAAATAAGATACTGTCCCCTTATTCCCGTTAGTTTTCCTTGAATTTGCGCTGTTTTATCAAAACTCATCGATGAAACTTTTTCAGGATATTCTAAAACAGGATAATTCAACTGAATTATTTCATCGTTTTCAACCCAATATTGAGTTAAATCTGAAGGCAATTCTTCGTGTACCTGCCATTTTTCTTCCTCTAAATCAATTGATTCGTCTTGGAAATTACGCAACATATTTTGCCAATTTGTCTTGTCCGTAAAGAAATCTTTTAACGCAACTTCGATGCAACCTGCTAAATACCTGTTGGGTGTTTCGGCAAGAATTATACTCGAACTTGCACCTTGATCGATCCATCTTGTTGGAATTTGTGTAGCACGTGTCACACCAACTTTAACCTTATCTGTTGCAGCTAAGTAAACAAAATGTGGTTGATTGTGATTGCGTTCCTCAAATTCTAAATCGCGACCTTTACCCAAGTGAGCTTCACATAATTCTGGATGCAAAATACAAGGACTTGCCTCAGCAGCACTTGAAAAACAAGTGAAACAAAAACCTTCTCCGAACGATTTTTTGGTCACTTTGGAGCATTTACTGCAATAGATTGTTCCACTCCAATTTAAAGAAATTTCTTTCCCAATTAAATCGTTCATTGCAATTGAATCAATTGACGTTCTTAACGAGTATTGAATTATTGACTCCAATTTGGAATCCATTTTTTGTAAAATCAATTTCATTTTTCTGGTAAAATATTCATCTTATCAGCAAAATGATAACAATAATCTCTCAAATCTTCGCAAATTAAAGTCTCGCCTGTAGCTTTTTCAAAAGTGTCTGCCATTGTCAATAAAGATTGATGGAAAAATTGTTTCATTTCCTCAACAGTCATATCTTTTGTCCACAAATCAATTTTAAGTGTGTTTTTTTCTTTCGGATCCCAAATTGACAAAATGAATGCGCTTGCAGGTGCTTTTTCAATTCCACCATCTGATGCCGTCCAATGCATAGCAAGTGGTAAATTATTTTCATTTAATCCGACACTAATATTTATCTCTGATTTTTTTGAAATTTTATCTTCCATTTTTTATTTCACTTTATATTTTTGAAGTAATTCATTGTAAGGCATTACTACCAATTTTTCAAGGCTAATCTCCTCCTCGTCCATATATTGCTTTACAATTTTATATCCCATAAACTGCCCTATTCTATCTGGACTTTCCTTTGGTAATCCTATTGAATACGGCCCTTCTTTTAGTAAATTTATTCTTGTTTCCTCGTCTGTTTTAAATAATAATTCTTTGTCAACCAAATAGTTCCAAACAGCTTTTTCGCTTGCGTTCGCCCATTCTAATTGAGCAGCGCTGTATCTCAAAACTATTTCTTCCTTTTCTTCTGGCAATAAAACTTTACAAAGGAATAAAATTTTACCCCAACGAATCATTTCTGCTGCGTAGTTCTCATTTGTTTCTTCCAAATAATTCGTCATCAACCAAGCTGCCAATGCATCGCGCGTTAAAAAACGAGGTTCCATTCCAATTTTAATCCATTCATAAAATTGCTGTGGTGGTAATTCTTTTATAACACTTGCATTTGCTCCCAAATAGCGTTCAATTCCGATTGCGATTTCTTTCTCCGTACAGAAAACACTCGCAGAGAAAAGAGAATTCACAAAGAAAACCGATGTTGGGATTTTAGAAGATGGAAAGTGATATTTCAAACGTTTGAATGCAGCGGTTAATTCCGTTTTAAATTTCTGTTTAGGTAATTTTTGAGTTGCTTTTTCCAAACGTTGAATGTACTTATCCGTTTTAAATTCATTTACTTTTCTTAAGAAAGTTGAATCGGGTGCTAATGGAATCCCCAAACAATAGCCAAATGAAAAATCCAAAATCTCGCGATTAGATTTAATTAATTGAGATTTAGAAGCGATTAATTGTTGATTGATTGATGAATTTACAATTGAATCGAGGTTAATGAATTCTAACTTCAAATTTACTTTTGAAAGGTCTACTTCGTAAGGATCTGACGAGCAACTTTGAAGCAGTAGCAAAACTAAAAAGACGGTAAATAATTTTAAAAAATGCATTTAAAGGATTATTCTTTATTTTTGCTTCAAAATTAAACATTAAAACCAAATCTTATGAAAAGTATATATTCTAACAAAATTAAATTCCTAGGGGCATTCTTATTAGCATCTGGATTAGCATTTGGACAAACAGTTGCTGAATCAGCAGCAGATAAAAGAGTACAAGCTGGTTTAACAAGTAATTTAGGAATGAATTTGTTGACAATGGGAACTACTCGTATGGAAGCAAATGGTCTTGGAGGTAACTTTAGTATCGGAATCGTAATGCACAGTGCATTTAAAAATTCAAAAAACTTAGGTATTGCAACAGGTTTAGATTTTGATTTTTCAACAACTAAATATTCAACTAACGTTCCAACTTACTACAGATATTCAGATACGGATATCTTAAAAAAAGAACAATCTGGCGGAACAGCATTTATTTTAACGGATAGAAGTCAAAAATCAACTTATGTTTCTGTTCCTGTTATGCTTTTATTTAGAACTGATTTCATTGGTGATTTTAGATATTTTGGAAAATTTGGTGTTCGCAATAGCTTTATGGTTGCCAATAAGTTCAATGATTATGGACAAAATGTTGGTTCAACAGAAATGATTGAAAACAACAATATGAAATCTTCAGGTGAAGCATTTTTCTACCAAGGTTCTGTTGGTCTTTCTGCTGGAGCTGAATGGAATTTTGTGGGTTCTACTTGTTTAGTTCTTGAAGGTGGTTACTATTACGGAATCACTCCTCAATACTTAGATAGAAAAGATAACAAAAGAACTTTATCAACTTTTGACAGTAACCTCCAACAAGTTCATTTTTCAAACAAATCAACAATGAGTCAAATTCTTTTTAGAATTTCGTTATTGTTCTAAAAACCATATATTGAATTCAGTAGCAAATTATATTGTAGATTGGTTAAATTCTTATGCGGAAAAATCCCGAACAAAGGGATTTGTCATAGGGATTTCTGGAGGTGTTGATTCTGCATTGACTTCAACTTTGTGTGCTTTAACTGGAAAAAAAGTAGTGTTGGTGAATATGCCCATACTTCAAACCTCTGCAGAATACGATAGAGCTCAAAAGCACATCGAAGATTTAAAAAGTCGTTTCGAAAACGTGAGTTCATTTGAGATAGATTTAACTTCTGTTTTCCAAAGTTTTAGCGCTAAAATGCCTTTCAATACCGATGATTATTTATTGGCAATGGCTAATTCACGCGCTAGAATAAGAATGACAACTTTGTATGCAATTGCTCAAGTAAATTCTTGCTTAGTTGCTGGCACAGGTAATAAAATTGAAGATTTCGGAATTGGATTTTACACTAAATATGGTGATGGTGGAGTCGATTTAAGTCCAATTGCTGATTTGACAAAAACCGAAGTATTCAAAGTCGCAAAGTCAGTTCAAGTGATTGATGACATTCTTCAGGCTAAACCAACTGACGGACTTTGGCCAGACGGACGAAGCGATGAAGATCAAATTGGTGCGACCTACCCCGAATTAGAATGGGCAATGGATTTTGAAGGTGATGAAAATCTACTTTCCGAAAGGCAAAAAGAAGTTTTGAAAATCTATAGGACTTATAATAGAGCGAATAAACATAAAATGGAACCAATTCCAGTTTGTGAATTACCAAAAAAATTGAAAGAAAATCTTTTAAGCCTTTGATTTAATTTTCATAAAATGATTCGTCTTCTTTCGATTACCCTGTTTTTATTTTTTGTATTTCCTTTTCATGCCTCAAAAATCAAAAAAGGATTTGAAGAATTTGAAAAAAAGAATTATTACAATGCTTATAATTTCTTCAAAAAATCACTTAAAAAACACAAGTCAATTGCCTCTTTTGGTTTAACGAAATTGTATTTGACGAATGATTGGAAAAATTTAGACAGTGCTTATCGTTTAGTTTTACAAGCAGAATCAACTTATTCAGCAATTAAAGACAAGAAAAAAGAAAAACTAAAGGAGAAATATTCCTTTGATTCACTTGCCATTCAAGATTTAAAACAAGCAGTAAGTGCTGCGATTTTCAATGAATATCTAAAAAATCCAAGTGAGGAAATTTTTGTTCAATTTATAGAATCAAACGAATGGTCGAAATTTATACCAAGAGCTATTCATTTAAGAGATTCCATTGCGTATTCGTCAGCTGAACAAGCTAAAACTTCCAAGGCTTTTGCAACTTTTTTGAATAAATACCCAGATTCCTATTTAAAAGAAAATGCGAAATACAATTTTGATGAATATCAATATTTGGAATTTTCTCGCAAAGGAAAAATTGAAGATTACGAAGCTTTTCTAAACTGTTGTGTCAACAACCCACACGCAGAGGACGCTGAAAATCGACTTTTTGAGTTAAATACCGTTGACAAATCGCTCACTTCTTACCTAAACTTCGCAAAGAAATATCCAAAAAATAGAAATGCAGAAGAAGCCTGGCGAATGGTTTACAAACTTTTTATGAAAGAATATTCAAAGGAGAAATTCCTTGAATTCAAAGAGAAATATCCTGATTATCCTTTTATTCACGAAATTGAAGAGGACTTAAAATTATTAAATGCTACATTTTATCCTTTTGTTCAAAACGGACTTTTTGGCTATTTCGACAAGGAAGGAAAAACAACAATTGCCCCACAATATGACCTTTTAGGCATCTTTCAAGATGGATTGGCAGTAGCATCGAAGAATGATAAATATGGATTGATTAACAAAAAAAATCAAGTTGTTGTTGATTTTGTTTTTGATGAAATTTTGGAATTTATTGACGCAAGAGGAATTGTTTTCAAAGGCGATAGCGTTGGTTTAATTGATCGTTCTGGAAGAGAAGTAATTCCAATCGTGAACAACGATATAATTGCACTTGGAAAAGGACTTGTTGCAATTAAAGAAAAAAGCGACTCTAACTATTACATTTCCGATATTAATTTCACCCCAAAAACAGCTGCTATTTTTGAGGAAATCCAAGAATTCAAAAAAGGAGTTTCTGTAGCCAAAACAAAAGATGGTTTTGGTGTTCTAAACACAAATTGTCAATGGTTGATTCCGGCTTCTTTTGAATCAATACGTTTTCTTAACGACACATTGATTGAGTATGGTTTGGCTGGTAAAAAGGGATTAAGAACACTTAAAAACCAACAGTTAACAGATGCTATTTACGATGAATTTTCAAAATTCGACGCTGTTGAAAAACAAATTATTGCAAAACAAGGAACCTTTATTTTTTACCTTAACGACCAAGGAAAAATGCTCTTTGAAACACCGATGGAATATTTTCCGAATGCGTTTGAAGTTGCCCTTTTCTACAAAGGAATCGGAGTGTTTCGCAAAAAAGGAAAATATGGATTAATTGACGCTACCGGAAAGGAATATTTAAAACCAACATTTGACGCTTTGGGACGTCCACTTGTAGCAATTCCAGCAATTAAAGACCAAAAATGGGGAATTGTTGATTGGAAAGGTCGTTTGATTCTTCCATATGAATTTGACAACATCGAAACAATCGGTTACTTTGGATTTATCGTTGAAAAAAATGGTTTACTTGGTTTTATGGATCCAGGATTTAGATTAACAATTCCAATTTCATTTTCAATTGTAAAAGTTTTTGAAAACGACTATCTTTTAGTTTCAAACGGCACAAAATATGGATTGTATTCTAAAAAAGGAGAATTAATAATTCCATTAGAGTATGATTTAATAAAAGTTTTTGATGGAGATTGCTTATCTTTAATCAAAGAAAATGAAACAGCTTATTACTTTTTGCGTTCTAAGATGTATCTAAAACCTTCAAAATGAAAGGAATTTTAAACCGACCAGATCACTTTTTCATTGCAATAATTGTTGCTTTGTCGGTTTATGTTTTTCTGTTTATGTACTTTCAAATTTCATCGTATAAAGAAATCGTTTATATCGAACCGTTTGAGAAATACTCACGAATTGAAGAACCTGAGGAAATTGAATTATCCAAAGACCAAATCGAAGTGCCACCCTCAAATTTAAACGGTGAATTGATAAATGTGGTGCGTGACAACAACGATATACGCAAAAAATCCGACAAAAACTGGTCCCAAGATCAAGCTAGTGGAAATCCAGAACAAACGGCAAAAGATTTTGAAAAACAGTTATTTAAAGAAGCTGGCGGAGAAAAAGAACGCGAAAAAATTAAACAAGAAGCGGAAGAACAAAAAAAGAAAATTACTGCATCGGCAAACAATAAAGCCACTTCTTCAGCTCAAGCTTCAAAAGCAAATCAATACGCTGGAAATGTGATGGTTGATTTTAGTTTAAAGGGGCGAACTGCTTATGAAAACAATAATTGGTTTATCCGAAATCCGGGTTACACTTGTGGCTATGGTTCAGCAGGAACTGTTGTTGTTCTCATTTCCGTTGATAATACCGGAAAAGTAATCAGCACCTCAATAGACGAAAGCCGTTGTGAGAATGCAACGACTTGTATGCGTGACCAAGCACTTAAATACGCAGGTATGTCAAAGTTCAATTCTGGCTCGTCAAAGCAAGATGGATACATTCGTTATCGATTTGTTGCGCAGTAATTATTGTTTTTAACCTCACTTTAATTTTTATAATTGATTAAATTTCAATCATTTTAAAGTTTATATTTTAAATTTTATTTCTATTTTTGCTTTTAAATAAATTCTAATGAAAGTAGGAAGTAACTTAAAAGCACTGCGTAAACGTAAAAAATTATCTCAAGAAGATGTCGCTTCTGCATTGAGTATGCATCGTTCAACTTATAGTGGTTATGAAAATGATGTTGCACTTCCGAATATTGAAAATTTAATTGCTTTTAGTCAATTTCACGGGCTATTAATTGATGATTTAATCAAACTCGATTTTCAGTCGTTTAATGAACAAGATTGGCTAAAATTTGAAAATAAGTGGAAAGAATCTGCCAAAGGTGCAAATCTCCGCGTTTTGACTTCAGTCGTTGACAGCAATAACGAAGAATTAATAGAATTGATACCTGAGAAAGCACGTGCAGGATATGTAAGTGGATATTCAGATCAAGAATTTATTCAAGATTTGCCTCGAATCAATCTACCGTTTTTATCCAAAGAGCGCAAACATAGAGCATTCGCGATTAATGGTGATTCAATGCCTCCCCTGCCCTCTGGTTCTATTGTGATAGGTGAATTCATTCAAGATTGGACAAGTATAAAAACGGGGACACCTTGTATTGTTGTTACAAAAAATGAAGGAATTGTTTTTAAATACGTTCACAACGATTTTAAAGAAAACAAATCACTTGTACTTATTTCTTCAAATGCACTTTATCAACCTTTCAGCGTTTCAACTGCTGATATAATAGAAGTTTGGAAATTTAGTGCGTATATTTCTAAAGAAATTCCTGAAGTTCAAATGGATCCGCAGCAAATGAACTTAAATTTCAGAAACTTACAATTTGATATTCAACGTATTTTAGAAAAATTGAATCAATAAATCGAAATTTTACACAAAGTCCAAAGTAATTTTACGGAACTTACTCGATTACCTCAAATTCTGTTCTTCGGTTTTTTGCACGATTTGCATCTGATGTATTTGGGAATTTAGGTTTAGATTCACCGAAACCTTTTGCTTTTAGTCTGTCTGCTTCAATTCCCTTTTCAACCAAATAATTTTTAACTGCGTCTGAACGATTTTGAGAAAGTTGACGGTTCTTTTCATCGTCACCAAGGTCGTCAGTATGTCCATTTATCGCAAACTTTAAGTGACTGTTTTTCATTAGATATCCCGAAAGTCCATTAAGAATATATTTACTTTTAGCAGTTAAAGTGTAGGAATCGCTATCAAAAACTATATCATCAATGCTAAATGCTTTCCCAACTTCAACAGTGTCAATTTTTAATTTTCCAGTTTTTATAGCAGTTCCATCTGTTTTTACAAGTGTTTCTTTTTCAATCACTTTTGCATTATAAGCGTAACCCTCTTTGTTGATACTTACAGTAATATCTTGCTTTTGAGAAACTTTCACAACTGCGGCATATTTACCGTCATCACCATTTACTTTAAACTGCGTTTTTTCTCCAGTATCATTATAAGCAATCTCAACTTCTGCACCTTCAATTGGCTTTCCTTGCTCATCTACTAATTCACCTTTAAGAATAACAACCTCTTGCGGACGAGCTTCTTCGTACAAATCAAATGAATAAATATCCCAATCTCCTTCCTTCATACTCGAATAATAGGCCTCTTTTCCATTCGTTGAAACAAACAATCCTAATTCATCTTCACTCGAATTGATTGGATAACCAATGTTTTTCGGTTCAGTCCATTTTTCACCTTCCTTTCGAATGTAGAAAATATCTAAACCACCCAAACCTTTTCGTTTTTTTGTGGAATTTGAAACAAAATATAAGGTTTCTCCATCTTGGTGAAAAAATGGACTTTTATCTTTTCCATCTGTATTAATTAAATCAAAAGGTTTTGCTTTACTCCAAGTTCCATCACTTTGCTTTTCTGAAATATAAATATCATCATTACGTGAACCTTTTCTCAAGGAAGTAAAAAACAACAATTTTCCATCCGCAGATAAAGAAGGTTGAGCTTCCCAACCATCTTTTGTGTTTATCGCAGGTCCCATATTTACCAAGGTTGTCCATTCAAAGTCATTACCTCCCTTTCCTGACCTTTTATAGGTTGTAGTGTATAAATCACAATTTAGGTAATCTTGATTGTACACTTTTTCGACTTTACAGGCACAAATTATCATTTCCTTGTTATCCACAGAAAGTGTGGCTGTACCGTAATTAAAAAAAGTTCCATCGTTAAAAGGTTTTGGCAGCTGATCGCCAGCTGTGAAAGGTCCTTTTGCATCAACTCTTGTGGAAATCGTAAATTCCTCTCTGATGTTTGAAGAAATATCCCCTAAGTTTTTACGATCTATCTTACGCGTGAAAAATAATAAATCATTGTCTGGAGAAATCATTGGAAAGTACTCATCCAATTTAGTACTCACCATTTGAACTTTTTTAGGGACAAATGGAACAGGATTTTCTTTCATGTTTTTTTCAAAAGCTACATCCTCTAAAATTGATTCAATTTCCTTTTTCTTTTGAAGGTAATCTTCAGGTAATTTTGAAAAATCATCTTGAGGAAAATCAACAAACTTTTGAAAATAAGGAATTGCATTTTTTAAATCTCCATTTTGTAAAAGAGTTGCACCAACAATGTAATAACAATCAGCGTGAAAATTAGGGCATTTTTTTACTGCATTTTGGTAGAATGGAATTGCTTTTTTCTGCAAGACTTCACCCTTTGAATAAGTTTTCTCTTCACGCATTAATAATGTAGCCTCATTACTACACAATTTTGCATAGAGATAGTAAGTTTCTGCATTATTCGGAAACTTCTGCATTGCCTCTGCAAATTTTGCAGTTTTTGCCTCAAAAGTCTCCTCTGTCATGGCATTTGCCAACAATTTAATTAATTTTTTATCGCTTGTAATACAAGGGTCGTCTTGCGAAAAAATAGGAGAAAAATTAAAAAAAAGTGAAAGGTAAAGTAGCTTTTTGAGCATTTGATTTAGTTTGTTGTTAACAAACAATTTATATACCAAAAACCTTAAAAAGGTTACAGTTTTTCGTGTTAAAAAAGGAAAATTAGTGCTTTTGGATTTAAAGTTAGTCAGTAAAATTAGGAATGCTTCTTTTCGGTCAAAATAGGATAAATAATACTGTTATTTGACTAAAAAAAAAAAACGCTACTCAAATTGAATAGCGTTTCTCATAATAAATTTTACTTTTTATCTTTCGTTGATAGCAACGTAATCTCTTGATGTTTTACCGATGTAGATTTGACGAGGACGACCAATTGGTTCTTTGTTTTCTGTCATTTCTTTCCATTGAGCAATCCATCCAGGAAGACGTCCTAAGGCGAACATTACTGTGAACATTTCAGTTGGAATACCCAATGCTTTGTAAATAATACCTGAATAGAAATCAACATTTGGATACAGATTTCTTGCTTTGAAATATTCATCCTCCAACGCATATTTCTCTAATTTCTTAGCGATTTCAAGTAATGGGTCATTTACACCTAACTTTTCTAAAACATCGTCACAAGCAACTTTAATGATTTTTGCACGTGGATCGAAGTTTTTATAAACTCTGTGTCCGAATCCCATTAAACGGAAAGGATCTTCTTTGTCTTTAGCTTTAGCTACCCATTTGTCAACATTTCCACCATCATTGTGAATTTGCTCTAACATCTCGATTACTTCTTGGTTTGCTCCACCGTGAAGAGGACCCCAAAGTGCAGAAATACCAGCTGAAATTGTTGAGTAAAGATTTGCTTGTGATGAACCAACAATTCTTACCGTAGAAGTTGAACAATTTTGTTCGTGGTCAGCATGAAGAATTAATAATTTATTTAAAGCACTTACAACAACTGGATCAATTTCATAATTTTCTGTTGGCATAGCAAACATCATATACATGAAATTTTTGCAATAATCGAATTCATTGCGTGGATACATGAATGGGTGACGCATTGAATTTTTGTAAGCCCAAGCTGCTAAGGTCGGTAATTTAGCAATCAAACGATGGATTGTCAAATCTTTTGCTTCAGCACTTCTATTTGGATCTAAAGATTCAGGATAGAAAGTAGAAAGTGATGAAATCATAGATGACAAAACTCCCATTGGATGAGCTTTTGCAGGGTAAGCTTCAAAAAACTGTTTCATATCCTCGTGAACAAGTGTATGTTTTTTGATGCTGTCTTCAAACGTTTTTAGTTGATCTGCAGTTGGTAATTCTCCGAATATGAGAAGATATGCAACTTCAATGAACGAAGCTTTCTCCGCTAATTGTTCAATTGCATAACCTCTGTAATGAAGAATACCTTCCTCTCCATCTAAAAAAGTAATGGCGCTTTTTGTGGCTCCAGTATTTTTGTAACCTGTATCCAAAGTTACGTAGCCAGATAAATCTCTTAATTTAGAAATATCAATTGCTTTTTCGTTCTCAGTTCCGGTAACAACTGGTAATTCAAATACCTTACCGTCTAACTCTATCTTTGCTATTTCACCCATAAGCGGTTATTAAATTGTTGTTTAAAAAATGTCGACTCTAAAATTAACCAAAGAATTTGAATCACAAACAAATCATTTAGATATTTTGTTTAGTTCTATATTATTTTACTCCTTAAAACTTAAATACCACTTTTTGTATATTCAAAATCCTAAATATAGGTTGTTATTCTGATTAAAATTTCAACCTTCCACAACTTTTAGTCAAGACTTCGTCGTATTTCATTCAGTTTTTGTTTAAAGAAAATAGTAAATTCGCCATTCAAAACAAAATCTAGAATATGCGTAAAACGATGATTGCTTTATCCTTGTTGTTATCAACTGGGATTTCAATAGCACAAAAAACCACAGAAGTTAAACCTAATGCACCACTAAATTGGTATTTACAAGACCCGAAAAAAGATAAAGTTTATGGAGTTGGTGCCGAAAAAGCATACGAATTATTAAAAGGAAAAACGGCAAAAGAAATAATTGTTGCTGTTATAGATAGTGGTGTTGAAACTGATCATCCTGATTTAAAAGATGTTATCTGGGTTAATAAAGGTGAAGTACCTAATAATGGTATTGATGATGACAAAAATGGTTACATTGACGATGTTCACGGATGGTCATTTTTAGGTGGAGCTGGTGGCGACGTAGATAACGAAGCACTAGAATTAGCTCGAATGGTCCGCTCTGAGAAAAACTATTTCGCAGGTAAATCCGCAAGTGATATTCCTGCTTCAGAAAAAGAACGCTACGACAAATACCTTAAGTTAAAAGCAGAATTGGAAAAAGAAAATGCTAAAAACCAACAACAATACCAAGGTGTAATGGTTATGGCAGGTTATATCAATAATGTTAAGGCTGCTTCAAATGGTGTTTTTGACAAGAAAACAAATAAAGCTTATGTCCCTAAAGATGAAATGGAGACTAAAATTAAAAAGAGAATTGGAGCTATCATGTTGGTTTATCCGCCTGCAACTTTAGATAAAGAAATCAATAATGCAACGGAAACATTCGGTAATTTAATAAAAATGAATAACTTGGATGTAGACAGTGTTCGTCGAGTTTTGGTTGGGGATAATCCTCAAGACATGACTGAACGATACTATGGTTGTAACAGATATGAAGGTCCTGACGCATTTCACGGAACACACGTAGCTGGAATAATTGCAGCAACAAGAGGAAATGGAATTGGAATTGAAGGAATTGCTGCTAACGCTAAAATTATGGTTATTAGAGCTGTTCCAAATGGTGATGAACGTGATAAAGATGTTGCAAATGCAATTCGATATGCAGTTGACAATGGCGCAAAAGTGATCAATATGTCTTTTGGGAAATATTACACACCAAACAAACAAGTTGTTGATGATGCAATTTTATACGCAAAAAGTAAAGATGTTTTATTGGTTCATGCAGCTGGTAATGATGCAAAGAATAAGGATATTCAAGATTCTTATCCTACCAGAATTTTAAGTGATGGTTCAATCGCTTCAAATTGGATTGAGGTTGGTGCTAGTAGTTCTTCTAAAAAAGGTAAAAAATTACTAGCTAATTTCTCAAATTATGGATCTAAAACTGTTGATGTATTTGCGCCTGGTGTTGATATTTATTCAACAGTTCCAGATGCTGGATATGGAGATGCCTCAGGTACAAGTATGGCTTGTCCAGCTACTGCAGGTGTGGCAGCAATGATTCGTGGATATTTTCCAGAATTAACAGCAGCTGAAGTTAAAGAAGTTTTGATGAAAACAGCAGTGCCTTACACAAAAACAATTTCAATTCCTGGTGCTGAAAAAGGAAAAGAAAAAGGAACAATGAAAAATGTTTCTATTTCTGGCGGAATGGTTAATGCAGCTAGAGCTGTTGAATACCTTATGAAAAAATAGTATAAATCAATTTCATGTAAAAACGCCTAGGCAACTTTACTTAGGCGTTTTTGTTTTTATATTAAATTGATTAATTAATAAACCTAAATCAATCTTTTAAAAGGAAATACTTGAGTTTATTTTGTATTTGTAACTAAAAGACAAACCATTTATAAAATTCATTCTATTGATAATCTTCGGATAAGGAAATTGCTACATAAAATCCAAGAAATTACCAGTACTAATGTTACAAATCTGAATTTGATTGCCAAAAAATGTTTCCCAAAAGTCACACATGTAATGGATAGATTTCATGTGTATAAACACGTTTTTGAACCATTACAAGAAATTAGAATAAAGCATAGATAAAGCGATTGCCACTTACAGTAAATTCCTATGATGCTGAATTCGGACACACCTTTCGGGATGGGAAATTGATATTTTCTTCTTTACGAGCGGATTCGGTTAAGGAAAAAAATCAAGAAGTGTATTCAAAAACGTATAAAACACACATCTACAGCGCAACAGTTACAGAAGATGGATTCCAAAAAAATCAGGTTGTAAAAGATTTGTTTAACGACAAAATCAGTGCTGGAAATGGTTCTTTTTCGCTGGATGGAAAACGGTTTTATTTCAGCAATTGTGAGGACGAAGGGTTCAACTACCGATGCAAAATCATGGTGGCTACTTATGAAAACGGACGTTGGTCGCGAATCGATTCACTGAAAGGAGCTATAAATCAGGCAGGTAAGAATACAACTATGCCACACATCACTCGAATGAATGGGGATGAGGTACTCTTTTTTGTTTCGGATCGAGAGGGTGGAAAAGGTGCATTGGATATTTGGTATGCTAAGTGGAAAAATGGTCAATTTTCTGATCCAACAGTAATTAACGCGATTAATTCGGAAGACAATGAACTTACTCCTTGGTATGATACGCTCGAAAACAAACTTTATTTCAGCTCTTCATGGCATTATGGATTTGGGGGACAAGATGTGTTTTTTAGCACTCAGAAAAATGGAAAATTTTCAGCGCCAACAAATGCTGGAATACCAATAAATAGTCCTGCAAACGACCAGTATTTTTTCAAACACAAAGATACTTTGCTCGTTTCAACCAATCGAATCGGAAGTTATTATTCCAAAAACCCAACGTGTTGTAGCGATATTTTTGCCTATTTTCCTCCGAAAAAGGTAGAAGAAGTAAAGAAAATAGAAGAAGTGAAAGTGGTAGAGGAGGTTAAGAAAAAAGAACTTACCGAGAATCAAAAACGCATCAAACAACGCCTACCTGTCACGCTCTATTTCCGTAACGATGAACCCGATGCTTCATCATGGGCAACTACTACGAAACAAAATTATATCAACACCTATCAACTGTATGTGGGTCGCTATGATTACTACAAAACCGAGTTAGCAAAAGGATTGGCACCCGATGTGGCACAAAAGCGAGTAGAGGATCTCACCAGTTTTTTTAGTGGAAATGTGGACAAAGGAGCACAGGATTTAATTATGTTAACCGAAATGATTAAGGCAGAATTGGCAATGGGTTCCGCGGTTACTTTGTTCATTAAAGGATTTGCGAGTCCTGTTGCAAAAACGGATTACAATGTCAACCTTACGAAACGAAGAATTAGCTCATTAATGAATTTTTTCAACGAATACAACAACGGTGAATTGAAAGATTACCTTTCTGGAAAAGCTGCGAATGGTGGAAAATTAACGTTTACTTTCGCGCCGTTCGGTGAGTACACAGCTGACCAAACTACGAGTGATAACACAAAAGACCAAAGCAATTCAGTGTTTTCAAAAGAAGCGGGGATTGAACGTAAAATTCAAATTGAAAATATCAGTTTTGACAAAGACGAGAAAATATTTCCGTTCTTAACACAGAATCCAATATTTACGGCCGGCACTGTTAAGAAAGGAGAGGTGATTACCGGGACATTTACGGTAAATAACATCACGACTGAAAAACAAACATTTGAATTAGTGAGTAACTATAAAGATCTGACAGTCAGTTCCAAAACACTAACTGTTGATGGGTTTTCTAAAGCGGTAATTCAGTTCAGTTTGAAAACATCCGATTTAAATGGATTGAACAAACAATCGTTTTTACTCAAGGTGAATGGATTTGAGGTAAATTCGGAGTTTTTTATCACCTCAGAAGTGAAATAAATGGAAGTTGCAGTTAAAGAACCAAAGACCCGTTTACAGTTCATCGATATGGCGCGAAGTATTGCCATTATTTTGATGTTGGAAGGGCATTTTGTAGATACCACACTGGCGATGATTTACCGACGTCCCGCTGAAATTCATCGTTTTAGTGATTGGAATTTCATTGCTTACGACGTTTGAGAATACATTCGTGGGTTTACTTCTCCCATGTTTTTGACCTTGACAGGAGTTGTTTTTGTGTACTTGTTATTAGGAAAAGATGAAGTGCCTTATTTTCAGAATTTACGGGTTAAAAAAGGCTATAAACGGGTACTGGAATTGTTCTTTTGGGGAACACTTTTACAACTGAGCACCTTTCACGTTCTTCAATGTATTGCCGTCGGAATTTTTATCATTTTAATTACTTATGGAATATACCATACGGTTAAGATTATTCCGATTTGGATTTACTTTTTTGTGTTGGGAACTACCTTTTTCTTGTTGTATATTCCAGTGAACAAATTACCTGAAAGTTGGCCTGAAGGAGCGCCAGAGTTTATCCAAAATATGATTCGAGCACCTAAAAATCGATCGTTATTTCCAATTGTTCCATCGTTGGGTTATACCTTTTATGGTGCTTTTATTGGTTCGTTATTTTTTCATTTTAAACAACAAGTATTGAGTTATAAATTCGCTGCAATTGTCGGAGGAATTGGTGCATTATTGTATTTCATTCCTGACGTTTTGTTGTTGAATATCAATAAGTTTATCTTGTTTGACTCGTTCAAAAAGCTCGTTTATATCGATTGGTTGTATGTTCGTGTTGGGATGGTGTTGATGGTGTTGGGCTTGTTAATTGCCTTGAATACAGTTGTCGGAACAATTCGTCAGAACTTCTTTTTGAAGATGGGTCAGAACACGTTAACGATTTTCATTATTCACTTCATTTTGTTGTACGGAAGTCTTTTGCGATTGGGAATCAACGATTATTTTTATCACGGATTGAAACCTTGGCATGCCGCGTTGGGAGCATTTATTTTTGTGACTTTTTTCGCGATACTCATCAACAACATAGAAGCGGTAAAAGAGCGCCTTTCGTTTATTTTAGATCCCATTAAGAATTTTTGGGCTCGGGTTTATGGGTTGAATAAATAGGAAGAAAGTAAGATTTAATTGATTTTTATTTTTTCCGTTTAAATAGAATTTTCCAACAGGAGGTATAACGGATTAAAAATTTGGAATGTGTTTATTTATTCCTGAGATTATTAATTCAAAATCAGGTTGGCCATTATAATATAGGTTACTTGTTGATTTGTATTGTTGGGCAAATGTTTCCCTAATTGATTTATCACTTAACAATAATGCCGGGTGTTCCGATAATGGAATTTCACCATCGGCACCTCTTATTCGTAATGATTTGTGTTTTAAGTATTCTTCAGAACCAATGAATTGAATTATTTCTGGTTTTTGCAGTAAACAATATACATCATAATATTGTCGCATGAAATTCTTGATATTTGAATTGCTATCATTTTCTCTATTACGGTATTTACGAATAATGGTCTGGAGTTTTTCAATAAGTGTATAACCGGGATGATAACAAGCTACTCCTTCAGCCGAATTATTCTGATATACTTTATTCAAGCCCTCTTTCTCAAGATGTTGCCAAACCCAAGAAGAAATATCAACTGTTTGGTTCGGGGTAACCTGATCAAATCCTACCTCCAATAATATACCATCCTTTAATCCATCAATTGAATGGGTATGACTTTCATAATAGAGTCTTATTCCTCCACTTCTGTATTTATCAAGGTCATCAAACGCATAATCCCTTTCAATTTTCGTGATTCCATCTATATTCAATTTGGCGGTAAGTAGATCGTAGAATGATTTTCGGGCATTTCTCACCGCGGGTTTGTCGGCTTTACCCTCTATTGGTAATCCAAAATTTGTTTTAATATGAATATCAATATCCTCTGAAAATCGATCTATAAGTCCAAATCCTTTTGACAACGAAGTCCCTCCTTTTAATTCGAACTCAATATTTTGCTGTTGAAGAGAATACAATACGTGCATTATCCAATAATCCTTCTCAATTAAAGCGATATCAATTCTTTTCTCGTTTGCAACTATAGCCAGTAAATCTTTGAACTCCGGATCACGATGAATAAAGTTAGTCATTGGAAATCTTTTTACGGATGTGTGATTTTAATATACGTTTCGTTTTTCCTGAACCATATTGTTGAGTTATCTTCATTAATTCATTCAAATCAAAATCCTCAAGCTTTGAAGGTAATTTATTTATTATTGCTGCCTGGTCCTCAGCTAAGTATTCCTTATGATTTAACAAATCGACTAAAAGAAATTCTTTGGTAACAGTTTTTGGAAAGGATGTTTTCAATGTAAACTCAAAAAGTTTTCCGTTCAATTCAAACTTCCCTTTTCGTTTGTGATTATAGACCCAGGTTATATTGTATAGTTGAGTTAATCCAAAACCTAGTCCATTATAAGAATTTGGGGAGACCAAAAGAAAATCATCATCCTTTAAAAAACGTTCAATTAATGAATTGTCGTCGGGTGGGACAATGCCAAATTTTGATTTTCGTGGAGCATAATATAGTCCTTGACTTACTTTAATTAATAGGCCCTCAGAGGTTAATTCTGCTAAATGTCGATCTATTGAATTTGAATAATATTCTAAATCGGATCTCCTATAGACTTGACCGTTTTTTATATGTTGATGTAATTGGTTCATACTGTTCAACACAAATGTATGAATTCATTTTATTTGAATGATAAAATTGGAAAAATTCATTCAAATCAGATTAAAAGTAGCTTCGATTTCCTTGACGACTTCAAGAATTTCTCGAAATGTTGGTGTCTCTCCATACATCATTTCATGACTCATTTCTTGATAATCATTTTCCAGAGCTATAATAATTTCACTTAAAGGAATGATTGATATTTTTCCAATTTGAAGTGAGTTGTATTCAAAGTGTCTTAATCTGGAATATAGCTTTCTGTGATGAATTACTTCTTGGATGAAATTATTGTTTTTAAGAATTACGCCAAATTGAGATTTTCGATAAATCATATAAATATCATAGTAATGGCGTGACATTCTGTGGGTTCTCATTTTAGAAACTTCATTCCGATTATATTCCTCGTGTAACAGAAGTATTTTTTCAATCAATGTTCTTTCGGGTTTGATCGTCAAAACTTTAATTAATTGTTCTTCATATATCGGATTGGGAAAATATGCGTTTAATATTGAGCTCATTTCCCTTGTTTCATTAGGCTCTCTTTTTGATCGGACACTGAATTCAATTTTCACCCTATCAGGTAAATACGGATTCGGGTCAAAAAGTGAGTTATAGTTTACATAGATTGTCTGAGGGTCGGTATCTGGCATATCACTCTTAACCCTTTCAGCTTCCATTGAAAAATTGCTATCCGGAAGTTGAAGCTTGGCAAAACCACTTTTTAATTCATTGAGTAGTTCATTACTTGTGAAGTCGCATCCAGCCCTCCTTAATTGTTCCACAAAATTCTTTGATGGTTGTTCATTAAATTCAATTCCGAACGCTTCTGAATCCAAAGCAATATCAATATCCTCTGAAAATCGATTTATAATTCCCCATCCTTTACTCAATGAAGTTCCACCTTTAAATGCAAAATAGGAAGCATATTTGGATTCAAAAAGTATTTTTAGTGTAAGTGTCACCCACCAATCTTTTTCAATCGCTTTTGAGGATATACCTGATAATCTTGAGGCCTCTGTTATTGAAATCTTTCTTGATTGTTCGTCCAAGTTTTTTATCCAACCAATCATTGTTTTCTATTTAAAAAAGATTTGTTCACAAAGTCACTTACTTTTGAAGGCGTTAGACGAAGATCGTGTTTTAATTTTTCCGGGTCTTCTTTTTCAATAAGTGTTTTTATTTTTTCATTCTCGGTTGATGTCAATTTCTCCAAGTCAAGTTCTTCTAAACCTAAAAATAATAAACTGGTAATTTCACCAATCATTGCTAATTTTTTACTCGTGGTCGGCCTGAATATCAATTCTGATTTGCCAAATTGTATTTTCTTAAAGGTTCCATTTGTTAAGAAAATAAGTTTCGTTGGAACTTGGTTGGATAAACCAATTTTATTCAAGGCATATTGTCCAGTGGGCATTATTTTGACATGTTCCTTTTTTGCCAAAATTAAAGCGACGTCTTCTAGGGAAGGAAGAGTTTTACCGAATAATTTATGTTGTTTGGGTTTCACATAAATCCCTTTTCCCATTCGATCTATAATCCCCAATTCTACAAATCTTGATAAAGATTTTCTAATAGCAGTCGTTGTGCCAAAATCCTTAAAGTCGGAAGTTAAAAAAATTTCACCCTCCTTTGATTGTTGAATAATTTTTCCAATTTGCTTATTAATCGATTCCATTATGTCACAAAAATAAAAATAATTGCGACAAAATAAATGTACATATCGACACAACAATTTGAACCAGCAAAAAGAATCATCATTTTGTTGTACGGAAGCCTTTTGCGACTGGGAATCAACGATTATTTTTATCACGGATTGAAACCTTGGCATGCCGCGTTGGGAGCATTTATTTTTGTGACTTTTTTCGCGATACTCATCAACAACATAGA
>VEQH01000069.1 GCA_018883325.1 Flavobacteriales bacterium | reverse complement strand
AATCAGAACGATACGAGGTGAATTACCATTGGAAGTTCAAGATCTAGAGGATGAGTTGAAAGGCTTGGAAACGCGTATCAACAAAATTCAGGAAGAAATTAAAGAACTTGATACGGAGGTTGCTGACCGCAAAAATGCATCGAAAGATTCTGAAACGGCTATTGCAAAATACAAAGAGCAACAAAATAATGTTAGAAATAACAGAGAATTTGAATCGCTTTCAAAAGAAATTGAGTTTCAAGAATTAGAAATTAAATTAAACGAGAAAAAAAGTAAAGAAGCAAAATTCAAAATCGAAGGAAAAAAAGAATTGCTTTCTGATGCAACTGATCGTTTAACAATGAAAAAAGAAGATTTAGCTTCTAAAAAAGCTGAATTGGAGGCAATTGTTAGTGAAACGCAAAAAGACGAAGATCGATTAATGAAAGCTTCTGACGATGCGAAGAAAAAAATTGAATCTCGCTTAATTTTTGCTTACACTCGTTTAAGAGAAAATGCAAAAAATGGTCTTGGTGTTGTGCAAGTAATGCGTGGTTCTTGTGGTGGATGTTTCAACAAAATCCCACCTCAAAGACAATTAGACATCGTTACTAAGAAAAAAATTATCGTTTGCGAACATTGCGGACGTATCTTAGTTCCAGTTGAAGGTACTGAAGAATAGATTTTAAAACCAAAATATAAAAAGGCAATTTCGAGAGGAGTTGCCTTTTTTAATTCTTGTTACCCAAGTTACATAAATCAAAGATTGAACTTACTACCTTTGCAACATGGGAAAATTTAAAGAAATCGTTGCTTCGGAAACACCAACACTCGTTGACTTTTATGCAACTTGGTGTGGTCCTTGTAAAACAATGCATCCAGTTCTGGAAAGCTTGAAAAAAGATATGGGTGAAAAAATAAGAATTCTAAAAATCGACGTTGACAAAAATCCTGCAATTGCGGATATTTATAAAATCAGAGGTGTTCCTACTTTTATGTTGTTCAAAAAAGGGGAAGTGCTCTGGAGAGAAAGTGGTGCTTTTCCATTACAAACATTAAAAAGCAAAATCACAAACGCGATTTAAACCAATTCTTTCTTTGCTTTCGCTGTTCCGATTGTTGCCGTGATGTAATCTATCGCTTGCTTCGGACTACGTGCTGGCGAATGCGAACGACCGTAGAAAATAATCTGCAAGTGTAATTTATTCCATTTTTCAATTGGAAATAAAGCTTTGGCATCTTTCTCTGTTTCAACAACATTTTTACCCGTTGTCAAACCCCAACGCGTCAGTAAACGATGAATATGCGTATCAACAGGAAACGCTGGAAAACCAAAAGACTGAGACATGACAACCGATGCTGTTTTATGACCTACTCCTGGCAATTCTTCTAGTTGTTCAAAACTCGCAGGTACTTCTCCATTGTATTTATCAATCAAAATTTGAGATAATTCCCAAATTGCTTTTGCTTTTTTAGGAGACAAACCACATGGGCGAATTATCTCTTGAATTTCAGAGACTTCTAACTTCACCATGTCAAATGCATTGTTTGCTCTTTTAAACAAAATTGGAGTTATCTTATTGACACGTTCGTCTGTGCATTGAGCAGAAAGCAAAACGGCGATTGTCAAAGTATAGGAATCAGTATGATCTAAAGGAATTGGTGTTTCTGGATATAATTTTTCCAATTCTTCCATTACATAGATTGCTTTTTGCTTTTTCGTCATTTTAAAAAATACCTAAAGTTATTAAATGAAACCACCTGTCTTCAGTCAGTAAGTACAAACCTACTAAAACACCAGAAACATATCTCGTCAAATAATGTCCAATTACAAAAAAAGCATTGTCTTTCTTATAGAAATAAAAAAAGATGGGAAATAATAAAAAGGGACACAAGGCAAATTGAGCCCAATAAACCGTGAAATGAATAGGAATTTCGAAATATTGATTTCCTGAATAAATTTTAGCAGTGATTGGATTTTGAAAAATCTGACTTGACTCCAAAACAAAAAAAGGATTGTAATTAAAATCTTTATTGTAAAAGGCATGTGTCCAAAGATTTTTTCCTGATTTTGTCTTTATTAGACTGATTTCATTTCCACCAACACTGTGATAAATATCATCAGAATACTCTTCAACGACCTCTGGAATTGCTTGACTTGGCAGAAAATAATCAACCGTCATTACCACCAAAATAATCGCACAAATGATTGTAACTGTTTTAAAAGCAAACCACATCCAACCTTTTCGCAAAGAGTGATAAAATGCTTGTAATTCTTCTTCGTCTCTTATTTTCTTTTCCCGGGCATACTTCCAAGCCTTTTCGTTGTATGCTTTTTGAATTTCCTCTTCGCGCTCTTTCTGTTGCTCTTCGGGCGATTTAAATTGAATTTTGTCTTTCGACATCAAATAAATATAAGCCTCATTTATTTCTATAAACCGCTTATTCGCATCTGGGCTCGGATTTCTATCTGGGTGATATTTTTTAGCAAGTTCCTTGTAGCGTTTTTTAATCAACTGCTCGCTTGCGCCAAATGGTAAACCTAAAACATTAAAATAGTGGTTTCCAATCATCGATCAAAATTTTAGATTCAGTTGCCTTTCGATTTATTTTTCCGCTCGCTGTCAGCTCAAAAGTAGGAATGAATGCAAACAATTTTGGTATTTCATACTTCGTTAATATCGCTTCAAAATCTGATTTTCTCAATGAGATTGGAGTTTTGCTTTCTAACACTAAAGTAAGTTTATTTCCGAGTAAATCATCTGAAATTGAGGAAATAAAAAACGGAACATTGATTAAATCAGCTAATTTTTGTTCAATTGTTTCTGGATTTAATTTGACGCCTCCGCTATTGATGATAAAATCTGTTCTTCCAATCCATTCAAAATGCGTTGAATCCATTAAACGTACGTTATCTGTCGTTAATAATGGTTGGGACAACAGTTCAGGGTAATGAATTTCTAAATTCCCTTCTTGCGCTGTAAAAGTCACACCTTCTAAGGCTTCATAGCTTAAACTTTCTTCAAAACCTATTTTTCGCAAGGCAATATGAGAAACCGTCTCTGTCATTCCATACGTTTGAAAAACTGTTTTTTTTACAGCTTTAAGAAGTTGTTTCAATTTGTCAGAAACTGGCGCACCTCCAACAATTATTGTTTTAACTAAGTCTAATTTTTCGGGCGACTCTTTCAGAATCGTTTCGAGTTGTAAGGGAACTATCGCCAAAAAATCTATTGGTTCAGTGATCGATTTCAATGGATTGGAACTTGGACTTTCAACTTGAAGGAAATAATCACCAACAAGCGCACGTACCAACATCATTTTACCAGCTATTGTATCAAGTGAAAGGCATAATAGCGCTTTTGTTTCTTTATCGAATTGAAAAAAATGATTCGTCTTTTGTGCAGAAATCACCATTTGATTTTTGGTAATTTCAATTAATTTAGCTTGACCAGTTGAACCTGAGGATTTGACTATAAAAGTTGCCTCTTCCCTACTCCACAGCTCTAAAAAATCACTTACATATTGAAGTAATTTTTCATCTGAAGAAGTGAATTTACCGAGGCTAAGCATAAACTTAATACTCAATATCCAAGTTAAACAAATTTTTCAATTTGTGGAGATTGGTGTTTTTCCTCGCCATCAAAGCAAATTTATCTTTTCCCGTCAAAAACTTCACTTCACTTACTTGATCATCTGACAATTTAAGTTCAACTGAAATTGAATAATTCTTCAAGTTTTTACGCAAAAAAGACACGAAATCATTTAAATGGGGCTCAATATAGTCGATTTGTACTTTGTTTTCAACCTCAATGGCAAATTTTTCATCATCGATAAAAACAGGTTCTCTTTTTATCAAAGCATTGTAAAAAGTTTCCATGCTGTTTTCTTTCATCTGAAAAGCAAAGCGCTTCCAATACATTTTCAATTGCTCGCGCGTGAAAGGTTGATGTTCTTCGTTTTCTTTGCTTAAACCAGATTCATTTTTGCTATGCTCTTCTAAAATTTTCTTAATCGAAATATGTGGTGCGTCAACAGTTCCTGCTGGCGCTGACAAGACAACTGGTTTTACTTCTTGTGGAACAATAGAAATAGGAACAGAAGCTACTGTTTTAGCTGGAGTTGCTTTCTTTCTTAAGGTTTGATTTGGAAAAGGAAGAATTTCGACGCGTTCAGTTAGCCATTTTTTTTTTCTTGCTCTTGTTTTAAAGAACAAAGCTGCAACAAAGCAACTTCTATTAACAATCGCTGATTTTTTGAGCCTTTGTATTCAACATCGGTTTTACTCACGATACTCAACGCTCGCATGATTCGCGAGGCTTCAATTTGCTTTGATTGTTCAATAAATCGCTGTTGTGTCACTTCAGGAACCTCCAATAAAGAAGCAGTTCTAACATCTTTGCAAACCAATAAATTTCTGTAATGTTCTGCCAATCCTGTTATGAAATTGTGACCGTCGAAACCTTTTTCGTAGATGTCATTCAAAATTAAAAGTGCGGAAGGAATATCTTCTTTTTCAGCTGATTCGACTACTTTAAAATAATATTCGTAATCAAGAATATTTAAGTTTTCAAGTACGTTTTTATACGTAATTGTGTTTCCCGCAAAAGTAACAATCTGATCAAAAATCGATAATGCATCTCTCAAAGCACCGTCAGCTTTCATTGCGATTAAATGCAGTGCTTCTGGATCAGCGGAAATAGCTTCTTTGGTTGCAATTTGTGCAAGATGATCTGAAATATCTTTCACTCGAATTCTACTGAAGTCAAAAATTTGACATCGCGATAGAATTGTTGGTATAATCTTGTGTTTTTCTGTAGTTGCAAGAATAAAAATCGCGTGCTTTGGTGGCTCTTCTAATGTCTTCAAAAACGCATTAAACGCCTGAGTTGACAACATGTGAACCTCATCGATGATGTAAACTTTATGAGTTCCTAACTGTGGCGAAACACGAACTTGATCAATCAAACTTCGAATGTCGTCAACGGAATTATTTGAAGCCGCATCTAATTCATAAACATTTAAAGATGAACCTGTATTGAAAGAAATACAAGAATCACATTGGTCACAAGCCTCAATGTTTTCAGTGCGATTGAAACAGTTGATTGTTTTAGCTAAAATTCGTGCAGTAGTTGTTTTCCCAACTCCACGCGAACCACAAAAAAGGAATGCTTGCGCCAAATGATGGCTTTTAATTGCATTTTTTAAAGTGACCGTAATCGACTTTTGACCAACAACAGTGTCAAAGGTTTGGGGGCGGTATTTTCTAGCTGAAACAATAAAATCACTCATTACTACAAAGTTAATTTATTTGGTCAAAGTTGGAGTTTGAAGTCTTAAAAAAGATACGAACAATTGCATAAAATCCAAATTCAACTACCTCGGGAAAATCTCGACTAAAGTACCATTTACAGGACCATAAAGTTCAATGTTTTTTGGCATTTGGAAACGATTTTTCTCGGTAAGCGATTCAACTTCAGCTTCATTTTCATATTTAATTGTTCTCAATTCAATCTTTTCTTTGGAAACAAAGATCCAATTAAACTGATTAATTGCTTCAGCGTCACGTGTCCACGATTTCTTATCATCTGCAGCTCTTAACGGTGCGCCCCAAGTTCCTTCTCCAGCATAAACAATTCCTTTTGCATCATCGCGCTTGAAACCTTCGTCAGCATCTGAATCCTTGCTACTAACAATTGGCCAAGTAACTTTCCAAGTGTGTGAGTCATTTTCTAAGCACAGACGCACATTTTTATGTTTTTCAAAGAGCGGAACAAAATTTTTGTATTGCGTTTGCATTTCTTTTTTACTGGCAACATGCGCTCGAACTGGTCGGTGATATTGAACGATTTGCCATTGATAAGAATCATGTTCTGCCAAAGTGTTTCTTAAAAATATTTTTTGAGGTCCAACCTTTTGAATTTCTGAATTTAAAGAAACTAAATTCAATAAATTTCCTCCGAAAACGGTATTGTAAAAAACTTTTTTGTGCGGCACATCAAACAATGCCACAATGACTTTATTTGAATGTTCATGATTTCCTCTTGTAACGATTAATGGGGTGATTCTTCCATCCGTATCAATTGAATTTTCCCAATCTAAAAACCACTCTTTCCATTGTTTTTCGATATCAATTCCTGTAAAATCCCCATTGAACAAAACGGCATGTGCTTTTAGTTTAGCCACCAATTTATCAGCTTTTTGTCTAACTACACGATTATCGCGTGAATCGCCTCCTGCAATAAATGAAAAGCGTTCATTCGGACTATCCGAAACCGTCGAAAAATAATAAGTTCGACCGAATCCTTCCGTGTCTTTGATAGTGAAATAATAACGAGTATTTGGTTTTAATCCTTTGAGACGAACGATGTGATTTTTCATTCCTCGCATCGAATTTTTATCCGATAATTGCAACACATTTCGATAACGATTTACACTTGGTTCAACAGTGTCAAGATATAAACCCAAAAATTCACCTCTATTTTGATCCCAAATAATGCTAGCTTCGTTGTACGGATTTTGCCCAAAAGTTACTCTTACAAAACGTGCTTTCGCATATACATTTTGAAAAAACAATAGCGAAAAACAACTAATAATCAAATACTTCATAATTAAATTTTAATGTTGAACTTGGAATTTATAAACTGAAACTCCTTGTTGATTTACAATTTTAAAAAAGTAATTTCCATTCTTATATTTCTGGCAATCAAAAACTTTAGAATGTAAAACACCTTTTTCAATTAACTTACCATTTGTTCCATACAAATAATACTCAGCATTGAGCGCTGATTCTGGCAATGTTACATTTTGACTTGCCGGATTTGGATATAGTAACGCTTCATTTTGGGAATAAACTTCATGTAAACTTGAACTTTGATTATTGATATTCCATTTGTTCAAGTAAATTTTCAAAGTCCCTGAACGCACATCACCCCAAATTGCATAAGCAGTATCATTTTGTAAGGCAACATTCATGAAATCATTCCCTTTATCCTCTAAAACAACGTTATGAGCCGCTTGCAAAGATGAAATACTATAATCTTGCTCAAAATCCGCTTGACCATTTCTTCTAACAGCACAGAAAATCTCTGTAGGAACGCCATAAGTTGAGCCACTTGCATTTCTTCTATCTCGCCAACAAACAACTAAATCGCCATCTGTATCAAAATCCGCCCACACTAAATCTTGTAATTTTCCATTCCCAATCGCGTCTTGATTGATTCTTTTAATAGTTGACCAACTTGCTCCTGCATTTGTTGTTTCCATCATTTTAATATCTGCATCACCGTCAGAATCTGAAAGAAAGAAAAATGCTAAATGATCAGAATTATTAGGATTTGAACGCAATAAATAACCAGATTTTAACAATGAATTTGTTGCATTATTAGCTAAAAATGGACTCGCACTTTGATAAGCAACTTGATGATTTACATCCACGCAAGCTGTTGTTGAACTTGCTAAAATTAACCTTGCAAAAGGACTTTGTGAAGGAACATAACTCGGATAAATTGCATAAAATTTACCATTACTTGTTACTGTTGGTGAAGGCATTGGCTGATTAACAGTTGATCCTGACAAAAAGTTTAATGTATCTAAAAATCGAGGAGGTGCAAAAGAAGCGCCATTGTCTGTACTTACAGTTACATAAGGATTGTAAGGTGGTGTTACTAAAGTTGGTTGATTTGCATTCATATTTGTTATGTAAATCGTTCCGTTCAATGGTCCTCCAGAACAATCAATTGCCATCCACGGGCGATCTAAACACAATTTACTCGGGCAATCTAAAAGTGACAAAACTTCAACCGCACTTCCCCATGTAATTCCTCCGTCGGTTGATTTTCGAACCACAACTTTTCCCTCTGAATGATTTTCGTTATCGTAATCAATATAAGACATGAATACATTTCCTGAATTATCAAACTTAACGGAAACATCAGCGGAAGAATAAGTTGAAACAACATGAGGTTGCCAAATTGGTGTTGACCATGTGATTCCTCCATTTGTTGAAACAGCTGATTTTATAACAACCTTATTTCCGACTTGAAATCCCATCCATGCGGCAACTAAATGTTGTTGATTTTGTGGATTTACAGCCAAATAAGGTTCACCTTCAAAGTTTGTACCTTGGGAGACAAGCGTATTTTGAGCAAAAAATGTACTAATGAAAAAACAAAAGATAACAAAAAGAAAACTTCTCATATTGGTAAAATTTAGGTTAGCTGTGTAAAAATACGAATTCAAATGCGAAAAACGTTTGTAACCAAAGGACAAAAAAAAAGTCCAGAATTGCTTCTAGACTTTCTTTTTAAAAATTATAAGTTATTATTCGCTAACAACTTCAAATTTGAATGCTTGTTTAACACCTTTGTAAAGGTTAGCTTCTGCTTCAAAAGTTCCAATTTCTTTAATCGGTTCATCTTTAATTTTTAAAGATTTACGGTCGATTTCAAAACCAGCTTTACGAATAGCTTCAGCCAATTGAACTGTACTTACAGAACCAAAGATTTTACCATTTTCACCAGCTTTTGTAGCGATAGTGATAGTAAGACCTTCAATTTTAGCAGCCAATTCTTGTGCTTCAGCCAACATTTTAGCTTCTTTGTGAGACTTTTGACGCATAATTTCAGCGTGTGCTTTTTTAGCACTTGGTGTCGCCAATACAGCGTAACCTTGAGGAATCAAGAAGTTACGTCCATAACCTGGTTTCACAGTAACAAGCTCGTTTGCATAACCAAGCTTGTCTACATTTTTTTTAAGGATAATTTCCATGATATTTTTAATCTTTTATCAGTTCAACAATGAGCTTATTTCAACATATCACCAACGTAAGGCAAAATCGCAAGGTGACGAGCACGTTTGATTGCTTTGTTGACTCTTTTTTGGTATTTAGCTGAAGTACCAGTGATACGACGAGGAAGAATTTTTCCTTGCTCGTTGATCAATTTCAATAAGAAATTAGGATCCTTGTAATCGATGAACTTAATTCCGCTTTTCTTAAAACGGCAATATTTATCCTTCTTAATATCAATATTAATCGGGGTTAGGTAACGAATATCGTTTGACATCTTTAATGTTTTTGTGGGTTAATATTAAGCTACAGTTGCGGATTTACCAGCTTTTAAACGTCTTTTTTCAGCGTATGCTACATGGTCAACATCCATTTTCATTGTAAGAAAACGCAATACTCTTTCGTCGCGTTTCATCATCAATTCATATTTCGCTACCACATCGCCTTCACCTTCAAATTCTATTAAAAAATAGAATCCGGTTGACTTTTTCTGGATTGGATACGCCAACTTGCGCAATCCCCAGTTCTCTGAGTGTTTGATTTTAGCACCAAATGCTGCAATCTCACTTTCGAACTTCTGTACTGCTTCCTTTGCCTGGTCGTCAGACAAAACGGGAGTTAAAATGAAAACAGTTTCGTAAGAATTCATAGTGTTTATAAATTAAATTATTAAATAAGGGTGCAAAAGTAATCATTTATTTCTAGCCTGCAATAGGTTTGTAACAATCTATTTTTGACAATTAATTTTATCTTTGTCTAAATTCTTATTAAAAAGATTTTATGACTTCAAAAATTCAAGTAATCTTAAACATTTCTGAAATTGGCGCAGGCACAAGAGGAGCTTCATTAGGCCCGCAAGCAATTATTTCTGCCGCTCGAAAGAAAGAAAGTGATTTTTTTGATAAATATAGACCTTATATTCTTCCTATTTTTAATGAATTATTAGACAAACCGACTCCCTACCACAATGCCAAAAGAATTGATGGAATGGTTAACGTTTATGAAAATATAAAAACAGAGGTAGAATCAACTTTGTCGAAAAATAAATTTCCTTTGATTATAGCAGGCGACCATTGTTCGGCTGGTGCTACAATTGCTGGAATAAAAAATGTAAATCCAACGAAAAGAATTGGTGTTGTTTGGATTGACGCGCATGCTGATTTACACACGCCCTACACAACGCCGTCGGGAAATTTACACGGAATGCCGCTTGCAACTGCAATTGGGACAGATAATTTAGATTGCAAAAAAAACAATGTCGACGAAGAAACAGCGAGTTTATGGAATCAGTTAAAATCAACGTCCATTTTGCCCGAAGACTTAGTTTTTATTGCTGTTAGAGATACCGAAGACGAGGAGGATTACCTTATAAACAAGCATCAAATAAAAAATTATGCTGTAGATGAACTTAGAAGTCTTGGTGTAAAAGAGGTTTTAACCCAAATTGAAAACAAACTTCAAAATTGTGATTTGATTTACATCTCATTTGATGTGGACTCAATGGATCCAATTTTAACTTCGCACGGAACAGGAACACCAGTTCCAAATGGATTAACACCAGCCGAAGCGAAAGAAATATTGAGAGGTTGTTTGAGCTTCCAAAAAACAATTGCTTTTGAATTGGTCGAAGTGAATCCTTGTTTAGATGAAAAGCAAAACAAAATGGCAGAAATTGCATTTGAAATAATTGAAGATTTAATGGAGATTTTAGAGAAAAAGTGATGGAAGAAAAAATAAAAAAGGCAATTTTTGAAAATGCAACAATCCTATTCGGTGGAGAAATAAACGAAAGCTTAATTCAATTTCAACAAACGCGAAAAGATGTTGAAGGAGATTTAACCCTAGTTGTGTTTCCTTTCGTAAAATTGATGAAATGCTCACCCATTGAAGCAGGAACTAAAATTGGAGATTTTCTTAAATCAAATTTCAATGAAATCGATAAATACCTTGTTGTAAACGGTTTTTTAAATCTTGTTTTTTCAAATACCTATTGGATAAATAATTTGAATGCCATTCATACAGATTCAAACTTTGGATTTTCACCCGAAAAGTCTAAACCAGCAATGATGGTGGAATATTCTTCACCTAACACAAACAAACCTTTACATCTTGGACATTTAAGAAATATATTTTTAGGTTACTCTGTTTCTGAAATTTTAAAGGCTAACGGTCACGAAGTAATAAAAACACAAGTGATAAACGACCGTGGAATTCACATCTGCAAGAGTATGTTGGCTTGGGAATTGTTTTCCCCTTTGAACGAAAAAGGAGAAAGAGAAACCCCACAAAATACGGGATTAAAAGGGGATAAACTTGTAGGGAAATACTACGTTGAATTTGACAAACATTTCAATCAACAAGCAAAGGCAATTATTCAACAATGGGCTTCTGGCGATTTTGATTCATTTTCTGAAGAAATAAAAAACGCTTATTTAAATTTCGAAAAAGCGAAAGAAGGAAAAGACGAAAAAGCAATTCAAGCGATTGATGATAAGATTAAAGATTTAGCTAAAAATCAAACTGCAATTCTACGCGATGCGAAAGAAATGTTGGTGAAATGGGAAGCACGCGACCCACAAGTTTACTTACTTTGGACAACTATGAACGGTTGGGTTTACGAAGGCTTTGAATCAACCTATAAAATGATGGGAGTTGATTTCGATAAGCTTTATTACGAATCTGAAACCTATTTACTTGGGAAAGATAAAATCATTAAAGGTTTAACAGAGGGCGTTTTCTTCAAGAAAGAAGATGGTTCTGTTTGGATTGACTTGACAGATGAAGGGCTAGATGAAAAATTAGTGCTTCGTTCAGATGGAACTGCTGTTTACATTACACAAGACATTGGAACTGCAATTGATCGTTTTTCAGATTTCCCTCAACTCAACGGAATGGTTTATACCGTTGGCAATGAACAAGATTACCACTTTAAAGTATTGTTTTTAATCCTTAAAAAATTAGGTTATAAATGGGCTGAAAACTGTTTCCATTTATCTTATGGCATGGTTGATCTACCTTCAGGAAAAATGAAATCAAGAGAGGGAACAGTTGTAGATGCGGATGATTTAATGGCTGAAGTGGTAGAAAAAGCTACAGAAATGACCAAAGAACGAGGTCACCTTGAAGGAATGAATGAAACTGAACGCGAACATTTATATTATCAAATCGGAATGGGCGGTTTAAAATATTATTTGCTCAAGGTGGATCCTAAGAAACGAATGTTGTTTAATCCAGAAGAGTCGATAGACTTAAACGGAAACACAGGACCTTTTATTCAATATACTTATGCTAGAATTTGTTCTTTAATTGCTAAAGCTGGTGACTTAGATTTTTCGTTTCAAGAAGTTGAATTAACAAAGGAAGAAATTGAGATTATTAAGCAAATGAATGTGTTTCCGAGTATAATTAATGAGGCTGCGACAACTTTCTCTCCAGCATTGATAGCGAATTACATGTATGATTTAGTTAAAACCTATAATCACTTTTATCAAAGCGTAAAAATTAACATTGAACCCAACGAATCATTAAAAATGAACCGATTGAAAATCAGCTTAGAAGTTTCAAAAATTATTAAAAAAAGTTTAAAACTTCTTGGAATAGAAGCTCCAGTGAAAATGTAAAAAAATAACCTTAAATTTGTACCGAAAAATCCTTTTTATGAAAAACACACTACTAATTTTATCAGCAATTTTTATTTTGGCATCTTGTGGTAAATACGAGAAACCATTTATTTCTTTCAAGTCTCCTGAAAAAAGATTAATGGATAAAACTTGGAAGTTGGATAAAATCGTAAAAGCAAACGGTAATGAAATAACAGCAAATCAAACATTTACATTTAAAATTGAAGGAAGTGATTCAATTGCTACAAGAACTGTAGATAATGTAACTTATACAGGTACTTGGAATTGGCTACCTGCATTAGAAGGAAAATTAGACAAACAAAGACTTGTTGTGAGAATGGTTACACCTTTAAATCCTACTAATTCAAAAATTATTTACGACGTAAAAGTGTTGACATCAAAGAAATTAGAAATTATTGACAGAGGTTCTGCAAACAACGCAGAGGATAGATTTTATTTTGTTGTAGAATAATTAATTCTTAAAAATAACTTCGTCGGTAATTCCGCGAACCATTTTATACAATTCATCTTTAAAAGTTTGGGCATCGTAGGTGCCCTTTTCTATTTGTCGTAATTTAAACTCCCACTGCCCTGTTAACTCTGGACTTTTTAATAATTCATTTGAAATTAAATCTATCAACTGAATTCCTGTTTCGGTTGCAATGATGTTTTTCTTCTTGCGTTCAATGTATTTTCTTTTGAAAAGCGTTTCAATAATATTTGCACGAGTTGATGGACGTCCAATTCCATTTTCCTTCATTAAATCGCGCATCTCTTCATTTTCAACCATTTTCCCTGCAGTTTCCATTGCTCGTAACAACGTTGCCTCTGTGTATGGTTTTGGGGGACTTGTTTTCCCTTTGTGGATAATTGGCGCATGTGGGCCAGATTCACCTTCTGAAAAATGAGGCAAAATTTTCTCTTCAGCTTCTTTTGCTTTTGCATCTTTTACTTCTGATGAATTTGAAGCTTTCAAATCCTCATAAACGACGCGCCATCCTTGGTCAATTATTTGTTTACCTGTTGCTTTAAAATTTAGCTTATCAACTTTTCCAAGAACCGTTGTGTTTGAAACTTTACATTCTGGATAAAAAACTGCAATAAATCGCCGAGTGATTAAGTCATAAATCCGATGCTCATCAGGAGTTATTCCTGAAGGATGAACACCAGTTGGAATGATAGCATGGTGATCCGTGATTTTTTTATCGTCAAATATTGCTTTCGATTTTGGGATCGGATTAACCAACAAGGAATCTGTAAATCGTTTATAATCTCTTAAATTAGCAAGAATTCCAGGCACTTTTGGATGTAAATCCTCCGAAAGATATGTTGTATCAACGCGTGGATAAGTTACTAATTTCTTCTCATATAAATTTTGAATGTGCTTTAAGGTGTCTTCTGCGCTGTAAGCGTAACGTTTATTACCATCAACTTGTAAGGAAGTTAAATCATATAATCTCGGATTTCCTTCTTTTCCTTCTTTTTGTTCAAATGAAGTAATTTCAAAAGATTTATCTTTCAAATATTCTAATCCTTTTTCAGCTTTTTCTTGTGATTTTAGTCGCTCAATTTGGCATAAAAACTCAGTTTCTCTGTAAATTGTTTTAAGTTCCCAATATTCATCACTTTTGAAAGCGTTGATTTCTTTCTGTCGCTGAACAATCATCGCTAATGTTGGCGTTTGAACACGTCCAACAGATAATGTCATTTTGTTTTGACCAAACTTGCGCGTGTAAAGACGAGTACCATTGATTCCAAGTACCCAATCGCCAACAGCTCTTGAATTTCCAGCTGCAAATAAATTATCAAATTCTTTGGAATCTTTTAATTTATTAAAACCTTCACGAATTGCTTCTTCTGTCAAGGATGAAATCCAAAGACGTTTGATAGGAACTTTACATTTGGCTTTGAGTAAAACCCAACGCTGAATTAATTCTCCTTCTTGTCCAGCATCGCCGCAATTTATAACCTCTTCAGCTTCTGCAACCAATCTTTTAATGACTTCAAATTGCTTTTTAACACCTTGGTCGTCTTTAATTTTAATTCCAAATTGCTGTGGAATAATTGGTAAATCTTCTAATTTCCAATATTTCCAATTTGGATTATAATCTTCGGGGTCTTTTAACGAACATAAGTGTCCAAATGTCCAAGAAACGCAATAACCATTGCCTTCAAAATATCCATCTCGCTTAGTTTTAGCACCTAAAATTTCGGCTAAATCTTTGGCAACACTTGGTTTTTCAGCAATACAGAGTTTCATAGGTAATTAAAATTCAAGGAATCAAATTTAGTTCAATTTTAACCTCAAAATCCAACTTGAAACTTGATTTTATTAACGAAATCGAAACCTATTTTTTACTCTGAAAAGCCTTGATTCCTTTAGTTAAGAAGTTCTTATATTCCTGAATATTTGGAGTGTAAGCAATTCCTTTTGTCAAATCGTTACCTTCCGCATCAATCATCACATACAAAGGTTGTTGGAAACTCTTGTATTCAACAATTTGATATTCTGCCCATTTGTTACCAACTGTTTTAATTTTCCCACCAATAGCTTCTGAATATCTTACCTCTCCAGCAGGCAAAGGTGTTTTATCATCACAATAAAGCGAGGCGATAACTAATTTTGTTTGTAAAATTGGTCGTATTTCACTACTTGTCCAAACAGTTGATTCCATTTTACGGCAATTTTGACAAGCGTGACCTGTGAAATCTAAAAGTATAGGGAGATTTTTAGCTTTTGCATATTCTTTTGCTACAGCCAAATCATGGAAAACTAAAATCGAACCATCTCCAACAGGATGCATTTCTGCAATGAATCGATCTGTTATTGAATCTTTTGCTATTCCTGTTTCTAAACCACCATTTACGAATCTAAAATTATCTTCAGAATGAGTTCGAGGTGGTGCAATTCCATCTATTAATTTTAGAGGAGCACCCAACATTCCTTGATATAAATAAACAGCAAACGTGAGAGCAAATAGAGCAAACATAAAACGAGGAACACTTAATTTTTCAACGGGTGAATCGTGCGCAAATCGAATTTTTCCTAATAAGTAAATTCCCATTATTAAGAAAAGAACAAACCAAATTGCGACAAACCATTCTCTAGACAATAAATTCCAATGGTAAGCCAAGTCAACTGCTGATAAGAATTTCAATGCCAAAGCCAACTCTAATAAACCTAAAACAACTTTCACAGAATTCAACCAACCTCCTGATTGAGGCAACGAATTCAACCATCCTGGAAAAATTGCGAATAAAGTAAAAGGAATTGCTAAAGCCAAAGAAAATCCTGTCATTCCGATTGCTGGTGTTAAATAGGAGCCACTTGTCGCTGCCTCAACTAACAAACTTCCAATAATTGGTCCCGTACAAGAAAATGAAACCAGACCCAATGTAAATGCCATAAAGAAAATTCCAAGCAAACCACCGCGATCTGCTTGTTGATCCATTTTGTTTACCCAAGAAGATGGTAATTGAATTTCAAAAGCACCTAAGAAAGAGAAAGCAAATAATACGAAAATGCTAAAGAATACAAGATTCATCCAAACATTTGTTGACAAATCATTTAATCCAAGTGGACCTGTGGCAGCTGTAAAAATCAAACCAAAAGTCACATAAATTAGTACAATTGAAGCACCATAAATTAACGCTTTAAATATTCCTTCACTTCTTGTTTTGGATTGTTTTGTGAAAAATGTAACAGTCATTGGAATCATTGGGAACATACAAGGAGTTAGTAGTGCTACTAATCCTGCAAGAAATCCCGCGATGAAAATGACCATGTTGGAATCTTTTTTTACTGGATCAGCTGGCTTCTCTTCTATCGGTTCTGCAACTGTTTCAACTTTTGTTGATTTATCTTCATTCTCCACAACTGTATCTGCGGAAGACGAATTTTCTGTAACAACAGGTTTGAAGCCTGAAACCTCAACGGTTGCATCTTGTTCTGGAGGGAAAATACAACCCGCATCGTCACAAATTTGAAAAGAATAAGAAAAAGGAATTTTAAATGTTTTTTCACTTAAAACTTCAATTTCTTGTTTGAAAACACCTGTACCTTCAAAGTATAGCTGTGTACCTAAATCGTCTTTTAAAACTTTTGCTTTTTTTCCATCTTTTAATTTTCCAATAACTTTAAAATCCTTGTTTGACTGGATACTAAAAGTTGTTGGAACACCTGTATAATCCGCTTTTTCTGGATCGTGATTAACTGAAAAAATATGCCAACCCTCTAACAATTTTGCTGTTGCAACAATATTTGCGTGAGAATCGTCAATTTTTTCAATTTTAAAACTCCATTTTATTTTGTCTTGCCACCCTAAAGGCTGAGAAGATATAGTTGTAATAGTTAGAAAGAACGTTAGAAAAAGAAATAAAGACTTCATTTAGTTTAAGGTTTTACTTTAATTGTGAAAGGAACATCAATCGGAGGATAACACTTCACATCATCACAAACCATGTAGGTTACTTTTCCAGATACAATTGCCTCTTTTTTGATTTTAATTGGAACCTGAGCGATGTAAATTATATCAATAATAAATAATTGCGAATCAAAATTTGGGTCAAAAACCTTTTTGGGAATACTTATTTCTTTGGCTTTTCCTGAAATTTTATAACCTTTACCTTTTTCGATTGATAAAGTTGTTGGTACAGGGCCAGAGTTATTCTTGTTGTGAATAGAATAAGTATGCCAAGTTGAATCTATACGACCGTAAGCAACAATTGCTTTGTTTATATCATCGTATTCAAAAGTCCACTTAACATGGTTTTGACTAAAAAATTGACCGTAAATAAAAAAAAGAATAGTAGTTGTTAGTATGCGCATGATTATATTTTAATTTCAATTAAACGACTGATGGGAATCCAAACTCCTCCTTTTAAACAAATAAATTTTGTTCCTGCTGCCCAAATAGTCGTTTCTACTTTCTTGACGCTTGAATCATCTTGAAAATAAATAGAAACTTTAGTTCTATGTGCATTGCCTAATATTGTCGCTTTCTCAATTTGTTCGAGAAGCTGCGGGTGTTGGTTAACTGTAGACTTATCGTGAAAAGTTAAAGAGGGAATCGTTTCCTTTTCGATGAGTGTTGCTTCCATAACTGTTGAGGATTTAGAGTTAATAATAATCGAATATAGCAAAAGTTTGTCTTAGTTGTTCATTTCAAAAAATAATTTTTAAGAACTTTAACATTGAATCTTTCACCAATCCAAACGTGCTTTTGCTGCAACCGACTGATTAGCAAATTGTTTTTCTTCAAATAAAAATTTTCCAGTTATTGCAATCATTGCGGCATTATCGGTGCAGTATTCAAACTTCGGAATAAAAGTCTTCCTCCCCTTTTCGTTCTTCAATTCTAAAGCTTTTCTCAATCCAGAATTGGCCGAAACGCCTCCAGCAATTGCCACTTGTTTAATTCCTGTTTCTTTAACAGCGCGTTCGATTTTCTCCATCAAAATTTGAATGATGGTTTGTTGAATCGATGCACACAAATCCATTTTGTTTTCCTCAATAAAATCAGGATTTAGTTTTACCTGATCCCTTATCGTGTAAAGAATGGATGTTTTTAATCCACTGAAACTAAAATCTAAACCTTCAATTCTAGGTTTTGAAAATTTGAACTTAGTGGCATCACCTAATTCAGCAAATTTATCAATCAATGGTCCTCCTGGATAAGGCAAACCAAGCATTTTTGCAGATTTATCAAAAGCTTCACCTGCAGCGTCGTCAATAGTTTTACCAATAACAGTCATTTTACTTGCACTTTCCACTTTCACAATTTGCGTGTGGCCTCCAGAAACAGTCAAGCACAAAAATGGAAAACTCGGTTTTTCTTTATTTGCATCATCAATAAAATGAGCCATAATATGCGCCTTCATGTGATGAACAGGAATCAATGGTTTATTAATTGCCAATGCAAAAGCTTTCGCAAAAGAAGCACCAACTACCAATGAGCCCAAGAGTCCTGGACCTTGCGTAAAAGCAACAGCATCAATGTCAGTAATAGAAATCCCAGCCTTTTTAATCGCAGCTTCCACAACTGGCACAATATTCTCTTGATGCGATCTTGAAGCTAATTCAGGAACAACACCTCCGTATTGCTCATGAATAGATTGATTTGCTGTAACGTTGGAAAGAATCTCAAAATCGCGTAAAACAGATGCAGACGTATCGTCGCATGAAGATTCAATACCAAGTATAATTGTTTGTGCAGCCAAAAGATTTTTAAATTTGTGGTTGAAAGAATGGCAAAATTACTCAAAATAGTAGGAAGAATTATTGGAATCAGCTTTGAATGGCTTCTAATTTTCATTATTTCTCTTGCTTTTCTGATTCGCTCCTCCCCTTTTCAGACCTATTTAGCGAAGCAAGCAACCGCTTATTTATCAACTGAATTAAACACTAAAATATCTGTAGAAAAACTAGAAATAGTCTTCTTGGATAAAATCGCTTTGAAAGGTGTAAAAGCACTCGATCAAAGTGGTGAAACACTTATTTCAACAGCAGAAATATTAGTGACTTTTGATAAATTAAACTTTTCAAAAAACGAATATGTAGTCTCAAAAGTCTTGCTTTCGGATGGTTCTGCGTGGGTTTATAAATCAAAAAAAGAAGGTGAATTTAACTTTCAGTTTATAGTTGATTATTTTTCAAGTGATGCACCGCCATCGAAAAGCAAACCAATTATTTTAACAGTCAATTCGATTAACCTTGCAAATTTTGATTTGCGTTATGATGATTTACAAAAAGAAGTTTTGCCTTTCGGATTAGACTACGATCATTTGCGACTTTCAAAGTTGAATCTTGAAGTTGGAAATCTAACTATGAAAGATGACGTTGTCGCATTTTCTATCAACAATTTAAGCTTCAAGGAAAGATGTGGTTTTGAAGCTAAACAATTCAAAACAAGTGTAAATCTTAGCTCGAAAGGTATCAGATTAAAAAAGTTCACTTTAAAAACAGCACAGTCAAATTTATATTTTTCAAAATTAAATCTACTTTTTTCGGATTGGTCTGCTTTTGACGCGTTTGAAGACAAAGTAAAATTCGACATCGACATTCAGCCAAGCACATTGGATTTAACAGACGTTTCTTATTTCGTGAGCGCGATGGAAGGAATGACCGATAAAATTCGTTTAAGTGCGAAGGTCGTGAATCCAATTAAAAATTTAAGTATTCAAAATTTAGATTTGAGAGTCGGAAAGCAAACGCTCGTTCAAGGAACTATCAATTTGCCAGATTTTAGAAAGGGAAATGCTGCATCGCTTTCTGTATATCTTCAAAAAACGTATGTTTCTCTTGCGGATTTGGAAGCATTCAAATTACCTAAAGGAACAGCGCCATTAAAATTTGAAGCGCCTGTTTCCAAACTGCAATTCATCGATATTGAGCAACTTGCTTTTGACGGTTCTTTTGAAGATTTCAAAGTGAAAATAAAAGAGGTTAAAACGGAATTAGGAGATGTAAACCTTTTGCAGGCGATTCATTTTGAAAACAAAAATGACATTTTTAAATTCTATCCAACGAATGCGGATTCAATGGCAATCAACGTTACCAACTTCAACCTTGGTTCATTTTTAGACAATACGCAACTCGGACTTGTAAGTGGGAAACTTAAATTAAATGGCGATGTGAATGAAAATGGTGATTTTGCAATGCACAACCTGTTCGCTAATTTGAGTCGCTTTGATTTTAACAACTATGCTTACACCAATATTTCTGTTCAAGATGGTGAGTTGGCTGATGAAAATTTATTTGCTGACTTAAAAATTAAAGACCCCAATCTCGACCTTGCCTACAATGGAAATATTTCAATTGGCGCGAAACAGAAATACGAATTTGATTTACAACTTGATTACGCAAATCTCTTTGAATTGAATTTATCTTCGAATTGTATTTTTCTTCGAAATGAAAGAAAGCGGACTTGCGTCCGCTTGTTTATCCTTTGTTCAAATACTGCCTTAGTAATTCTTCTACTAAATCGTCTCGCTCAATGTGTCTGATCAAATTTCTAGCATTGTTGTGAGCTGTGATATAGGAA
>VEQH01000013.1 GCA_018883325.1 Flavobacteriales bacterium | reverse complement strand
CTTGAGGTACAAATAAACTGTACAAATGTGATTGAATTGATGCTTGATCTTCGCTCTTTTTTTCCATGAATCCAAATTAAGAAAAAATCAAATTTAAACTGCCAGCACCTCAAAATAAGTTTTACCCGAAAAGTTACGAGATAAAAGTTTGGTGTTTGGCACTAAATGATAAAACTAAGCGATAAAAGCAATCGAATTGGTGTAAATTGTAAATTCAACTAAAGTTTTCAGTGTAATTAATGTGTTTAAGGGTTGGCCATGAATTCAACTAATTAAATTTCATTCAATTCTTAATTTCTACTTACTTTTGCAGTTGAATGAATCAGTTTAAAAAAGTCGCGTTTTATACCTTAGGTTGCAAGTTGAATTTCTCTGAAACATCAACAATTGCTCGTTTATTTGAGGATGTAGGTTTTGCAAAAGTAGAATTTGAAGAAACCCCAGATGTGTATGTCATCAACACTTGTTCAGTTACTGAAAATGCTGACAAAAAGTGTAAACAACTCGTAAAACGTGCTCAAAAAGTAAATCCTGAAGCTTTTATCGTGATTGTTGGTTGCTACGCCCAATTGAAACCTGAAGAAATTGCAAAAATTCACGGCGTAGATATGGTGCTAGGAGCAAATGAAAAATTCAATATTTTAGAGCACTTAGAAAACAAAGATTCAAAACTTGAAAAAGCGGAAGTTTCTTTCGATAACATCAAGAATACCAAAGACTTCGTTCCCTCCTATTCTTTTGGCGATCGTACTCGTTCATTTCTAAAAGTTCAAGACGGTTGCGATTATTTTTGCACCTTCTGTACCATTCCTTTGGCAAGAGGAAAAAGTAGAAACGCCTCTGTTGCTGAAACAGTTTTGGAAGCTAAAAAAATCGCAGAAACTGACGTTAAAGAAGTTGTTTTAACGGGTGTAAACATTGGAGATTTTGGTCAAGGTGAAGGTGAAAATTTCTTTGATTTAATTAAGGAATTAGACAAAGTTGAAGGAATTGATCGTTTCCGAATTTCTTCAATTGAACCCAATTTACTTTCAAATGAAATCATTGATTTTTGCTTGAAAGATTCAAAAAGATTTGTACCTCATTTTCATATTCCGCTGCAATCAGGTAGCGACCGTTTATTGAAATTGATGCGCAGAAAATATGAGCGTGCATTGTATGCCGAACGCGTAACACAAATCAAATCAATTCGACCTGATGCGTGCATTGGTGTAGATGTAATTGTTGGTTTTCCTGGTGAAACAGATGAAGATTTTATGGATAGCGTAAACTTTTTGAAAGATTTGGATATTAGCTATTTACATGTGTTTACTTATTCTGAACGTGCAAATACAGGTGCTCCGAAATTAGGCGAAAAAGTGCCGATGGAAGTTCGTCGCGAAAGAAGTAAACAACTGCATTTATTGTCCGATAGAAAAAAACGTCAATTCTACACTGAAAATATCGGAACAGAGCGAACTGTACTTTTTGAACACGAAGAAGATGAAGGAATTATGTATGGTTTTACTGAGAATTATGTTAAAGTGAAATTTCCATACCAACAAGAATTAACCAACACTTTTCAAAAAATCCGCTTGACAGAAATCGATCGAGATGGAATTATGAAATGTGAATTAATAGAAAATTTAGTTACAATTTAAGAATGAAACCAATTTATATAACTAGAAGAGAGACATTTAACGCTGCCCATAAATTATGGAGAGAAGAATGGTCGGAAGAGAAAAATTATGAAGTTTTTGGAAAATGCTCCAACCACAATTGGCACGGGCACAACTTTCAATTATTTGTTACTGTGAAAGGAATTCCAAATGAAGAAACAGGCTTTGTGATTAACTTAAAAACATTGAGCAAAATCCTTCGTGAAAAAGTAATCGAAGCTTTAGACCACAAAAATTTGAACTTAGATGTACCGTTTTTAAAAGGAGTTATGGCTTCGACAGAAAATATTGCAATTGCCATTTGGGACATTATCGAAGAAGATGTTCGTGAAAATGGTGGTGAATTGGCGCACATCAGAATCATTGAAACGGAAAATAATTTTGTGGATTATTACGGTGGAAAAGAGCCGTTTTAACTAACTTAAACAAGCAAAAAAGACTATTTTGGAAAATAAAATACTAGAAGAAAATTACCTTTCAATTATCAAAGCATTGGGTGAAAATCCTGAGCGTGAAGGTTTATTGAAAACGCCAGAACGTGTGGCGAAGGCAATGCAATTCCTCACAAATGGTTACGATATCAATCCTGATGATTTGATCAATCAAGCGATTTTTCACGAAGAATATTCTGAAATGGTTTTGGTGAAAGATATTGAAGTTTATTCACTTTGCGAGCATCACATGTTGCCATTTTTTGGAAAAGCGCACATCGCTTATATTCCAAATGGTAGGATTGTTGGTTTGAGTAAAATTCCTCGTGTTGTTGATGCGTATTCCAGACGTTTACAGGTTCAAGAGCGTTTGACAATTGAAATTAGAGATTGTATTCAACGCACTTTAGAACCAAAAGGAGTTGCAGTTGTGATTGAATGTTCGCACATGTGTATGCAAATGCGTGGAGTTCAAAAACAAAATTCGGTTACAACAACGAGCGCATTCACTGGTCTTTTCTTAAATAATGATGCCACGCGCAAGGAGTTTATAAATTTGATTCAAGCGAAGTTGCATTAGGAGATATGAGTGAAGAATTAAGAGTTAAGAGTTGAAACGTGTAAGAGTTGAGAATTACGGATTGACGGATTATTAATTACGTATTGGCGGATTACGGATTGGAAGATTGCAGATTACGGATTGGAAGATTGCAGATTGGCGGATTGCTAATTACGGATTGCTGGATTATTGATTACGGATTTAAAGATTGCAGATCTTTTTTTCGTTCTCTCTTTCCCTCCTTCCCTCCTTCTCTCATTCTCTCCTTCTCTCATTCACTCCTAATGTCTTAACGTCCTAAAATCATTCCCTCCCTCCTCACTTCAAAAAAAATCATAAAACAATACAACCTTTAAAGATTAATAATAAATTCGCATTAAAACTAAACAACAATGGAAGAATTAATAGACAACAACGGCAATTACTCGGCTGAATTATCAAGAGTATTTTTTAGAAATGTTTACACGTATATGTTTGGAGCCCTTGGTATTTCTGGGATTTTGGCTTATATGGTTGGGACAAATGAATTAATTTTTGCTCAAATTTTCCTAAATGCTGCTGGAACTGGACTTTCTCCAATATTTTGGATTATTGCTTTTGCACCAGTTGGAATAGGATTACTAATTCAAATGGCTTACGAGCGTCTTTCAATGGGCTTTTTATTAGCACTATTCATTTTGTACTCTGGACTTATGGGGTTGAGTTTATCTTCAATTTTCATGGTTTATAACATGGGAGCAATCGCTTCAACTTTCTTTGTTGCGGCAGGTGCTTTCGCTGGAATGGCAATTTTAGGCTACACGACAAAAACTGACTTAACTAAATTCGGTAGCTTATTATACATGGTTTTCATTGGTATGTTCATTGCAGGAATTGTAAATATTTTCATCGGAAGTGATACAATGGGATTCATCATTGCATGTATTGGTGTGTTTGTGTTTACTGGTCTTACAGCTTACCAAATGCAACAACTAAAAGAAGTTTCTCAACAGCCTTATTTGAGTGAAGAAGATCGCAATAAATTGTCTTTAATTGGTGGTTTGCAACTTTATATTCTTTTTGTGAATTTATTCCTTTCACTTTTAAGAATCTTAGGTTCAAGAGATTAATTCACTTTTAAACTTATTAAATCCCGATTGTTCAAATGAATTTTCGGGATTTTTTATTTTTATCACTTGCTAAAACCAAACAATTTATAACTTTGGAAAAAAAATAAAATTATGTCTGACAATTTCTTTGAAGAATCAACTGCTGCCTTAGGTACGATTTACACAATTATTGTTCTTTCTATCATCGTTAGCGTATTGATTTGGGGTTGATTTTCAGCTGAGAATTAACAACTTTCTTACCACCGATTTTCATGCCTTTTAATGCTGTTTTTTCCTGGCTAATCGGGAAACGTCAACCTCGTATTGACTCTTACCGCGATTTTCCAATTGAAGCTCAAAACAAGGTGTTTTACTTTTTAATAAGTCATTTTTCAACTACGGAATTTGGTAAAACCTACCAAACTGAAAATCTTTTAACGATTCAACAATTTCAACAAAAAGTTCCATTGCAAGATTATGGAACCTTAAAACCTTGGATTGATCGAACTATCAAGGGGGAAGACAATTTACTTTGGCCAGGTAAAACAACTTGGTTTGCTAAATCTTCTGGAACAACCGCTGATAGAATTAAAATTTTACCAATTTCCAAAGAATCACTTTTTGAAAATCATTACGCAGGAGGTAAAGATCTTTTGGCACAATATTACACGAATCTTCCGAATCGCAAACTATACAATTCCAAGCATTTAATAATTGGGGGGAGTGGCGAAGTAATCACCAACAGCGAAGGAATATTTATTGGAGATTTATCTGCAATCATTATAAATCACCTACCTTGGTGGACAGAATTACGTCGCTCTCCGAAGAAAGAAATTGCACTTTTAAGCAATTGGGAAGAAAAACTCGACAAAATGGCGCATGCCGTGATTGAGGAAAATATTTGCATCATTGCTGGTGTTCCAAGCTGGACCTCGCTCCTACTTAAAAAAGTATTAGAAATTTCTGGTAAAAAAACGATAATTGAAGTTTGGCCGAACCTCGAATTGTACATTCACGGCGGTATGAATTTTGCACCTTACGCTTTGACTTTCAGTAAATTGATTGGTTCACCGATAAATTATGTTGAATCCTACAATTCATCGGAAGGATATTTCGGCTTACAGGACCAACTTGAAACCAAAGATTTATTGCTATTGACAGATTCTCAAGTGTTTTATGAATTTATTCCAATGAATGAATTTAAAGGCTTGGAATCAGAAAATGTTTTCACATTGGCAGATGTCAAAACGAATGTAGAATACGCACTCGTTATTTCTACTTCTTCAGGTTTGTGGCGCTATATCATTGGCGACACGATACGTTTTACTAGTATCAAACCCTATCGTTTCATCGTAACAGGTCGCATTTCACATTTTATCAATGCTTTTGGCGAAAAATTGATTGTTGAACATGCCGAAACAGCCATTACAGCAACGTGTCGCACACTTCAATGTTCGATAAGAGATTTTACCGTTGCACCTAAATTCACCAACGAAAATTCAACAGGTTGCCACGAATGGATTATTGAATTTGAAGAAGAACCAAAAGATATTGAGCAATTTAAAAAAACCTTGGATCTTGAATTGAAAAAAGCCAATGCGGATTATGATGCGAAGCGATTTGAAAGTTTAAATATTGATTTTCCATGCTTTCATTTTGCACCTGCTGGAACATTTCAATTGTGGCTTAAAAACATGGGAAAGCTTGGAGGTCAGCACAAAGTTCCACGCTTAATGAACAATCGAACGATTTTGGAACAAATTCTGCAATTGATTTCGTAACTTCATCAAATCAAGTTATGCGAAAAATAAAATTCATTCTTTTTATTACTTTATTTACTAATTTCTATTGGTCACAAACAGCTGATATCAAATTAATTAAAGAATTTTATTATAAAGAAGAAATCAATAACTGGACGATCGACAACATCGGAAATCTTATCGTTCAACAAGGAAACACTATTACAAAAATTGATTCAACAGGAAAGCAAATTTTCACTCAAAGTATAAAATCGTTAGGCGAAATCTCTCAGATTTCAGCAATTAATTCAATGAAAATTGCACTTTTTTCAGCAGAACAACAGAGTATTTGCATAATGGACAATACATTGACAATCAATGGAAAATGTAAATTTTTAGATCAATATGGAATAAGTTTTGCCAAATTCATAGCAGTTTCAAATCGACCGAATTTAGTTTGGATTTACGATCAATTCAACTCGAGTATTTTGTTAATTGATTTAATTCAAGACAAAATCATTCAAAAAGTTGAGAATTTTGCAGGTATCGCTTCCATCAAATCAGAATTAGTTGGAATGGAAGAGCATCAAAACAAACTATATTTATACGATTCAGAACAAATCTATGAATTTGACCAAATGCTAAATTGGAGCAATACCTTTACTAAAACAGCTAAAAGTTTTGCTTTTTCAAAAGATAATATCATTGGATTAAATAATCAAACAATGACATTCACAAGTATTAGTTCCAATGAAAACAATAAATTAAGCAATAAATCCTTGGCTGAATTTCAAGATTTTCAAATTGTTGGTTCCGATTTTTATTTCAGTGGAGGAAAAAAAATCTCAAAATTTAAGCTGATTAGCATCAAAAATTAATCCCTCCTTTCAGACTTTTATCGTATTTTAGCAGTCTTAAAAAAAATAGACTATGCACATTGCCGTTGCCGGAAATATTGGGTCAGGAAAAACAACATTGACCAATCTACTCTCTAAACATTATGGTTGGGAAACACATTTTGAGGACGTTGATCACAATCCTTATTTGAACGATTTCTACCACGATATGCAACGTTGGTCCTTTAATTTACAGATTTATTATTTGAATAGTCGATTTACACAAATACAAGAAATAAAAGAAACTAAACATACTGTTATTCAGGATCGTACGATTTATGAAGACGCTTTTATTTTTGCTCCAAATTTACATTCAATGGGCTTGATGACAACGAGAGATTTTGAAAACTATTTCTCGCTTTTCAACTTGATGGATTCATTTGTTTCAGCCCCAGATTTGTTGATTTATTTGAGAGCGAGTGTACCAACTTTAGTAAATCAAATTCAACAAAGAGGTCGCGATTACGAAGAAAGTATTCGTTTAGATTACTTAAAACGTTTGAACGAACGTTACGAAGCTTGGATTTCAACTTACGATAAAGGTAAACTTCTTATTATCGACATCGACAACAATCGTTTTCCTGAAAATCAAGAAGATTTAGGAAAAATCATCAACTCTATCGACGCAGAAATTAACGGTTTATTCTAAAATGATTGCGATAACTGGTGCAGCTGGATTTATAGCAAGTGTAGTTGCAAAAAGATTCAATGATTTAGGATTCAATGACTTAATTCTTGTTGATGACTTCTCTCATCCTCAAAAAGCATACACAAGTGTTGATTTAAAGTTTGCTCATAAAATCGAACGTTCTATTTTTATAGAATGGCTTGAAAAAACTGATGAAAAAATTGATTTTATTTTTCATTTAGGAGCGAGAACGGATACAACAGAAATGAATGTTGAACTGTTCAACACTTTGAATTTACATTATTCTCAAGCGATTTGGAACGTTTGCACCAAGAAAAATATTCCTTTAGTTTACGCAAGTTCGGCTGCAACTTATGGTTTAGGTGAATATGGCTATAAAGATGACCACGAAATAGTTAACAGTCTTAAACCTTTAAATCCATACGGAGAATCTAAAAACGATTTTGACAAATGGGTTTTACAGCAAAGCACTACTCCTCCTTTTTGGGCGGGTTTAAAGTTCTTTAACGTTTATGGTCCAAATGAATACCACAAAGGACGAATGGCAAGTGTTATTTTCCACACCTTCAACCAAATTAAATTGAACGGAGAAATGAAACTTTTTCGTTCGCACAATCCAAATTACACAGATGGCGGTCAATTGCGTGATTTTGTATATGTAAAAGACGTTGCAAGTGTTTGTGAATTTTTAATGCAAAATCAACCTGCATCTGGAATTTACAATTTAGGTTCAGGAAAAGCAAGAACTTTCTTGGATTTAGCAAGCTTGACTTTTAAAGCATTAGGTTTAGAACCAAAAATTAGTTTTGTTGATACGCCTTTAGATATTCGCGATAAATACCAATATTTCACTGAGGCAGACATGAGCAAACTAAAAGCTGCTGGCTATGACAAACATTTTCACTCACTTGAAGAAGGAATTGCAGACTATGTTGGGAATTATTTGATGAAACTTTCCTAATTCAAAAATAAACAACTTTCTACATGAACCCAAACGTTGACATTTTTCTGGAGAAAATCGACAAATGGTATGAAGAGTTAAAGCTTTTACGCAACATTATGCTTGATTGTCAATTGATCGAAACCTTAAAATGGGGTCAACCTTGCTACATGTTCAACAAAACAAATGTGGTTATTTTAGCTAATTTCAAAGAAAGTTGTGCCGTAAGTTTTTTAAAAGGTGCTTTGTTAACTGACACTGAAAATTTACTTGTAAAACCGGGTGATAATTCGCAAAGTGGTCGTTTCCTTCGCTTTAAATCTATTGAGGAGATAATTGAAAAAGAAGCAATAATTAAAGCTTATGTTTTCGAAGCAATTGAAGTTGAAAAAGCAGGGCTAAAAATTGCACCCAGAAATCCTGATTCTGAGCCACTAATTCCTGAATTGATAAAGCGTTTTGAAGAAAATCCAAATTTGAAGTTAGCCTTTGAATCTTTAACACCAGGACGTCAACGTGCCTACAATATGTTTTTTGCTTCAGCTAAACAATCCGCAACTCGATTCAGTAGAATTGATAATTACACCAATCGAATTTTAAACAAAAAAGGAATGAACGATTGCGTGTGTGGCCTTTCTAAACGTATGCCAAATTGTGATGGTTCACACAAACAATTGGATTTGTCGTCGTAACTACTTAATTTTATTAAAGTAACTAAAACTTTAATTCTTATTTTTGAATGAACCTAAAAACAATCTACTATGAAAAATCTATTTACATTACTATTTTCAATTTTATCCTTTTTCACATTCGCTCAAGATTTAGTTGAATTTAAAAATGAGCAAGATAAAATTGGATTTAAAAATTCAGAAGGAACGATTGTAATTCCCGCGCAGTTTGATAATTATGAAAGTTTTGAAAACAATTTAGCTATTGTTGAAAAAGACAATAGAAAAGGTTTAATTAATTCGAAAGGTGAAATAATTATTCCTATTGAATTTGAAATTGTTTATGGAATTGAAAATAATCTTGTTGTTGTAAGCAATGATTTTAAAAAAGGAGTTTATGATATCAAAGGGAAAAAAATATTTGATGTAATTTACGAAGACATAATTATTGGTATAAACTCTATGCTTGTAATCACGGATAGCTATGAAAATAATTGGGGGGATTTACGATTTCAAAGGTCAAAAAGTCAATTTTCCAAAATATGATTTTATCGATTTTACAAATCAAAACCTAATCATCGGAAGTTTTGGTGGAACTAGAGATATCAGAAATAATTACAGTGGTGGTAAATGGTATATGCACGACAGCACTGGTAAAAAATTAAACGATGAACCTTACGATTACATTTATAGAATCTCGAATGGCTTATGCAAAGTTTGTAAAGGAGCTGTTTATGATTTCTTTGACGGATATGAGAATAAAAAAGGAAAGTGTGGTTTGATTGATTCAACTGGTAAAATATTCGTTCCGTTGATTTATGACGATATGAAAACACTAAGTGAGGATAGAATTGCCATTAAATCAAACGGAAAATGGGGATATATTAATTCTCAAGGGAAAATTGTGATTCCAGCAACTTACACAAAAGCTGGTGATTTTTGGGATGATTTAGCACCTGTAAGCAATGGAAAGAAATTTGGATATATTAACTCAAAAGGTGAAACAATAATTCCTTTTATTTACGATAGTGCTGATAGTTTTTTCTTTGGTAGAGCTGGAGTTGAAAAAGATGGCGAATATTATTTCATCAACACAAAAGGTGAAAAGGAGGAAGAATAAATTTCAATTTCGTTGTGTTTAAAGAATGTTCAAACAAAAAATCAATTCGTTAAAAACAACTATTGTATCTTTGGAAAATCAAATTTAAAGCAATGAAAGATTTTCAACTCGATTTTCCTGAAACAAGTACAGAAGCTTGGAGAAACCAAATTATAAAGGAATTAAAAGACAATGCCTCGAAAATCGAATTTTCAGATAAAATCGAAGAAATTTCATTGGACATAACACTTCCTGCAAACGCAGATTTTGATGCAAGCAACAATAATCCGACTAACGATTGGAAAGCAAGCGCTTTCATTGATGTAAACAATGAAAAAACAGCAAACGAACTTGCGCTGAATTGCTTAAACCAAGGATACAATGAATTGATTTTCAGTTTTAAGTTGTCAAAAATTGATTGGGAGATTTTACTAAAAGATGTTTTAGTTGAGTTTATTCATACACGTTTGCATATTAAGAATATTGACCAATTAAATTCATTTTTGAATTCTAGTTTCGCATCAAAAATTCAATATTTTTCATTTGAAGTTGATCCTTTGGTTTCTAACTTTGAAGAATTGGAAACTGCTTTAAAACCCTTAACTACTAATCGAGTTGTAAGTATCAATGGATTTGAATGCCAACAAATTGGTGCGAGTACTTGGCAGGAAATTGGCGTTGTATTATCAACAGCACATGAATTACTCAACCGCGGTTTTATTCCAAATCAGCTTTCTTTATCAATTGGAATCGGAAATAACTATTTCCTAGAAATCGCTAAAGTGCGCGCATTGCGTTATTTATGGAACCAAATTACAACAGCTTACAATTCAGAAAATTCAGTTGAAATCGTTGCTCATAGCGGTTGGACGAATAAATCGTTAAAAGATCAACACACTAATTTATTGCGCCAAACTACGGAAACAATGTCTGCTGCAGCTGGAGGTTCTGATAGCATTGTTGTGCATCCTTATGACCAAAAGGCAACAGTTGGAAGTTCAGCTTTTGCTTATCGAATGGCAGCCAATATTTCAAATTTATTAAAAGAGGAAAGTTATTTTGACAAGGTTCAAGACCCACTTAAAGGAAGTAGAATCATCGAAAACTTAACACAAATTATAAGCGAAAAAGCTTGGAACTATTTCCTTGAATTGGATCAATTCAAAAGTTTAAGTTCAAGTGAAAAAATCGCAAAAATCAAAAGTGACATTTCTTCCAAAAGAGCTGAACGCGAACAACTTTTCAAAGAAAAACAAATCAAATTAATCGGAATCAATTTATTCAACACAGAAAATCCGAATGCGCAAGAATGGAAAAAGGACTTGAGTTATTTAGAAATTCCATACTTGATTTTTGAAGAAATTGATGTGAATCTTTAATTAATATTTAAACTTATCCATTACACAAATTAATCTCCAACGAAGAACGATTTTTCGTTGTCAACAAGATGAATTCAAATAAAAAATCAGCACAAAAGACTGCCTTCATTAGCCTTATTTCCAATGCTGGACTGGCGGTTGCAAAAGGAGTTACGGGTGTTTTAGGACACTCAGATGCAATGATTGCTGATGCCATTGAATCGACAACTGATGTTTTTGCCAGTTTACTTGTGATTTTTGGTATAAGGTATTCTTCAAAACCTGCTGACGAAAACCATCCCTACGGCCATGGAAAAGCGGAAGCATTGGTGACTTTTGCTGTTGTTGGATTCCTGTTGATTTCTGCTACAATTATTGCCATTGAAAGCATACGTAATTTACAGCAAGCACAAGAAAAACCAGAAGTTTTCACCTTGTATGTACTTGGCGTAATTATTCTAATTAAAGAATTATCCTACCGCTATGTGAAACGAAAAAGTATAGAAACCAAATCAAGTTCTTTACATGCTGATGCTTGGCACCACCGAAGTGACGCAATTTCATCTGTGATGGCTTTTATTGGAATTAGCATTGCTTTATTTTTTGGAAAAGGTTACGAAAAAGCAGATGATTGGGCTGCCTTATTGGCTTCCGTTTTCATTGTTTACAATGCTTTTTTAATTTTCAGACCAGCACTTGGAGAAATCATGGACGAACATTTACACGATGATTTAATCGTTCAAATTCGTCAAGAAGCAACAAAAGTCGAAGGTGTTTTGGATACCGAAAAATGTTTGGTTCGCAAAACGGGAATGGTTTACATCGTTGATTTACACGTAGAAGTTGATGGTAAACTAAGTGTTTTTGAAGGACATGAAATTTCCCACCGTTTGAAAGATTTTTTAATGCTTCAACTTCCAGAAATCGCTGATGTTTTAATACACATTGAACCCAAAAGAATCGTTTAAATTAACTGCAAATAAATGTGTTACAGCAATTCATCCACATCGAAAAACATTGATTTAGCGAAAAAATACAAGAAAGAAATCCCATTTCAATTTCCAGACACTCCCCTATTCTATGCTTCAGCCTTTAGCTTTCCAGAATGGCGAATTGTAACAAAAGAATCAAACTTAGAATTAATGAATTGGGGATTGATACCAAATTGGTTTAAAGGAGGATATTTTGCAGAAATCGCCGCAAAAACCCCAAATGCGCGATTAGAAACAATTGATTCAACTCCCTCTTTCAAAGGTTTGATAAATCACCAACGATGTATAATTCCATCGACAGGCTACTTTGAATGGCAACACAAAGGAAAAGATAAACTTCCATTTTTTGTTTTTCCAAAATCGCAAGAACTTTTCTCAATGGCAGGATTATTTAGTGAATGGATTCAACCTGAAACGAAGCAAAAAATGAAAACATTTACCATTCTGACTTGTGAAGCAAATCCATTTTTAGCTGAAATCCATAATTCCAAAAAAAGAATGCCTTATTTACTCGATGATTCATCGATTGAACAGTGGCTCTCAGCAGGAGAAATTGATGTTAATAAATTAAACTTATTACCTGAAAATCAAATTGATACACATTTAATTGACAAGCGAATCATCAATTCAAAAGAACCGAACAGAAAAGAAGTTCAAGCATTCTATCAAGAAGATTTTATACAAGGTTCTTTATTTTGAATTTAGCTATTACCTTTGGCACTTAAATTGTAAACGAAGCCTGATTTAAAACAATACCGTGAAAAAAAACTTACTTTTTATATTCGCACTTATTTTTAGTTTAAGTTCTTGTATCGAAATCTTGGACGATTTGACAATTCATGCTGATGGTTCAGGTTCTTTTCGCTACAATATTAACTTGAGTTCCAACAAAATAAAAGTCAACTCAATTTTGGCATTGGATAGTTTAGATGGACAAAAAGTTCCAAAAATTGAAGACATCAAAGAAAAAGTTCAACAATTCATTAAAACATTGGAAGCTCAAAATGGCATTTCAAATGTGAAGGTCGAAGAGAATTATACGGATTTCATTTTTAAATTTTCGTGTGATTTCACCAATGTACTTTTGTTGCAAGAAGGAATTAAAACTACAATCAGTAGTATGACAAAAGAAAAAAATACAACTGAACTCAATCACAATTGGATAACTTGGGACGGAAGCAAATTAACACGTTCAATTCCAACAATTACATTGAACAAAGTAAAAGAGCTCAAACAAAGCGATATCGAACAATTGAAACTTGGAACCTATACCTCTATTTCACGCTTCGATAAAATGATTGATAAATTTGGAAATCCAGCAGCTATTTTGTCAAAAAACAAACAAGCGGTGATGATTAAAACAGACACCTACAGTCTGAAGGAAAATCCTGATATTTTGGAAAACGTAATCTATTTGAATTCCTCAAAAAACTAGGAATATTTTCGTAAATTCGCAAAATATTCATACATCGATGTCCTTCAAAAAACAACTTTTATTTTCAGCATTTTTATTTAGTTTTTTAAACTTAAAAGCTCAAAATTCTGAAAATCTTATCCCAAAAGATGCCGTTACTGTATTCAGTATTAACAACATAAATCTTTTTCAGAAAATATCACTCGACGAACTTATTAGTTACGATTTCATGTATGAAGTGCACCAAGAACTTTTCGATGGTTCAACAAGTGGAAGCACATTGAAAGATTCTGGTTTAGATTTCAATCAAAAATTGAACGTTTTCTACGGAAAAGCACAAAAATCTGAAATTTCTGGTTTCTCTTTTGGCGTAAGTGACCAACAAAAATTATTCACTGTCTTTGATGATTTCGATTTGATCGACAGAATGAGCACCGAGAAAACGAAAGTTTATGGTTCTTTTTTTAATAATTTAATCATCCGTGACAATAGTGCCTTACTAATTCGAGTTGAACCAACAATGGATTACATATCTGAAATGACAGATTCAATTTGGTATGCACGAGGAAATGAAAGTCCATTCGACTATTTCGGCTACGATGAGGAAGAACCTTCAATTTTAGATGAAAAAGTATTTGGTGAAGAGGATGAAGTTATCGTTGAGGAGGAAACTGAATTATTTCCTGATGCCTCTGAAGATCCAAACGTCAAAAACTACTATGAACTTAGAGATAGCGTTCAATTAGTTTTGCAACAACAACAATTAGAGATGATTTTGAATGAATTGTTAGTTCAAAACATTAATCTTCCTTCTTTCGATAATCGTTTTGCTAATCAATTGACACACAATTCAGAAGGTGTTTTCTACATGGATAATGCTAGAAATATAGACAAAGCAAGCGGACTTTGGTATTTCCAAACGGTGTTGCCAAGTTTATACAAAGACATTCAAGAATTGTATGCAGGGAATTTAATTTTAGGAGATATTTACTTAAAAGATCACGCTGTTCAATTTGACATTACTGCTGAATACGGTCCAGGTTTAGGAGCGATTTACAAAGAAATGAACGATTCTAAATTCGACAAAAACATTTTAAAATACATTCCAAATAATAGCTCAGGTTATTTTTCTTACAACGTAAACATGCGTCAAGCTTACGAAAAAGCCTATGAAATCATAATGCCAATTCTAAGTGAAGAGAAAAATGCACAAATTGCGATGAATGTTTTAACGATTGAATTATTAAATGAATTCATCAACAAAGACGCTTTATTCGGAACTTACAAAGGAAGTATGTTTGGCTCATTTAATGGATTCAAAAAAATCAAAACAAAGAAAATTGAATTTTTCTACGACGAAGAAACTTTTGAATACGGTGAAAGAGTTGCTGAAGCTGAAGAAGATATGCCAATTTTCACTTACGGTATTACAATCGACAGAAAAGACATTCCAGAGAAAATCTTGAAACATTTCGGAAGATTGACTTCAAAAATTCAAAATAAAGGAAATTATTGGGTGTTTGAGAACGCAATTTTAGACGCTGCGCCACTTTATATGATTAACAGAAATGGTTTGTTTATCCTCACAAATGACGAAGATTTAGCTGTCAATCATGCAGATGGCTACGGAAAAGAAAAACTCAATCGCAAAGCAGGAAAAAAAGCAAAGAAAAGTGGATTTATGTATGCCAATATTAATGTTGCACAAACTATTAATCGTTTTCCAATGGACGTTTTAAACGATCGTCAAAATGAAATTATTCAAACGTTAAAAGGAAAATCTGGAAGTCTTGAATTGATCTCAAGTAAAACATCAGTTAAGAAAACAGACTTTAAAATTGAATACACTTTTCAAGGAGAAGACACTTCTGGCAAACACCTTTTGGATTTAATTAATTCTATTTATATCGTTACAAAATAATATAGCTTTGATTCGCAAAACAATCACTATCGTTATTCTTGCAGCGGCTTTAGGTGCATTTTTGTACTTCAAACCTTTCTTGTTTCAAAAGCCAACTCCTCCCCGATTGATCGATCGATTGCCAAGTGCAGATTTCATTGGAAAGGCAAATATTTTGGATTTAGCGCGCGAAACGAGCGGAATGATGTATTACCATAAAATTCCTTTTCGCGATTTTACCTCCTATGAATTTCTTTTAGGACAAGGAAAAATGTACGGTTTGAACCTTCAAAAACAAGTTTACCTTTTTGGAAACGAAGGTGGTGATTGGGGCTGTATGGTTGAAGTGAGCGATTCATCTAAAATTGGGCAGGGAATTGAACGCTTGCGAAAGTTCATTACAATTGAAGATACAACAATAAATGACCATAAAATTTTCAACTACAAAAAAGAAAAAATGTTCTTACATTATGGAAGAAATTATCTTTTCTTTTACAAAGGTGCAGATTTCAATAGCTATTTCAACCAAGTTACGAAAGCTAAATATTTGGGAATTGACAAAGCATGGAAAACGTTTTTAAGTAAAAAACAATTTAGAGACGAGCATTTGGTGATTTATTCCAATTGGGAGCGACTTCAAAATATGGGAATAAAAACTGCTATGTTTGCGCACGACAGCGATTCCTTAAGTTTCAATTTAAAAAGCTATTTACGAAAAGAATCACCTTTTTACATCACCAAAAAAGAAAGCGGAAAAGGCTTTAAAAATATTGAAAACGCCACAAAATCAATTGAATTACATTTAGATATTTCAGAGTTAAGAAAACACCCTGAGGATAAATTGTACAAAGAATTAGCTAAAATTGGTAAACGTTTTGGTTTTCCATTTGTCGATTTCTTAAAATCATGGAATGGCGATTTATCTTTTATGGAAGGTGGATTACAAACTATTCAGGAAACCTATATCGAAACTGAATTAGATGAAGACTTTAACACGGCAGAAGTAGAAAAAACAAGAGAAGTCGTGGTCCCTGGATATTCCGTTTACTTCACATCAACTTATCACACACCAATTTTTATCAATAAATTACTTAAAAAAGGAATTTTAACGCAAGAAGAACAAAATTACAGGTTCCTATTTTCGCCTTTATTACACACAACTAACAACAGAACTAGCTACCAATTTTACTCCGGACAGCAAGCTCCAAAAACAATACAAAGCACTCGAAATCAAGTCATTTGGACGAAAGAAGGAACGCGCTATATTTTCAATATCGACTCTTTGAATACCTACGAAGCATTCGGAAGTTTACAAATTCCAGTAAGAAGAATATTTAGAAGAAATAAATTGATTTAAGCTTCAACGGGCGAAACCCAATTTTTGATCGTTTTGTGAATGTGTGAAACGCTACAATTATACTTTTCAGCAAGTTGACTCAACGTCATTCCTTTTTCATTTCTTAAATAAACTATTCGTTTCTTTTGCGAGTAATTCAAAGGATCAGGACGACCAATGGAAGTGTTTCCGCCTTTTGGTCCATATTTCAATCTGCGCTTAAGCCATAAATCACTGTTGTTTCTCTTACCTTGTCGAAAACCAATTAGAATCGATTCACTGTAAGTTGACCACTTAAGATTTGAAACTGAATTATTTTTGTAATCACCATCAATGTGAATCACCACTTTATTTTTGCGCGGCGATTTGTTTTCAATGAACGCTTGAGCCACTGCTTTGTGAGGATAAACAGTTTTACGTACACCTTTATCGTCGATTAAATCGGTCATTAAAAAACCATTATCTGGATGCACGCGCAACAGCTTTTCTTTAGCTACATAATGAATTGAGCGGCCATTCTTATATATTTTTACTCTGTCTTTTGATCGAATTTTTCCCGAATCAGAAATTTCATAATCTGAGAAACCGGGTACACTTTTCCATTCTTCCATGACACAATAACAAGCACAAGTAATTATTTGTTTTGATAAAAAGAAATTTATTTGAAAATCAAATCGTTAAATCAGGGAAAAATCATTTTTCAATAAAAATCTATTGACTAAATCAAAGCTTTATTGACAAAATTGAAGCCTTTTCTAAAATGCAATTAATGTTTTTCTTAATTTTTGATTTTTACTAGATGCGATAAAACAACTAAAATTCAAATTTTACTACAACTTTTAAATATTGGAATAATCAACAAAAAATTTATCAATTATCTTTGACGCATGCTTACAGTTAGAGAATTAGTTGACAAAGAGGAAATGCTTAAATACATTAATGTATTAAATGATTTATATCCTTCCTTAACTTTAGAACAGTATTCAAAAGAATTAGACTTGATGTTACCGCACAATTATGGGCAAGTTGGTGTTTTTGAAAACGACGAATGTTTGGGAATCAGTGGTTTTTGGATCGGAAATAAATTATGGTGTGGTCGTTATTTAGAACTAGATAACATCGTAGTTTCCGCCGCACATCGTAGCAAAGGCGTTGGAAAAATGATTTTTGATTTTTTAGCCAAAAAAGCAGATGAAAACAATTGTACGATGATGGCTTTGGATTCTTATACTTCAAATTTCAAGGCTCACAAATTTTTCTACAACGAAGGCTTTGCGCCAAGAGGTTTTCATTTTATTAATATTTTGAAGCCAGAAGGAGTTCGGTAAGAAATATTGAGTTTTTACACTTGAGTTTTGAAAACTACTTATCGCTAGATAATTGTTATTTCTTTTTTGAAATTTTCTAAAAAATCAAGCATAACTTTGTGTCGTTCTTCTGCTAACTTTTTCGCTGTTTCGGTTTCCATCCGATCTTTTAGGAGTAATAATTTTTCGTAAAAGTGATTTATTGTGTGACTTTTAGAAGTATAATAATCCTCCTTTGAATTGTGAAGTTTTGGTTCAATTTCAGGATTGTACAAAGGTCTATTTCTACTTCCTCCGTAAGCAAAAGCTCTAGCAATTCCAATAGCTCCAATTGCATCTAAACGATCTGCGTCACGCACAATTTGTCCTTCCAAAGAAGCTTTTTCGTCGGCAACATTTGCACCCTTGAAGGAAACAATTGCAATCACTTTAGAAACTGCAGATGCCAATTCTTCAGAAGCTCTTGAATTGATTAACAAATTGTAAGCTACTTGCTCTCCTTTTTGAAAATCTCCGTCGTTGTATTTGTGATCTGCGATGTCATGTAGAAGTGCTGCCAATTCAATAACTTCTAAATCCCCACCTTCTTTTGATTGAATGTATTTGGCTGTATTCCAAACTCGCTCGATATGGAACCAATCGTGACTACCTTCAAAAGACTCAAAACGCTCTTTTACAAATTGTTGAATCGTTTGTACTAAAGAACTCATCAGTTAAAATTTCAAGATTTTTTTAGTAGCTATTTTTTCTCCATTTGAAATTTGAACAAAGTAATTTCCTTTTTCAAAATGAGCTAAATTCAAACTTTTCTCTTTCGTTTCCATAAGTAACGTCCCATTCACTGAAAATACTCGAATAAACTCAATTGGTTCATCCGTTTGAATTGTCAATTGATCTTGAAAAGGATTTGGATAAACATTAAATGTAAAACTTGACAACTCTGAAACGCTTACAGGATCTTCTTTTCGAACAATAATGTCATCTATGTAAAGTTTAAATCCATCATAAGTTCTGTTGACAAATGCCACATAAATTTGCTGTGAATTGAAGCCATTTAGCGAAAGATTTACTTCGCGATTCGTCCATTCAAAATTCTCTTGTTCAATAAAACCAATTGTGTCAGTAAAATCACTGATTTGAGTTCCAGTTGTTGACACAAAAACATAATAATCATCTGGAAATGAAGGGTCGTGAGATTTTGCGTTCCAAGAAATATAATTTCCAAAAGCGCCTAATTGCAGAGCTGGAGTGATTAACCAACGACTAGCAGTGTCCTCAACTGTGAAATAAGAAGTTGAAGCTGCAACTTTATTCGTTAAAGAATCAGGATCATCATAAGAAATCCAAGGACTTGTAAATTCTGAAACGGCAACGTTTGGAGTATTTTGGTCGGCATCAAGTAAAGTAAAATTTGAAGGAATTCCACTTTGAAAATCGATGTTAATTAGTTGAATTTGAGCAGTTAATTCACTTGTAAAAGGAATTAAAAGTAAGGCAAGCACTATTTTTTTCATTAGGGCAAATTTAAGCTTAATCTATGAATGCAATCGTATTTATCAGATTCTTTTGATGATTCTGGATTAATTAGTATCGAAACTGTTTAGTTTCTGCTGATAAAGTTGTTGTATTTAAATAAGCAGTATTGCCAAAAATTCATAATTGCTCCATTAATAATGTAAAAAAACAAGATAAGTTGTAATTGTTTTTGGTTATTAATCGTAATATTGCAATATATAAATTAATTATGGGGATAACTAAAACAGATTCGTTTACCGAGCAACAAAATGAACTTGCAACGCTTTTAAAAGCAATGGCTCACCCAGCTCGAATTGCAATAATTGAATTTTTGTTGAAGAAAGATAAATGTATTTGTGGTGATATCGTAGATGAATTACCACTTGCTCAAGCAACTATTTCCCAACATTTGAAAGAATTAAAAAATGCAAACCTAATCAAAGGCACTATTGAAGGAACTGCCATTTGTTACTGTTTGAATCAAGAAGTTTTTTCTGCCTTAAATGATAAAATACAGCTAATTACCAATCAATTAATAATCAAAAACAGCACTAAATGTTGCTAATTTTAAAACAAAAAGTGTATGTACACAATTGTATCAATTGATTCCTCCCGAAGGTCGGAATGACTTTTCAATGGATAAAAATGCGAAAATGCTTTGCATTTTCGCTGAAGCATCTACACAAATGGTCTTTTCGACTGAAAGGAGACCGCATAGCAGCTCCAGAGGAAAATCTACAGATATAAAAGCGAATACTCAATAAACAAAAAAATAATAAGTAATGAATTTAAATCAAATCAAAGAAATTTTAGCCACTCAAGAGACAGTGGTTTTTCAATTGCCAAATAAATCGTTCGTTCCAGAACATTTTCATGTAACAGAAGTTGGAATAATCACCAAAAACTTTATCGATTGTGGTGGAAAAGTACGCGAGGAAAAAGTAATTAATTTCCAATTGTGGGAAGCGGGCGATTACGATCACCGATTAGCGCCAAGCAAATTGATAAATATCATTGAACTTTCTGAAAAAGTGTTGAATATCAATCCTGAACTTGAAATAGAAGTGGAATATCAAAGTGATACAATTGGAAAATATGGTTTAGAATTTAACAATTCTATTTTTCAGTTAACTTCAAAAATGACAGCTTGCTTGGCAACAGATTCATGTGGAATTCCAGCTGAAAAATTAAAGAAAAATTTAGTTGAATTGGGAACTTCGAATGCAACTTGTACTTCAGGTGGAGGTTGTTGCTAAAACGACGATTTAATGTTTGAAATTTTAAAAAATCATTGTGATCATCTTGTTAATCAATTTGATTCAATCTCTGATGAACGGAAGGAACTTCTCGCCAAAATTGCTGACTATATCCAGTCTAAAAAAGTGGCGAATCTACCAATTAAGTTGATGTATGTTTGCACGCATAATTCAAGGCGAAGTCATTTTGGACAAATTTGGGCGGCTGTTGCAGCTGATTATTTTGGAATCAAAAACGTTGAAACTTTTTCAGGTGGAACAGAAGCAACTGCTTTCAATCCCAATGCAATTGAAGCATTAAATGCAACGAGTTTTAAAATTAGTTGCGAAGAAATCACTGAAAATCCAACTTACAAAGTCGCTTTTGGACCAGAAGAAAACCAATTAATAAACTGTTTTTCAAAAGTTTATAACAATCAATTTAATCCTTCGAGCAATTTCGCAGCAATAATGACTTGCTCTGATGCCGAAAAAAATTGTCCGTTTATTCCAGGAGTAGAATTGCGAATTGGTACAAGCTATTCTGACCCAAAAGCTTTTGATGGAACACCACAACAATCTGAAAAATACTTGGAACGCTCCAATCAAATCGGAATTGAATGTCTATTTGTATTTTCAATGATTAAATAAGGTTTGACCTCGCGTATTCATCTAAAAACTAAAAGCTGAAATGAATTTGTCTTTTTAAACTGACTTTTTCATTAAAGAATGTTGAATTTCATTGAAAAGCAAATGTGATTTTTCAACTAATTGATAACCTAAACTTTCATAGAAAGGTAGTGCAATTTCTCTTGCGTGTAAAACGATTTCAGTAACAGAATTTGCTTTACAATACCTTTCAATGGCTAACATTACTTGCTTTCCGTAACCTTTTCGTTGAATTTCAGACTCGACAGCCATGAATCGAACTTGGGCACTTTTGTCTTCATTGAAATCTAATCGTGCAATTGCTTTTAGGTTTCCATTTTCATACAAAGCGAAATGAATTCCTGTGGCATCACCTTCATTTCGTTCACTTCCTCTTGGTTGATTCCAAGGTTGGCGTAAAATCCGATAGCGCAAATCGTAGTATTGCTCCCACTCTAACTCATTTTTTGGTGCTCGAATTTCTATTTCCATTTGAAAGCTATTGAGGTTAAACGTTGCGTTGCTGTGCCTTCGATTAATTCCGAACGAACTAAATCTAATGCAGTATTTTCAGAAAAAACAGCTTCTAAGTTTTTGATTTTTCCAGCTGGAACATGTTGCTGCAACATATTATTCAGAATTTCATCGGCATTAAATTCGACTATTCTAGCTTGCAATAATTCAAACAAAACTTGGCGATTTATAACGCGATTTTGATTGGTTGAAAAACGTTCATCGCTAACTAAATTCTCTAATTCTAAAAAAGTACACAGTTTTTCAAAATGAATCGCTGACCCAATTGCAAACGTGATTAATTGTTGATCTTTGGTTTCAAAAATCTCACCATAAGGTGCAATATTTGGATGTAAACTTCCGATTCTTTGTGGAATTTTTTTCGCCATTAAATAGTTGGAAGCTTGGTTCACTAAACTACAAATCGCTGCATCGTACAACGAAACTTCGATTGTTTTAGCCTTGCAATTAATTTGTCTTTCCAATAAAGCTAAAAGCAAACCTTCCTTCAATTGATGTGCAGCTAAAACATCGATAAAAGCAACAGGCATTTTCACAGGTCCACTTTCTGGAGTGCCATTCATAGACATAAATCCAGATTCGGCTTGTAAGATTAAATCGTAAGCAACACGATCACTTTCAGCTCCAAACCCATTGATTTTTCCAATAATCAAATTCTTGTTCACCGATCGTAAATCTTCATCTGTCAATTTCAATTTTGCTTCATCACCAAACTTAAAATTTGAAATCAAAATATCTGCATCTTTCACTAAATCAATGAATTGTAAATAATCAACTTCTGATTTTAAGTTAAGTTGCAAAAATTCTTTACGGTAATTTACGGAAGAAAAATATGCCGAAACGTTAGAATTTTGGTCTTCACTCGGTAACTTCCAAGAACGCGTAACATCAGGAATTGCAGCATTTTCAATTTTTAAAACCTGCGCTCCTAATTCAGCGAAAAAAGTGCCAACCGATGGACCTGCCAAGACAGTGGAAAGGTCGATAATTTTAAGTTTAGAAATAAATGACAATTCCATTAACTCAATCTTTTCATTCGTAAAGTTGCCATCCATAAATTTCCAAAAAGAATTGTTGCAAAAACCAAATGAGCAGTTTGCACCAATCCAGGCATATCAGCATAGGCCAAAAGTACACCTGAAACAAGTTCTAAAACCAAAATCACAAAAGAGGAACGAAGAATTAAATAATGCTGCGTTTTTTCGTTTTTCCAAGCGATAAAAGCCAAAAGAATTAAAACTAACCACGAAAAACTTCGGTGAATGTAGAATGGTAAACCCAATTTGTCAGTCCATGTTTCGCGACCAAATCCTTGTTTGGTAAGTTCATCGATGTATTCGCGCACTTGCGTTCCTAAAAACATTTGATAAAATGTAATTGCAAATACCACAAAAACCAAAATTCGAATCGATTTTTCAATTGGAAGATTTCTTTGTTGAACGGGACTAATAATTCGAATGATGTATAATTGTAAAGCAATGATAACCAATGCTAAAAACAAATGAACCGTAATTGTCCACGGAACAAGATTCGTCGCAACAACAATAGACCCGAACCATGCTTCGATTAAAAGTAGCACCAAATTCAATGCTGTTAACCAAAATATTTTATGTTTTCGGTATTTTAAAATAATCCATAAAAAACCAAAAAGCATAAAGTTTCCAGCTAAAAATCCTACCAAGCGATTGACGTATTCCGTCCAAGTTTTTCGAGTATTAAACGCTTCTTCGACATAAACTGTAGGGTCATTTTTAATGCGTTCAGCAGTTGATTTTAAGCCAATTGCATTTAAAAACTTACAGAATTTTTCAACTTTTTTCTGACGTTTCAATAAATAAGCTTCTCGATAATCAGGAGGTAATTCTGAAACTTCAGTCGGTGGAACCCATTGTCCAAAACATTTCGGCCAATCCGGACATCCCATTCCGCTTCCTGAAATTCGAACAAAGCTTCCGGCAACAACTACAAGATAAATTAGGACTAAAGTTACCCAATTAAAACGGACAAAAAGTTTAGAAAATTCCATGTGACAAAATTAGTCAATGTGTAACAGTAGGAACCATAAAATAGTTTTTTTTGTCGCTTAAAAATTTTGCGTCTAAATAATTAAAAAGTATGTTTTGTTGATTTTCTATATTCTATTTGAATTTTAGGAAAACTACCTTATTTTTTTCTTGTATATTGCTAGTTCAAAAGAAATCTATGTCAAAAAACACAACTTTAATTACAGGAGTATTACTCGCATTCAGTTTGGGATTTTACGCAAATACATTTAAACAAAATCATCAGCTGCGAAATGAACAAGCGATTTCAAATGCTACCAAAAAATCAATTAAACTCGGTGCATTTTCAATTAGTTTGAATGTCAAGGATTTAAAAACTTCTAAAGAATTTTACGAAAAATTGGGCTTCACTCAACATGGTGGAGCAATGGAAAAGAATTATGTCATTATGAAAAATGGAAATGCTTTGGTAGGTTTGTTTCAAGGTATGTTTGATGGTAATTTATTGACATTCAATCCTGGTTGGGATGAAAATGCGAAAAACACCTCCAAATATGATGACGTTCGTGCAATTCAAAAACACCTTAAAGAAAACAATATCAAACTTTCAGTTGAAGCAGATGAAAAAACAACTGGTCCAGGATATATAATGCTCAGCGACCCTGATGGAAATGTGATTTTGATAGATCAGCATCGCTAAATCTCAATTATTCCTTTATTTCTTTACCAGTTTTATCAATAAAGAAAACTCTTTCGCCTAGTTTTACTTTTGCCTTTCCGTTTTCAAAAGGATAAGCGTGGTCAAATTTATATTTTATCACAATTTCACCATTTTCATTGATATAACCCCATTTATTAGCATCATAATTTACAGCCAAAAGACCTTCGCTAAATCCGTGCTCAAAGTAAAAGAATTTCTTTGCAGTAATTATTACTCTATTTTTAGCTATGTCTAAAATACTTATTTCCTTAATTGAATTAATAACAACTCCCAAACCATTGTTGTGCATGTAAATTGCTCTGAACGCAAATGGAGTAACCAATTCTCCTTTTCTATTGATAAACGCATTTTTGAGATCTGAATTTTCGACACTTGCAAATTCCCCATTAAAACAGCGAGCAGACTTGTATTCAAATGGTATGACAACTTTTCCTGTTGTATCGATAAAACCTACTTTTCCATCTTTTCTAACATGCGTTAACCCTTCATCAAAAGAACAAGCATTTTCGTAAATAAATGGAATAATTAGCTTGTCATTTTTATCTACAAAGCCATATTTATCATTCAGTTTGACCATTGCAATCGATTCATTAAACTTCATTTGGTCGTACTTAAAAGGTATCAAAACATTTCCTTGCAAATCTATCAAACCCCATTTGCCAGCTTGTTTTGCCATAATTGCTCCTTCTTTCAAATTATCAGATGAAATGTATGGGATATCCTCATAGCTAGCAGGTAAAATCACGTTCCCAGCATCATCTTTTAAACCAAATTTACCGTTACTATCCTTAAAAGCTCTCTGCGCATTACTTGTAAATGCAACAAAAAGCAAAGTGAAAATTAAGACCTCTCTCATAAATCAAGAATTAAATTATTAAGAATCAATTATCTCATTCGAAAATAGTGAATTTAAGCTTCCAAAACAACTTAAAATTAATAAATAAGTCCAGCTTTGGTTTTTGATTCCTACACATTCGCGCGTTCAACCTTCATCTGAAAACGTTACCAATTGTGCAAGTTTTTGCGTTGCAACTTGACAATAGGCGGTTTTTATTGCATCAACTAATAAAGCTTCATTTACATTTTTAAGTTCGATTAAAGTCCATCCTTGTTTTCCAAATTTATTAGGTACAGGATAAATAATTGAAGAATTTCCCAATGAAAAAAGGTCTTGATCACTTTCTGAAAGCTTCACGCACACTCTATTTTCGGCAAGATTATAAGTGAGAAAAATTTTATTTTTTACCTTGTAAGCGATTTTGTCAAAATGCGCTGCTTGAGTCACTTCTGGTAGTGTTTGTGCAATTTCCTTAATGTATTCCTCTGATTTACCCATGAATTATTTTGAATGGTTTTGCAATTCTAAACTTCACTAATTTAGAAAGAAAAGTCGATAACAGTTCATTAGTAAAATTCAAACACTAAAAAATTCCTTACATTTATTACAAATTAACCTCAGTATGCAAGAAAGTAAATCAAACTCGCCCTATGGGAAAATTAAATTCACGAGCATTGACGAATATCATTCTTTGCAAACTCCTGAAATTCAAGAAAAACTAAACGAATTACGGGCGATAATCAATGAAGTTGCAAAAGATTGTACGGAAACTATTAGCTATAATATGCCTGCCTTCAAATTCAAAAAAGTGCTTATTTATTATGCCATTAACAAAAATCACATTGGCTTCTACCCTACTTCTCAGCCAATTATAACATTCGAAGAGGAACTAAAACCCTACAAAACATCAAAAGGAGCAATTCAATTTCCACTCGATATTACATTGCCAAAAGAATTGATTCAGCGAATTGTTAAGTTTAGAATGGAAATGGAAAAATGAAAGAAAATTCAATTTCAAGTTTTCAAGTTGAGAAATGTTTTAATTTTTCTGAATTAAGAATTAATAAGATCCACTCCAAAAGCTTTCTGAATTTAGGAATAAAAGAAATTCTAATCTAAAATGCTTACCCAACCTTACTTTGGCTTTCCAAAACAGCTTCTTTCATTGAAATAGCGTAGGCATCTAATTTTTGTTGAACACCCTTATCGAAACTTCCAATGATTCGTGCTGCTAAAATCCCTGCATTTTTTGCTCCATTAAGTGCTACTGTTGCAACAGGAATTCCATTCGGCATTTGTAAAATACTAAGAATTGAATCCCATCCATCAATTGAATTTGAGGATTTTACAGGAACACCAATCACAGGTAATGAAGTCATCGAAGCAGTCATTCCTGGTAAATGTGCAGCGCCACCCGCTCCAGCAATAATCACTTTCAATCCACGGCTTGCAGCAGATTTTGCATAGTCAACCATTAACTCAGGCGTGCGATGCGCAGAAACAATCTTCACTTCGGAACTAATTCCCATTTCATCTAAAAATTCTTTTGCTGCATTCATAACTGGTAAATCAGATGCACTCCCCATAATTATTCCTACTTGAATCATTGCTCGTTGGTTTTTGTTGTGATTGGCTCTTCGATAATAACTGCTGAATCTGGTGCAGACTCATCTTCGTTTGATTTATTTGTCAAATCTGAATTTTCTTCAACATTATTTTCGGAAATTTCCGCTGCTGCATCTTGAGGCTTTATTTCCGAATTTTGAGTTGTTGCACCATAATGAACTGTGTTTTCAATATCTGTAAACACTTGGTCCATAGGCTGTAAAATAGGTTCTGTCGTTTCTTTTAGAATATTTTCAATCTTTAAGTCGTTTTTCATGTCAAAACCAGACTTTTTGATTTCATTTTGCAATTCGGAAGTAGCATTTCGAAATTCGTATAACGTTTTCCCTAGCGTTTTAGCAATTCCTGGAATACTTTTAGAGCCAAAAAACATCAAAACAACCATCATAATCAGTAAAATCTCTGAACCTCCGACGTCGTTTAAAAACAATGGTAAATTAAACATGCTCAAAATTACAAGAATTTATTTGAATAGCTATTTTGAACGCAAAGCTTACAACTATTTTTTGTTAAAACACAAACTGCTTTGGAATAAAAGTAAGGTTGAAAACTAACTTTTTTTGATTGTAAGCTAATAAGACACTTTGATTCTTAATTGGGTATCCGCTTTCATAACAGTAGATTTTCCTCTGGAGCTGCTATGCGGTCTACTTTCTTTCGAAATGACTATTTGTGTAGATGTTTCAGCGAAAATGCTTTGCATTTCGCATTATTATCCCTTGGAAAGTCATTCCGACCAATCGGGAGGAATCTACTTCTACAATTGTGGACATTCACATCCTTTATTTAATAATTTTATTTTATACATTTTTTAAAAAATATAAATATTTATTATTGATTTGTTTTTTTCAAATTTGCCTAAAATTTAGAGAATATGAAAAAAATAACAGTAGCAAAAGGTGATGGAATTGGTCCAGAAATAATGGATGCAACACTGAAAATTATTCTTGCAGCGGGAGCTGAAATTGAAATTGAAGAAATTCAGGTTGGCGAGAAAGTTTATTTATCGGGAAATACTTCAGGTATAGCACCCGAATCTTGGGATGTCATTCGAAGAAATAAAGTTTTTCTTAAAGCACCAATCACTACTCCACAAGGAGGAGGATACAAAAGTTTGAATGTTACAACCCGTAAATTTTTAGGATTGTACTCAAACGTTAGACCTTGCTTGAGTTTGCATCCATTTATTGCGACAAAACATCCTGTAATGGATATCGTGATTGTTCGTGAAAATGAGGAAGATTTGTACGCAGGAATTGAGCATCAACAAACAGATGAAGTTGTGCAATGCTTGAAATTGATTAGCCGACCTGGATGTGAAAAAATTGTTCGTTATGCTTTCGAATATGCGAAACAATACAATCGCAAAAAAGTAACTTGTTTCACAAAGGATAATATCATGAAACAAACGGATGGATTGTTCCACAAAGTTTTTGATGAAATTGCAAAAGAATACCCTGAAATCGAAAACGAACATTGGATTATTGATATCGGTGCAGCAAAAATGGCAGATACGCCTGAAGCTTTTGATGTAATTGTTATGCCGAATTTATACGGTGACGTTTTAAGTGATGTTGCAGCACAAATAACTGGTTCTGTTGGACTTGCTGGTTCTGCAAATATTGGTGATGAATGTGCAATGTTTGAAGCAATTCATGGCTCTGCTCCACGTCGAGCTGGACAAAATGTTGCTAATCCATCTGGATTGTTGCAAGGAGCAATCATGATGTTGAATCACATCGGACAATCAACTGTTGCTGAAAAAGTTCAAAACGCTTGGTTAAAAACACTTGAAGATGGAATTCATACTTATGATATTTTTAAAGAAGGAACAAGTAAAAAACAAGTTAGTACAACCGAATTCGCAGATGCTGTTATTGCTAATCTTGGTCAAAAACCAGAAATTTTAAAGGCTGTTTCTTATGCTAATACAGCTGCCATCAATATGCCGAAATATGTCAGAAAAGCTCCAAAAACTAAAAAACTAGTTGGTGTGGATATTTTCGTGCAATGGAACGGTTTAAATCCAGACGAACTTGCAGAAAAAGTTAAACGTATTGCTCCGTCGGATATGAAATTAAAAATGATTACCAACCGCGGAATCAAAGTTTGGCCGGAAGGATTTTCTGAAACATTTTGCACCGATCATTGGCGTTGTAGATTCCATCCAATTGAAGGGGAAGCAATTGGAAAAGAAGAAATTATTCAATTATTGAACAATGCTATTCGAGAAGATATTGACACAATCAAAACCGAAAATCTATACGAATTCGATGGTGTTGCTGCCTATTCTCTTGGTCAAGGTCAATAATCAATTTCAAAATGGTAAATGTTATAATCTATTTAAAGAAAGAGCAAGACGCAAAAGAGCTTGTGAAGCAATTATTAACTGAACATTTAATCGCTTCTGCCACAATTGATGAAAATAATACTTCGTATGTTTTAAAAGATGGTGAGTTAAATGATGTAGTTAACACAGTAATCACAGCTCAATCGAAGTCGCTTTTACTTTCTGAAATTATCAAATTTGTTGAGAAAAAATGTGGACTCGAAGTGCCAATTATTTCAATTCCGATAGTTGGAACAAATCGAATTTACGATGATTCAATAAAATCAAAAATTGTATCCATTTAAAACTAAAGAAAATGAAAGTTCAATTAATACAAGGTGAATTCAATAGCCCTGATGCTATTCAATTAATTTCAAATATGATCAATCTTAAAATAAAATATCAAGAAGGTCAGATTGAAAAAAACAACAACGAAGAAGACATCAAGTACCGTGAATCAAAAATCAAGAATTTACAAAACGAATTATTTGAACTAAGGAATTTTCTTTCGACAAAAGAGAATGTGAAAATTGATGCTTCAATAAATTTGGAATAAGTAACAGATTTAGACATTAAGTAGGGTCTGCTGAAAAAGTCAGAAATGAGCCAGATTCTAGACGCAGTCAATGAAGATGTATATTAATACTTCGATTTACCTTCGGTGCTACTCCGTGGTGACTGCAACGAAGAAGATGGTTTATTTCTGACTAGCAAAGTAATATCAACTTTGATGCAAGGAAATGTCTTAAAACAACTCAAAGACCTTGCATCTAAAAGAATATATATCACATAAACACAAGATAAAATAAAGGTTTTGTGTTTTTCAGCAGACCCTAAGTATTATTCTTTGGTGTACCATTGCACCATTTGATTTTTCTCCAGAGTTAGTAGTCGTTAAATTGATAAATGAAACGAATTAACATAAAAGCTCTGGAGAGAAATCTATTTTTAAGAAAGTGAATTATCAATCAACTTTTCACTTCAGTATTTCAGAATAGATTTCTGTAAACCGTTTACCAACCTCGGAATAGCTAAAATGCTTCATTGCGTAGTCTCGTATTTTAGCAGAGTTGAACTTATTTGGTTGTTGAACAAAAGCAATAATTGCATTTCTCAAAGCGGACTCGTCTCCCCTATTTACCAACATTCCATTGATTTCATTGACATGCTCAGGGATCCCATTCACATTGGTCGAAAGCACAGGTTTTCCACACATCATTGCTTCTGCAATAACACAAGGGAAATTTTCGTAATTACTAAATTGAAGTAAAGCATGGCTCGCTTGAATCATTTCAGCCACTTCTACCGTTGTTTTTGTACTGTGAAAAGTGACATTTTTAGTAACTTCTAATTCTTTAGCAAGCAGTTTGGCATATTCAATATCTCCATCGCTAACAATATCCAATTTTACTTGTGGGAAATCTGACTTTAACGATTGTATGACGCGAATCATTCCAGAAAGATTTTTAATTGAATCAACTCCTGTGGATATGTGAATTAAATTTACGTCGTCGAAAATTGCTTTTGGCGTTTCTTTGAAAAGGTGTTCATCTACCACATTTGAAACAGTTCCAAACTTTGAATTTGGACTTAATTTCTGCATGCTTTTCAGTAAATTCTGACTAACAGGTAAAACATAAGAAGCATTTCGAATGATTACTTTGCTCAAGCTCAAAATCGGACGTGGATACGCATGATCGCTTTCGACGTGGAAACCGCTTGAATTTTCTGTAATAATGTATGGGATTTTGTGGCGCCATTTCAACCAAAGTGCCCAAATTCCAAGTGGATAAATGATATTCAAATGCACAATTTCTGGCTGACCAATGATTTCTTTGGCTCGTTTGAAGCCTTGTTTGAATGCTTTTCGGTGAGAGAAATAATTTTTTATCAAACGAAATGGTTTGAATCCATTAGCTTTTTTGGGATAATATAAAACGATTTCATGCAAGGATTTTGTGCTACTTTCTTGCATTCTAACAGCTTTTTCTTCTGTTGAAGGGAAAATTGCAAGCGCAACTACGTCGTTGTAAAGTGCAACAGATTCTGCATGTTTTTGAACGAAATTCCCTAGGGTTGGCTTTAAATCATTTGGATACCACGAACAAATCGTCAGTACTTTAAATCGTTTTAAACCCATTTTTAAACTAAGTTTTTCTCAAAAACACTTACCACTTGTTCTAAGGCAAAATCAATTTCTTCTTTCGTTGTATAACGCGAAAATGAAAAACGAACATTAGGTCGTGTCATATCTGCATGAATGCCTTCTAAAACGTGAGAACCTTTGGTTGCGCCTGAAGAACAAGCACTTCCTCCACTGACAGCAACTCCTTTTAAATCAAGTGTAAACAACAACATTCCTGATTTTGGAGTTGGTGGGAAACATACATTCAAAACAGTATAAAGTGACTTTTCAGGATTTGTTTCTCCGTGGAAATAAATGTCTTCAAAGTGAGATTGTAAAGATTCAATCATGTAATTCTTAAGCGATTGAACGTGATTTTGATGTCCTTCAACATCAGAATAAGCTAAATCTAAAGCTTTTGCTAAACCAACAATTCCGTATAAATTTTCAGTTCCACCTCGCAAACCTCTTTCTTGTGCGCCACCATGAATAAAAGCACCCACTTTGTTTTTACTGTTAACATACAAAAAGCCAATTCCTTTTGGCCCGTGAAATTTATGTGCAGCGCAAGTAATAAAATCAATTCCTAAATCTTGCAAATCAAATGCGTAATGCCCCATCGTTTGAACTGTATCAGAATGAAAATAAGCATTGTAAGAATGACATAATTCGGTAACTTTTTTCAAAGGCAACAAGGTAGAAATTTCATTATTTGCATGCATTAAAGAAACAAGCGTTGGTTTGTTTTCCTTCAAAAGTGTTTCCAAATGATTCAAATCTACATTTCCTTTATTGTCAATATTTACGTAAACCAATTCAATTTCACCTGCATTTGCTAAAGATTCAACGGTATGCCCAACTGCGTGATGTTCAATAATTGTGGTAATAACTCGTTTTACACCTAACTCAAAAATCGAAGTATGAATCGCCATGTTGTCTGCTTCCGTACCGCCCGAAGTGAAAATAATTTCTGATGCTTTACATTTTAAATGAGCGGCAATTGAACGTCTTGAAGTCTCAATAAGTGCTTTTGCATTTCTACCAAAATAATGTGTGGAAGAAGGATTTCCGTAGTTTTCTTTTAAAACTGGTAACATGGCTTCCACTACTTCTGGTGCGATTGGTGTTGTGGCAGCATTATCAAGATAAACGCGCATGGGGAAAAATTTTGGCGAAGATACAAAAATTAATTCTCGACTAATGAAGTGCTTTCGTTCAAATAAAGCAACATGTAGTTCAATATTTGGATTTAATTAAAGATTTCAAATTTTATTTTCAGAAGTTTAATTTGAATCGAATTTCAATCAATAGTACATTTGAAAAAATTAACAATGCAACTGAAATCTTACTTTCAATCAGCAAATTAAGACGCAAACTCCCAAATTCTTACAAAAATTAAAAATTAAACAACCATACTTCCTTTGGATGTATTAACTTTGCCACCCGTAGTTACAAAATTTTTTATGTCCAATTCAACTAAGTATGTTTTTGTAACCGGGGGTGTAACATCTTCTCTGGGAAAAGGAATCATTTCAGCATCGTTAGCAACACTTCTTCAAGCAAGAGGCTATACAACGACCATTCAAAAACTCGATCCGTATATAAATATCGATCCAGGAACTTTAAATCCGTATGAACATGGCGAATGTTTCGTAACCGACGATGGCGCTGAAACAGATTTAGATTTAGGGCATTACGAACGCTTTTTAAATGTCCCAACTTCGCAGGCAAATAACGTAACGACTGGTAGAATTTACCAATCCGTTATTGAGAAAGAAAGACGTGGCGAATACCTTGGAAAAACCGTTCAAGTTATTCCACATATCACCGATGAAATCAAAAATAGAATTCAATTAGTTGCTCAAAAAGGACAATACGACATTGTAATTACTGAGATTGGTGGAACCGTTGGCGACATCGAATCTTTACCTTACGTGGAGGCAGTTCGTCAAATGTTGTGGGAATATGAAAATGATTGCATCGTAATTCACTTAACGCTTGTACCCTATTTGGCTGCTGCTGGTGAATTAAAAACAAAACCAACGCAACATTCAGTGAAGCAAATGATGGAATTAGGTGTTCAACCTGATATTCTTTGCTGTAGAACTGAACACGAATTGGATTTAAACTTACGTCGAAAAATCGCTAAATTCTGTAACGTTTCGATGAATGCTGTAATTGAATCACGTGATGCGGAATCAATTTACGATGTGCCATTATTGATGCAAGCGGAAGAATTAGACAAAGTGGTGCTTGAGAAATTAGGTTTACCTAAAAAATCAACACCTGATTTATCGCAATGGAAATCATTTTTGGACCGTTTAAAAAATCCAGAAAAACAAGTTAATATTGGATTGATTGGTAAATACGTTGAATTGAAAGATTCTTACAAATCAATCAGTGAATCATTCATTCATGCAGGTGTTGCGAACAATACAAAAGTGAATGTAAAATGGATTCATTCCGATAAATTAAGCAAAGAAAATATCGTAGAAGAATTGAGTGAATTGGATGGAATTTTAGTTGCGCCAGGTTTTGGTTCACGAGGAATTTCAGGAAAAATTGAAGCCGTTCAATACGCTAGAGAAAATAATATTCCTTTCCTTGGAATTTGTTTAGGAATGCAATGTGCTGTGATTGAATTTGCACGCAATGTTCTCGGAATGGAAGATGCTCACACAACTGAAATTTCAGAGGAAACTAAATTCCCAGTGATTTCTATGATGGAAGAACAAAAAAGCATTTCTAATTATGGTGGCACAATGCGTTTAGGAGCCTACAAATGTCAACTGAAACCTAAATCAAAAATTGCTCAAGCCTACAAAACAGAAAATATTTCAGAACGTCACCGTCACCGTTATGAATTTAACTCTGCTTACATCGAACAATTTGAACAAGCAGGAATGATCGCAACTGGACGCAATCCTGAAACAGGTTTAGTGGAAGTTGTAGAAATCCCAACACATCCTTGGTTTGTTGGTGTTCAATTTCACCCTGAATACAAAAGTACAGTTGCCAACCCTCACCCTTTATTCGTTGCATTTGTGGATGCAGCATTAACATTTAATTCTACAAAATAATGGATCGTAACACCCTCACCGGTTTGGTTTTAATCGGTTTAATTCTTACTGTTTTTTCTATTTTCAACCAACCTTCTGACGAAGACATCAAGAAAAAAGCAAAAACAGAACAACTGAATGCAAAAGAAAAAGAAGCTGTTAAAAAAGAAACTGCTAAAGCTAGCAGCGGAAAAAGTGAAGCGAATGCAAGTAATCAAGTTAAAAAACACTTAAGCGAAGACGTTAAAGGTGAAATTATCACAATTGAAAATGATAAATTAATCATTGATTTGAATACAAAAGGTGGACTTGTTGCTGCTGTTTATTTGAAAAACTATAAATCTTACTTCGATTTCGCGAATAAAAAAGACAAACCTTTGTGTTTATTTAAAAATGGCGATGCAGTAAATCAATTGGTTTTAACTTCAAAAAAAGGTAAAATTTACACGAGTAAATACTTATTTGATGTTAAGTCAAAATCGAAAAATGCAATCACTTTTGAATTGGAGTTAGCGGATGGGAAAATTGCTCAAAGTTATTACTTGAACAAAGGAAAATTTGATTTAGATTACGACATTGAACTTGATGGATTTGAAAACATTACAAGAAACAATATTCAATTCAATTGGCAAACTGCATTTAGAAAATCAGAACGTTTATTCAGCGAGCAAAGAAGAGTTACAACTATTTGTTACGAACAAAAAAATGAAGGATTTTCTTATTTAAGTGAGGCTTCTTCAGATTTCATTGAAAGTGAAGATGATTTGAATTGGGTGGCTTACAAACAAAGTTATTTCTCTTCTTTCTTGAAACCAAAAGATGGATTTTCAAAAGAAGGTTCTAAAATGATGGTGAAAGTTTACAAAGAAGGTGATGCGAAAAACAGCACTCACTTGAAAGATTTTAGTTCAACACTTTCTTTGAATTTCAAAAACGACAAAGCAAGTTTCAATTGGTATTTCGGACCAAACGACTACGAATTATTGAAATCGTATGATTCAAACTATGATGATATTTTAAACTTCGGTTGGGGATTGTTTAGATGGATCAATTTATATGCTGTTCAACCAATCTTTAACTTATTGGTAAGCAGCGGAATGGGAATTGGAATCGCAATTTTGGTATTGACAATTATTTTGAAATTTATCTTGATGCCAGTTCAATGGAAAATGTTTTTGTCTTCCGTTAAAATGCGCATTTTGAAACCAGAAGTGGACGAGTTGAATGCAAAATATCCGAAACCAGAGGATGCAATGAAAAAACAAATGGAAATGATGACCTTGTATCGAGAATCGGGTGCGAGTCCACTTGCAGGTTGCGTTCCAATGTTGATTCAAATGCCAATTTTATTAGCTGTTTTCCGCTTTTTCCCTGCTGCTTTTGAGTTACGTCAACAACCGTTTTTATGGGCGGAGGATTTATCTTCTTACGACTCAATTTGGGATTTTGGTGTAAACATTTGGCCGTATGGCGATCACGTGAGTTTGTTTACTTTATTGATGTCTGTGACAACTCTTTTGTACACTTGGATGAACAGTGGAAACATGCAGCAGCCACAGCAACCTGGAATGCCGAACATGAAAGTTATCATGTACATTTTCCCTGTGATGATGATTTTCTTCTTCAATAATTACTCGGCAGGTTTGAGTTACTATTACTTCATCTCAACTTTGATTTCTATTTTAATCATGGTTATCATCAAACAGTTCTTTGCTGATGAAGACAAATTACGTGCGAAAATGGCAGAACGCAAAGCACAAGCGACAGCAAATCCAAAAGAGAAAAAGAAATCTCGTTTCCAAGAAAAATTGGAGGAAATGCAGAAAAAACAATTAGAAATGAAAAACAAAAAATAAGTAATTATGAAGTTTTTTATAGATACAGCCAACTTAGCTGAAATTCGCGAAGCAAACGATTTAGGAATTTTAGACGGTGTGACAACAAATCCATCATTGATGGCAAAAGAAGGAATCACTGGTGCAAACAATATTTTGAAGCATTACGTTGATATTTGCAACATTGTTGACGGTCCAGTTAGTGCGGAAGTAATCGCGACTGATTTTGAAGGAATGGTTCGTGAAGGCGAGCAATTAGCTGAGTTACACAAAAATATTGTTGTTAAAATCCCAATGATTCCAGAAGGAATTAAAGCAATTAAATACTTTGACCAAAAAGGAATTAGAACGAATTGTACTTTGATTTTCTCTGCTGGACAAGCGCTTTTAGCTGCAAAAGCTGGTGCAACTTACATTTCTCCATTTTTAGGAAGATTAGACGATGTGTCAACAGATGGTTTAGCCTTGATTGAACAAATCCGTTTGATTTATGATAATTATGCCTTCGATACGCAAATTTTAGCTGCGTCTGTTCGTCACCCAATGCACATTATCCATTGTGCTGAAATCGGTGCAGATGTTATGACTGGACCTTTAAGTGCTATCAAAGCTTTGGCAAAACATCCTTTGACAGATTTAGGTTTACAGCAGTTTCTAGCAGATCACGCGAAAGGAAACAAATAAGCATGTTATCGAAAGAAGCGCGAAAAGAACGCAACGAAAAGTTCTGGTCAGGTTTCAAAGAATACATGCGCGGAACCCTCTCCTCTACTGGGAAAAGAGTCAGCTGGTTGAACTATAAAACGGAAGTTCAAGATACTTATTTGCGTTTAATTTGCGATGGAAAACAAACGGCTGTGTGCTACGACATTCAGTTTAAAGACGCTGGGATAAAAGCAATCTTTTGGGAACAATTGGGAGAACTAAAAAAAGTGATGGAATCTTCCATGAATCAAGAAACAAACTGGGAAGAAAGCGCAACAACCAAGGAAGGGCTCACAATCGGTAGAATTTCGTGGGAACTCGAAGGAGCTAATTTCTATAACGACGAGGATTGGGGAAAAATATATGCCTTCTTCAAAGCTCGTTTAATAGAATTTGATGAATTCTACCAAGAATTTAAAGATATTTTAATTGCTTTGGTAGATTGAGAATTTTACAACTTCTTAAAGAATTCCTCTAAACAAAGGAAATACTTCTAAGAATTTATCTAAATATTCAGAAAATCGTACTTTTAAGTTTTTCATATCCTTAGATTTTTATTGTTATAAGTTGTTATCTCTTGTTCTTTTTCGTTATCTATTGTTAAGTTCAAAAATATAAAGCTTAACATTTCATTTGATAAAAATGTTCTGAATACTAAAGGAAATGTTACGAATGAAAAAGGAACTTTCTAAATTAATGTCTCCAATTTAAGTTTACCTTTCAAAATCAGCGCATTAAAATTTTTAGCTGAATTTACAAATCAAACTTCTTTAAAACATACAAATTTTTATTAAAAACTACATTTTTTGTTGTTTTAATCGTGCTCCAATTGGTAGAACACGCAAATCGTTTGTTGTTAAAAATCACATCCATATCAAACCCATCGATGCAATTTACCCATCGATAAAGAATCTTGTTTTTCTTTCTAACCACTTCTAAAGTTGGAGGACGCTTTTGACGTAAATATTGATCAAAAATCTTTGTCAAATCCATTTTTAATTCCCGTGACATGAAGTTTTCAATTTCAGCAGAAGTCACCGTTCGGTGATAAAATTCTTGATTCATCTTTCGCAAAGTCAGTCGAAATAAAGTATCGTTGTTTACCAAGGTTCGAATCGTATGAATTAGATTGGCTCCTTTGTAATACATATCACCACTTCCCTCACTTTGAACAAGATAGGAACCAATCATTGGCTTATCATTGAGAATATTTTGTCGCAAACCAATGCAATATTTACTTGCTGCCTCCTTGCCGTACCAATAATCAATGAATAAAGATTCTGAATAATCCGTAAAACCTTCATGAACCCACATATCAGCAATATCTTTGGTCGTAATGTTGTTTCCAAACCACTCATGACCTGTTTCATGAACAATGATATAATCCCATTTCAAGCCCTCACCTGTTCCACTTAAGTCCGTTCCTTGATAACCATTTTTAAATCCATTTCCATAAGCAACGGCGCTTTGATGCTCCATTCCTAAATGTGGAGCTTCCACTAATTTATAACCGTCCTCATAAAATGGATAAGGACCAAACCAATATTCAAACGCTTTTATGGTTCTCGAAACATCTTTAAACTGTTTTTTTGCTTTTTCTAAATTTCCTTTTAAAACCCAATAATCAAGATCCAGTTTTCCTTTTTCTCCCAAGAAATCTTCATGAAAAGTGACATAATCACCGATGTATGGGATCATGCAATAATTATTAATTGGATTCACAACTTTCCAGGAGTAAGTACTCTTTGAATCACTATGTTTTTCAACTCCCATCAAACGACCGTTGCTTACACATTTTAAATTACTTGGACAGGTGTAATGCATATCCACACTATCTGGTTCGTCGTATTGCGAATCCTTGCAAGGAAACCAAACGCTTGCTCCCAATCCTTGACATGCAACTGTAATCCATGGCAATCCATTTGCATCTTTCTTCCATATAACACCACCATCCCAAGGCGCTCTAACTGCTTTTCGAGGCTTTCCGTGATAATAAACAGTAAAACTTGCACTTGCATTTTGATTTGTTGGAAGGTTTATTGTTTCAAAGAAATAAGCGTTTCCTTCTTTACGAATTGCTGTTTTTGGCAGAAGTTGTGATTCAAAAATAATACTATCTAGAATGAGTGGCTCCTGTAAGTCAATTTGAATAACTTTTTTACCTGCTTTTATATGTGTTAAAGTGTTATAAGTTATTGTATTTAAACCTTTTATTGATTGAGTAACGGGTTCAAAATCAACGCTTAAATCATAATGCGTTAAATCCCACCAGTTGCGCGATTCACCGTAGCCACCACGTAAGGAATCAGCTCTTGAAAACTGAGAAAAAGAAAAATGAGTTATTAATGTAAAGAGGAAAATTAAACGCATAGGTGAATTTTAAACAAAAATAGAATTCAAAATCACAAAAATCTATTTATATCAAAGCTAATTAACTCGCAAACATCTTTGAAAAAAACTTTACGATTTGCCGCTATTCGGTCGTAAACAAAATCGCGCAAAAATCTTGGGAAAATATAAAGTATTTTTAGTAAGCCATAAGGACGTTTTAAATAAGGAATTAATCGCATTGCAGCCCGCGATTTACTATAAAGTTTTCCGTTTTCAAAGAGATACAAGGTATTCGATTTTACACTTTCAATTCCTCGTTCTGCCAAAAAACGAATAGCAAAATCACTCTGCAAAGAACTAAAAAACAAGTTGTTAGAACGTTCATTTTTAAGTATAAATCGAATGATTCTACTACAAACCCCACATTCACCATCAAAAAACAAAATTATTCGATTTTCCATTTAATTTTCTATTTCTTGATTCTAGCTTAATCAACTAAATCACATCATTTTTTTCTCTTTAACTCTTTTAATTTTCTCAATCCCTTTTTCGTTAATCGATATGTTTGATTTGAACTTGTTGGCTTTTCAGGAATCGTCATTTCCACGAAACCTTCTTCAATTGAAGGGTTCAAATAAGTATCTCTAAAATTTTCGCGGTGCTTCAAATCTAATGCAGATTGAATCTCATCTCGTTTCATTTCTCCTTCCAAAACCCAAACTAATCTTTCTATAACACTCAGATTAACAAATACTTGTGAAACAACTTGCTCGGTGACTTGCTCGGTGACTTGCGCGGTGACTTGCTCGGTAACTTGCACTGTCATTGGACGAAAAATCGTGACTGAAAAACCTTCTTCCAAATTGAAAATTGGCTCCTTTAATCCTGCCTCTGAGCACAAACGTAAAATCTCTCCTGTACCTGTTCCGAAACGCTCTATAAAACCTGCTTTATCTGAATGCAAATGACGGTGCAAGACTACTCGCTCTAATTCAAATTCCTTTTGAACGCTTGAAAGAAATATTTTTTGCCTCATGGAAATAAAAATACAAAAACTAATGAATACTTGTAATTGAAGTTTAATCGCATTTTTTAAAACTTAATAAATTTCGACATCTTACAGACAGAGTCAAAACGAAATGCATTAATAAAATAAATACCATTCGAAAGTTCATCGACTGGTATTTTAAAATCAAGTTTATCTATTGGGTCATAATTTTCTTGAAATAAAATAGAGCCTTTCAAATCAACTATTTGCAATTTAGAAATTCCAGAATTCAAACAAACTAGATGAATTAAATCAACTGTTGGATTTGGGGAAATTAAAAAATCACAAGATTTATAATTTGAAACATTATTGGACGGCAAATAAGAAACCCAAGGTCGAGCCTGTTTAATAACTAATTGTCCGATACTGTCTATTTTAAATTCTATATCCATTGCAAAGGTTTCATTGTTTTCTGCGTGATACAATTTTTCAAAACGGGTATGAATTTCTAACATATAATCACGCAATAAAGTCAATTGTTCATTATTCATCAGAAGTGAATCATTTGAGACTAAGCTCGAATATTGAATGACCGCAAATAAATTATTTTCAGATGTAATTGTATTCAATAAAAGTTCCTCTGGATAAGTACTTGTTGGATTTGTCACAAGTTCTTCCCCCAATTGAGAATTGATATAAAACCGGTTTTCTGTTGAATAAATTGGATCTGTGGTTATCCCTACACCATTTACTTTCTCATCTTCAAAATTCGGGTGACATAGTACGCCCATAGCAGATTTAAAATGATTCACTCTATAAAATTCTCGCTCCTCAAAAGCTCTTAAATTCCATAAACTCGCATACACTTGTTTAATCGATTTAGAAATATGTCCTTCATTCGGATGTTGTGTTTTTGAATCATAAAGTCCTGCGCCATTAAACCCTGGTAAATCCTCATTATTTGAACTTGAACGACAACGAATTGAGGTACCTTGTGGAAAGGATTGTTGCATCAAAAAAAGTTCATTCATCATCCAATCAGGCATTGGTGCATTCTTAATTTTTACTCTAAAATCAGCCAATTTAATTTCTCGAATCAAACGATCATTCATAAAAGAGGAATCTTCCAAAAGCAAAACCATTTCATCCATTAATTGATTCGATTTCATAAATTCTTGATAATAATAAAAGGGAATACCGAATCCATCTGGTACTGTTCCTTCTATGAAATCAAAGGTTTTCATGGTTGCTAAATTTGAGGTTTTAGCACCATAAGCATCGTACATCTCAAATGTAATTTCAGCTAAAGGAAGAATATTTTTCAAGTCCAAATTCAAAGGAGGATCAAGTTCTTTGTGTGGTCTAATTGATTCAAACCAAGCGTTTACTTCAGCTACAGTTGCTTCCCTAATCTCGAAATTATTTTGGTTGGTTTTAAAATAAATATAATGATTAAGCAAACTGCTTATCTGTTGATTTTCTAAAGGGTTTCTAATAAAAGCATTTGGAACATTATCGTGAATCGCACGCAAATTAACATGTGAAAGAGGTGTTTGAATCATCGATGTAATAATTCCTCCTACTCTAGGTAATGAATTTGGTAAAACGTCGTATAAAACAATATCTCTAGAATTTGGTAATTCTCCAGGTGACATGTATCGAAAAAAACCAAAACCTTCTGTTTGATTTAAACCTAGGTAATTAATTCCCTCATAAACATTTGACTCAAACAAAACTGGAATTCTTGAATTTTCGTAAAAAGACTGATTGTTGTAATAATCATCTTCATTATTTTCAGTGATAAAATAAGAAAAGTTATTTTTCAAGAAGAGCATATTCGACGCAAGTAATTCATGTGTACGTTGAACAATATTAGTTGCTTGAGCCTCATTATTGCTAAAATTAAAAGAAAATGTTCCCAAGGTTCCGTTTGGAGAAATCACTGATGGATGAAAAATTAATTGTCCTTTTTTCACATTCGGACTTAAATGGTCAATACCTAAATTATTAGCAAAATCAACATGTAAGTTATAGGTGTTACTATTTATAAAATAGATTTTAGGTGAATTTGAATAGAAATCATCAATTAAAAACTTTGTATATTCAACTCCATTAAGATATTCAACCCAAGGTGTACCGTTTTCTTTTGTTGAAACAATCTCAAACGCATCAAAACTATTCAAAGTCAACAAACCTTGTTCAGTACCGATAGTTCCTGCCGAATTAAAAGGACCATTTAATGGCATTTCAGTAAAATCTATCAAATCATTAATTCCATCCGAATCAATATCTTGTGGTGTATTGATGGCAAATTCTAAAACTTGATAGTGATTTTGTGGGTATGCTTTTAGCTGTTCCGTAATTATTGTTGTTCCATCTACTCCTAAAGTTAAAGAAGAATAAACTTCAAATGCTGAATCAACATGATGTTTAACCTGTAAGATATAGTATTTGTCAGAACTAGAGTTAATCTCTAATTGCACTTGACCTTCACTATTTATTGAATAATGCTGTATTGTCGCTACTTGTGAAAAAGTAGAAAAAACAGTAGAATACAGTAAACAAACAAATAACTTTAAATTACTTTTCAAAACTTTTTCTTGAATTCAAAAAATGAAAAATTTCATTTATTAAAATTACAAAAAAAAGTAGGATGCTAGCTAAAAACAGAAAACGCTTACATTTTCTTCATTGGTAGCGAAAAAGAACAAAAAAACAACAGAGCTTTCCTTATTCAGCCATTTTCACGAATTTCTTGCGCACTTCTACTCCATTTACATTAGAAGTAAAAACATAATAGCCATTCATCAACTGAGAAATGTCAATATGGAATAAGAAATTAGCATCGTTTCCTGAAAGAACTTTTTTTCCGCTTAAATCCAAAACTGCCCACTCAGGATCTATTGAGTAATTCCCTGTAAATTCAACAGTAATTGATTCTTTAGATGGGTTCGGATAAACTGAAATTCCATTTTCTTCGATTAATTCTTCCAACCCTACTGTTGAAGGGGCAGCACAAGCACATTTGTTTTTAACCACATTCGTTTGAATCACAGCAGGAGCAGTATACGTTGCTTTTACCCAACATTTTTGACCATTTTGAGTCGCTGTTGTGTTTCTTATTCGAATCGTGTGCCAACCATCGTAAGTTGCTGTTTTATTGAAAACTAAATTTCCTGTTCCTGAAATTGAATCTATTTGATTACATTCTTTGTCAACTAATATTAAAGTAATTGAATTTGTTGGTGCAGATGGATATAACTCTAGTGAAATTTGAGAACCCGATTTTGCAAAAATTCTACCAACAGTTCTACAATCTAAACTATTATTTGGTAATCGTCCGCCTTGCTCAAGTGATTTAACATTGCTATCACCTAAATCATCCTCCATTTCCCATTCTTGAGTAACTGTTTTCGCTGGACGTTCGTAATTTTCAACAATTCCCTCTGGAGCCCAAACGCAATATCCTCTTCTGCCTTGTGCCGCCGTTCCATTACACGGAGGTATGCTAATATTGACTTTTCCACCGCCGTAAACAGTACGTGTTGCAGTACCATTTGCGCCAGAATAATCAACTAAAACAGTTCCATCAGGCCATGAAGTTTGAACTCCATTTAAATCTTGCCATGTTGTCCAATTATCTGTTATTCCGATTAAAGCTTTTCCACCTCTTTCGATAACCAATGCGTCTGCTGCTTGCCAACGAACGAAATAAGCGCCTTCTTTAAAACGTAAATTTTGATGACACCAAATTAAATTTTCAATATCGCTTCTTACTGGCAAAGTTGTGTCAACATTAGGACGATGGTTGAATCGATTACCGTTATAACCAATATTAAATAAATCTTCAAAGAAAATTTGTGGCGCTCCATCAACGGAAAGTGCAATTGCATGAGCAGCGCTATTTCTACCATCGTTTGGTTCGATTTGAGTTCCTAATTGAGAGCCTGAATTCCAGCCATTGTAATTTCCAGAAGAGGTTAAAATAGGTCTGAAAGTATCGTGATTGTTAACAAATGGTACTGTTCTGTTTCTATTTGATTGTTGAGCAGAAGGAATTGTTGCTAAATCAAAATTACCATTTCCATTCACCATATTTTGAATTGCGCCACGAATTGCGAAATCAAAGGTTCCTGAGCGATCTTGAACCGCACCAACCCAACTATCCAAATCAGATGCACCTCCGACCCATTCACCAACAGAGAAAAACTCATTACCTCCACTCGCCCATCCAGCGTTATTTTGTAAGTTCCAAAGAATATCTTCCATCACATAAGACGGAAAATGTTTTACAGCGTCAATTCTGATTCCATCCCAACCAACTTGTTTTTTATACCAAATCATCCAATTGCGCATATTAGTACGCATGTAATCACTTGATTGAACGGGGTTAAATGTCGCATTGGAACTTAAACCAAACGCATTACTTTCATAGGAAACATCTGGACCCCAATAAGGAGAATTGATAGCATTAGTACAACAAACATTGTTATTGTTTGGGTAGAAATTTTGCCAATTTTTTGGAAATCTTCCTTCTCTCGTTAAATAATTTGTAGATGATTCATTGGTTGCAGGGCTTCCATAGGCTACATATCTAAAGTTTTTGAACTTAGCAGTTGAACCATCGTCCATAGCAGCAGGATCAGCGCCACCAGCTCCAGTTGCACTTCCAGCATTTGTAACGTGATTTAAGACAATATCTTGAATAACATCAATACCATTTGCTTTCATAACAGCAACCATACGCAACAATTCGTCTTTGTCACCAACACGCGTTTTCAAAGAATTTTTCTGCCATTTATCTCCTAAATCGTAATGATCAAAAGGCGAATATCCCACACTGTTTGTCCCAGCATTTTTAATCGTTGGTGGAATCCAAACAGCATCAACACCTAAATCTTTTAAACGAGGTGCTAACTCTGCCAAATAATTCGCCCATCCATTTGGATAATTAGAATTCCAATAATCCCACCAAAATCCTTGAAGGACAATCTGACGATTTGTTGGATTTACTTGAGCATTTGACGTTTGTAAAAAAGCAATTAGAACAAATACGGATAGCAAAATTCTTTTCATTTCTTAAAATTTTAAACGGTTAGTGTTGTCAAATTTATTGTTCTTTCTTCTGTTGCATTCAAGGTGATTTCAGCTCCTAAAACACTCATTTCCAACGAAAATTCACCTAAATTTTTAATTTTTATTTCCGATTGAGTAACAGCTATTGCTATCGGATTGTTTTTGTAAAGAATTTGAAATTTATAGGATTTCCATGCGGCAGGAATTTTAGGATCAATGCTTAAACCATTTTCATGAATTCTAACACCTGCCATTCCTTCCACAACACTCATCCAAGTACCAGCCATCGAAGTGATGTGTAAACCTTCATCAGCTTCGTGGTTGTAATCATCTAAATCTAAACGAGAAGTGCGTAAATACAATTCATACGCTTTGTCCATATTGCCAATTTTGGCAGCTAAAATCACGTGAACACATGGCGACAAAGAAGATTCATGAACTGTTTTTGGTTCGTAAAAATCAAAGTTTTCGCGTAAAGTTTCGCTATCAAAATGATCTTCAAAAAGATAAAGTCCTTGTAAAACATCTGCTTGTTTGATAAAAATAGAGCGTAAAATTCTATCCCAAGACCAATGCTGATTGATCGGACGTTGATTTTCTGGAATATCGGAAGCTGATAATTGCTCCTTGTCCATAAATCCATCTTGCTGTAAATAGATATTTGTTCCTTCTAATTTCGGGAAATAAACATTGTCAATAATATGCTGCCATTTTTCCTCTTCACCAGCAGTTAAAACTGATTTAGATTCTTGACGAATTTGTGTGTCAACTTCTAAAGCATATTGAATACACCATTTTGCTAAATAGTTGGTGTACCAGTTGTTATTAACATTGTTTTCATATTCATTTGGACCAGTTACGCCAAGCATTACATAAGCTTTTTTACTTTCCGACCAATTGAAACGCTGTGCCCAAAAACGTGCAATTCCAACCAAAACTGGACGTCCGTATTGCGCTAAATACGCAACATCGCCAGTATGTCGAACATAGTTGTAAATACCAAAAGCGATTGCGCCATTTCGATGAATTTCCTCAAAAGTAATTTCCCATTCATTGTGACATTCTTCACCGTTCATGGTCACCATTGGATACAAAGCAGCGCCATCTATAAAACCTAATTTTGCTGCATTTTCAATTGCTTTTTCTAAGTGATTATACCTATAAATTAATAATTGTTTAGAAATTTCAGGTGACGCTGTTTTTAAGTAAAATGGCAAGCAATAAGCTTCTGTATCCCAATAAGTTGCACCGCCGTATTTTTCACCTGTAAATCCTTTTGGACCAATGTTTAATTTTGCGTTTTTTCCTGTGTAAGTCTGATACAACTGGAAAATATTGAAACGAATTCCTTGTTGTGCAGCTGTGTCACCTTCAATTTGTATATCCGCATTTTTCCATATTTCTGACCAAGCACTTTCGTGTTCAGCTAAAAGTGCATCAAAACCAGCGATATACGCATCTCTCACTTGATTTATTGCTCTTGGGATAATCGAAAATTCAGAATGATTTAAAGTTGAAACAATTGAAACATACTTTTTAAGCGTAAACTTCACCCCTTTTTCAAGGTAATGTTCAAAATTATTCTCAACATAAAACTCTTGTTGCGCAATGTTTGGATGAATATCTAAGAGTTCTCCTTCACGCCAAAAAGAATAACGCATTGCCGTTGCTACAGCAAAGTTTGTTTTCTTCGTTTTTGCACAAACAACACCTTTTTTATTATCGACTTTTCGACTATCTTCTTCCCAGAAAAACTCGTTGTAGTTTGAATCGTGATTGGAAACTTTTCCATCTAAATAAGGTGTGAATTTTACATTTCCACTAAAATTCAAAGGTGTAACCGAATAAGAAATTGCGGCAACTTCCTCTCTGTGCATCGAACAAAAACGCAGGGAACAAACTTCAATTTCTTTTCCATTAGAAAATTTTGCTTTGAATTTTCTTGTTAATGTACCTCTGAACATATCTAATTCACGGTAAAATGAACTCACTTCACAAGTACTTAAATCTAAAGCAATTCCATCAATCTCGATGTTTATTCCAATCCAATTGCAAGCGTTAAGCACTTTTGCAAAATATTCTGGATAACCATTTTTCCACCAACCTACACGTGTTTTATCTGGGTAATAAACTCCTCCCACATAACTTCCCTGTAAGGTGTCGCCAGAATATTTTTCTTCAAAATTTGCACGTTGACCAAACGAACCATTTCCGATGCTAAAAATACTTTCAGCCTGTTTTTGTTTCGTTGGATCGAACGATTTCTCAATTATTTTCCAATTATCTATATCAAATAAATTACGCATAGTCTTCTAATCTGAATTCAGTTAAATCATTGTAATAGTTGGTTGCTATTTCTTTTACTTCGGGATTTCCAACACCTATATCTAAAAATCCTCCTGTTTTTGCTGCTTGGATTCCGCTCGTTGCATCTTCAAAAACGATGCATTCTGCTGGTAAAAAACCAAAAGCTTTCGCTCCATTTAAAAATACTTCAGGATGTGGCTTTGGATCACTTACTCCGTTTCCATCAACAACAACATCGAAGAAATCGGCAATTCCTAAAAGTCCAAGTATGAAATTTGCATTTTTACTAGATGATCCAACACCTAATTTTATTCCTTGTGCTTTTGCTTTAAGTAATAAATCCATCACGCCAGGTAGCAAATCCGACTGATTCAGCTCTTGAATCGATTCAAGATAAAAATCATTTTTACTTTTTAATAGCGCATCAAATTCAGATTCTGAAATAAAAACATTTCCCATTTTAAGAATCATTTTCAACGAATCTATGCGACTAATTCCTTTTAATTGTTCGTTTTCGCGCTCCGTAAAAGGAACTCCCAATTCATCAGCTGTTCTTTTCCAAGCAACGAAATGATTGTGTTCCGTAGTTACGATTACCCCATCTAAGTCAAATAATAATCCTTTAATTTTCATTTTTTATAGTAAAATTCAATATTCCTGCTAAAATCATTAAGCCACCACCAAGCATAAGTGCATAAGCTGCATTTCCTCCAAAAAGATGCTTTACAATTGGCCCTGAGAACAATGCGCTCACAATTTGAGGTAAGGTGATGAAGAAATTAAAAATTCCCATAAAAACACCCATTTTATCCGCAGGAATCACCCCTGATAACATTGAATATGGCATTGCTAGAATACTTGCCCAAGCAACACCAATGAATATCATCGGTAAAATCATTGCGTTTTTATCAGGCATAAAATACATTAAAATCAGTCCAAATCCACCCAAAACGAGAGAGACCATGTGTGTTCTAGATTTACCAATTTTAGTCGCAATCATTGGAATTAACAAGGCAAAAATTGCTGAAACTCCGTTATAAATTCCGAATAAAATTCCAACCCAATCTCCCAAGTTTTCACTTAAAGCTAATTGTCCTAAAGCAATTTTATCATGCGGATTTTGTGACAATGTTTCCTTTAACGAATCGATAGAAGGCAAGTCATAAGTATGTTCTCTTAAAGCTGTTGTTGTGTAAACCCACATACAAAATAATCCAAACCAAGAAAAAAATTGAATTAATCCAAGTTTCCACATTGTAGTTGGAATTTTGAATTTTTCTTTTGGTTTTTCAGCTTCAACAATCCCCATTTCGATGCGTTCTTGTGGAGAATATTCTTTTGTTTTAAAAATTGTCCAAAGAATTGCTGCCATAAAAACAACCGCTCCGATGTAAAAAGAATAAACCACATTTGGCTGCACTTTTACATTTGTCAAATTATTTGGAACGCCGAACCAATTGGCAAGAATCCATGGAAGAAAAGAACCAACAACGGCACCAACTCCAATTAAAGCAGTTTGAATTGAAAATCCTCTTGTACTTTGACTTTCTGGTAAATTATCCGCAACCAAGGCACGAAAAGGCTCCATAGAAATATTGAAAGATGTATCCATCATCATCAAGAAACCAGCACCAACAAGCAACGCAGGAAATACACCCGTAAACTTATCTGCATTTGGAAGTAGAACCAAAGCTGTACAAGCTAAAATTGCTCCAGCCAAGAAATAAGGTCTTCTTCTTCCTAGTGTTTTGGACCAAGTTCGATCACTCCAATATCCAATAATTGGTTGCACGATCATACCTGTTAATGGTGCAACGAGCCAAAACCATGAAAGACTTTCAACATTTGCACCGAAATCTGTAAGAATTCTACTTGCGTTTCCGTTTTGTAGCGCAAATCCCATTTGAATTCCCAAAAATCCAAAACTCATGTTCCAGATTTGCCAAAAGGATAATTTAGGTTTAGTGTTTTGCATGTTTATAGATGTTAGGACATTAAGATATGAGGACTTTAGGATGTTAGGATTTTAGGACATTAAGACTTTAGGATGTTAGGACATTAGGAGCGAATGAGGGAAAGATGAATTTAATAATGAGATAATTTTCAATTTTCAATTTTCAATTCTTCATTTATAATAAGCCCTATATCCCCAAGCTTCAATCTCAGTTTCTACTTCGGCTTTCATTTTGACTTTCTTCCCCGAGAACAATTCTTTGTATTTTCCAGCAAGTAAGGTGTTATTTAATTTTACTTTTTGGTCATTTCCAGTCATATTTATCATCACAACAACTTTGTCACCGTCTTTTTCTCTTGAGAAAACTAAAACATTTTTTTCGTCAGCAGCAGAAATAAACTTCACTTCTCCCCCATTTTCTCCATTCCAAAGTGCTTTATTCGAACGATTTAACTGTAATAACTTAGTGTAAAAAGGAACTAAATCCATTTTTAACCAATCAATTGAGTCTTTGTCAAAAAACTTCAATCTTCTGTCTAATGAAGTTTCTTGTCCATTGTAAACTAAAGGCATTCCCTCAAACGTTGCCGCAAAAACAGCAAAAGCGAAACGTGCTTCACCCATTCGCTCCATTTCAGTTCCGTTCCACGAATTTTCGTCGTGGTTAGAAGTGAAATTCATTCTGTATGCCGATTTAGGATGTTTGTTGTCTTTGGCATAATTGTAAACTGCCGTTACATCTTTTTTCCCTTTTGCAATATCATTCATTATGTGGTGAAGGTTCCAACCATAGGTCATGTCGAATGCTTTGTGCATTTCCACTTCTTCCGCTTCCGCAAGCATGAATACTTTTTTTGTAGCATCTAATTCTTTTCGTGCTTCAATCCAAAAATCAATCGGAACCCAGCTTGCAACATCACAACGGAAACCATCGATATTTGCTTCTGTCAACCAATATTTCATAGAAGAAATCATTTCCTTGCGCATTTCTTTACTGTCGTAGTTCAAATCTGCAACATCGTACCAATCTGTTCCAATTGTTGGTTGAATACGTCCTAAAGAATCCAATGTGTACCAGTCTAAATGTCCTTGTTTAACCCAAACATTATCTGGCGATGAATGATTTGCAACCCAATCAATGATTACTTTCATTCCTTGCGACTGTGCTGATTTTACAAGTTTTTTGAAATCATCAAGCGTTCCAAATTCTGGATTAACAGCTTTATAATCGCTAATTGCATAGTAACTTCCCAAGCCACCTTTGCGATTTTCAACCCCAATTGGATGAATTGGCATCAACCACAAAATGTCAACTCCCATTTTTTTCAATCTTGGCAAATGTGTTTCAAACGCCTTGAAAGTTCCTTCAGGTGTAAATTGACGGATGTTTACTTCGTAAATTGTTGCATTCTTTGCCCAATCTGGAGTCACATTTTGAGCAATGTCCTTGAAATTCATAAGAATTAGAAAAACAAATAAAAGTAGATTTTTATGTTTCATATTATGCAATTTCTGTGTTTAAAATATATTTAAGATGGTAAGCAACAAGTGCTTCTGCCGGTCTTCTAATCAATGAACCAATCGTAACACCGTAAACCGCAGCAGCTTCGTGAAGTTCTTGTTCAAAAATTTGAGAAATTGAACCAACAAAATTCACTTCAACATCTTTGTAATTTTTATAGCAAGTAACATGAACATCTATGAATTTTTTAAATCCTTCGCGAACCATGTCTTTGAAATAAGGATTGTCTTTGTGTTTTCCAATAAATGGCATAAATGAAGCGATGAACACATTTGCATTCGGTTTCATGTAAACGTTTTCAACTAAATCATCTTTGGTATAATGATAAGTTGCAATAAAATCTTGCTCGATTTCAGTAGGTAAACGATGATATAAAAAATTAGCAATCAATTGTTTACCAAAATAACTTCCACTTCCTTCATCGCCAAGAATGTAGCCCAAAGCAGGAACTTCTTCTGAAAGTTTTTCTCCGTCAAAATAGCAAGAATTTGAACCGGTACCGATAATACAAGAAATCTGAGGTTTGCCACTGTAGGTTGCGTAAGCACAAGCAAGCAAATCGTGATCGACTATAATTTTGGCGTTTTTAAAAACTCGTTTCAACCCTTCTTCAACTTTTGCATTCAGTTCTTCACTTGAACAACCTGCGCCATAAAAGTAAACTCCTTTAATTTCAGATGCAATAGCTGCAATCTTTTCAACTTTTTCTAATTCAGTTTCAATTAAATCGGATGAATGAAAATATGGGTTGAAGCCCATCGTTGAACAAAAACTTTGGTTATTTTTGCCATCGACTAACATCCAGTCGCATTTAGTTGATCCACTTTCTGCTATGAAATACATAAATTTAATATTGATTTAATGGTCTGTGTGTCATTTTTACACTTTCAAATATAAGTATTATCGCAAAAGAAGTATAAATTATGCAAAAAAAAAATGTTTCTGAGTTAAACCCTAATGTATCAGTTGACTGTGTCATATTCGGTTTTGACCTAGAAAAGCTTAATGTTTTGGTTATCGATCGAGGTGAAAATGAACTAGCAGAAAATGTTCGTTTAGCGCTTCCGGGAAACTTAATTTACAATAACGAAAACCTCGAACAAGCTGCTTATCGTGTTTTGGAAGAGTTGACGAGTTTAAAAGATATTTACCTTGAGCAAATTGGTGCTTTTGGCGACCCAAACAGAATTTGCAAAGAAGCCGACCGCGCTTGGTTAAAATCTATACGTGCTGAGCCTGAGGCAAGAGTAATTACTGTAGCCTATTTTTCCTTAGTGAAAATGGAAGATTATATGCCACACGCTGCTTCATTTGCGAAAAATGCAGCTTGGATTCCTGCAGATGAAATTAAAGATTTAGCTTTTGACCATTACGATATTTTACAAGCGGCAAGAAATAAATTGAAGGAAAAAATTAAAATTCAACCGATTGGATTCAACCTTTTACCCGAAAAATTCACGCTCAGTCAATTGCATAAATTGTATGAAAGCATTTTAGATAAAGAATTAGACAAACGAAATTTTAGACGTAAAGTTCAGAAACTCGATATTCTAACTAATCTGAATGAAAAGCAAGAAGGCGTTCCACACAAACCTTCAGAACTTTACAAATTTAACGAAGAAAAATACCAAGAATTGACCCAAAATGGGTATGATAATTTTGGGTTTTAAAGTTGGGATTTTTTTTAGAATACTCTTTTGTACCAGTAATATAAATTCATTAGCTGTAAATAATACTTTAAGCTAAAAAGTTTTTTTGCCATTCTTTTACTTGATACTTCGACAAGCTCAGTACAAGCAAAAAGAATCACCTCGAAGAAGCAGCGAAGCTAAAAATCAAGCCGCGGCGGATGAATTTCTATTTTGTTCGCAAATTATTATTCTATAACTATTTACAACTCGTTGCTAACAATTTTAACTCCTTCCTGAAACTGAAATTTTTTAAAAATGTTCTTATAGAAATTTTAAAAATTAACAGTTTTAGTTCAGTAGCTAAAACCATGAAATTCAAGGCCGAGAATTGTTCGCTTATATTTATTAAATAGTTCTCACTTCGATTCAATTCTTGATTTTCAGAGTAAAGTACTTTTACAGGTACGATCTCTAATATCACTTTAAAAAACAGTAAAAGTTTAAATTGCATCTAATAAGATTTCTCATTTCATTTGGAAGAAATCTTTTTTTATGTCAATAAATTAGCACTCAACTTACAAACCTGAGTTCGATTATTAAAATTGGATTCAGACCGCTCAGAAACAATGAGTTACGAGCAATGCTTTTGAAGGTTTACCTTCGGTGCTACTCCGTGGTATCGGGATAAATCGATAAAGTGTTGTGAAGTAAATCGTTGTTTATCAGCGGAATACTTTATCACTTTACACAAAAACCAGTTATACCTCGTTGTTTCCTCTCAATTTAGCCCGCTAAATCTTCGAGAAAACGCCTTGTCTAACAGATTTTTATGTTAATCTGAATTTCAATTTTACAATCGAACTCAGGTTACAAATAAAAAGGCTAGAAAATTTAATTCCCTAGCCTTTCTTTCAATCTATTCAAAGTCGGTCAACACGGTGGTTATGGTGGTGGTAATGCCAACCAACTTTGACTTATCCTAAATATGTTTTTAAGTTTCTATTTTTCGACGTGTGTTTCAACCTACGAATCGCTTTTTCTTTTATTTGTCGCACTCTTTCTCTTGTTAAATCGAACTTCGTGCCTATTTCATCAAGCGACATCGGTACTTTGCCATCAAGTCCATAAAACATTGAAACAACTTCACTTTCTCTACTTGTCAATGTTCTTAGAGAAGTACGAATATCGCGTCTTAAAGATTCTAAAACTAAACCTGAATCTGGATTTGGTAAAGAATCAGTTGTCAAAACATCGTACATACTTGAAGAAGATTCGTCTCCGTCAATCAGTGGTGCGTCCATTGAAACGTGTCTTCCTGTTTGTGAAAGCGATTGTTTCACCTCTTCGGCTGTACAATCTAAAAACTCAGCCAATTCATCAGCAGAAGGTGGACGTTCAAATTTTTGTTCTAATTCAGAAAATGCCTTATTGATTCGGTTGATATTTCCGATTTTATTCAAGGGTAAACGAACAATTCTTGCTTGTTCTGCCAAAGCTTGCAAAATAGATTGACGAATCCACCAAACGGCATAAGAAATAAACTTAAAACCTCTTGTTTCATCAAAACGCTCTGCTGCCTTTATCAAGCCTAAATTTCCTTCATTGATTAAATCTGGCAAAGCCAAGCCCTGATTTTGGTATTGTTTAGAAACTGAAACAACAAAACGTAAATTCGCTTTTGTCAGTCTTTCCAATGCTGCACGATCACCATTTTTAATTCTTCGTGCTAATTCTACTTCTTCATCTGCACTAATCAAATCTACTCGACCAATTTCTTGGAGGTATTTATCTAACGATGCCGTTTCACGATTAGTAACTTGTTTTGCAATTTTTAATTGTCTCATAACAAACAGAATTTAAGTATTTTACTAATAAAACGATGTAAAATAATTTGATTACACTTATGACGTAAAAAAAGGAATATCCTTGTAAGCAAATGTTCATTTATCAATTAAAAATGATTATTTGAACTGTTTCATCGAATATTCTTGGGTATTCAATTTAATTCTTTACTCTAAGAAATGAAATAGCTGATAAGTGTCGTGAAAGTGACTTTAATTTTTGAAACCAATAAAAAGTTGAATGTGGGTTGGTGAAAGTCTCTAATAACAATAGACTAAAGTCGAAGTTCCTCTATGCTCGACTGTGGTTTAGTTCTTCTATGTTAGTGACTGGCATTCTTGTCTGTAAGTTTAAAATAATCATTACCACTTGCGTTTATTAAGTCATTTAGGTTTTCGTATATTTTTAGTCCTACAAGTCCAGTTCCGTGTGGTGTAAAATTTGTTTCCGAAATTATATAGCCGTTGTCAAGCAAGATAAAACCTTTTTACTTGTCGTCAGTATATGTCAATGATAATATTATTGTCAAGTTTTAAAAAACACTAACCATTATCTAAGCCACCAACTTCCATTTTTACGAATGAATAGATATTTGTTTGTCAGTTAGAAGCACTTAACTGTCAAATTACAAGTACTTTTTGTATGTGCGAAAAAATATCGATAACTCACTGACTGTCAATTATTTTACATGCGATATTAGGGACTGGGTTTTATTGGATTCTACTTAATTTCACTGTCAACATTTTAAGTACCAATCATTTGTAGCTGCATCTCTATTTTTCGGTATGTCATTTGTGTCAAGTCTTGGCAAAGTATATTTATTATATTTCTGAATGTCAGCAATATTAACTTCTGTTGTCATTGCAAGTTTGCAATTATATTCCGTTAACAATTCAATTGTTGAATCGTTGTAATTGCCATAAGGATAGCACATTGTCCACTGTTTATTGTTACAACCAATTTCATTTAAAAATTCAAGCGACTTTTCAATTTCAATTTTTTGTTCTGCTCGTTCTAAGGAACCTAACCAGTAATGGTCATAACCATGACTCCCGATATGCATACCGTTCCTGTTCATACATTTCATTTGCTCAACATCCATGTATAATTCTCTACTGAATGAATTTTCGTCAATTCCTACTATTTTTTCAAATAGATTGTTTGTTATAACTTTTCTTAATGATTCTTCAAGTTCAACTTGTAATAATCTTTTAATAAATATAACTTCAGCTGCATCAAATCGATTAGCTTGAGCAAGCTTTTCATAATAAAATTCAAAACTTTCAAGATTATAGTTTTTTCTAAACTCATTTAATTCATTTTTGATTTCAGAAATAATTTTTGATTTATCATTTTCAGCGGCAAGAATAAAATGAGTTTTATTAACATCCAAAACAGTGTGCTCTGTGATTGCTTTTACTGGTGGATAGAATGAACCTTGGATTTTGTGCTTGTCTAAAAATGGAAAAACGTAATTGAAATGGTCTGAATAAGCATCATCAAAAGTTAATAAAACAGATTTTTCTGGTAAAGTGGTATTATTATCAATAGCATCAATTAGCATTTCCATTGTTATAAAATGATAATGCTTTTTCAAATATATTATTTGCTCCCTAAAAAGTGATATGTCTATTCCTTTAATATCTGGGTATCTACTATGTTTTAAGTCTCTTACATAGTGGTACATTATTATAGACACTTTTGTGTTGTTATTTCTCATGATACAATTTTAATTGAGTTATACGTGCAATTCTGTCTCTATCACCATCAATCCTTGTAAAATATACTTGTTCAGATGAAAGATTTTGAATTTCATCATTATGTAACTTGCTTTGAACTACAAGAAATTCGTGATTAGGACGTTTTTCGATTGGTGACGAGACCATTGGCAGTAAAGTCACCTCTTCGTTTTCTAATTTTTCAAACCCAGCTGATAAAAGTTCTTTTTCGTATAAATTACCATACACTGAAAAATCGATATATATTGAGCCATTAGCTCTTGAGGTGTTTATAGTGTGATTTAGTAAATTAATGACTCCAACTTTATCACCAAAAAGGTCTATAATTCGACTTACTTTATAATTTGTAGGTTCAAGAATTTCTTCTCGAATTGCTATATAGCTTACAATTTTATTAGTTTTTAAATAACCATAAACCTTGTAATTGATGTAAGGGTTATTGAATAAACGCCAACTTAAAAAATTAACATCTCTAAAGGTTGTTGCGACTATATCAACATCTAAATCAAAATTGAAGTTTTCAAAATTATATTTCGTTAATTCTATAATGTTTTCAGAGTTTAAATGTGAACTACTTATTTTTTTGACCTTAAGCAATTCCTCTGCTTTTTCCAAGTCAGAACCTATTAAATTGACAATGTCAAAAATCCTTGAATCTAGGCCGTAAACAAATCTTTTTAAAGTTTCTTTATTGAATATGTTATACCCAAGTTTTTTATAAAAGAAAGGGGCATCAAAAGGCATCCCAATTACTGCGTTTGCTTCATTATTTTCATGAATATAGTTCACGATTTTACTGTTTATCCCACAACCTCGCCATTCAGGCAAAGTATATGCATTGACACCCCAAATCACAGAAATGATTGTTTTATTCAATTTTAGCTTATAATGAAGACCTCCATAATGCGATACAATTTCATTATCTGAATTTATTCCAATTAAAGAATAGCTTAGAGGTGGTAGTTTATCATTGCGAGAATCGAAATAATAAAGAAGGAATTTGTCGTTTTGAAAAATTGTTTGTTCTGCATAAGCTTTAATGAAAAAGTTTTTTAAATTTTCTATATCAGTTGTCCGTGCAGTTCTAATTACTATGTTTCTGTTATTTTTCATTGTGTTTGTTTTTCCTTGACCATAACATTAGTTCGTCTAAACCGCGCAGCAGCAACGCAATTAAACCCTTTTCAAGCTTCAATTCAAACTAATTTTCAGCTAAAATTAAACGTTTTTAAGCAACTTGGAGACTACGATAATTGAATTAATCCATTTTGAAATTCAAAAACAAATTCAAAAACAAAAAAGTCACACTTTTCTTGCGTGACTTAGTGTCGTGAAAGTGACATTAATTTTTGAAAACCAATAAAAAGTTGATTGAGGTTGAGGAAAGTATCTAATAACAATAGACTAAAGCCGAAGGTCCGCTATGCTCGAATGTGGTTTAGTTCTACTATGTTGGCGGTAGTTTTATTTTATTGTTTAAATCTTGGATCAAAACTCATCTTATGAGTATTAATTACTTTGATTTTACTAGAATCATTATGATTTGGATTGATTAAATAATTAAATTCTTGTGGAACAATGCTGCTTGGAACTTTTAAAATTGCAGCTTCATTGTAATTAATAAAATCATCACCAATTGTTTGTGTTATTATCGTTGGTGGTTTGGAATCCCAATCTTCAGGCAAATCATCTATATTAACTTCATGAATAGTAATGTTGTCTGGAATATCAATTTCCACATAATATCTATCATTAGGTAAATCTTCGCTTAAATCTAAATGTACAGACACTTCTAGAGTTGCTAAAGCTCTACTTTCAGCTGTGTACACTAGTCTCGTGTTAAAACTATTCCATCTATAGCCCTTAGACAAAGATGCACCAATGCCTAGAAGTGTGGTTTCTAAGTGTTTTTCTCTTTCAATTCTATATACTATCATTTATGCTAGATTTCCAAATTCAAGTCTATTTAGACAAAATTTCACTTCATCAATCCCTGTGATTGTATCTAGCAAATTTTCAGGTGAGTTTCCTCCAAGAGAAAGATTGGGTTTTTTTAACCATCTTTGAAACTTTTCATTTTCATTATTGAAAACTTCCACACCATAGTCAATTAGTTCGGTGATTAATAAAACTAACTCGCTATCTCTACTGTCAAGTAAAGAGTGGTCACTTTTTTTCTTGTTATAAGTGGTTTGTGGTAATCCAACTATTGTCAACATTGATTTTACCGGTCTATTTAATCTTTTACTAATCACTTCTATAGAACCATATGGGATACCTTGTCTGATGATTTCTACCCGTTCCATTTTGTTAGTCCAAACATATACTTTGCCATCTGAACTCAAGGTCCATTTTCTGTCAGTTAATTTTCTTTCAGAAGCTTTTTGAATACTTTTTTTAGTATCAAATGGTACTGTTTTTTTTACTGTCTGTTTCATGGTTACAACATATTTGCTGTAAATATAAAACATATTTGTTGTTTTAGGAACAGTTTTCTAAAAAAAATACCGCTAACTTCTTCAGTATTTTATTTGCCTTTTAAGTAAAATAAACATTAATTGTCAAATAAAATGGAGTTGAACGTTGCCGATCTATTTGAAAGGAGACATCTAACCAAAAAACCAACAAATAACAACCAAAAACAAGCACAATAACGAGATTCAATGAATTTTAAATAGGCTCTGAATTTTTCTAAACTTTTTCAGCGATTTTAAATTAAATTAGTGCCAAAATAAAAAACTGTGGAAAATCTTACTGAAAACCGTTTGAATTCAATTTTGGAAAAGCAAAGAAGTTATTTTGCAAGCCATGAAACTAAAAATATTGACTTTAGAATTTCGCAACTAAAGAAATTAAAAGCTGTAATTCAAAAATATCAGGCAGAAATCACCAAAGCGCTCCATGCTGATTTAAGAAAATCGGAGCAAGAAGCTTATTTAACTGAGATTAGTATTGTGAATCAAGAGATTGAATATCATTTATCTAATATTAGAGAATGGTCGCAACTAAAAAAAGTGCAAACACCCATTCATTTGCTTCCGTCAAAAAGTAGAATTCAATACGAACCACTTGGAATTGCATTAATTATTGCACCTTGGAATTATCCTTTCCAGTTACTTTTCAATCCGTTAGTTGGTGCAATTTCCGCAGGATGTACAACTGTTCTCAAACCTTCACCCTACACGCCTTCAATTGCTGCTTTGATGGATAAAATGATCAAAGAAATATTTGATGAAAAATATGTTGCAATTGTTCAAGGTGGAAAAGAAGAGAATGAATTGCTTTTAAAAAAACGTTTTGACATCATCTTTTTCACAGGAAGTCCGATGCTTGGAAAAGTCGTGATGCGAGCTGCAGCTGAACATTTGACTCCGGTAATTCTTGAACTTGGCGGTAAAAGTCCATGTATTGTGGATGAAAGTGCAAACATTGCTATCGCGGCGAAAAGAATTGCTTGGTCCAAAACAATTAATGCGGGACAAACCTGTATTGCACCAGATTATTTGATGGTTCATGAATCTGTTAAAGATGAATTACTCGCAAAAATTGAAGAGGAATTTGTTAAAATGTTTGGAGCAGATAGTCAGAAAAGTGAATTCTATCCGCGAATCGTTAACGATAAAGCATTAGAAAGACTTAAGAAATTAATGCAGCATGGAACAATTCGTTTTGGTGGGAAAATTGACGAAGCTGACAAATTTATTTCACCAACTATCATCGATAATGTGAAAGAAGATTATCCAATAATGCAAGAAGAAATTTTTGGTCCACTCCTACCCGTTTTGACTTTTAAAAACATTCAAGAAAGCATTGATTTTGTCAATAAAAATGAAAAACCTTTGGCGCTTTATGTTTATTCTAATTCAAAAATTGCAAATGAAGTTTTATTTAAAACGAGTTCGGGTGGAGCTTGTGTAAACGATGGATTGATGCACATTGCCAATCATCACTTACCTTTTGGTGGAGTTGGAAATAGCGGAATGGGCGGATACCATGGACATAAAAGCTTCTTGGCATTCAGTAATGAAAAAGCATTTGTAAATTCTTCAACCTTGATCGATTTGCCGTTTAAATATGTTCCTTTCAAATACTTTAATTGGATAAAGAAAATAATCTAGGAATTAATTTTCTTTTTGGTATAACTTTGTTGGATGCGTATTGATATTCTTACTGTTTTACCCCAACTTTTAGAAAGTCCTTTTGCGGCTTCGATTATGCAACGTGCTCAAGATAAAGGACACGTTTCAATTCATGTTCACAACATTCGCGATTACTCGACCAATAAACATAAAAATGTGGACGATTATCAATACGGTGGTGGTGCTGGAATGGTTATGAGTATTGAACCAATCGCTGCGTTGATTGAAAAATTAAAAGGCGAACGAACCTATGACGAAATCATTTATATGACACCTGATGGTGAAGTTTTGGAGCAAAAACATTGCAACGATTTGTCATTGAAGGAAAATATTATGATTCTTTGTGGACATTATAAAGGAGTTGACGAACGAATTAGAGAACACTACATCACCAAAGAAATTTCAATCGGTTCTTATGTTCTTTCAGGCGGAGAATTAGCTGCTGCAGTCGTTGTGGATGCTGTTGTTCGTTTGATTCCTGGTGTTTTAAATGATGAAACTTCTGCCCTAACGGATAGTTTTCAAGATAATTTATTGTCGCCACCAGTTTATACGCGTCCTCCTGAATTTAATGGTTGGAAAGTTCCAGATGTTTTACTTTCTGGGAATACAAAAGCAGTTGAAAAATGGCGCGAAGAAAAAGCATTGGAACGCACAAAAGCAAGAAGACCAGACTTGTTGGAAGATTGATATTTCAAAAAAATCATATTTATTTCTACCTTTCGGTTCTTAAAAGCTCATTTTTTCACTTCAATTAAAAATCTAAATATGCGTAATTTACTCAGCGCCCTTTTTTTTGTATCAACTTTTATTGCTGTTGCTCAAGTAAAAATGAGTAACGCTGATAAAGCAGAACTTCAAACGATTCAATCAAATTTAAAGTCAAATCAGTCAAATACTTGGAAAAGTAAATATGCCATTAACACCATTAATAAAGTTGAATACCTCTCTTTTGTTGGGAAAATCAATTCCAACTTCAATGCAAGTTCAGCAAGTGCGAGTGGAATCTTAATCGGAAAACCAATTGACAAAATTGTAAGTGTTAGAATTCCTTTGAATCAACTAAATAAATGGAAGGATTTAGCTGGTTTTGATTATTTAAGTTTATCCAATAAATTTCAAGTAATGAACGATCGAGGAGTGAAAGATATGCGTGCAGACAGTGTTCAGCAGGGAATTGGTTTACCTGAAGGATATACAGGAAAAGACGTTTACATCGGAATCACAGATTGGGGATTTGATTATACTTCGCCCATGTTTTACGATACTTCCTTAACACAAACACGCATTGTTGCGGCTTGGGATCAGTTTAAAACAAGTGGACCTAATCCCCAAAATTTCAACTATGGAACAGAATATGCAACTACTTCTGCCCTACTTGCTGCGGGCTCAGATACTGCGAATATTTATTCTTATGGAACACATGGAACGCACGTCGCTGGAATTTGTGGAGGAAGTGGTGCAGGAACAATTTACAGAGGAGTTGCTTTTGAAGCGAAGTTTCTTTTTGTAACCTTTCTTGTTGACGAAGCTGCTGTTTTAGACGCTTGGCAATGGATGTATGACAAAGCAACAGCTGATGGTAAACGTTTGGTAATCAATATGAGTTGGGGTTTGTATCATTTTGGCACATTGGACGGAACATCTACCTTGAGTCAAGCGATAAGTGCTTTTTCAGATTTGGGAGTTGTATTCGTGAACTCTGGAGGAAACAACGGGAATGTCAATTTTCATATTAAAAAGACTTTTTCGAATAATTTATTAAAGTCTAAAATTGATTTCTATTCGTATTCAGCAAATGCAAATATGTGGGGACAAAGCATCCACGCTTGGGGAGAAGTTGGTGAAAGTTTTGAGAATGGAATAATTGTTACAAACAGTTCAAATGCTGTTTTGGTAGAAAGTCCATTTTATAACACAAACACCACTACAACTTACATTGACACTTTCTTAGTGACTGGAAATGATACAATTTGGTACAATATTTCAGCAGATGCTGTTCATCCTTTGAACCAACGTCCGCAAATGCGCTTGCGTGTAAAAAACACAAACACAGCTTTGAAAGTTTTATTAAAATCTCAAGCAAATTCTGGAACAGTTCATTTTTGGAATGTCACTGAACTTTCAAATGATGTTGGCAATTGGGGAATGCCATTTGCAAGCGCAGGAGCAGGAACAACAGCTGGAGATAATTTGAATGGAATCAGCGAGCCATCTTGTGCAGACGACGTAATCAGTGTTGCAGCCTACGCACCTCAATATTCATCTTCTGGAGGAAGTTTAATTGGCGGAGCAATAGCTTCATTTTCAAGCATTGGTCCTCGCTATGATGGCGCAATGAAACCAGATATTGCTGCACCAGGCGTTTCGATTGTTTCATCGATTTCATCATTTACAAATAGTTCCTACACTTCAGTTGCTTCTGTCCCTTTTAACAATAGAACATATCATTTTGCTAAGTTTTCAGGAACTTCAATGGCTTCACCAATGGTTGCTGGCGTTGTCGCATTAATTTTAGACGCAAATCCTTATTTGATGCCAAATCAAGTAAAAGACATAATCATGCAAACTGCGCGCGAGGATAATTACACACAAGTAATTCCCGCAGAAGGAAGTCCGATTTGGGGAGCTGGAAAAATCAATGCGTATGCTGCTGTACAATTGGCTTTAGTCACAGTTGGAACAAACGAGATAAAACAAGAAAAAAAGCTAGAAATTTATCCCAATCCAAGTACTTCAATGGTTTATTTCAAAGGAGATTTTATTCCGAATACTGTTGATTTGATAGACGCAAACGGGAATTCTTTCAAAAAAGAAATTCAAAACGCGAGTCTCTCAATTGCTGATTTAAAAGCAGGAATTTATTTCGTTCGTTTTTTAAATGCAGGTAAAGTTTATCAAGAAAAAATAATCAAATTGTAATGCAATCAATTCGTTCACTTTCAGCTACTGAAATACATTTAGTTCAAGAGTTAGCTTACAAAATTTGGCCGATTGCTTACAAAGAAATTTTAAGCCAAGATCAGTTGGATTACATGTTAAATTGGATGTACTCGATTGAATCGTTGACCCAACAATTGCAAGAAGGACATCATTATTTTGGAATTTACGACAAAAATGAAACAATTGGATTTTTGGATATTCAACCCAATTATCCTGAAAATGGTGTACTGAAGCTCAATAAAATTTATGTGTTACCCTCCTATCACGGCAAAGGTTTTGGGTTTCAATTAATTCAATTTGCAATTGATTTCGCAACTAAATCAAAGCAAAAAACGATTGAATTACAAGTGAATCGATTCAATAAAGCAAAAGATTTTTACTCCAAAATTGGCTTCACAATCAAAGAAGAAAAAGATTTCGACATTGGTAACGGTTACTTCATGAACGATTTTGTAATGGAATTTCGGATTGAAGAATAGATTTCAGTCCTTACGGTTGTTAGTGAGAAAACCTATTTTTTGGATTGTAAATAAAAAAAGAATAAGCCATAAGGTAATGAAGAAATAGATGTATATGTTGATATCATTTTCCTTTAACAACCAAATCAAATATATAATAATACAAGAATAAAAAAATAAGTTAATTGACAAGACCAATTTTTGAAATCTCCATTTTATTATTGACAGTATAATAAAAAAAATGTGTGCAGCAAGAAACGTAGTCTTTATATAATCTGTAGAGTTGAATTCATAACCATATGGAGCGTACAATAAAGAAATTCCAAAACCAAAAATTAAAATTATGACATAGAGAAATAAAACCGGAAGCATAAAAATATTTTCTAACTGTTTTAAGGTTTTATTCATAGGTTTTTTTATTTGTTTTCATTAATTGCTTTGTGACTATTTAAACAATTGCTCATTCGTTCTAATTTGATGTAATTTCAAATTTAAAACTTGGAAATCCCTCATTTTCAAAACTTGTTTTTACTGTGGCGTGTTTCAAATAATATTTTCCATTTACTTTTTTTCCTTCAAGGCATAAAATATTTTGTTTCATAAGTTCATTAAATATTCTCCTTCCAAATTGATTATTCTTCTTTAAACCATCATAAGTAAATGATATATAGAAATGAATCAATTCATCATTTTCATTAAATTTTAAAAAAACAGATGGGTTTAAATAACCTTCATCTAACTTAATTTGAGAATTGGAAATTGAAAAATATTCATTTTGCCCTCCCTCATAATTTACTTGAAGAAAATCAAATTTGGATTTTACACTGGTTAAATTATCACCTAATTTTATTCCCTTATAACAAATATCAACAGGTACAATTTTTTTATCTTCAATGAAACATCCATTTAAAATAAAAATCGCAAATAGTACTGTTAGACACTTTTTCATCATTCTATACTTTTTCTTACCCACAAAGAATTCTCCCTGACATTAAATAGTATTTAATGAATCTCAGTTTAATCCTCCTTCAAATATATCGAAAATTCAAGTAACCTATTTCTTCCTGAAAATCCAAAAATCCATCAGGTAATATTTCAAAAAGTTTTCCTTCGATATAAAGATCCCAATTAAAAATTCAACACTAAAAATTCAAAATTCCTACGGGTAAAGATTCACTATGATTCTCTTCGACTTAAAAGCCTCAATTAAACATTAACACTTCGACACACTTCGACAAGCTCAGTGTAAAGGCTCAGTGCGAGAAATTAAGCATTAAAAATTCGAATTTCTTCGAAAAATAAATCCTCAATCAAGATTAAAATTCTCGGTTGAAAACGTTTATAAAGAAGGTTAAAAAAGGATAAATCGAGCAAAAAAGAGCTTAAAAATGATATTTTTGTGAAAATGACAATTGAAATTTTCGGGATTTGCATCTTGAGAAAGTTTCTGTCAAAAATGCTCACCTTTTTGAAAAAAACTATTGAATGTCGCATGTTCCAAATTTAATTACTGACCTAACATTAATACTTTGTTCCGCAGCAGTCATTAGTTTGCTGTTTAAAAAACTCAAGCAACCAATTGTACTTGGATATATCATTGCTGGTTTATTGGTTGGTCCAAATTTAAAATTATTCCCAACTGTTGTGGAATTAGAAAGCATTAGAACTTGGGCTGATATTGGCGTAATCTTCTTACTTTTCAGTTTAGGATTGGAATTTAGCTTTAAAAAGTTACTCAAAGTTGGCGGAATTGCTAGTGTAACAGGAATTATGGGTGTTGGGTTTACAATGCTCGTTGGATTTCTTGCTGCCAAAATAATCGGTTGGAGCAATATGGATGGTTTGTTTTTGGGAGGAATTCTCTCGATTGCATCAACAACTATCATCATTCGAGCCTTTGATGAACTCAATGTTAAAACCCAAAAATTTACTGAAATTGTAATGGGTGTTCTCGTTATTGAAGACTTGGTTGCTGTTGTGCTCATGGTAATTCTTTCAACGGTTTCAATCAGTCAAACATTTGAAGGAACAGAAATGCTCATGTCAATTGTTAAACTAGTTTTCTTCCTTGTACTTTGGTTTGTTTCTGGAATATTTTTCCTTCCAACTCTTTTAAAGAAAATCAAAAAGCTTTTAAATGAAGAATCCTTACTAATTGTTGCTTTAGCACTATGTTTTTTCATGGTTTACCTTGCAACAAAAGCTGGTTTTTCATCTGCACTAGGGGCATTTATTATGGGGTCAATTTTAGCTGAAACAACGAAAGCAGAAAAAATAGAACATATTTTAAATCCATTAAAAAACTTGTTTGGAGCCATCTTTTTTGTTTCGGTGGGAATGCTGATTGTTCCAGAAATGATTCTAAAATACATTTTTCCAATTCTTATCGCAACCTTTATCTTATTAATTGGAAAACCATTTTTCGTGGCAGTTGGAGCTTTAATTTCAGGTCAACCATTAAAAGTTTCCGTTCAAACTGGAATGAGTTTATCTCAAATCGGAGAATTTTCATTCATCATTGCAGGCTTAGGTTTATCACTGAAAGTTACAAGTGAATTCCTATATCCAATAGCGGTTGCTGTATCTGTTTTAACTGCATTCACAACCCCATTCATGATTCGTTTTTCGGATCCAATGTATCATTTTTTAGAAGGAAGATTATCTCCAAAATTGATTCAAAAACTTGAAAACTATAGTGTTGGTGCACAAGAGGTTAAAGATGATAGTGATTGGAAAAAAATCATTCAATTCAACTTAACGAACATATTAGTTAATTCCGTAGTAATAATTACAATTATATTACTATGTACCAAATACTTAGCACCTATAATGAGTTCGTATACTTACAAAAATGCGCTAACTTCGATTATTACCTTGGCCTTAATTTCTCCTTTCCTATGGGCCTTAGCATTTCGTAGAAAACAACCTCAAGCATACGCCAATTTATGGTTGAACAAACGACACAGAGGTCCGTTAGTAATCTTAATGATTTCCAGAGTTGTTTTATCTTTAATCTATATTGGATTTTTATTTGATACGTTTTATTCCTACAAAATCGCCTTTATCGGTGTACTTATCGCCTCGTTTTTCTTATTCTTACTTCACAAAAAAATCCGTGCTTTTTATGCTAGAATTGAAAATCGTTTCATGCAAAATTTTAATGAACGTGAAAATTCGATGCACGAAGAACAATCAAAATTAACTCCTTGGGATTCGCATTTATCCAATTTTGTATTGAATCCACAATCTCCATTTATTGGAAAAACGTTAGAGGAAGCAAGATTGAGAGAAGTATTTGGAGTAAACATTGCTTCCATCGAACGAGGCGACAATTTTATTATTGTTCCAAACCGATATGAACGACTTTATCCGCTTGATGTAATTTCGGTTATTGGTACAGACGAACAACTTTCCAACTTTAAAAGTTTCCTTGAATCTACGGATAAAGAATTGTCTATCCTCTCACCTAAAAATGAAGTTTCATTGCAGTTTATGGTCGTTGGTAAAGACGCTAAAATTATCGGTAAATCTATTCGTGAATCAAGTATTCGAGAACTTACAAATGGATTAGTCGTTGGAATTGAACGTAATAACAAACGCATTCTAAACCCAGAATCTGACTTCGTATTTGAACTTAACGACAAAATTTGGATCGTTGGAAATGAGAAAAGAATTCAGGTATTTAAAAAATAATTACCCTTAAAATTCTTCCTAATTAATCAAAAAAAGAACTAATTTGAACAGAATTTCTAATTTTAAACAAACTTTTAATCATGAGAAACATTTTACTTTTCATAGCACTTCCCATTCTTTTTGCTTGTAAAACTCCTAAGGAAACAACAACTGAAAAGAATAAAAAAACAGATAATATGACTGAAATAACAGCGAAATTAGGCGATGTGACAACATTTTCTGATCCAATAGAAATCCTTGAAGCGAAAATTGAAGGTAATTTCTTATTACTCAAAGTTGGTTATGGCGGTGGTTGTGAAAAACATTCTTTTTAAATGAACGGGTCAACAGAGAATGCTAAAACAATTCCTCCAATTTGAA
>VEQH01000012.1 GCA_018883325.1 Flavobacteriales bacterium | reverse complement strand
CGACTAAATTCTTTTCTGTATTTTTACTGCTCATATTTTTAGTTGTGGAAAATCAAAAATATGAAAAAAGGGGGTGAAACTCTGTGGTCAAACCCCCTGTTTAAAAATTTAGTCGGTTAGTAGTGATAAAAAAGATATAATTAAATAGCTTGCTGTAAAAATAAACGAATCTAAAAAAATCTTATTTCTATTCATACTAAAAAATAACTAAACTCTATTTTGAAAATTAATGTGTTTAAAAACTGTTAATTCAAATTGTTCAATTTAGGTAGTTAAGTTTGTGAGTTTTGAGAAGTTTTAGGGTGCAAAAATAGCAATTTAATGCTAGTTTCTAATGACCAAAAGCAGAAATGAATTGTTAAAAAATAAAGGACAGGATTAAGACACTGAATATTAAGGCACTAAAAAATCAAACTTTTCCATTCGATTTTTTTAATTCAACCATAATGGTAAGATACTTAGATGAAAACCGTAAATAGTACTGTTAATTTAACTGTTGAGACGCTTTAAATTACCTTCCAATCCAAAGAGAAGGATTCAAGCTTTTTGTAATCCCACTTGCAACTGAATGCACTTCAAAGTGACAAATTGAAATGTTGCCGTCTGCTTCTTGTAGCACACCAATCGATTGTTTGGTTGAAACTTGTGAGCCAATTTTCACATACGTTTCCTGGAGATTACTGTAAACCGTACGATAAGAACCGTGTTTGATGATGACTACTTTTCCAGCGCCCGTAATACTAAATACGCTTGTAACTTCACCTTCAAAAACAGCTCTAACAGTTGAACCTTTTGAACAAGTAATATCGATTCCATTGTTATTGGTTGTAACGCCTTTCAAGGTTGGATGCGCATTAACACCATAACGTTCAGTGATACTTCCGTTTCCTACTGGCCAAGCTAAGCGACCTCTATTACTTTCAAAGCTTCTTCCGATTGCAGTTCCTTCAGGTGATTCTTTATACACGTATTCAGATTTCTTATCAGGAACATCGTCTACAAATGGATCAGATTCCTTTACAGGTGGTGTATTTGTTTTTGGCTTATCTCCTTTTTTAGCTTCGTTTGCCTTGCGTTTCTTTTCCTCAGCTGCTTTACGTTTTCTTTCTTCTTCTTTGCGCTGACGTTCTGTTTCTGCTGCAATTTCATTTTTAATTGCCGAATCAATTTTACGTTTCAGTTCTTGTTTTTTACGCTCGTCGGCTTGTAATTGATCAAATAATTTTTGTTCTTCTTTCTTGAATTTTCCGTAAGAAATCTCTTTGTTTATCTTGTCCTTTTCAATTTGTTCACGCTCCTTCTTCTTCTCTTCCATCGCCAAGACTTTTGATTCTTTTTCTTGGCTAATGCTTTTTATTTCCTTATCAATCAACTGTTGGTGTTGTTTGATTAAAGCTCTTTGTTTCAATTGAACCGCTGCCGCTTTTTTCAAATAACGATTTCGTTTTAATGCTTCATTGTAATTGTTGGCAGAAAGAATAAACATTATTTTTCCGTAATTATTTCGGTGTTTGTAAGCGTATATAATCATTGACTTATACTGTCGCTTTAAATCTTCTAAACGTTTATTTAAACGATTGATTTCTTGTTTTTTCTCAATCATTTTAATTTCAGCCACACGCACTTGATTATCGAAAATGCGCACCAATGCTTCACGGCTTTTAATCTGATTATCGATTAATCGCAATTCGTTCAATGAAGCTTCAGTGTTAGATTTAACTTTGTTAAGTAAACTCTTTGTGTTTGCAATTTTCTTCTCTAACTTCTGTTGCTCGCGTTTTAATTGCGTACTCGTTCCCTGTCCAAAAACAATTATCGAACTACAAAAAACCAGCAAAAAACTAATTACACTTTTCATATTTTTCTGGAATAATGATTAATAATTCTTGTGGCTCATCTACCTCAACTTTTTCGTATTCAAGCTTGATATACATTGCGTTGCGTGGAGTTGTGATTCTAATTGCCACTTCATACGGCACATTTATGTTGTTAACCAAATTTCGAGAATTGTAATCCACCACTATTTCTGTCGAATCACTTGGGCTTGTGATAGTTGTCTTGCTCAGCTCTTTGGCGTCTTTAGACAAAATATAATTGATAACAATGTCTTCTTTTGGTTTGCGATCCAAGCGTTTTCTTTCACGTTTTTTGTGAGAGGAAATACTGTAATTATAAGGGTCGTGAACTACAAAATACTTTTGATCAACATTATAATCTAAAGGTCTGCCTAAAAATAACTCTTCAATATTTTGATACGTAAAATCAATTCCAAATTTGTCTTTGATATAAGAAAGCGTTTCGCGTTCAAAACATTTATCTCGTTTGTTAACCACAATTATTGAATCTGTTGTAATCATTGCGGTCACAATTGGAATCTTTGCATAGGTGATAATAGCGTTCACTGCACTATCGGTTACAATTTTCAATGAAGTTTTAAAAGAAATATTCGTTGTTGTATCTTTAAAATCTACACTTAATTTAGAATAGAAAGTTTTAGGTTTCACCAATGCCAAACTGTCTAAAACAGCGACTAATTCTTTCTCCTTGCGTTTTTGCAATTTCTCAGCAACAACAATCTCATCTGTCAACTTTCGGGCGCAGGAAAATAGCAAGCTTGAGAGTAGAAGTAGTGAAAGGAAACTAAAATTTCGGTTCATAATAAGTTTTAGATTGAATTTTTTTATCCAAAGATTGATTGCTAGAACCTGCTATTTTAGCTTTGTTCCAGTATTCAACAGCTTTGTCTTTATCTTTCAAAAAGAAGTAACAATCTCCTAATTGATCGAGAATTATTTTGTCGTTGGGAAGTGCTTTATTTGATTCTTCGTAAAGAACTAAAGCTTCCGAATAGTTGGCTTTACGAAATAACAAATATGCTTTTGTTGTTAAAAACCAAGTGTCGTTTGGCTTTTCTGATAGAACTTCGGCAATCAATGATTCTGCTTTTTCAATTTCACTGTTTTGAAGTAAAAGTCGATAAGCGTAATTATTTTTCAGGAATAAACTTTTCGGCTGTTTTTCTAGTGCTTTTTTATAGTAGGATTTTCCTTCATCAATTTTTCCCATCGCAAAATTTGCTTCTCCTAACTGTCCGAGAACTTCAGCCTCGAGTGTTGGGTCACTTAAAATCAAATTCAAGGCATCCTTCAAACGTTCTTCGGCGAGGCTATAATTTTTGTTTTGAATGGATGCAATTCCAGCTGTAAAATAAGGTAAAGGTTGAAGCGGATAAAGCGTTAAGCATTTTTCACTGTCAGTCAATAAAATATCCCAAAGTTTGTTTTGGTATTCTAAAAGTAAAATCTGATTCCAAATTTCATACAAGTTTGGATCATTTTCAACCGCGCTTTTATACGATTCAATGGCTGTTTCTAATTGGTCATTTTTAAAGTAATAATCGCCTCTAATGGAATGTGATTTCGCACTTTTCGGATACTTCAAAACCATAAAATCTACTAATTCTTTTAAATCAGGATCTTTCGGAAAATTTTGAAGCAAAGAAATTAAAATCGTCATTCTTTGATCTAAATTCGGCCCTTCTGACTTAATGGATGTTTTTAGGTTCGCGAGTCCTTTTGATGCTTCGCCTGTTTGCATTTGCATTTCACCCAACATCATTAAAGCCAAACCGTTAGAAGGGTCAACAGTTACTAAAGCATTCAAAAATCGCATTCCTTCTGCATACTTTTTCTGTTGCATATAAACATCCACCAAATTGGCAATAATGGTTGCATCATCAGGATATTTTTGATGTGCATCTAACAAGGTTTGCAAAGCATTTTTTTCGTCTTTCGCAATGGAGAATAATCTAAATTTTTGAATGGCAATTTCTGGACTTGAGCCAATATATTTTTCCATTGTGTTCAGTACCTCGATTGCTTTAGAAACTTTGTTTGCTCGCGCCCAATTTTCTGCTGCACCAAGGTAAAATTCAAGATTTTGAACTTGTTTTTTAGATAATTTCTCAAAAGCTAATGCTGCGGCTTCGTATTGCTTCAATTCTTCATACATAAAAGCAAGTTCCGACTGATAATGAATATTTTCCGGATCTAATTCAACTGCTTTTTTCGTGTGAATAGAAGCATTAGTTACATCGTCTTTCATCAAGTACAATTGCGCTAATCCAAATTGAACGCCATCGTCCTTTGGATCTTTTAGTGCACAAAATTTGAATTTATCAATCGCGGCGTCCAAATCACCGTTAATTTTCAAACGTACACCTTCGTGAAATGCTTTGATGTATTCAGGCGAGTGAACACTTTGCAAAGTCTCTTTCGATGATTTACAAGCAGTTAATGCCAAGAGGCCGACGATAAAAACTATTTTTTTATGCATTTAATGTGCTAAAGTCACCAATACTTAAATCTTGAACTGAGGCTTTGTAAACAACTTTCGAACCAATCATTGAATTAGCAATAACCACATTTTCTATTTGACTATCTAACTGAATATTTGTGTTTTTAATAACACTTGAAGCTATATGAGTTCCTTTGCCGATTGAAACGTGTGGACCTACAACTGAATTTTCAACAACAGCGCCTTCACCAATGTAACAAGGTGGGATAATTGTACTGTTTACAATTTTTGCTGATGGATGAATCATTTCAATTCCTTTCGCTAAATCGTATTCTAATACACGTTGATTGGTGTGAACGGTTACTTCTTTATTCCCACAATCCAACCATTCACTCACTTCTCCTGGTTTAAAAACGTAGCCAGATTCTGTCATTCTTCTTAAAGCGTCAGGCAATTGATATTCACCACTTTTTATAACAGCATTATCAATTAAATATTGCAGTTCTTTGTGTAAACGAGCCCCATCCTTGAAATAATAAATTCCAATCATTGCCAAATCAGAAACGAAGTCTTTCGGTTTTTCAACGAAGTCGATAATTTCACCTTTGTCATTCATTTTGATTACGCCAAACGCGCTTGGATCTTCAATTTGTTTCACCCATAAAATTCCTTCGTCTTCTTTTGAAATTTTGAAATCAGCTTTAAACAAAGTATCTGCAAAAGCAACAACAACAGGGCCATCTAATTTTTCTGCAGCACACAATACAGCGTGCGCAGTTCCAAGTGGTTGTTTTTGATAATGAATTGAACCAACAGCACCAAGACTTGCAGCCACTTCTAATAATTCTTTTTCCACTTCAGCACCAAAATCACCAACAACAAAAGCGATTTGTTCAATTTTTTCAGCACAAACAGCCGCGATATCTTCCACCAATCGATGAACAATTGGCTTCCCTCCTACTGGAACAAGCGGTTTTGGAACTGTTAAAGTGTGTGGGCGCAATCTGCTTCCGCGTCCAGCCATAGGTACGATTACATTCATTTTTAAAGTTTTTTAAGTTTATTAGTTCTTTGTTATTAGTTTACTCCTGTGCTTCCGAAACCACGTGCTCCTCTAGAGGAATCATTCAGTGTTTCTACTTCTAGCAATTGCACTTGTTCTACTTTACAAAATACAAGTTGAGCAACGCGCTCGCCATCTTCAATTGTAACTGTTTCATTGGATAAATTGACTAAAATCACTCCTACTTCGCCACGATAATCTGCATCAACAGTTCCGGGCGTATTCAAAACAGTAATTCCTTTTTTGAGCGCCATTCCACTTCTTGGTCGCACTTGACATTCCAAGCCAATTTCCATTTCAAGAAATAAACCTGTTTTAATCAAAGCTCTACCGAGTGGTTCGATGTTTATTGGTTCAGAAATATTTGCCCGAACATCCATTCCAGAAGCACCATTGGTTTCATATTGAGGAAGTGGATGCTTTGATTTATTTGTAATTTTTACGTGCATATTTATTCAAATAACAGACAAAATTACTAAAAAGCAAAGGGTCAAACCTACCTTAAGTAAGTATTAATCAACAATAGAATGAATATAACGCGAAGACCGTTGCAAAACTCGCTACTTGTCGTTACTCTAAAAATTTAAAATCCTCATTTACAAGGGTAAACTCCGGGTTTAAATTTTTAGAAAGCCTAAATTATCGACTTTTGAAACGGTCTTACACTATTAAAAGTGCATTTTAAATAGTTAGAATTTATAGGAAACAATTCGGTTTTTTTGCTTGAAAAGCAAAATTGATGAGAAAATATCGTTATCGAAATTGTTAATTTTAAGGTAAATAAGGTTGTAAAAACAATAATGAGTTGATTAAAAAAGAGCTTAAATACTCAATTGAGCTTTCCAATCCTACAATAGATTATATTTTGAAACGAAGAATCAAGCTCTTATTTGTCTGATTTCTTTTGCTTTTCCTTTTACTTCTTCCCAAGTACAAATTGCTTGGTGTTGGTCTAAAGAAAGTTCGTATTCTGTGAAATCAACGTATTCTTTCGCAACAATTTCATCCATCAAATTCGATTCTGGATTCTGTTTTTGTAGCAAGTTCAAAATGTGATTCAAAGATGTCATATCCACAAAAAGTGTAGTCCAATAAGAAAGATTGTCTTTTATAACATTCGCCATTACACACACTTGTTGGTCAAAATCGTTAAATCTTAATCCTTTAATTTCTAATTGCGTTTCCATAGTCGTTTAATTTATGGAACAAAGGTAGATTGAGTGAACATAATCTATTTACGTTCATCTCCAAATAACTGAAAAAAGTTAAAATTTCTTCAATTATTGTCGGTCGTGGACTTTTAGCAAAGAAAATTAGGATTCTCAAATCCTTGAGATTGTTTACTTTTGTGATATGTCAGAAGAATCAAATATGTCTTTTTTACAACATCTCGAGGAATTGAGATGGCGATTAGTGCGCTCAGCGATTGCGGTAATTATTTTTGGAACAATCATTTGGTTTTATCAAGAAAAAATCATGAATCAGATTTTTCTGAAAATGATTCAAAAAGATTTTATCACTTTTAAATTAATGTGTAAATTTTTTGGAATTTGTATTGATGACATCCCTGTTAAAATGCAGAGTATGACCGTTTCAGGTCAATTTTCTTATGCATTAATGCTAAGTATTATGGGTGGCGTTGTACTTGCTTTTCCATTTATTTTCTACCAAATCTGGGCATTTGTTAAACCTGGATTAAAATTCAACGAGAAAAAAATGGCAAAAGGAATTGTATTCTATGTGAGTTTCTTGTTTTTCCTTGGAATAGCTTTTGGTTATTTTGTGGTTGCACCATTGAGTATTCAGTTTTTCGGAACTTTTACGATAAGCTCGAAAATTGAAAACATCTTCACTATAAATTCCTACATGAGTACTGTAATTTCAACGGTGTTTTATACGGGATTATTCTTCTTACTACCTGTTGTTTCCTACTTCCTAACTAAAATAGGATTATTCGATTCGGCATTTTTAATCAAATATAGAAAGCATGCAATCGTTGCAATTTTAATATTATCTGCAATCATAACGCCTCCTGATGTTTTGTCACAAGTAATCGTTTCTATTCCAATTTTAATTCTTTATGAAGTAGGAATATATGTTGCAAAACGTGTAGAAAAAAACCAACAAAACGAAAATAAATCTTAAAAATGAGATGTATAGTTCTGTTATTTTTTGCTCTACTATCTTTTGTTGGAATTAGCCAACAAACAATTGTCAAGGGGAAAATAATAGACGGCGTTACAGGTGAAGTGCTTCCTTTCGCAAAGGTTCGTTTTCAAAATTCTAAAATTGGAACAATCTCAGATTCTCTTGGAAATTTTTTCTTAGAAACCTATTATGCAACTGATTCTGTAATGTTTTCTTTTACAGGCTATTTAACCCAGACCAAAAAAGTAAAAAAAGACCAAGAAAATTATTTTGAAATTAAACTACTTGTGCTCACAAGCGATTTGGAAGAAGTTGTTGTGAAAGCGCCAGATGAACTTCCTTCAACGCGTTTACATAAGCTTGTAATTGCTAATAAACCCATCAATAACAAAGAAAAACTCGAAGCTTACGAGTATGAATTGTACAATAAAATTCAACTTGACCTCAACAATATTGGCGACAAATTTACAGAGAATGGAATTGTAAAACGCCTCGATGTGATCATGGATTATTTGGATTCAACTGACGATGGGAAAACGTATTTACCTGTAATTCTAACGGAATCCATCTCTGATTTCTATTTCAAGAATAAACCTAAACTCAAAAAAGAAGTCGTTAAAGCAACACGTATAACTGGAGTTGAAAACTTGCAAGTGAATCAATTTTTAGGCGATATGTATTTAGACATCAATGTCTATGACAATATTTATGATTTGTTTTATAAATCATTTATCAGTCCCGTTGCCCCTTATGCTAGAAATTACTACAAATTCTACCTGGAAGATTCTACTTTCATTGGTAAAAACTGGTGTTACAAATTGCGATTTACGCCGAAGAGAACGGGCGATTTAACCTTTGAAGGCGAAATGTGGATTCACGACACAACTTATGCCATCAAAAAAATGAGTGCAACCATTTCTCCGGGAGCAAATTTGAATTATATCTCAGATTTCTACTTTGAGCAAGAATTTGAGCAAGTGGAAAAAGAAGTTTGGATGATGGTGGAAGAAAAATTAATCGCCGACATTCGCGTGACAGAAAACTCCAAATTATATGGGCTTTATGGTAGAAAATACAGCAGTAGAAGAAATATTACTATCAATCAAAAGCGCGAAGAAGACTTTTATAAGAGCGACAACACCGTTGAATTTTTGGATAGTGCAAAAATACGAAGCGACGAATATTGGAACAAAATGCGCCATGTTGAGTTAAGTGTTCAAGAGGGAAACATCATTGAAATGGTTGATTCCTTGCAACACACACGTTTCTTTAAAACGATGAAAAATCTAGCATACTTGGCAAGTACAGGTTATGTTTTGCTCGGCAAAGTAGAATTAGGTAGTGCTTTCTCGCTCGTAGCTTTCAATCCTGTTGAACAATTGCGTTTGGGCTTGGCATTAAGAACCTCGAATAAGTTCTCCAAAAGAATTGAATTGGGTGGAAAAGTCGCCTACGGATTTGGCGATGATAAATTCAAATACATGGGTAAAATCCGCTACAATATTACTCCCAAAAAACGCGGGATGATGACTGGATTTTATTCATACGACATTGAACAAATCGGGCAATCTGCAAGTGCACTTTCCATGGGAAATACATTTACAACCGTATTGAGCACTGCTCCTTTTGACAAACTTACATTTGTGAAGAAAGCAGGATTGAATCTTGAAAAAGACATTAAAAAGGATTTTATTCTATTTACAGGAGCAGAATGGAAATCCTTCACGCCATTGGGATTAGCAAATTATCAACGCATACAAGGATTTGATACCCTTTCCATTTCAAACATTAAAACAACAGAATTTACAGCGCGAATTCGTTGGGCAAAAAATGAAGAATTTCTCTCAGGATATTTTGACAGAACGAATGTTGCCTGCACAAACCCAATTCTATCTTTTCAAACGATTGTTGGCGTTAAAGGAATTCTAGGAAGTCAATACAACTATCAAAAATTTGAATTTCAATTTGAGCACTATCGCCAATTAGGTATCTTCGGTAGAATGTATTATGGTTTTACGCTAGGCTATATCAACGGAAAAACAGCTTACCCATTCTTAAAAGTTCACGAGGGCAATCAATCGCTTTATTTGATGTCAAGTGCATTTAATAAACTGAACTTTTTAGAACTGATTTCGGATAGATATGTCAGTGGTTTCATTGAAAATCAATGGGGAGGAATACTTTTTGACCGACTTCCTTTGATTAAGAAATTGAAGCTTCGATTAGTAACAACAGGTAAATTTGTATTAGGAGAAGTCAGCCAACGTCACCAAACTGAAATGTTAATGCCAACTTTCGTGAAAAAATTCAATAACATTCCTTACGCGGAAACAAGCATTGGAATTGAAAATATTTTAAAATTTGGTCGTGTTGATTTAGTCTGGCGCATGACTCACCTTGATCCAAGTGTAAGCCCATTAGGAATCAGGGCTAAGTTGGTCTTTAATTTTTAGTAATTTCACCGCATGAAGTTGTACACCACAAATATTCGTAAAACGTATAAAGGCAGAAATGTTGTTGATGGTGTTTCTGTGGAAGTAAATCAAGGTGAAATCGTGGGTTTACTTGGTCCGAATGGTGCAGGAAAAACAACTTCTTTCTACATGATTGTTGGTTTAGTTCGTCCAGATGAAGGAAAAGTATTCTTGGGTGAGCAAGAAATTACAAATTATCCAATGTATAAACGGGCACAACTTGGAATTGGATATTTGCCACAAGAAGTTTCTGTCTTCAGGAAATTGAGCGTTGAAGACAATATCATGGCGATTTTGGAAATGACTGACTTGAACAAAAAAGAGCGAGAAGAAAAACTCGAAACACTTTTGAGCGAATTTCACTTGACTCACGTTCGTAAAAACCTTGGTAATCGCCTTTCTGGCGGAGAAAAACGTCGTACGGAAATTGCTCGTGCATTGGCAACTGACCCAAAATTCGTTTTACTTGATGAGCCTTTTGCCGGTGTTGACCCAATCGCAGTAGAGGACATACAAAGTATTGTTTCAGAATTAAAAAAACGCAACATCGGAATTCTCATCACCGACCACAACGTTCAAGAAACACTGTCAATCACTGATAGAGCTTACCTTTTATTTGAAGGAAGCATTCTTAAATCTGGAACTGCTGAAGAATTGGCAGCAGATGAACAAGTTCGAAAAGTGTACCTCGGACAAAATTTTGTGCTGAGAAAGAAATCGTAGTTCTGACATTTTCTATTTTCCTAAATTGTTTTTCTATTGCAATTTTTTCGAACATTAATGAATAATGTTTGCTAAAAACAAATGCTATTATCTAAAAGCATTTGCTATAAACAAACGATTTTTATATTTTTCATTTGCCACAAACAAATGGTTTTGCTATTTTTGTTCTTAAAATGAATCTTTAATCAAAATGGAAAAGGAACTCTATCGCTACAATCCTTGGTGGGAAGGTGATTTTGAAAAATTAATGACTTTAAAAGAAAGAACAGATTTTAAAACAAGATTGCTTCCAAATTTAAATAACAAACAAGTTGTTTTCTTAAAAGGATTAAGACGCATCGGAAAAACGAGTCTTATGAAATTGAGCATTAAACACTTGCTTTTTAAAGGAAATGTCCCTGCTAAAAACATGTTATATGTCAGTTTAGATGATTATTTATTGTCCGGAAAAACAATTCTCGAAATTGTAGAATACTTCCGAGCAATGAATGAATTAAGTATTAAAGAGCAGATTTATTTGTTTTTAGATGAAATCACGTTTTGCATTGATTATGAGCAACAACTAAAAAATTTATACGATGCTGAAAATGTTAAAATCATTGCCTCGTCATCAAGTGCTTCGTTATTGAAGGCTCAAAATGGATTACTGACAGGAAGATCAATTACATTTGAAGTTCTTCCGTTAAATTACTTCGAATACCTTGATTTTAAAGACATTCAAATTACGAAATCAGACGCACATTTGCATGAAAAATACTTCAAAGAATACCTCACAAAAGGCGGAATCCCAGAATATGTACTCACAAATGACGATGCCTATATTCGTGAATTAATGGATAATATCATTTACAAAGATATTGCCGCAGTTCATGGAATTCGACAAATTAGTGTGCTGAAAGATTACTTTTTATTATTGATGGAAAGAAGTGGTAAAACATTGAGCATTAACAAAATTGCTAAAGTACTAGGTATTTCTACGGAATCGTCGAAACGCTATTTTGATTTATTTTGCGACACATTTATTATTTATCCTGTAACACGTGCTGGAAAATTAAATGAACAACTCGTTTCACCAAAGAAAATTTATTGCTGTGATACAGGTATTCGAAATTTCTATACGGGCGAACGCGACTGGGGTGCGGTTTTTGAAAACTATGTGTTTCTTAGACTGAAAGAATTAAACCTAATGTACATTTACGAAAACACAATTGAACTTGATTTCATCTCAGAATCTAAAATGCTGATTGAATGTAAATTCCACAATGAAGAATTGTCTAAAAAACAACAAGAATTATTTGATAAAATGGAAGCAAAACAAAAATTCATTGTTAGAAATTATAAAGATGTAGAGGAAATTAAAAAATCAATTTAAGCTCTGCGGAGAAACTCTAAAAATATTTCAAAAGAAAAATTACCGCAACAAATTCACAAATCCTTCTACCAATTTCCATTCATAAGGTGAGTCACAACCTTTGTATTTGAAAGTGTAAATGTAGGTGTCGTCTTGACATTGTTTTCCTTGGTAAGTACCGTCCCAACCGTAATTTAGGTCTTCCGAGAAGAAAATTCGTTCTCCCCACTTATCATAAATAGTGAGTTCAAGCGCTTCTATTTCAAAAGAAGATACAACTTTGAAGATATCATTCACTGTATCATCGTCTGGAACAAAAGTGTTTGGAATGTAAAAAACAAATGGTTCTACAAAAACAGTTCTGCGCGTGCTATCGCGACAACCGAATTGATTCTCCACAACTTGCATAGGATAATCAGAACCTGAGGTGGTGTAATTGTGATAAAAGTTTGGGTTTGTTGAAATATACTTGTTTCGATCAAAAAAGTAGAAATAAGAGCTTGCACCTATTGATTGGTCAATAAACTCAACCCGTGAATTACAAATATCTACTTCATTTGGTGTAACCATAAATCCAGCTGTTGGTTTCGGATGCACTGTTACCAAATCTTGTTTCATTAAAAACAAAGTGTCAACACAGCCCGCTAATGTTGTCATTGAAAGACTTACACTGTAATTTCCAACGCTTGTATAACTGTGATTTGGATGAAATGCCGTTGAAGTAGAACCATCACCAAAATCCCATAAATAACTTGCTGGAGCATCTGTTTGACTTAGATTTATAAATGTTGCGTTCGAGGGTGCACATTGCAAGGTATTCACAAAAAGAAAATCAATTTGCGGAATCCCATAAACGAAAACTGTTGAAGTAACTGTTAAAGTACAAACATCAAAAACGCCGGTAAGTGTTACCGGATGAAGACCCGGTCTAAGGTATTGAACCCCAAAAACATCTAATTGATTCGAAGTTGAGGGATTAGCATTTGAACCAAAATTCCATGTATAAACTGTGGAGCCTGGACCAGATACTGTTGCATCAAAATCATAACCACCATTTGAAATACAAAGAGAATCGCTGTGAACAAAAGAAAGCGTTAAAGGTTCGTTAATTTGAACTTGAACCGTCGAAGTGTCGCTACAGCCAGCAGAAGAGCTTGCAATTAATTTTACTGTATAATTTCCAGGATTTGTATAAGTGTAAGTTGGTTCAAAATCGGTACTAACATCTTGAGCTGATTCTTGAACACCAAAATCCCATAGATAATTGTAAGCATTGATGGAATTATTCTCAAACGGAACGGTGTATCCCAAACATTGAACACTCGGCGGCACTCCAATTGAACTGATTGGCAAATCAAATATGTAAATCGAATCCGTGTAGCTTGTGACGCAATCGCCATCATCACCATTTAGCGTAACAACGTGATAACCAGCAGTTGAAAAAGTAACATCGGGAACCGTTAAATTGGTCGAAGTTTGAACCGATGCATCTGTGTCTAAAACCCACGAAAAATTAGCTGAAGGATTACTTGTTTGAGCAATAAAATCAAACGAATTTCCGAGAATACACAAAGAATCTTGTGAGGTCCAAGAAAGCGAAAAAGGATTATTTACCGTAACTGTCATATATGCTGTATCTGTACAGGCCCAACCTTCATTGACAATTAAACGAGCAGTGTAAGTTCCCGGCGATGGATAAGTGAACGAGGGCGCAAAAACAGAACTAACATCCGTAGTTTGATTTGGAACACCAAAATCCCAACTGTAATTTGAACCACCGTAAGAATTATTCACAAAATCAACTGTAAGACCTTGACAGAAAGAAACAAAAGTTGGAAGCTGTTGTTGTGTTGGTAGAATTGCTTGCATTACAATATTACAGTCAAAAACCCTGAACAAAAAGTCGCGAACAGTTTCACCTACTAATACTCCATTTCTAAATTCTTGAACGCGAATTCCCACTACAAAAAGTCCAATCATATTTGGATTGACAGTTAAAACACCAGTTGAGGGATTGATAACCGTTGATGAATTTGGACCCAAAGGTTGAGTTGCATTAAAAGGTCCTGACCATTGCACGGGATAATATGGCGGGGCAGGCGTTTGAGCTGGTAAAGGTGATGCAGAACTTGCTCCAGAATAAGGTGTAACCAATGAATAAACCAATTGATCGTTATCGGGGTCAGTTGCCACGTGATTAAAAACCAATTGATCGTTATTACACAAAAGTATAGGAGGATAATTGGTAAAACGTGGACTTCCATTATTCGTAAAACCAGTTTCTGAACCCGGAACGTGTGTCGTTAGTGTTAAACCTGTATCATCAGGATTGATAAGATTGGTGACATTTGGCCCGCGACAACATCGTTGATACGAAACGTCATATCCACCTTGGGTTGGAGGCAAAGTCACAACCGTTGTGTAAATTGCTCGCTGAACACACATATTTCCTGGAGGTGTTGCACATGGATTATTAAATAAAACAGGCAAAACCACACTACCCGGAAAAGGAACATCTATATTTTGAAATAATTGTCCATTCGCACGGTAAATTGCAAGAGCAAGAGGACTGTCGTAATCCGCACCATTTGAATTACAATCTCGGTAAAGTGTGATAAAAAAACGATACTGATTGTTACCTAAATAATCGTAATAAATATCACCTCCAATGATATGTGAAGCCTTCGACTGAAAACTCAACAAAAACAATAAAAGGAAGCATAAATATTTCATCGTAGGTAAAAGACGTAAAGGTAATTCAAATGTTGTGTTTACTGATTTTCTTTAAACCGCAAAAATAGAGGTATTGTATTGAAAATCTGATTCTTTAACAATTTTTGAGCCATCAATGATTTTTCCATTGCCTTCGACTAGAAAAGAAAGTTGAACTCCAAATTTTTGCTTGGCGATTTCATTGTAATAGTGCATTTTAGTCGGATGTTCAGCTGTGCAAATGTTGTAAACTTTGTTGACTTTTTTCGCTTGAATTACAGTCAAAAAAGCTTGAATCACATCTTTTAACTGAATCAAATTTACTGGAGCTAAACCATTTGGAATAGCTGGTTTATTTAAAAAGTATTTTACTGGATGACGATTTTCTCCAATCAAACCTGCCAAGCGCAAGATGGTCAAGCGCTCTTTAAAGTTATTTTGTAGTAAAATTTCTGCTTTAGTTACCGAATGATGTTCGTCCAAAGCTGAATTTTCATCCACAATTTCATTCACCTCCTTGTAAACACTTGTTGAACTTGTAAAAATTAATTGGGTTTCTTTTGGGAATAATTTTGCAATTGACAAAAGACTTTGACCATAATCAGAAAATCCAGTCGGTGGAATTGTGAAAATAAGTAATGAAGTGGTTTCAAGAATTTCAGAACTTAAATCCAAGGAAACATTTTGTTCGTGAAAATCAATTTTAAATCCATTAAATCCTAAACGATTAAGTTCAATGATTTTTTCTGAATTTCTTGTTCCTCCATAAACAGAAAACCCAAGTTTTGTTATTTCAACTCCTAAAGGTTGCCCCAACCAACCACAGCCAATTAATACACAGTTTTTTTTCATTTGCTAATTCAAACGGATAAAATTGAAAAGAGTTTTGATTTAGAACACAAAAAAAGAGGAGCTTTCACTCCTCTTTCAACCAACCTAAACTACTTAATTATGAACAAAGATTCCAAAATTGGATGTCTTTTCAATTAATAACGTGGCATTAGTTCAATCATTACATTGCGCACACATCATTTAACATTTGTTAGAAAATCAGCTTCAAAATCAGAAATTAGCATGTCTTAACCTACGTTAACTAATAGTAATAAGTGAAATGCTGAACTTTGTACCTCAATAAATGTTTAACTTAAAAAAATAAAAAAACATGAAAAAATTATTTATCTCTTTATCAGTTGCGTTTGCATTAGTTTCATTCGTAGTATTAGAAGCTGGAAGTTGGTCTTTGGATGCAGGTCACTCTCGTTTAGGTTTCACAGTTAAACACATGGGTGTTTCTGAAACAGTTGGACAGTTTGACAAATTTGATGTGAAAATCACAACTCCAAATGCAGATTTTTCTGGTGCAACAATCGAATTAACAGCTGAAGCAAAAACAATCAATACTTATTTATCAATGCGTGATGACCATTTACGTTCTGCTGATTTCTTTGAAGTTGATAAATACCCAACAATTACGTTCAAAAGTACATCTGTGAAAAAAGCAAAAGGAAACAAATATGTTATCACAGGTAACTTCACAATGCACGGTGTTACAAAAACAGTTGTTTTAGCAGGAATTCATTCTGGTACAACAAAAAACAAAGCTGGTAATGACTTAGCGGGTTTAAAAATTACAGGTTTGGTTAAAAGATCTGAATACGGAGTTGGAACATCAATGCCGAATTCAGTTGTAGCTGACGAAGTATATTTAAATGCTGATTTAGAAGTAGTTAAAAACTAATAAAAAACCTCGAAAGATGAAAGTGTTAAAAATAATAGCTGCGTTTTTGTTCCTATTTTCAGTAGGTCAAACACAAGCACAAAATTGGAAGATTTCAGAAGATCACAATATTGCTTTTTCAAATAAGGATGTTAGTGGCGTTTTTAAAGAAATGTCTGGAAGTATTATTTTTGATGCGACTAAACTTTCAAGTTCAAAATTTGACTTAAAAATTAAAGTTGAGTCGATTAGTACTGGAAACGGAATCCAAAATAAGCACGCCAAAGGAGAAGAATGGTTTGATGCTGCTAAATATCCAAACATTGAGTTTATTTCTTCTAAAATAGAAAAAACAGATGCTGGCTACAAAGCAGTAGGTAAATTAGAAATTCACGGAGTGAAAAAAGACTTTACAATACCATTTACTTTTAGTAAAAAAGGATCTAAAGGAACTTTCGTGGCTAAATTCAGTGTAGATAGAACCGATTTCGGAGTAGGTAAAAAAGGAAACGACGTTGCAGAAACTTTAAAAATCGTTGCAACAATTCCAGCAACATTAAAATAAAAAACAATGATAGTAAAATACACTTTATTAGCACTCATTTCTGGAGCTTTATCAGGTTTAGGCGCTTTTCTTTACGGGGCAGTTTATCAAGACTTAACCGTTGTTGATTACAGTAGTTTTATTCCTACAAGCGCCATTATTATTGCGTGTTTTGTTGGTTGTATTTTAGCATCTGTAGGTCACGCACTTTTCGTAAAATTTTTACCAAAAATCGGCGATATTATTTTTGGATTTTTGTTTGCATTCATCAGTTTTGCTAGTATTCTAGGTGTTTTTAAAGCAACCTTACCTGATAGCGATGATGAAAGTTACTACTATCTAATTTATGGTTTTGCTATTCCAATGCACTTCTTTCCAATAGTTGTTTGGAACACAATCAAACCCATATTTATCAAAAAATAATAAGTTAAAATTCGTTTGAAAGACTGTCTCAAAAGGGCAGTCTTTTTTTATTTCACAAAAAATCCTTAATTTTCCATAAAATCACAACGTTTTCTGAATTTATCCGTTTACCTAAAAGGAATTGTGAAAAACTGTATAACCAAAATATTAATCCTTTTAGGGCTCGCTTTTGCCTCTCCCGCTCTGTCTCAGCTTACAACAAGCACAGGACAAAGCCCTCAAGCCTTGGTTGAAAATGTTTTATTAGGGCAAGGAGTGATCGTTTCCAATATAATGTATAATGGAAGCCCTTCTGCAATCGCCTCTTTTTCAGGCACAAACACCAATCTAGGAATAGATCAAGGAATAGTTTTAACCACAGGAACTGTAATCAATAACGGTAGTGGTCCACAAGGTCCAAATAATCAAGCTGGTTGTGGAATGGATAATGGCACAGGAGGTTCTTCGATTTTATCTAATCTAATTGGAGGAACAGGAACATTTAATGCTGCAATTTTAGAATTTGATTTTATTCCTTTTTCTGATACTGTTCGTTTCAAATATGTGTTTGGTTCAGACGAATATCCAGAATTTGCGCCACCAAACAATTCAAGTTATAACGACGTTTTTGGATTCTTTATTTCTGGTCCAGGAATTGTGGGAATGCAAAATATTGCGCGACTCCCAACAAATGGTAGTATCGTCTCCATTAATAACGTGAATACAATCACAAATTCTCAGTTTTACAATTTTAATGGGGATGGAAACAGTGCGCCATACAACAATAATCCTTTTTACATTCAATACGACGGTTTCACAGACGTACTTGAAGCAGTTTCTCGTGTTCAATGTGGGCAGACTTATCACTTAGTCATTGCAGTTGCAGATGTTGGTGATGGGCAATGGGATTCAGGTATTTTCCTTGAAGCTAATAGTTTATCTTCTGAAACGCCAATAAGTGTTTCACATACTGTTACTCCACAATATTTTTCAAACCCCAATTGGTTGGCTGAAGGATGTGTTACAGCAACTGTTGACTTAACTAGAGAAGCAAATTTACAGAATTCATTGACTATTCCAGTATTAATCTCAGGATCAGCAACAAATGGTGTTGATTACACCAATTTCCCAAGTTCTGTAACTTTCAATCCTGGTCAAGCAACTATCTCTTATACAATTGATGCACTTTTAGATAATATTCCTGAAGGATTAGAAACTATAAAACTTATCTTTCAAATATCCGACCCTTGTGGAAATATTACTCCACTTGAAGTGAATTTATTTATTCAAGACATTGTAGATCTTCAAGTTAACATTCCAGACCCTTCCGTTTCTTGTCCTGGTGAAAACATTCAATTAAACGCCACGGTTACAGGGGGAATTAGCCCCTATTCCTATTTATGGAGCACAGGAGAAACCTCATCAAGTATTAGCATTGCTCCAAACGCATCTGGAACTTACTCAATTGTTGTAAACGATGTTTGTATTGGTACTGAAGCGTTTGATACAGTTTTTGTTCAAGTTCCCGTTTACACTCCGCTTGTTTTAGCACCAATTCCTAATGTAACTGAAATTTGTCCTTTTATTCAACATGTATTTACCGCATCTGTTTCTGGTGGAACAGGAATTTACACCTATAGCTGGCGAAATGCAGCAGGTGCACTTTTGAGTTCAACGAGTTCATTAACAGTAACTCCTGAGACAACAAGTTCCTATTTCCTTACCGTAAGTGATAATTGCGGAGCTACTATCTCGGACACCATACTTTACACAATTACTGCTCCTCCGCTGGTTGTTACTGTTAATCCACCAATAGAAATTTGCCCTGGAGATAGCGCAATGGTTTACGCAACAGCCTCTGGTGGAGTTGGAAACTACACTTATTTATGGTCACATAATGGAGCAACCACAACAGCAACTTGGGTTCGACCTTATACTACTGGTTTTTATGAAGTGAAAGTTTCAGATGGCTGTAATACATTTACTATTTCAGGTTTTGCACCTGTAACTGTAGTTCGACCACGCGCTGATTTCAATATTTTAAGTCAAACTTTAACTGAAGATTTACCGATTTCGTTTCAAAATACTTCCGTTAATGCAGTTGAATACCAATGGCTTTTTAGTGATGGGGGTTCATCCGCAGAAATGCATGCAAACCACACTTTTGATACAGCTGGTGTTTACTACATTACTTTGATTGCTGAGGATGCAAAGGGATGCAAAGACACAATCACAAAACAAATTATAATAAAAGAAGAACTTTACATCTATATACCAAATACATTCATTCCTGATGGTGATAGATACAATAACTTTTTCTTAGGTAGTTTTGTTGGAGTTGCTTGGATAAAACTTGAAGTTTTTAACCGCTGGGGACAATCTGTTTATTACACTGAGGATATGAATTTCAGATGGGACGGGAAATACAAGGGTAAAAAAGTTCAAGACGGAACCTATATTTGGAAATTAATCTATAAACCTAATCGGGAAATAGAACAACTTATGACAGGACATGTCAATGTTTTACGCTAATCGTACAAGAAAGCAATACTGCTTGCATAACATCAAAAATCTTATCATAAAAAATCTATCTAACGAATTAAATAAGACCGTTGCACAACTCGCTACTTGTCGTTACTCAAAAAAAATTTAGAATCCTCATTTACAAGGGTAAACTCCTGATTTAAATTTTTAGAAAGCTTAAATTATCGACTTTTGAAACGGTCTAATACTGCTTCCTTAACATAAAAATCTTATCATAAAAAAATCCATCTAACGAATTAAATGGATTTCAATTTTGTCATCAATGATAACTTTGAATATAATTCTAGGTTCTGATTTTCGAATAAAACGACTTTTAAAAGTAAAATCTTGCAATTATTGATTCTTACGAACAAATTCTCTCCAGTCCATTTTTGTACTATCGAAAGTAAATAATGGCAACATTCCTTTGTCTAAAACTTGTCTGTCACTCGTTCTGAAATATAAAAATTGTGCAACTTCATATTTAGTCGCTTCAAAGGTTATCGTTTCCAAAATCTTATAAACTTGAACAGCTGTAACACATGTTTTTGTCAAATCTTTGTAAATAATTTCTACGCGATCATCTTCAAATGTTTGCGTTTTAAGGTCAGCAATAAATTCATCCGTATTAAGCAACATTCTTGTACAATTGATAAAATTGCTATTTGTTGAATTAATATTCGTGTTTTGAGTTGTATTTACATTGCTGTTGGAACTTGTATTGCTATTTTGGTTTGCATTTCCAGAAGTTGAAATAGTAACGTTTCCATTTGGATTTGGATTCATGTTTACATTTCCATTCATTGTTGGATTTCCCGTGCTCGTAACAGTTACATTTCCTGCATTACTTTGAGTAGTTGTACTTCCAGATTGATAAGTCGTTTGACCATTTATTGTTTGAGTTGAAGTTGTTGTTACTGTTGAAGTAGAATTTGAAATCGGCATCCCGTTCATGTTCACATTCATGTTTACATTTCCATTCATCATTGGATCAGTAACTGTCATCGTTGTACCGTTTGTAGTGATTCCGACATTCACATTGATATTTTCACCAACCATAGGATCGTTTACAGAAACATTCATGCCGTTTGTTGTGACATTGGTGTTCATATTAACGTTTCCGTTTTGCCCGTTTGTTGAAGTTGTACCATTTACACCAACGTTTCCATTAATTCCAACGTTCATGTTTACGTTTCCATTCATAGTTTGATTGGAAGTGTTCACGTTTGTTTGGGTTTGAGTCTGCGTTTGAGTCTGCGTTCCGTTTATCTGCACATTTCCATTAACGTTAGATGGAACAATTTGATTCGTTGTAACTGTTGTAGTTGTTGGCGGCGTTTGAACATTAACCACAGGTGCATCAGAATAAATCACGTTATTATTCTCGCGATAAATAACAGCACCAGAACTCATTGTACCTGATGTTGGAACCATGCTAACCAATTGAAGTTTCCCTTTTCCTTTTTTGAAGCTCACTTTCGTTGTTATGTCCGTCGGTGAGTCAATCATGAAGTTTTTATCAATATCAGCTGTTTTACCATCTGCAAAAATCAATTTCACAGAGTAACCACCATTTTTAACACCAGAAATTGAAACATTCGTTTGTGGTACAGAATTCTGTTTGATTCCATTAAGAATTACATAAAATTGCTGTCCGCCGTTATTGAATACTGTAAAATTACTTTGTGCAAAAAGAAAACTTCCTAAAGCAGAAAAGATAAATGTAAATAGTTGTCTCATAATCAATTAGTTAATTTCAATTAAAATTTCCAGTTGATTTACAAAAACGATACCAGAAAATTCAATATTCAACTTTTATTTTTTGTAAAAAGGAAGCTTAGTTACTTTAGCTTTCACTCCTTTTTCTCGAATTTCAATGAAAATTTCTGTTTCTAAAGCACTAAATTCTTTGGTAACATATCCAAGTCCGATTCCAATTTTCATACTTGGTGACATTGTTCCAGAAGTTACTTTTCCAATTACATTTCCTGAAGCATCTAAAATTCGATAGTCGTGACGAGGAATTCCTCTTTCAATCATTTCAAATGCTACTAATTTATGCGTTACACCTTCTTCTTTTTGTTTTTTCAAAAATTCAGAATCGGTAAAATCTTTAGTGAATTTAGTAATCCAACCTAAACCAGCTTCTAAAGGTGAAGTTGTATCGTCGATGTCGTTTCCGTACAAGCAAAAGCCCATTTCCAAACGCAAAGTATCTCTTGCAGCCAAACCGATTGGTTTAATTCCAAAATCAGCTCCAGCTTTAAAAACTTCGTTCCAAACGTGTTCTACGTCTTCATTTTTTACATAAATCTCAAAACCACCAGAACCTGTGTAACCTGTTGCTGAAATCATTACGTTTTCAATTCCTGCAAATGTTCCATGAGTAAATGTATAATAGACCATTTCAGACAAATTCACCTCTGTTAATGATTGCATTGCCTCCGCAGCTTTAGGTCCTTGAATAGCCAAAAGTGAATATTCATCAGAAGCATTAATCATTTCAACACCTAAATCATTCAAAGAAGAAATCCAATTCCAATCTTTTTCAATGTTTGAAGCATTTACAACAATGAAATATTCTTCAGCATTTACACGGTAAATTATTAAATCGTCAACAATTCCACCTTTGCCATTTGGCATACATGAATATTGCGCTTTTCCATCAAACAATACGCTTGCATCATTGGAAGCAAATTTTTGAATCAAAGCCAAAGCGTTTGGACCTCGAAGAATAAATTCACCCATGTGTGAAACATCAAATACACCAACTGCATTGCGCACAGTTTCGTGTTCTATGTTAACGCCTTCGTATTGAACAGGCATGTTGTAACCTGCAAATGGTACCATCTTAGCACCAAGCTCGATGTGTTTATGTGATAATGCTGTGTTTTTCATTTAAATGTGTTTTAGGACTAAGGATGAGGGAATATGCTAATATGCTAATTTGTTAATTAGAGAATGTGCTAATGGGAGAATGACATTGAAATCAAGGAAATTTTCACCCTACATTCTTAACTTTCAACTCTTAACTTTTAACTCTCTCCACGTAAACTCCCGTTCTTGTGTCAATTTTGATAACCTCTCCGTTGTCGATGAATAATGGAACTTTCACTTCTGCTCCTGTAGCAATTGTTGCTGGTTTCATTGAGTTTGTTGCTGTGTCACCTTTAACTCCTGGCTCTGTGTAAGTAACCTCAGAAATAATATACATTGGTAAATCAACAACTAAAGGTGCTTCTTCCTCAGCGTGGAATAAAATATTTACGACCATTCCTTCTTGCAAGAAACCTGGTTTCTCTATCATTTTCTGAGGAATGTTTACTTGCTCAAAAGATTCATTGTTCATGAAAACATAAGAATCTCCTTCTTGATACAAGTATTGATATTCGCGGTTTTCAATACGAACGATGTCAATTTTGTGTCCCGCTGAAAAGGTATTATCTAAAACTTTACCAGATTCAATTTGTCTCATTTTTGTTCTTACAAATGCTGGACCTTTACCTGGTTTTACGTGTTGAAATTCAATGATTTGATATAATTTATCGTTGTGACGAATGCACAAACCATTTCGGATATCTGCTGTGGTAGCCATAATGAAATTTTAAAATTTGGGCAAAGATACGTTTTTGATTGTTACGAAGTTTAAATGCTTTTATCCTAAATCGTAAAATCATGGATGCGCTTGATATAGGTGCGCTTAACGTATGTATTCCTTTTCCTTAAATGTTAATTCAAAAGACTAAACCCAGAATTGAACTATTCCAAATAAAGCGTCATTCCTGATTGATAATCAACACTGTAATCAAAAGTAATGGATTGCGAACCTGTGATTCCTTTTAAGAAAGACCAAGTAATAATTCCTGTTTTTTCATCCAAATTCCCAGTAGCAAACTCACCATTTTTCACTTTAATATCCGCATTGTTTGAAATTGGGAATTGATCTTTTACGATCAATGGAATCATTGCCCCACCGTTATTTTTAACTTTAATTTCCCAAGTCACCTCAAATTTCTGACGAGAACCAATCGTTTTTGATTTCGATTTTTCTTTGATTCTTGATCTGTCCACACTGATTTTGTTGTCTTTTCCAAACGAAAATGAAAGAGTATCTTTTGTAGAATTAACATCTAAATACGATTTACCCATAAATGTTCCATCGAAGTAAATGTTTGATTCTCCACTCATTAAATTCAACTTTTCCCAACCACTCACCTGTGCTGCCAAGTAAACGCTAGGGTCAACTTTTGGGATTACATGGTATTCATAATTTGCATTCAAATCATACGCACCAATACTAACTCTGTGATCCATTCCGTCTGTTGGAATCGACATTTTTGATAAAATTGAGTATTCCATTCGCATGTCTTTCTTCTGAACTACTGTTGCAACCGTTGGCGACCAATTACTTTGTTGCTGCACAGATTTATTATCAAAAAGTGCTTTGTTTTTCTTTCCACTACTTTTACTTCTTGCACCGCGAATTTCCATTGCTTCCAATTCATAATCACCCGTTACGGTTGAACTTGCTGCTCCCGCATACATACTCATCGGTGTGTTTTTTAGGTCTTGGCGATAAGCAGAAACTGTTACTTCTTCCAATTTAAGTTCGTCGGGTTTCAAGAAGAATTTTAAGTAAGCAGCTGTAATTTGCAACTGAACATCTGAATATCCAATGTAGGAAGCCTTTGCATAATTTGCTCCTTTTGGAACAGTGATTTCGAATTTTCCATCAAAATCAGTTACAGCACCAACATTTGGGAAATTTGGAAAAGTAATTTTTGTGAACGGTAAAGCTTCTCCTGTTGAAGCATCAATTACTTCTCCACGCAATTTTTCACCAGAATAATCAACAGTTGGGATGTTTCGTGCGCTCTGCGTTTTTTGCTGTGGAGCATTATTGTAGTAAATATACCAAGGACTTAAAGTTGGTTCTTGTGCATTTTGGTAAGGATCATTTGTTGAAAGCACTAAATCTACATTTTTCCATTCAATTCCAGTAGTTTGACTCACGTTTGCTTTTGCTTCCAAACGAACAGGTTTACCAATTCCGTCGCTGCGCATATCGTAGTAAGGTTTCCAAGTTGCACGAGGAGAAATGTAGTTAAAGACAAAAGTCGCATTTGTAGTTTTTTCAACATCCACTTCCACAACGATTTCTGAATAATTGATAACAGGTTTACTTCTCTGCGAAATAATTTCTTGTTCCAACTGATTCATTTTTTTTTGTAAAGTCTCGAGTTCCTCTTCAATAAGCGACTGTCTGTTGGTGATTTCAGATAATTTCGTGTGCATAAACGTATAAGCTTCTTTTAGTTCTGCAACTTTCAAACCTTCGTTATATCCTTTTAAATCGCGGTTGCGCATCAAAAGATTTTTGTCTAATTCAAGAATTGTATATTCATCGCGCAAGGTTTGATCTTGTGCATTTAAAGCTTTTCGTTTTGAATTCAATTGATTAATTTCTTCACTAGATATTTTTTGATCTTCATAATTTTTCTTCGTTCTCACCGATAGAATTGTCAAATCGCCCATCGCTTTCACTTGCACAGTATTTGGGTCAATAAAATCAGTTAATTTCTGGAAAATCACTTCTTGTTTTCCTGATTTAAGTTCAATTTTATGTTCGTGTTGAATTTGAGCACCTGTAAAGAAAACGGTTACTTTTTTCATTTCTGCAAGAGCGTTCACTTCTTTTTGGGCAAAAGATAAATTCGTTGCAATCAGTGCAATTAAAGCTAAAAAGAGATTTTTCATAAAAATGATTTTTCTTAAAGATGCGTGTACATCTATGATTCCATAAAGTTCAATAAAAATTCCAATAAAATCAGAATTGACTTTCTTTAGTGAATTGGAAAACTACTTTAAAAATGGGTAATCCATTCCTTCTACGTTTACTTCAAAGATGTCGTAATTGTAAACTCCTTCATTTTCTTCAATTCCTGCAAGCACAGCTTTTTTGATATTGAAATAAATTTGAAAGTGACTATCGTCGTTTACGGTATTAAAACGAGCACCTAAATTCACTGGTTTTCCCCAAGTTGTGCCTAAATTTTCGACGTAGTAAATATCGTATCCACCCATTCCAGGAAGTGCATCAGAACTAAAGAATAGGTATTTCCCATCAGGTGTAATAAAAGGTGTTGTTTCGCGACCATTTGTATTAATTTCTTTCGGAAGAACTTTAGGCGTTTGCCAAACTCCATTCTTTTTCTCAACAGCGTAAATATCCGTTAAGGTTTTGTCTCCTGTGCGATCTGAAACGAAATACATCGTCTGCGAAAAAGATTCGTCTTCGTTATACAAAGTATCTGTAATAGAAGCAGAACCATCAAAGAACGAATTGTTTATCCCAGAATTTTTGATGATTTCTACACCACCCCAAGTTCCGGGAATATCTGTATTTATTTCAAAAATATCTGAACTTGTGGTTGTTTTTTCTTTTGAAGCGCTTGTATTTATTGTTCCCAAGCCATATAATCCATCTCTTGAAACAAAAGATAAGGCATCAAAACCTTCTGTGTTAATTCCGTCGAACGTTTCTTCGTTCAGATTCCACTCACCTGTTTGAGCATTCCAAACAGCATGATACATATCTTCAAAAAAGCGTTGATCTTCTGGATTCAAATTTCCTCCTGTTGTTTCAGAATTTCTAGATGTAAAAAACAATTGTTTTCCGCCATCAATAAAAATTGGACCGTATTCGTCGTATTTCGTATTCAATTTATCTGAAATCGGAATTCGTTTGTTTTGCACTCCATTTTTTTGTTCGTTCAAAGCAAACTCACATTGCGCGATGTAGATTGGAATGTCATAATCAACCGCTAATTTGTCGCCAAAATCCATTTTTGCATTTTTGAAGTGTGTGATTGCACTTTCAATCATGTTTAATTTATGGTTGATTTTACCGAGTAGTAATTGCAACTCTCCATCGGATTTTTCTTTTGTTAATTCTAACGCTTTACTAGCATTCATTAAAGCTTGGTCGTAACTGTTAAGTTCAAACTCTGTGGTTGCCAACCAAAAATACGCTTTCCAGTTCATTGGATTTTTAACTTTTGCTTGTCTGAAAAACATTAATGCGTCTGAAGTTCTACCTACATTATACATCTCCGAACCATCACTAATGTATTTAGAACTAGCAAGTTTGTCAAAAAATTTAACCTTGGTGTTTTGAGAAAAACCAGCGAATGAAATTCCAACAAGAACTAGTAAAAGAAAACGAATCATGCTATTATTTTAAAGTTTAACAAAGAAACACAAACAAATGTTACAATGAAAGCCTCAATTGCTTTATTTATGAAAAATAGAAAGTTGAGAAGCTAAATCGGATTAAATTCAGTTGTTAATATCAATTCCACGAATGTCTTTAATGTTTAATTGAATACTTTTTTTGCCATTAAATTCATTTGTTTCTAATGTGTAAGCCATTTCAAAAGGTACACCGCTGACTGCTTCCAATTCTTTATGTGCCAAATTAAACCCAATTGCATCATAACTTAACTTGGAATTTGGTTGAATCACTTTTAGTTTTAAATGCGCTTCTTTTAACAAGCGAGAATCGGCAGCAAACAAATTCGTACTGTAAAAAACAGGCTTCATATTTCCCGGTCCGTGTGGTTCAAACGACTCGATAATTCGTTTCAAACGAGGAATTTTGTAGTATTCTTCTTCGCCGTGAATTTCATTGAGATCAATTTGCACATCAATTTCTTGTATCGGCAGTTTGTTTTCAGCGCTTAGATTTTTTCTCACAACCGCATCAAATCGTTTTATAAAAGCGGCAAGATTTTCCTTTTTTAAAGTCATTCCTGCAGCATGTTGATGTCCGCCAAATTGCTCCAATAAATCTTCGCATTCTGTCAAGGCTTTGTATAAGTCAAAATTAGCGACACTTCTTGCCGAGCCACCGATTAGTCCATTGCTTTCCGTCAGAACAATTGTTGGGCGATAATGCCGTTCAATCAAACGAGAGGCAACAATTCCAACAACGCCTTTGTGCCAAGAAGAATCAAAAACAACAGTTGAAACAGCTTTTTCGAAGTCGGGATTTTGTTCAATTTGTTGCAAAGCTTCCTCTGTGATTTGTTGGTCTAAACTTCTTCGTTCCAAATTATCGGCATTTATTTCTTTTGCCAAACGATTCATTTCCTCTTGGTCTTGTGAAATCATCAATTCTACTGCCATACGACCACTGCGAATTCGACCAGCAGCATTGATTCGTGGAGCAATAATAAAGACGACATCTGTAAGTGTTAAAGGGAATTTTTTACCTGAAATTTCTAAAAGTTCTTTAAATGCAACTCTTGGCGCTTCGTTTAAAATTCGCAAGCCATGTGCACATAAAATTCTGTTTTCGCCAGTTATTGCAACAATATCTGCACCGATACTAATTGCCAACAAATCTAAGAATGGATAAAGTTTCTCAATTGATTCATTTCGTTTTTGTAGAAATCCTTGCAAAAGTTTGAAGCCGACACCACAACCGGAAAGTTCTTTATATGGATACGGACAATCTTTTTGTTTTTGGTCTAAGACAATACAATCTGGAAGTTCATTTCCAGTTTCGTGGTGGTCGCAAATAATAAAATCAATTCCTTTTTCGTTGGCATATTTTACTTTGTCGATTGCTTTTACTCCACAATCAAGTGCAATGATTAATGTTTGACCGTTTTCTTTTGCGTAGTCGATGCCTTGAAAACTAATTCCGTAACCTTCCGTGTAACGATCTGGAATATAGAAATCTATGCTTGGGCAGTAACTTTTCAGAAATCCATACATTAGAGCAACAGCAGTGGTTCCGTCAACATCGTAATCGCCAAAAAGCAAGATTTTCTCGTTGTTTTCTATCGCTTTCTGCAATCGATTTACCGCCAAATCCATGTTTTTCATAAGAAACGGATCGTGTAAATCTTCCAATTTAGGTCTAAAAAAAGCTTCAGCTTCCTCAAACGTTTCAATTCCACGTTGCAATAACAAAGATGCTACGATTCGATCTACTTTTAAAGCGTTTCGTAATTCCTTGATTTTCTCTTCACTTTGTTGCGTTTTCATTAACCATTTCTTTTCCATTTCTACTCGATTTTAACTTTAAGTTAGTAAAAAAAGTGATTTCGACAATTTTTTCTACGGTTTTCGCAGTGAAAAAATTCAAGAAAAGAATTTAAGAAATTACAAATCATTAAGAAAGATTCCTACCATTAAAAATCAGCCACAATGAATTTAAGAATTGAACAGGATTATTTAGTCAACGTAGCTCAATTTCAACATATTAGAACTTCCAAGGTCTTCTAAAGGAATTGAAGCGATATTGATAACCAAATCACCTTGCTTCAAATAACCTTCTGATTTCATAATGTATTTAATATCGGCAATTGTGTGATCTGTACTAATACGTTTGTTGTAATAAAACGCTTTCACTCCCCAAACCAAGTTCAATTGAGTTAAAATGTTTTTATTACTTGTGAAAACAAAAATATTAGTATTTGGGCGTTGAGAAGCGATTTTGTAGGCAGTATAACCCGAAAAAGACATGGTAATAATTGCCTTTGCCTCAACACGTTGTGATAAACGACAAGCGTTGAAACAAATCGAATCGGAAATAAAACGATTTTGGTCGCGCTCAGGCAATTCTTCTTTGTTATAAATTCCTGGATGCGTTTCCATTTCAGTTATAATATTTGCCATTGTTTTAATCACCTCAATTGGATATTTACCAACTGATGTTTCGCCTGAAAGCATTACAGCATCAGCACCGTCTAAAACAGCGTTCGCAACATCATTTACTTCAGCTCGTGATGGCGACATGCTGTTAATCATTGATTCCATCATTTGTGTAGCAACAATAACTGGTTTTGCGTGGTGGATACATTTTGTAATCAACATTTTTTGAATCAATGGAACGTTTTGAAACGGAATTTCAACTCCCAAATCTCCGCGAGCAACCATCAACGCATCACTTTCTTTAATGATGTCATCGATGTTATTTAAAGCTTCTGGTTTTTCGATTTTTGCGATCACTTTTGCATGGTGCTGGTGATTTGCGATAATGTGTTTTAATTCAATGATGTCTCTTGCTGAACGCACAAATGAAAGTCCGATCCAATCAACATTTTGTTGCAAAGCAAATTCTAAATCTAAACGGTCTTTCTCCGTTAAGGAAGGCATTGAAATATTTGTATTTGGAAAATTTACTCCTTTTTTAGAAGCCAAAATTCCACCTTGAACAATGCTACAATCGATCGTTGAATGACCATCTGTTGCTAAAACTTCAAGTACAATTTTACCATCGTCTAATAAGATGCGCTCACCTGCTGAAACGTCTTTTGGAAGTTGCGTATAATTGATTGAAAAACGCTCTGTGTTACCAACTACTTTTTCGACAATTATTTTTATTTCTTTACCAACTTCTAACAAAACGCCATTGTTTTCCATTTCATTGGTGCGAATTTTAGGTCCCTGTAAATCAGCAAGAATGGCAACGTTTAAACCTAATTCTTCATTTAATTCGTTGATAATTGTAACAGCTTTTGCGTGATCTTCATAAGCTCCGTGAGAGAAATTTAGACGGCACACATTTAAACCTGATAAAATCATTTCACGTAACACGTCTTTGCTCATAGTTGCAGGGCCAATCGTTGCAACAATTTTAGTTTTTTTCATCTTTTTATTTTCTTAATCCCTATATTTAACTTGTTGATTATCATTCATCCAAGTATTCAATAAACTCAAAATCTTCACTCTCAAGTGGAAAAACAGCAACCACTCCATTCATATTTCTCATTTCAGAAAGTAACGTTTCCTCTGAAAATGAGTTATTATCCTGAATGCATAAAAAATAGTCAACAAATTGTTTGTCACTGACCAATAGTTTGTTTTCTTGCTTGTTGCGAATGAGATAATATTTTGTCAAATTTTCTTCATCAAAAAAGTAATAAAGAAAAAATGAATTTGTTTGTTTTGTTTTTCTGTCCTCAATCAATAACTTTTCATTTTTCTTTTCAAGTTGAATTGAAAGTTTAGAATTGAGTTCCCATGCAAGGCGGTAATCGATGTAGGCGGAGGAAATTCCAAAAACCTCAAAATCGGTATCGTTTTCGAAAATTAATTGATGTTTTTTAGTTTTTGTCATTCCGTTGGCAAATTTAATGATTAAAAAATTGGATTGAAATATTGTTTGTTAACGTTACACTAATAATGTTAAAAAAACTTTGATTGTAATTGTTTTAAAATGAATTTAGTTAATGAATTTAGTTAATTTTGTGGTCTAATTTTTTTAGGATTTATTCAATGCCGTATCTAACCCGATTGTTTTTACTTTTTGCTTTGTGTTTTCACCTTCAAGTGTTGGCTCAACCTTCCAAAATAATAAATAATAAAGATAGTTACAACATTATGTTTGGTGCATCATGGGTTATGCTTGATGATGACGGTTTGGGAACAAATCCTTTTAATTTCGGACAGTATCATTCTTTACTCTATCCGACGCGTGCCTTCTTTGATAAGTATATTTACCAAGGATGGAGCGTTGAAGGAGCAGGTGCTTTCACTAAATACAATCCTGAAAAATTAGTAAATGATTCATTGAATATTTCTGGGAGTTTGTTTTCAATTGATGCAAACATCAAATACAGTGCATACAAACTTTTAGGAAGCGGTGTGATTGATCCATACATTGGAATTGGAGCAGGTGCAAGTGTTCGTTCTTTAGATCCTAGAAATACTGCCAAAGCTTTTTCACCTACATTAAATGTTACATTAGGTGTTAATTTATGGGTTTCTAATAATTTTGGATTTCAAGTGCAATCTGCGGCAAAGTTAGGCTTGACTGATTTCTTCAAAACATCTGACTATTTCCAACATACGGCTGGAATAGTTATTCGAATTGAAAAAGCAGATGGTTCTAAAAGCGATTTTGGTAAATCAAAATACAACGTGAAAAAGAAACACGGAAAAATCAAAATCAAAGGAGGAGGCAAAAAACAAAGAGAATCTTAAGAATTCTTTATTCTAAATCTCTTTATCGTTTTTTGTTCCGTTGTTTGAATCCCGAAAAAGTATTCTCCATCTGGAATTGAGTTGGTAACAAATCGAACGATGTGTCCACCTTTTGTGAATACTTCATTGCGAATTTCTACTAATTTCTCTTCTTGTTTCCAAATGCAAAAAGCAACCTTCATTTCGCTAGGAGCAATGAAATAAAATTCAACTTCACCACTTGCAGGATTTTTGTCTAAACTGTAAAGTGTACAATACGAAGTTTGATCCACTCCTCCTCTACTCATACGTTTTAACATCAACTTGTAAAGAACGAACGCAACCAAAATCCCTAAGGTTACCATCATCACATCTATTATTCTATCTACCATTATAAAGAGATTATTCCTTCTATTTTTATTGCTTTTTCATAAATTTCAATCACTGAATCGCCCGACAGCATTACTTCTTTGACACTTACACTCACATAATTTCCCTTACTGGAAGTGTGATAAGAAATATTGGCATTTTCATCAAATAAAGCAGAAACTTGCGCCATTTTCTCATTATCGTTTGGAACAATGAATTTAAACATATAAACACTTGGCCATTCCAAAGCGTCTAATTGGGCTCTTAAATTTTCAAAATCTTTCACGTTACAAAGTTAGCGAACCATTCCACGTATTGACAAGATAATTGTATTTTTGTTTGAATGAAATCCTACTCCGTCGCTTTGTTTGTTCCTTTGATTCTATTGATTTCAATTGGCGTGGCTGTAGAAAATTTGACAGAACAACCAAAAAAGAAATCCAAAATTGAGGTGCAAAGCCCTGAGATTATTTACGATTGTAATTATTTTCAAGCGCACCAATTTCATGATTCATTGAATAATCACTTGGATGAATATCACGTTATTTCAGAGAAACAAGGAATTCTACCTGTTGAAAATGAAAAAGAATTTCATAAACACCTCGCGCAGAAGCAACTGGTAAAAGTGAAAACTTCAGACTATTTTTATTTGGATAGTTTTAATTTTTCTTTTCCTGTTTTAACACCAGCCGCAAAAGATTTTTTAGATACAGTCGGTGCACGATTTAATGAATTAATTAACCGCACGCATCTAAAAGGAAGTAAATTAATCGTAACTTCTCTCACAAGAACCACTTCAACAGTGAAACGTTTGGTGCGCGTCAATCGAAATGCTTCACTACGAAGTCCGCATTTAAACGGAAACAGCTTTGATCTTTCTTTCAATCACTTTTTAATCCGAGGAGAAAACGACCCGTGCAATACCTTGATTCTTCAGGAAACAATCTCGAAAGTTTTATACGATTTACGAGCAGAAAAAAGATGTTGGGTGACTTTTGAACGCCGTCAACAATGTTTGCACGTGGTGGCGAGAAAACCCAATAATCTAACCAAAAGAGGAAATTTAAACGATTTCAAATCGCTATTTTTGCACCGATGAAATTATTGATTTTCATAATTTTATTTTTCTCCTCTTTTTCATTTTTTGCCCAAAAGGTAATTAATGCTCTATCGATAAATGAGAAAATTACGATAGATGGTAACTTAAACGAAGAAGCTTGGAAAAACGCCAAGTTCACCTCTGACTTCACCCAAATCCGTCCAATTCCTGGAAAAGCGTCTCCTAAAGAAACAAAGGTTGCTTTACTTTATTCTGCGGATGCAATTTACATCAGTGCTATTTGTTATGACCATCCGGATTCGATATCACAAGTGCTTTCGTTGCGCGATGATTATAATGCCAACCTTGATGTTTTTGGAATTTTCCTTGATACATACAACGATAATCAAAACGGATTTTATTTTGGAATTACCAGCAAAGGCGTTCAATTGGATGCCAAAATCATTTCCTTGGATTTCAATTACCAACTCAATTTGGTTTGGAATAGTGCGGTTAGAATAACTGAAGACGCTTGGATTGCAGAACTTGTAATTCCGTATTCAGCGATTCGTTTTCCAAAAAAAGATGTTCAAGAATGGGGAATTAATTTTTCCAGACAAATTAGTCGATTCCGAGAAGAATCCACTTGGGTAAGTGTAAATCCTGATATTGAAAATTACTTGCTCGAAAGTGGCGAAGTTGTCGGAATCAAAAACATTGAACCACCGTTGAGATTAGCTTTAATGCCTTATGTTTCCGCTTATGTTAACCATTCGAAAGTTGGTGGTTTTTCGCGCTCTATAAACGGAGGAATGGACATTAAATACGGAATCAACGAAGCGCTTACTTTAGACGTAACATTAATTCCAGATTTCGGACAAGTGGTTTTTGATCAACAAGTTCTGAATATTAGTCCATTTGAAATACAATTCAACGAAAACCGTCAATTTTTCACAGAAGGAACAGAATTGTTTAATAAAGCAGGATTGTTTTACAGTCGAAGAGTAGGTGTTCAAAATTCAGGACAAGGTATAAGCCTTGAAACAAATGAACGTTTAGTTGAACAGCCTGGACCTGCTCAATTATACAACGCGAGTAAACTTTCTGGAAGGTTCAAAAATGGACTTGGAATTGGCGTTTTCAATGGGATTTCTGCTGCGCGAATGGCAAGAATTATAAATGATTCAACCAATCAAGAGCGTGAGGAGATATTTACTCCGTTGACGAATTACAATGTTTTTGTTTTGGATCAAAACTTAAAAAATAATAGCTCTGTAACTTTCACAAATACAAATGTTTGGCGAGCTGGAGCTTTCGAAGATGCAAATGTGAGTGGTTTGAACTTCAATTTTAACACAAAAGATAACACGTACAATTTTTCTGGCGGTTCTGCCCTTTCAGCAATTAAATCAATTTATCAAACAAAATTAGGTCATAACTTAAATGTATTTGCTGGAAAAGTTCGAGGTAACTTTATTTTCGGCACTACTTATTTGGAAGAATCAAACACTTACAATCCAAATGACTTAGGATTCAACACCGTTAATAACCGTAGAATTTTAGACATTAGTGGAGGTTATCGCAATTTCAAACCAAAATGGCAAAAACTCAATAAAATTGTTGTGAATGCTTCTGTTTCATACAATCGTTTGTATAACCCAAATGTTTACACAGCAACATATTTTAACTCGGGTTTGACGTTAATTTCCAAAACCTTTGATGCGGCTGGAGTTCAATTCAATGGTTCTTTTACCGAATTCAATGATTATTTTGAATCAAGAAATGGTCAACTTTTCATTTCGCCACGTTGGAGAACAGTTGGAGGATGGATTTCTTCTAATTATCAAAAAAGAATTGCATTAGACGCTGGCTTAAATTATGCTTTTCTTGACAGAGACGATTGGTCAGAATACGATTATTACCTTACGCCACGTTTTCGATTAAGTGACCGCATTTTCTTGATACCGAGTTGGTCACAATCCTTTCAACTTAATTCTCAAGGTTTTGCCTTTCCATTTGGAACACCAATTGCAGATACCACAAACAAAGCAATTTTCGGAAAAAGAGATCGCATCAATTCGATAAGTTCCATTAGTTTGGACTACAATATGACGAATAGAATGGGTTTAACTTTCCGATTGAGACATTATCGTTCTATTCTTGTTTATGAATCGTTTTACACACTTGAAGAAGACGGACGATTGGCGGCACACCCAACTTATTCTGGATTAGATGCTTCTGGGAAATCTGCATATAATGTCAATTACAATGCATTTACAATTGATTTACAGTACCGTTGGGTATTCCTTCCTGGTTCAGAAATTAATGTTGTCTGGAAAAATTCGATTTTCACGCAAGACAAACGTGTAGATGATTTATTCTGGCAAAATTTCACAAGCACGTTGAACAATGGGCCAACAAATAGTTTTTCAATGAAGGTGATTTATTGGCTCGACACGCAAGAATTTAAAAAACTCCGAGCAAAGGATAAGGTTTAAACAATCAACAGAAAAATACACTTCAAAAAGCCTGTTTAAAATTCAACTAATCTCTTTTTAATGCTTCTTTTTGGCTGCGAATTAGTTGGATTTTTTCATCAGAACTATTCCATTTTCCTATTTTTACAAAAATTCAAAAATGAAACGTTTCGGCTTAATTGGTAAATCCCTTGCACATTCCTTTTCTCCTACTTTTTTTCAAAATTACTTTGCGCAAAATAGGATTAATGCCAAATACGAATTGTTTGAATTAGAAACAATTGAAGAAGTCAAAACTATTTTAAGTGATAAAAGTATTGCTGGTATAAACGTAACTGTGCCGTATAAAATAGAAATCATTCCTTTTTTGGATGAAATCGATTCGGTTGCTAAAACAATTGGAGCTGTTAATGTTGTGGCTTTTAAGGAAGGAAAAACAATTGGCTTCAACACAGATGCTTACGGTTTTCAGCAAAGTATCAAGCCATTTTTGACATTTAAACACGAACGCGCTTTGATTTTAGGAACTGGCGGAGCGTCAAAAGCAATTGAATATGTGTTCAAACAAATTGGGATTGATGTAATTTTTATCTCACAAAATCCAAATGGAAAACCCAAACATTTTTCATATTCAGACATCAATGATCACATGTTAAATGCTTGTAAAGTCATCGTTAATTGCACGCCCGTTGGGACTTATCCAAACAATGACGTGTGCGTTGAATTCCCTTTTCAGTTTTTAAGTTCTGACCATTTGGTTATTGATTTAATTTACAATCCTGCGAAAACAAAATTCCTTAGCGAGGCCGAAAAAAAGGGTGCAACAATCCTCAATGGAGAAAGTATGCTGAAAGAGCAAGCGCTTAAAAGTTGGGAGATTTGGGAGGGTTAATTTGTTAATTGAGATTTACACATGTAAAAATTTATTCCCTTTTAAATCCTATTTTCTCGCGTTGTTTTTGTGAAATAGATTTTTTATCATTTTGAATCAGGTAATTTAGGGCTTGATGAATGTCACTGAATTTTTGATCATACCTCAATTCTAATTCATAAAGTTTTGCTGTTAAATCACTATGCGATAAGGCAAATTGTCTAATTAATACAAATGCGCGCATTATTGAAATATTAACCTGAATTGCCTTTTCTGAATTTAAAACTGTAGATAACATTGCAATACCTAATTCTGTAAAAGCAAATGGTAAGTACTTAGAAAACTCACCTCTATTTGTTTTTAAGGTCACAAATTGTGATCTTAAATTAACTATTGTTTGTGAAATTAATTTGTGGTTAAAAAAGGAACGTGGTGGTTTTAAACCACATAGAAACATAGCTCTTTTACAATTTAGAAATTCTCTAAGCCATGTTCGCCAAGCTATTTCTTGATTTCATTTTCTATGTACCTATTGTGGTTAAAAAAATTAATGTGTTGTTTTTAAACCACATAGAAACATAGGTTTTTTGAAAATATCTTAATTTCCTTCCTTTTTTGAAACAATTTTTTCTTCTAAAAATAGTATTACAAAGCTTAAACCAGTGAAAATGAATAATGATTCTTTGGGTGACAAAATGTAATAGACTTTCTTAGTTAAACCGTGGGTATGCCAAGAAACAGCATGATTTTGCAATCTACTCATGTTGAAAATAGTAGTGTCAGAAGCATAGTCCTGATGGGTTGCAAAAAAACCAAATGAAGTGAAACCAACAAATAACACTACAATTGAAAAAAGCAATATCATTTCTGGTTTTTTATACCACACCTTTCTAAGTTTATCGGGGAAAATGTTCAAAGAGAATAAAAAACACAATACAAATAGTTGCCCTAAAATATTCAACAAAACATCATTCAATTCCCAATATTCAACATAAGAGGGATAAAGATTAATGTATTGATTCCATTCGTCTGTTAACATTACTGGAATTGAAAAAAATACAGCTGCTGCCCATCTTTTGAAATAAGCAAAAAAAAGAATTACCAAACCTCCATAAGCGAAAGCATGAATGATTTCAATATTCATTTCCAACAAGTAAACGTAATGAATCAAGAGAAGAGAAATTATCGAAATCAATAAAATCAGTTTTTCTTTAAGGTGGTTTTGATGTTTCTTTAATTGTACAAATAGAATCATTATTAAACTAAGAAGTGCTGTTGATGCCAAAATTGAAATGAATGTATTGTAACCTTGAATTGACATTTTTTTCATTATGAAAACAGAAATATTCACTAAGGGATCGTGCAACGCAATAATTAAAAAACTATACAAAAACATAAGTGCCAAAGTCAACTTTTTTCGTTCGTGTAGAAAATTTATTCCTTTAGCAATTGATTTTGAAAATGAAGAATTTGGTTTCATCTCTTAATTTTTTCTATTTATTATTTCTCGAATTACAGCTAAAAAATTCAAAATTTCTTGTTTTGAAGTAAACATATTCGGACTAACTCTAATGCCGTCTATGTCCCCAACCTTCACAAAAGTTGTTTGAATTTTATATTCTTTCAATAGTAATTCTGAAAGATCAAATCCATTAAAATTACTCAATTCAAAACTTACCATTCCGTTGACGAATTCAGGATTCTTTGGTGAAAGCAATTTTACTTCCATATAATTAGTTAACTTATTGATTAAAAGACTTGCTAGGTATACAAATCGAGCGCGTTTGTTTTCAAGTTTAATTACATCGTGACAGGTAATAGATGAATTTATTGCTAAATAAGTGTAGATTGGAAAAGTTCCAATTGTTTCAAATTTTCGAATATCCTCGCGAAATGAATCGTAAGAAGAAAGCAAAGGCCAAACTTTAGAAATTTTACTTTTCGCACAGTACAACAAACCCGTTCCTATTGGACCATTCATCCATTTATGAAAAGAAGTTGCGAGGTAATCACACTTTAAATCATTGATATTAAGCTCCATACACCCTAAAGAATGTGCGGCATCGAGCAAAACTTCACAGCCCTGATTATGTGCGATTTCAATTAGATCTTTTACCGGAAGAATTTGACCGTTCCAATTTAAAACATGAGTTAATTGAACAAATCTTGTCTTCTCTGTAAAAGCTAGTTTATACGAATCAATAAGTTGATTAGCCTTAAATGGCAATTTAAAATCAACCCATTTTAAAACAATTCCATCTCGTTTTTCACGTTGTTTCCAAGCGTTTAAGACATAGGGATAATCGTATTGGCTTACAATTACCTCATCTCCTTTTTGCAAAGGTAAACCAAAAATAATAGTGCTCAACCCTTCAGTTGCGTTGCGTGTAAATGCAATTTCTGAGGGTGAAACATTCATCCATCTTGCAACGGTTGAACGTAAATTTGTAATTTCTTTTTCTTGATTAACACGCATAAACAAAGAAGGACCTTGATTTGCGAGTTTCATTTCCTCCTCAATTCTTTCTTGAACAAATTTATTGGGAGGACTAACACTTCCATTATTTAGAAAGACAAACTCATTCGAAATTGGAAACATTTCTCTTACATTCGCCCAAAATTTTTCATTTTCAACTATTTCAGAGGGTGACAGATTTTTATAGACATCAACACCTAGCTTTTCATTGAATTTCCAATCTTTAAAATCTAAAAACGATAAACCAGCAAAACCGAAGAGACTCGTTTCCAAGAATTTTTTTCGTGAAATCATAGGTAAATTTACTAAAATCAACCATATAATTTGTCCTCAAATTAAGCATTTACAACTGTTGCAAAGGTATTATTTGTGTTTTCATTGATTAGAATAAAAGCTGTTTTTTAAATTTGGTATAACCACTTTTTTCTATGTTTCTATGTGCTTAAAAATCAGAATATCAACCAATCACGCCAGCTGCAACGGTATTATTTGTGTTTTCATTAATCAAAATGAAAGCTCCTGTTTTTCGGTTTTTAGTGTAGGGATCGTAGCTTACTAATTCAGCTGTTTTAATATTGACTTTACAAAACTCATTCAAATGGATTTCAGAAACCTCTTCTGTTGATTCCAACGTGTGAATATCAATTTTTCCTTCAATGGATTTTATAGCTACTTTTGCTCGAAAACTATTTTGCTGCAACAGTAATTTTTGACCTTTTTGAAATGGTTTGTTGTCCATCCAACAAATCGTAGCATCAATTTCATTTGAAACTTCTGGTAATTGGTTTTCCAGAACAAAAGTACTGCCTCGACTGATGTCTAAATCATCTGATAAGTGTAAAATAATTGGTTCGCCAGCAGCTGCTTCTTGAACTTCGTTTTCAAATTTTTCGATTTTTTCTATCGTTGTCAAGGCATCAATTGGGAAAACACGTACTTGATCACCTTTGCGAATAGTTCCACTCAAAAGTGCGCCTGCGTATCCACGGTAATCGTGTAATTCTTGCGTTTGAGGACGAATAACATATTGCACTTGAAAGCGCGTTTCATTATTCGCTTCTTCTTGCGGAATTTCCACATTTTCTAAGAAATCGAATAGCGTTTCACCGTTGTACCATAAGAAATTTGAGGATTTATTTACTACATTTTCACCTGTCAATGCGCTCACTGGGATAAATGAAATTTTCTTAAGTCCTAGAGGTTGCGCAAAGGCTAAATAATCCTTTTTAATCGATTCAAAAACAGCTTGGTCGTAGTTTTTTAAGTCCATTTTGTTCACGCAAATCAAAACGTGAGGAATTCCTAAAATACTGGAAATAATACTGTGACGTTTGGTTTGATCGGTAATACCATTTCTTGCGTCAATTAAAATAATCGCTAAATCTGTATTGGATGCTCCCGTAAACATATTACGTGTGTATTGCGCGTGTCCTGGGGTGTCAGCGATGATGTATTTTCGTTTGTCCGTCACAAAATATTTATATGCAACATCGATTGTAATTCCCTGTTCGCGCTCTGCTCGCAAGCCATCTGTCAACAATGCTAAATCAATATCAACGTCTTCTGCTTTGGCTTTACTTTGTTTGGTCAATGTATCGATTATATCCGTTGAAATCGAATTGCTATCGTATAATAAACGTCCAATTAATGTGCTTTTGCCATCATCAACGTTACCTGCTGTAAAAAATCTTAATAGTTCCATTTTTTTGAATTGAAAATGTAAAGTTGAAAATTGAAAATTAATTTTACATTTTACATTTTTAATTATCTAAAAGTACCCCCCTTTTTTTCTATCCTCCATTGCTGCTTCGCTCAGCGTATCGTCCATTCGTGTTGCACCACGCTCAGAGATTTTTGTTTCTTTTAGCTCCTTGATGATGTCATCGACTGTGTAAGCTGTAGATTCTACTGCTGCTGTACACGTCATGTCACCAACCGTTCGATAGCGAACATTTCTAATCACTACATTATCTTCAGGCTCAATTTCTACAAATTCATTCGTATTCATCAACTGACCTTGAGGAGTCAAAATACACTCGCGTTCGTGGGTGAAATAAATAGTAGGAAGTTCAATGTTTTCTCTTTTGATATAATTCCAAACATCTAATTCTGTCCAATTTGAAATTGGGAAAACACGCACATTTTCACCTTTGTCAATTTTGCCGTTGTAAATATTCCACAATTCTGGACGTTGTTTTTTAGGATCCCATTGTCCAAATTCGTCGCGAACAGAGAAAATACGTTCTTTTGCTCGTGCTTTTTCTTCGTCACGTCGAGCACCACCAATGCACGCATCGAATTCAAATTCTTCGATTGTATCTAAAAGGGTATAAGTTTGCAAGCCGTTTCTACTTGGGAATTTCCCTTTACCATCCACTAATTTTCGTTCGCGAATGGTATCTTCAACTTTTCGAACAATTAATTTTTCACCAATTTTCTCAGCTAGTACATCTCTAAAATCTAAAGCTTCTTGGAAATTATGACCGGTGTCAATGTGTACTAAAGGAAATGGAAATTTCCCCGGACGAAATGCTTTCAATGCAAGGTGAATTAAACAAATACTGTCTTTTCCACCACTAAAAAGTAATGCAGGACGTTCAAATTGCCCGGCAACTTCTCGTAGAATGTAAATTGCTTCCGCTTCTAATTGATCTAGGTAGTCCATCGCTTTGTTTATTCAGAAAATAACTGAGATTTCAACAAATATAAAAAAACAAAAGTGTGACAAACATAAGTTTACCACACTTTGAAAAATAAGAATTCAACTTAAAACCCTTGAACGCCGTTTACAGTTGTATATTTTAAAACGTTTTTCTTCTCAGGGTGAATGCGTGCGAATGCAGATTGAACAGCTAAAGTTCCTTCGTGGAATCCACAAAGAATAAGTTTCAACTTGTTTTCATAAGTATTCACGTCACCAATTGCGTAAATTCCAGGAATGTTTGTAGAGTAATCAACTGTGTTCACTTTGATCGCATTTTTCTCAATTTCTAATCCCCAATTTGCAATTGGACCTAAACTTGGTTTCAAACCAAACAAAGGAATAAAATGATCTGCTTCAACTTTAATTTCCCCATCTTTTTGATGCGTCACAGTAACATATTCCAATTTTTCGTTGCCACCCAAGCCAGTTACCTCAGCTTCTGTAATCAAACGGATTGTACCTTTTTCAGCCATATCAATTACCTTTTGAACGGAATCAAGATGTCCTCTGAAAGAGCTACTTCTGTGAACAAGAATCACTTCTTTTGCAATTTTACGTTCTGCTAAATAATAAGACCAATCTAAAGCAGAATCACCACCACCTGCGATTACACAAGTTTTGTTTCTGTAGATTTCTGGATCTTTAATGATGTATTCAATTCCTTTGTCTTCGTAATCTTCGATGTTTTCAATAGGTGGTTTTCTTGGTTCAAAAACTCCCAAACCTCCAGCGATCATAACAATTGGAGCAATGTGTTGCGTTCCTTTTACAGTTGTTACGATAAATTTATTGTCGTCTGTTTTATCAATTGAAAGTGCCGCTTCGCCAAGTGTAAAACCCGGTTTAAATGGCGCCGCTTGTTCCATTAAATTATCAATCAATTCTCCTGCAAGAACAGATGGAAAACCTGGAATATCATAAATTGGTTTTTTAGGATAAATCTCCGAACATTGTCCTCCTGCTTGCGGAAGAGAATCAATTAAATGGCATTTCAACTTTAAAAGTCCTGCTTCGAAAACGGTAAACAATCCAACGGGACCTGCACCGATAATAATTATGTCTGTTTCTATCATTTTTTGTATTGTAAAAAGCGTTGCAAAATTAGCAATAAAGTAAGAAACAGCTGATAAAAGGAAATGTTCTTTGCCAGTAGCGAATTATCGCTAAATTAAATTCCCAATTCTACTTGGAAAATAGCACCAAACTGACCTTTTTGCGTTTGATTTTTTAAATCCTTTGAAATATGGTAAACTAAATTCCCTTGCACTTTAAGACGGTGACCGTAGATGTATTTTGTAACACCAATCTGCCACTGCTCCAATCTTTTTTCATTCAAATTTAAAACTGAGGGATTGTCAAAAATTTCATTTTTGGGATTAATAACCGCAAATCTTCCTGCAATTTCGTAGTTGCTTTTGAAAAGATAACTTGCTTGTGTTAGCATTCCAAAACCAGTATAAACAACTCTATTTAAACCAAGTGAATTAACAGTCACAGCATTAGATGCATCTCTTTTACAAAATTCATTGTAGAGCGCAAAACCTTTGTACTTAAACAATGCATCTAATTGAAGGTTTTGAAGATTTACGTTTGAAAATAAATCATTTCCAAGTGTTCCACCTTGACGAATAGCGTCATGATTATAATTGTAAGTGCCGCTCACAACCAATTTTGGTTTCTTTTCTCTAGCTAAATCTCCTTCGCATTCATCATTATCACCTGTAAATCTACCAAATGGAAATAATTCAACTCTTCCTGTATAATTTAATCCTTTTGAAGATTTAGATGAATTGCGCCCTTCACCAGAAGTAATTGCGCCCTTTAACATGAAATAATTTCGTTCGTAATTAGCGAAAAAACCAAAATCTCGATCAATATTAAACGTAGCATTTACAATAGATCTATCTGCAAATTGTTGGTTTCCAGAGGAGATTACACGTTGTCGATTCCCTGGTAATTTTGTTTGACCGAAAGCAAATTTCAAAGATTTTGTAGGAGAATAGTAAATGACCGCATCTCTAACAATATTGGGACTAGAATTCGTAATTGCATCTTGCGGTCCTTCCCAATCCATATCGCCTCGGGAAAATGAAAGTTGCACGTAATAGCCTATTTTGGGATTGAATACAAAACCTTTCATTCTTAGTCGCAAACGTCTAACTCTAAATTCAAAAGATTCAGGATTAAAATCTGTCTCAGAATTGGACATATAAGCAGCTCTATTTTGCATTCTAAACTGAAATTGCAAACTAAACAAACTATCTTTTTGAATAATTTCAATACCTTTTTCGCGCTTGGTTAGAACAGTAATTGGTTGATTTTGACCAAAAAAATAATTGAAAATTAAAAAAGTAAAAAGCGTGGTAAGAGAGGTTTTCATGTAATTTTATTTGCTTGCAAAAGTAGATTCTTAATATAAATTTCATATCAACTTAATAGTATTATAACGTTAAATTAAACCATTTAATATTAAATTAACATTGAAGAGAATATCTAAAGTAAATCTGAAAAAAATCAGTTGTTTTTTGTATCGATGTAAGTTTTAAAAACTGATTTACAATAAGTTGAGTAAAATTAAATTTATCTAATGTTATGTTTACGTTAACAATAACTGTAAGAAAGATAATCCTGAATAGATGCCCTTAAATTTGTCCAAAATTTATAATTATGTCAGGAATATTCAGTTACTTTTTACCAAAAGATAAAGTTTTTTACAACCTATTTGAAGAGGCAAGCGACAATTTACAAGATATTGCTAAAAAATTAGTTCAAGTTGTTAATGAGCCAGAATTTAACAAAAGAGGTGTTTTGATTAAAGAAATGGAAGCAATTGAACATAAAAATGATGAAATCACACACAAAATTTTCATAGAATTAGGAAGAAATTTCATTACTCCTTTTGACAGAGAGGATATTCACGCATTAGCTTCTGCACTTGATGACATTGCTGATTACGTTTATGCAGCTGCTAAAAAAATCAATTTCTACAAAATAGATCCTATTTCCGACCAAGGAATTCAAAAAACTGCTGAGGCTATCAAAGAAGCTGTTGCAGCAGTTAAAGCAGCGGTGATGGAATTGCGTAATTTGAAAAACACACAAAAAATAATTGAATGTGTAATCAAAATTAATAGCATCGAAAATAGTGCTGACGATATTTTTGACATGAGCATTGAGCGTTTATTTGAATCAGATGTTGACGCAAAAGAATTAATCAAAAGAAGAGAGATTTATCAAGTAATGGAAACGGCTACAGATAAGTGTGAAGACGCTGGAAACGTAATTGAATCTATTGTTGTAAAATACGCTTAATTGTAAATCTTAATACATAATTCTATGTTTTATTTATTGGTTACAGTAATTGTAATTGCGCTTCTGTTTGACTTAGTTAATGGTTTTCACGATGCCGCAAATTCAATTGCTACAGTTGTTTCCACAAAAGTTTTAACTCCTTTTCAAGCGGTTGTTTGGGCTGCATCATTTAATATTATTGCTTTTTGGGTATTTGATATGAGTGTTGGAAATACTGTTGCAAAAACAGTTGATAACAACGCAATTGACCTTTGGGTAATCCTTGCAGGACTTCTTGCAGCAACTTTTTGGAATCTTTTGACTTGGTGGTTAGGTATTCCGTCTTCATCATCCCACACATTAATCGGTGGATTTGCAGGTGCAGCAGTTGCGCATGCTGGATTTGATGTAATAAGTGGAGGCGAAATCATTAAAGTTGTATTGTTTATATTTCTTGCCCCTTTAATTGGTGGTTTTATTGCTTATCTTATTGCAGTTGTGACGATTGCACGTTCCTTCTGGAAGAAAATGCTTGTCATTCTGATCTTGTCAGGAATAACAATTGGCGTAATGGATTATATGATAATTTTCATTGACATGAAGCCGATTATGCTTTACATCGTTGCTGGAATGATCGCTGTATTTGTTCTTGTTTACATTTGGTTTGAAATAAAATACGGTAAAAAACCTTCTGCTTTGAAAGAAGCAAACATGCACAAAAGATTACAATTACTTTCATCTGCTGCTTTTTCACTCGGTCACGGTGGAGCTGATTCTCAAAAAGTTATGGGTATCATTTGTGCTGCATTGTTGGTGTATGGAAACATGGGTAGAGAAGGAAAATTAGATAAAGCTATTCCTAAAAATCTTCAAATCACTGAATTAATGCAAATTGAATACGATAACAAGGAAGGGAAATTAGAGAAATTTAAACCTGAGGTTATCGAAATTGATGGACATTTATTTTACACTGAACATAAAGCAATTGTTGATGCCAATTCGCATGAAATTGTTTATGATAAAGAGGGGAAATTAAATCCAAATTACAAAAATGCATCACTACCAGCCTTGAAAAAAATACAAGATGAAGCTGAAAAAATTGAAGTTTACACGTACGGAGATGCACTTTGTGACTCTAAAACAAACGACACTATTTTTAACGACAAAGTACTCAACAAGGAATACAAATACGCATCTATTTTTGGAGAATATGTTGAAGAAGATGGTCATTTGAAAGAAGGATTTAAAATTAAAACGAAAGTGCAATCAGAAACAATGCCTTTTTGGATTGCTTTCGGGTGTTACCTTATGATTGGAATTGGAACTTTAATGGGAGGTTGGAAAATTGTTAAAACAATGGGTACAAAAATCACAAAAGTTACCCCGTTGGAAGGAGTTTGCGCTGAAACTGCAGGAGCTTTAACTTTATTCACCGTTTCACAATTTGGTATTCCAGTATCCACAACGCATACAATTACAGGTTCTATTATCGGTGTTGGGGCTACCAAAAGATTGAGTGCAGTGCGCTGGGGAGTAACAATTAATTTACTTTGGGCTTGGGTTTTAACAATTCCTGTAAGTGCAGCTTTAGCAGCGATTTTCTATTACTTAATTCTATTATTTAAATAGTATTTTTTTTGTTTCATCTTTGGATTATTGTTTTAAATTTGCGTAAACTATAATCAAAATGTATATGAAAAAATTATTACTTTCCTTATCGGTAGTCGCTTCGGCATATTGGTCGAGTGCTCAAGTAATTGTTGCAGGTGTCTCACCTACTTCAATTGTAGCAAACTATCCTTTCACATGGGCTGAACCAGGAGCTTGGGGAACACCAGATTTTAACATCCCAGGTACTTTTGTTCAAGATACCTTAATGTTAGTTGATGATGGTTCTTCAGGTACAAATCCTCAAGGACATCCAATCGCACAAGAAGGTTGTAATCCTTTGATAAACAACTTAACAGGTAAAATTGCGGTTATTTACCGTAATACTTGTGAATTTGGTAAAAAAGCTTTCAACGCACAAGAAGCTGGAGCTGTTGGGGTTATCATTATCAACCGCGATCCAGATGTAATTCCAATGGGTGGTGGAGCTGATGGTCCAAATGTAACTATTCCTGTTGTAATGCTTGGTAATGCTGAAGGAGCACTTTTAGTTGAAGCCATGCAAACAGAATCAGTTGTTGTATTCATGGGTAACAAAACTGGTTTATTTGCAAATGACATAGGATTGTCTAGAAATGCTGCTTTAATCCCTAAATTAGGTGCAATTCCATCAATTTTAGCTCAAAGTGGTTCTGAATTCAATTTCGATTTAGGTGCAAGAGTTTACAATCCTGGAAGCAGTGCACAAACAAACGTAAGCATCAACGCAAAAATCGTTGGACCTTCTTCAAATGTTGTTTATGACAATACAGTTTCTGGCTTAAACATTGCAGCTAATGACAGCGTTGATGTAGATCCTACACAAGCAGTTAACTTACCTCAATTTTCACTTGCAACTTATCCTGCAGGAAGATACACGTTAACTTATACTGTTTCTTTAGACGGTTTAACTGACGAGTATGATGGAGATAACTCAATTTCTACAACGTTTACAATCAATGAAAACATTTACGGATATGCTCAATTAGATGCAACAACTAATTTACCTAATCCAACATTGTTTTACAGACCAAGTGACAATAACAACACATTCTCAATTTGTACTGTAATTGACAATCCTAATGCTTCTAGAGTTGGTGCTGCTGGTGTTTATTTCGCTGCTTCTAACACGACTGCATCTTTGGCTGGTGAAGAAATTGCTTTATACCTTTACAAATGGGAAGATGCTTTCACAGATTTAAATGATGCTGCATTTGGATTTAATTCATTAACTGAAATTGCTTCAGGATTCTATTATTTCCCAACTGACTTACAAAGCGAAACAGTTTATGCACAATACAATACTGCAGTTGCTTTAGAAAACAATCAAAGATATTTAGCATGTGCTCAAACATCAAATGTTGAAGTGTTTTTAGGTCACGAAGGTTCTACTAACTACACTTGGAATTTTGATTACTATGCTCAACCAATGAGTCCAGGTGAAAGTGATGGTACTTACTTTGCTACAGGATTTGGTGCAGATATTCCAAACGCACTTGCTGTTAAATTAATTGATGTTGCAACTATCGGTTTAGGTGAAAATTCTTCTGTTGAAGGTAACGCTTACCCTAACCCTGCAACTGATGCTGTTACAATCTCTATCGACGGAGAAGGTGTTGCTAACTTAACTGTAACTGATATCGCAGGTAAAGTTGTTATCTCTAACCTTGTAACTTTAAATGCTGGTAATGCAAACGTAAATATCGCCTCTTTGAACGCTGGTATTTATGTATTTAACGTAGCATTGGAGAATGGTAAAACATCTCAATTCAAAGTGACAAAAAGATAATATTCTTTTTTAAACTATATTCAAAGGGTCGGCTTAGGTCGGCCCTTTTTGTTTTACCGAATTGTTAAACCAAATCAAAAGAAAAACAATAATTTCCTCTTCAATTTTTGATTTGGTTAATACTGATACATCAAATACACTAGTCCAAGAAATATAAATGACATTGAATTCCATTATTTGTGTCGTCGGTGTTATCTTTGCAAAACGATGAAAAAAGCAGCATACACAGTTACAGCGGCCTTACCTTATGCAAATGGGCCACTACATTTAGGACACGTCGCAGGAGTTTACTTACCTGCAGATATTTTTGTGCGATTTCTTAGAATGAATGATCACGATGTTGCCTTCATTTGTGGAAGTGACGAACACGGTGCAGCAATTACTTTACGCGCAAAAAAAGAAGGTATTACGCCACAAGAAATTGTAGATAAATACCATATTTTAATTCGCGATGCTTTTAAAGACTTCAATATTGATTTTGATATTTTTCACCGCACATCAGCACCAATTCACCACGAAACTTCGGCTGATTTTTTCAAAAAACTGTACGAAAACGGAAAATTCATTGAAGAAACTTCCGAGCAATACTTCGATGAAGAATACCAACAATTTCTTGCTGACAGATACATTACAGGACAATGTCCAAAATGTGCAAATCCATCAGCTTACGGTGACCAATGCGAGAAATGTGGTAGTGATTTAAGTCCAACGGATTTAATCAATCCCATTTCAACCTTAAGTGGAAAATCACCTATTTTACGCTCTACTTCTCATTGGTATTTACCAATGGATCAACATGAAACATGGTTGAAAGAATGGATTGAAAAAGGAACTTTAGACGGTGTGCAACAACACGACCCGAAAACCTGGAGAAATCAGGTAATTGGTCAATGTATGTCGTGGATAAATGGTGGTTTGAAACCGCGTGCAATGACACGTGATTTAGATTGGGGAGTAAAAGTTCCATTACCAAATGCAGAAGGGAAAGTATTATATGTGTGGTTGGACGCACCAATTGGATACATTTCTGCAACGAAACAATGGGCTTTAGACAAAGGGAAAAACTGGAAAGATTACTGGTGTAAAACCGAAGCTCAAGACAGAAAATTAGTGCATTTCATAGGAAAAGATAACATCGTTTTTCATGCGATTATTTTCCCGATTTTACTAAAAGATCACGGAGATTTCATCTTGCCAGATAATGTTCCTGCTTATGAATTTTTAAACCTTGAAGGAGATAAATTTTCAACTTCAAGAAATTGGGCCGTTTGGTTACATGAGTATATTGCAGCCTATCCCGATAAAATTGACGAATTGAAATACGTGCTTACAGCAATTGCTCCCGAGAATAAAGATTCTGAATTTACTTGGAAAGAATACCAAACACGCGTGAATAGTGAATTAGCTGATATTTATGGTAATTTCGTTAATAGAACTTTGGTACTCACTCAAAAATATTACGACGGAATTGTGCCTTCACCGAATGAATTTACTGCAATTGACGAAGCTGTGTTAGCGGAATTAAATGCAATTCCTGAGCGCATTTCGAAATTGATTTACGCTTATAAATTGCGCGAAGCACAAGCAGAAATGATGAATCTTGCACGTCTTGGAAATAAATACCTGGCTGAACAAGAGCCTTGGAAAGTTGTGAAAAATGATCCAGAGCGTGTGAAAACAGTAATGTATGTAGCATTGCAAATAACAGCGAATTTATCCATCGCTACTTTACCATTTTTACCAGACACAGCTTTAAAACTTCAAAAAATGTTGAATTTCTCAGCCAATTCTTGGAGCGATTTAGGTAATTCAGACTTGATAAAAACTGGAAAATCAATTGGTGTTGCTGAAATATTATTCAAAAAAATAGAAGATGTTTTGGTTGAAACAGAAGTGCAAAAACTACACAGTACAAATGAAATTCCAAGCAATTTTCCACCAGTTAAAGAAGCAATAAGTTTCGACGATTTCACAAAATTAGATATGCGTTTGGGTACAATTCTTCATGCAGAGAAAGTTGAAAAAGCAGACAAATTGTTGAAATTGACTGTAAAAACAGGTGTTGACGAACGAACAATTGTTTCTGGAATTGCAGAACATTACCAACCAGAAACAGTAATTGGCAAAACGGTTTTAGTTTTATTGAATTTAGCACCACGAAAAATCCGAGGAATTGAATCACAAGGAATGATTTTAATGGCTGAAAATGAAGCAGGTGAGTTGAGTTTCTTATCCCCTGAAAAAGCTTTCGAAGCGGGACCAGAAGTTCGATAATTTAAAAGATTGTTAAAATATACTTGTAGATAAGGATTAAATACATATCTTTGTACTCCCAAAAGGGACAAGACTTAACGAAGTTTTTAAAAAAAGAAAAATTATTTTAACGATATATTGCGAGGTGGAGCAGTTGGTAGCTCGTCGGGCTCATAACCCGAAGGTCGTCCGTTCGAGTCGGGCCCTCGCTACAAAGAAAAGAGTTGTCAGTTTTGGCAACTCTTTTTTGTTTTAGGGTGGTTTTTTGTGTCGGGTTCCTATGGGTCAATGCAAAAAATTGGAGATTTAGGCATACATCTGCTTCAATCTATAACGAAAAGCGACATATTTCGACCCACTTTAAATTGAGCTCTAAATACTTTGATTGTAGCATTTAAAAAGCGCGTTTGAAAATTAAAGCAAATTATTCTTAATGAACATTAACTTCTTAATGGTAAAAACTAACCATTAAGGCATTAAGAAAATTAAGGGAGATTACTGGGGTAAATGCAAAATGTTAGGAATTTAATCTTTAATTTGGGTTAATCTATAGAGGAAAAACGACACATTTTTAAGCCTCAAAAAAGTCTATCATAAACGGTGGAGGATGAGTTTTGATTGTTCTATGTAATTATTGAAGTTCTCTTTTCTCAACAAAGAATATTAATCCTAATAAATTATTTATCCCCACGTTTTTGCTTTGCTCCCGAAAGACTGAAGTCCGTTCGAGATAGGGTTTTAAAAAGTCTATTGAATCTTATACTTTGTAAGTAAATGTAACAAGGTATTCATCTAAAAACCCTACCCCTATTCATTACACAATCCTTGAATCACATGAAATGTATCGTGAGCTTGCGTAATTAATTTTTTAAGAGCTTCGTCTTTTGCATTTTTCTGAACTGCTTTTTGAATAGCTGCACTTTCCTTTACCAATTTGTCCATTGCAGCTTGAATTGCAGGCTTATTTAAAGAAACTGGTGGTGTAGAATTTTTTAATAGCAATGCTTTAGCTAAAAACTCATTACTTCTAAGACGTAGCGGTTTGAAATCTCCCGTTTCAGCAGGATGAAAAGTTTGAGACATCACTTTATGAAAATCCTTAAGCGCAGGCCAAGAATCCTTTTCAATAGTCATTAATAAAGAATCATTCAAGGCTAGTTTGTATTTATCTGAAACAATTCCCCAATCGATTAAATTCCAAACTCCAGCTAAATAGTCGGCGCGTTTGTTTTGGTATTTCAAATAGTAAGCGTGTTCCCAAACATCAATTCCTAAGATTGGAATACCACGATCTTTGGCAACATCCATAATTGGATTGTCTTGATTTCCAGTGCTTGTAACCATTAATTTTTTGTCTGGAGTTACGATTAACCAAGCCCAACCTGAACCAAAACGTGTAGTACCAGCTTGATTGATTAATTTCTTTAGCGAATCCAACGATCCGTATTGACTTTTAACTGCAGCATCAAACTCTGCTGTTACAATTCCAGATTGTTTTGCTTTAGGTGTTAAAATTTCCCAGAATAAAGTGTGGTTATAATGCCCGCCTGCATTATTTCGAACTGCATCTGAACGAAAACTTGCATAAAGCATCAAATCAATTAAAGAAATAGATTCCATTTTTGTGCCTGCAATCGCTTTATTCAAATTATCGATGTAAGCTTTGTGATGTTTTGAGTGGTGAATTTGCATCGTCAAAGCATCAATATCTGGCTCATATTCAGTATATTGATAATTTAAATTGGGTAGTGAATAAGTTTGAGCTTTAACAAAAATAATTTGCGCTAAAACTAGAAGAATTAAGAAATATTTCATGTTTTTCATTTCGGTAAAAATACTTTAAATAGAGTGTTTAAATTCAATTGACGCAAAGAATTAGTATTATTTACCAATTCGATTATTAAGTTTGCTTACTGTTTAACAATTATACTAATCCTTTGTTTTCACCGTTTCATATTTATGTCTAGGGTAAAAATTTCTCCTGCATTTCATGGTAATTTCCAGCTTTTCACCATCTTACTTTTGGTAGTTGGTGTTGTTTGCAGTAAATTTTTAATGTCTTTAGGTCTGCTTTTCGGAGGAATTGGTTTTTTGCTAGAGCGCGATTTCAAAAATTACTGGCTACAATTAAAGTCAAACCGATTGTTTTGGTTTTTAGCTGCTTTCTACCTTTTACATTTTGTGGGTTTACTTTGGAGTAAAAACCTCGACTATGGATTAAATGATATTCGTGTCAAATTTTCGTTGTTTGCCATCGCATTAATTATTTGTACGCGTCCACCGTTTACAAAAAATCAGTTGACGGTTTTCTATTTGATTTTTGTGTTGTCGCTATTTGTTACTTCGCTTGTAAACTTTCTCTGCTATCAATTTTTTCAAGATAAGATTGAATACATCGATATTCGCGACTTATCTTTATTTGGATCGCACATTCGATTTGGTATATTAATCGCACTCGGCGTTTTGGCAAATTATTTCTTGTGGAATCTTAAATCAAATTTCCGTTGGGTTTGGTTGATAACAGCGTTGTGGTTTGCATTTTACACTTATTATAGTCAAGTATTGTCGGGTGTAATTTCAATTGCTGTTGTTGTTTTCGTTCTTTTACTTTGGGAATTATACCAACGTCGAAATTGGATGGTCATAATTGGAACGCTTTTACTTTTACTTGCTGTGAAAATAGGTTTATTAGTTTATTTAAGTAAGCCGATTAATCAAAATAGCGTCTTCCCGGAAAATTATGTGAGCCTAAAACAGGAATGGAACAAACGAGCCAAAATTCCTTACGATAGTTTAGATTTAAGAAAACAAGAACTCAAATTTACATTAGAACGTTATTTAATTTCGAAAAACTTACCCGTACGTGGCGATGGTGTGGCAAAACTTTCTGTAAGTGACATTCAGAACATTGAAAAAGGTTATGCAGACATCAACGAAACAAAATCAGGCTTGATGGCAAGACTTTATGGTTTGCGTTTCCAGATTCACCATTCTCAAAATCCAAGCGGTCATTCCTTATTAGAACGTTTAGAATATTGGAAAACGGCACTTTTGATAATCAAGGAAAACTTGCTTATAGGTGTTGGAACAGGCGATGTAAATGATTCATTTTTAAACAAGTATGAAGAAACAAATTCACCTTTAACGGAAGAAAGACGTTTACGTGCACACAACACTTACCTTACAGAAACAGTAAGTTTCGGAATAATCGGTTTTTTGTTTTTTATCGCTTGGATGCTTTACTTTTTATACCAGCAAATTAAGTTTCAGCAAGTTTTTGGCGTTGTTTTTATTCTCGTTGCAATTGTAACATTCGTAATTGAAGACACACTCGAAACACAAATGGGAGTAACGTTTTTTGCTTTGTTTTATGCTGTCTTTAGTAGAAAAATGACGGAAGGGGAAATGGACACTTCGACGGGCTCAGTGTAAAAAATGTAAAATTGAAAATGGAGAATTAAAAGTGAAAATTAAAGTTAAGAGCTTAACTCTGTAAAGATTCACTTCAATTGTCTTCGACCCAAAATTCCAACTCAACATCAATAATTCACACCAAAATCGCTTTTCAAATCTTCAACTACTTCTTTCACTGAACGAATTTTTGTAACATGCTCAATCGACGGACCAGCACACCAAACGGTTTTATAAGTCGAGCTGAATGCAGCATTTTGTAAACTTTTCATCCCACGCATAAAAGTCAAAGCTTTAAACCATTTTTTCAAACGCTTATTTTTATTTAACAAGCGCTCCAACCAATTTTGATCTGTTCCTGTTTGCTTAACATAAGGCGTGTTAATTACTGTGCAAGGCGTTCCAGATAATTTTGTCGTTTTAACAATGTCATTTGCTCCGTATTGTACACAAGCATCTTTGTATTCTTGAGAAACAGGCGCTTCTTCCGTTGCGATGAAAATACTTCCCATAGAAACACCGTCTGCACCTAACTCCAACATTTGTTTAATTCCTTGACCAGTACCGATTCCACCGGCCGATAAAACAGGAATTTTACACGCTTTCTTCAATTCTGGAATTAAGTCTTTGTAGGAAATATTTCCAGCGTGACCTCCTGCTTCTTTACAAACAGCAATGATTGCATCAGCACCCAAAGCTTCAACTTTCAAAGCATAATTCACATCTGTCACATCACAAAAAACTTTTATGCCGTATTTGTGCGCTTTTTTAATCGTTTCTTCAGGAGAACCCAAAGAAGTAATGAAAAAATCAATTTTCTCCTCGCAACAAACTTGAAGTTGTTCTTTGTATAAAAAGTTCGATTGATTCACTATTAAATTAATTCCGAATGGCCCTTTTACTTCCGTTTTAATGTGTCGAATTGCTTTGCGAAGTTCCTCGACTGTTCTATAATTCAAGGCGGGAATAGCTCCTGTTATACCTGATTTAATTCCTTCAATAATCATTTTTTCATTAGAAACCAAAAACATAGGTGCCATTATTACTGGAAATTCGATATTCAAAAGTGAACACAAAGCTGCTTTTTCGGACATAGGGTAGTATATTTGTTGGAGAAATTAATTTTACGCCCAAAGTTAATGTAATCTTTCCGTAAAATACAGTTCTATTTTTATGAATTTTCGATTACTACTCTTTTTTTTCCTCTTGAATTTCAGTGCCTTTGCGCAAAAAGGTTATTACGTGGAAGATAATTTGAAATATACCTACGAAGCAATCAATGAAGATTTATACAAAATCAACACAGAATTTCAACCTTTCGTTAAACTCGATACAATTGGATTTTCAGAATTTGGCTTACCGATACTAACTTTGAAAATACATTCGGAAAGTAAACACAAAAAATACCCGATTTGGTTGGTAGGAAATATTCATGCGCGCGAAGATTACAGCTCAAAAATGGTAATGAAATTCGCAAATTTATTTCTGCTTTCAGTCGTAGGAATGGACAGCACCTATAAAAAAGCTTCGCAATATTTGGAACTATTTGACATTTATGTTTCTCCTGTTGTTAACCCCGATGGCTTGAAGATAGCGCATGAAAACTGGGAAAGCATCGAAAAATTCAAAGACACAGTTTTGAAAATTAAACGCATTGATGGATTAGAAGCTTGGAAAGCAAATGGATATGGAATTGATTTAAACAGCAATTTTGACGACGGAAATCATTTGTATAAATGTACTTCCATTTCGCAAGAAGCTCCTGCTTCTGAGGGCTATAAAGGTTGTTTTCCTGCCGAAGCAAAAGAAACAGTTGTACTTCAAAATTTCGCAAATTCCTTAATTCCAATTCTTACGCTTTCTTTTCACACCAAAGGAAATGTACTTTTTTGGGGCGATTGCGACACGTATGATAAATTCAACAATGTCGATAGTTTAATCAATAAAAAAGTAGCGCGAATGACAGGCTTGAAAATGATGAATCTTTCCTATAATCCAATCACTTATGGTTGTGGTTTGGAAAATTACATTCGCTCAAAACTCGGAATGTTAGCCGTTTGTGTGGAACTTTCACCGATGACCAGCCGAAGAGAACAACATCCTGACAATCAATTCAATAAATTAGTTTGGACAAAAGTCGCTCAACTACCAATTATCTATTTAGAAGAATTACTGAAAACCAAAGACCTTTGGCCAGCTCAGATGAAGGATTATTTTGTGGAGTAAAATACTAAATCATTAATTTTTAAATTGCTTAACTTTACCTATTATAAATTCAATTTATTAATATGTCTAAGATTACCGACATTTCCGATTTAGACCTTAAAAAGCGTTATTCATATGCTGATTACCTAACTTGGGTTTTTGAAGAACGAATAGAGCTTATAAAAGGATGGATTTATAAAATGAGCCCGGCTCCAAAAAGAATACACCAACGTATTTCGTTAAAGTTAACGGTTCAATTAGATAATTTTTTTGAGGCGTGCGATTGTCAGGTTTATGAAGCGCCATTCGATGTTCGTCTAAAAAAGAATAAAGGAAGTGATAGTGAAATAGACACAGTGGTTCAACCTGATATTTCTGTGTTTTGCGATTTAACTAAACTGGATGACCGTGGTGCGATAGATGCCCCAGATTTAGTTGTTGAAATCACATCTGACAGCACAATGAAAAGAGACTACAACGAGAAGTTTAATCTTTATGAGGAAAATGGTGTTCAAGAATATTGGATTGTGAACCCTGATTCAAAAAGCATAGAAATCTTCACAAAAACTGAAGGTAAATTTGAATCCGCTGGAGTTTTCAATCTTAAAGATGAAGTGTTAGAAGCTCAGTCTGTAATGTTCCCAAACCTAAAAGTGGATTTAGTTAAAGTTTTCAAAGATTAGACTTTATTCTTTAATAAATCGTTTTACATTCCCATCTATTTCTACAAAATAAATCCCTGATTGAATTCCTTTCAAATCAATTTGTTGGGTACTTGAAATGATTTTTTCTTTGAGAATCAATCTTCCTTGCGCATCCAAAAGTTGGTATTCGCCTGTTGGGTTTTCAGTTGTTAATTGGAGAAAATCATTTGCTGGATTGGGATGAAGGGAAAAAGTTGTAATTGACTTTTGAGGGACACTTAAAATTTCACAACCATTGGTTACTGTAATGGAAGCATCAATTGCTTGAATTGAAGTGTTTGAATATTCTGAGTTTGTTACTTCTAATATTTGATAATTTACAGATGATAAAGTAACATCAGAAGAAGTGGCAATATCGTTTGAAGTGATGCAAGCATTTTCAGAATTTAAACTATTGATTTTACTAATCATTAATTTATAATTTGAATTCGTGAGCATAATAATTTCACCGTTTGGAAATTGACAAACCTTAAGTAGTTCGCCATTAAATTCATACGTATTTATTATTTCGCCTGTTAAAGAATATTCAAAAAGATAATCTTGAACATTGGATTTTTGACCATGGATTAATAAAGAGTTATTTTCTAAAAGTGAAATGTCTCTGTAATGATATGTATAAGCGAAGGAAACACCTGAATTTTTAGCCATTTGAACATTTCCGTTGAGGTCAGTTACCAATAACTCAGTATTTCCATTAAAACATCTAAAATAGTAAAACGCTCCAATTTCTTTAACACCAGAAATATAAAAATTACCTACTTTTTTGCACCACATTAATTGCCCCGTTGAATTTAAACTCAAAATAAGTCCATTTTTACTTTGAGAAGAGTTTTCAATATAAATTAGACCTGATAAAATTATTTCTCCACTTGAGGTTTCAGTTATACCATTAAAATAAAGTTGATCGTCATATAAGTTACCAGAATTTTCACCTGAAAACATATCACTTTTCCAAATAAAATTTCCAAAAGAATCCAATTTTGTAATTGTCAATCCATAATGAGTTTGTATTCCAACAATAATTTGATTGTCACTTGTTTTAATTAAACCAAAAGTTGTTTGATCAACAAAATTTCCCTTTATAGCTTTTTGCCAAACAATTGAACCAGAAGAGTTTATTTTGAAAATAATTGTTGAAGTATTATTTTTTTCCTCTCCAGCAACAATAAACGAACCTTCATCCAACTCAATAATTTTTCTTAAGTCTATTGAAGTTCCTTCTATTTTTTTTGTCCAAATCGGGTCTCCATTATTGTCAATTTTACAAATAATATTTTTCGTTAAAAACACAGAATTACCATCATTCAAAGCTGTCAAATCAAGAGGTTCAAGTGATGCTTGAGCTGTATAAACTTTAGAAAACTCTTGAGAATATACTTGAATGTAACTGGTTATCAAGAGTGAAAATAGTGCGGTTATTTTGTTCATATTCAGTAAATTTAATGTAATTAGTCGGTGAAAAAAAATTAAACCTCTTTAAATAATATTCAAGCGTCGATTAAGATTCCTTATTTTTGAAATAAAAATTCAATGAAATCAATTCTTGTACTTGCGCTTTTCCTGTTGTCGACAAATTTCATAAAAGCTCAAAAAATTTTTTCAGTTGATGCGGAATATAAAGCAAACGTGAAAGTGTATGTTGTTGATGAAGAATACAAGGCCGATTTATTGGTTTATAAAGAAGACGCAGAATACAAAGCGGGCTCCAACGATGGGAAATGGTTTTTCGTGGATGCAGAATATAAAGCAAAAAAGAAAATCTTCTTTGTTGATGCTGAATATAAAGGAGAGTTAAAAGTGTTTTTCGTTGATGCAGCATACAAAGCTGGCTGGAAAAATGCTTCCAAAAAACACTTATTGTACTAAGAAATAAAGTGAACAACCTTGAAATTATTGCTGTTGTACTTGGTTTATTTTACCTCTTACTAATTTCATTTTCGCAACGAATTGCTTGGATTTTTGGAATCATTAGTTCTGCGATTTACGTTTACTTGAGTTTCGTTGGTGCGCTTTACCTTCAAGCAGGATTACAATTTGCTTACGTTGTTCTTGGTGTTTTTGGCTATGTCAATTGGGGAAAAACTGCCGAGACAAAACTTAAAACTTGGTCGCTTCGAAAGCATCTTTTAGTTGGAATTCCTACGCTAATTTTGGCTTTAACACTTGGGTTTGTTTTTTCAAAAACCAATCAAAAACTACCTTATTTAGATGCGTTCATTACTGCATTTGCAATTTTAGCAACTTATTTGACGACTCAATCGATTCTTGAAAATTGGCTTTATTGGATTGTTTTGAACCTCCTTTCTATGTATTTGTGGGCCGAACAAGGTATGAATTTTACAGTTGGACTCTTTTTCATCAATACTTTAATGGCAATTTTTGGTTTTGTTTTATGGCGTAAAAAATGGAAGCATGAAAAAGCCGATTAGTGTAGCATTTACAGGTCCAGAATCTTCGGGGAAGACTACGTTAGCGCAGTATGTTTCTGCTACTTATACTGGTTTTTATGTCGAAGAATTTGCTCGTGTATTTCTACAACATAAAAATTCCTATCAACAATCTGATTTAGATTTAATTGCAGAAGGACAATATAAAAGTTGGCAAGTCAAACATGATTTTTTAGTTGCTGATACAGAAATGACTGTTTTATGTATTTGGTCGCTTTATAAGTATCAATCCGTCAGTGCTCGAATTTTGGAATTGTTTAAACTTCAGCGTTTTGATGTTTTATTCTTATGTAAACCTGATATTCCTTGGGAATTTGATCCGATGCGAGAAAACCCCTTTAATCGCGATGAATTATTTGACTTATATCATAGTTTTCTAATTGAAAATAAGCAAACCTTTGTGCTCGTAGAAGGAAATGAACAGCAACGCAAATCGATTGTTGATGGAGTTATTACTTCTTTACTGAAAAATTAAGTTTATGAAAAGAATTGCATTTTTAGCGCTATTATTTGTCGTTTGTGTTCCACTTGGTTACTACATTATGAATCAAAAACCAGAATCTGTTTTGCCCGTTATAAATCCAATTGATGTGCAAGAGGAAATGGTTGACCCAGAACTTTTACGCGTTGGTCAGGGACATACAGTTGGAAAATTTTCATTTCAAAATCAAGACAATCAAACGATTACAGAAAACGATGTAAAAGGTAAAATTTATGTTGCAGAATATTTTTTTACTACGTGCAAAAGTATTTGTCCGATTATGAATAAGCAAATGCAGCGCGTTCAGAAAGCAATAAAAGGCAATTCAAACGTGAAGATTTTAAGTTTCACAGTAGATCCTGAAGTGGATACTGTGGCACAGATGAAACGCTATGCAAGCTCTCACAATTATGTCAAAGGTCAGTGGCATTTTTTAACAGGAAAAAAAGAAGATTTATACAGTTTGGCTCGAAAATCATTCTTCGTTCTAAAACCCGCTGAAGCTCAAAATTTGGGTGATGCTGGTAGCGATTTTATTCACACGAATAACTTTGTGTTAGTGGACGGACAAGGCAGAATTAGAGGTTATTACGACGGAACTAACAAAAAAGAAGTCAGTACTTTGATTGCAGACATCAAACGTTTGGAAGCGGAATAGTTGAAAGTTTCATTTTAGAAAATTAAATTTAACGGTCTAAAAACTAAAAGAAAAACCCAGTCTAAAACCATTCACTTGAAACTTAGGGTCGTAATCAGTTGCATCTACAGGTTTCAAATTATAAAATTTCTGACTCAAGGTAAGATGTCGTTGATAAGCAAGTTCAATATTGAATGAACCACCTTGTTTAAGCATAAAACCAAAACCGTGACCTACAGAAATCAAAACAGTTGAAAATTCTGTTTTTGGGAAGTAATATCCAGAATATGAGCTGTTTTCAGTTGTTTCTGTGTAGGGTATTCCAGCATTTTCTAAAAACATACTTTGATACTTCAATTCAATTGGAACATACATTGCAAGATTTGTTTTTTTATTGTCGTATTCAAAATTATAGCGCGCACCAACATTATAATATTGTTGATTGTTCATTACTCCAAGCTCAGCAATTCCACCTAAAAAATGCGTTCGAGTAAAATATTTACCAATAGTGCCAGCTAAACCAATACCTAAACCTTGTGTATCCCTTCTTGAATTTAAATCATCACTGTCACTTTTTTCAAGTCCATAAAAATAGCTTGTATTAAGTGCCAAAGAAAAGCGAATTCCATTACTTTTCCTTTCAATAAGACCTTTTTGTTTTTTGACTTTTATAGGGAAATTTTGTTTTTCAAGGAAGTACTTATATTCTTCACGGCTAAAATTATACACTCGTCCGTAAACATCTTTAAATGAAATGCCACCAAGTTGCGAATCATACGAAAGAATTTGACCTTTTAGTATTCGATTATCCTTCATATAAATAACATCATATACTTCAAATCGAGTTGTATCTTGAGCCAAAACAATATTCGAAGAGAGCATTAATAACAACGCAAAAACAAGAAATTGCAGTTTATTCATGATTTTTTTGTCGTAAATTTAAGTAGTTAATTAAACTTAATAACTTATTAATCTTGTAAAAGGCAACTTTAGTTCTTTGTTGCGCCCAAAATCTTGAATTCTGTTCTTCTGTTTAACTGTTTGTTTTCTGGTGTGTCATTAGGCGCAATGGGTTGCGTTTTTCCGTATCCTTTTGCGACTAATCTATTAGCAGGAATACCTTTTGCAACTAATGTTTCAACAACAACTTTTGCTCTATCAAAAGATAATTTCAAATTCTCAGCATCTCCACCAACATTGTCTGTATGTCCTGAAATTTCAACATTTATGCTTGGGTTTTGCATTAATAAATCGTACAATTTACTAATTTCCAATGCTGAAGATTCTGTCAACTCTGATTTCCCTGTTTGGAAAAAGATATTATTTAAGACAATTTTCTTCCCTTCTTTGATTTTTTGCAATAAAACATCCTTTTTAATTTCTTTAAATTCAGTAGTATCTAAAACATTAAAGTTTTCGGAATAGAATAAGTAACCATTTTTACTTACGGTCATCGAATAATTTCTACCAGGAGTTAAAATGACAACGAATTTTCCTGTACTTGAATTGGATACATATTCTCCAACTAGCGATGAACTGTCAACGTCTTCAATTTTAACATTTGCCTCTAACGGAATTGAACTCTCTTCATCAATTACATTACCAATGAACGTTATTAAAGATGATTTTTTCTCTTGTGGGTAAACGATTTCGTAGATGTCATACAATCCCAATCCGCCTTCTCTATCTGAAGCAAAATATCCTTTCAATCCTGAAGGCGTTTGCACAAAATAAAGGTCGTTTTTCTCGGTGTTGATTGGATAACCTAAATTTTCTGGTTTACTCCAAGTTCCATTCTCGTTTAAAGTCGATTTATAAATATCTATTCCTCCAATTCTTGGTGAGTGAAAGTTTGAACTAAAATAAAGTGTTTTACCATCAGGGTGAAGGAAAGGTGAATATTCATTTCCTTCTGTATTGATGACACTACCAAGATTTTTCGCTTGTGTCCAAATTCCTTTTTCATCTTTTTTAGACATCCATAAATCTTGGTCGCCATATCCTCCTTCTCGATTTGAAGACCAAACTAAGGTTTTCCCATCAGCTGAAACCGAAACTTGTGCATCCCACGATTTTGAATTGATTACAGAACCTAGGTTTATTGGTTTATTCCAAGTATTTCCAGTTAATGTTGCGCCATAAATATCACAACTTCCATAACCATCTGGCTCATTACATCTTCCGCAAACAACGAATTGTCCGTCACCAGTGAAAGAAGCAATTCCATTGTTATTTTTAGTATTTACTGGCGTTCCAAAGTTCTGAGGTGCGCTCCATTTTCCATCTTGGGTTTTCATACTGTACCATAAATCTTCATCATAAGCACCTTCACTGTTTTTTCCTCCTGTACTTCCTTCGCGCGTTGAAGTGAAAAGCAACATCGATTCATCTGCCGTTACAGAAGGAAAATAATCCGCTTCAACACCATTGATTCCATTACCTAAATTATTTATTTCAACTTTTTCAGGCGTAAGTTTTAAAGATGCTCCAGCTTTGATTTGTTCCTTGTTACCAAGCATTTGATTTTTCCATTTATTCAATAAATCCTTTTGTGCAGAATTCAAGTAAAATTTATCTAAAGTATAATCCAACCATTTGACTGCATTATCGAAATCATCCAATCCTTTATAAGCTAAATACAAACCAACAGGAGCCATAAAATCAACCAAAGGATCTAATTCTAATGCTTTTGTAAGGTATTTAATTCCATTCAACTCTGAACCGTCTTTTCCTTCATTGATGTGACTCATCCCTAATTTGTAAACGAATTGAGCGTCTTTCTTTTTAAAGTTTTTCAAGGTTGTAAATGCAGTTGTATAATTGGAAATCGCCAAATTATAGTTTTTAGCATCGTAGAAAATATCACCCAATTGAACGTAAATTTTCGCTTCTACTTCATCCTCTTCCAACAATCCTTTTGGTAGTTTTTCGTTCAGTTCAGTGATATCATTTCCCATTTGATTTCTGATTTTTTCCATTGCTTTCTTAAAGGATAAATCATAGGATTTTGCTCCTGCATCGCCAGAGTCATAGCCCCAATAACCTGTTATAAATGAAGTATGCTTACCTTTTGCATTATACGTTTTTATAATAGTTCCAGAGTTATCTTTCACGTCTAATTGTAATTTGGTAACTCCTTTTCTATGTCCAATAGGAATTCCCACCAAAGCTGCCGTACCAAGTGTTCCAATTGAAGTAGCTGTACAGAAAACAAACCACAATGGATTACGCGTGTTTTTTTGTTTGATTTTGGTTATTTCAACACTACCCATATTTTCTTTATCGAGTGCTAAAGAATCTCTTGCAGTTAATTGACAAACATTATTTAAAATTTCGTAGTTATAAACCCTTGTTGCAGTTGCATCTAAGTAGGACGAGCTATTCACTTTTAGTTCAACGGGCTTAAGTTTTGTCGCTGTTTTATTCTCTTTTAATTTTAAATCATAAGAAGAATAAGAACGACATCCAACTGTTGCAAAAAGGATAGCAGTAAGAAAAAGAGTGTAGATTTTGTTCATAATTCATTAATTAAGGGTTGATTAGAAAAATGATTATTACCCGAAGTTAAAAAAAATTGAGGTGATTGTTAAAAAAAGTAAAAAAAATCGCTTTAACTTTAAATAAAGCTAAAAAATCAATCAATCAAAATTCAATTCGTATCTTCGTTTTCTATGGAAAAGAAATTTCAATTCAACTACCAGTTATTAGATTCTTGGAAATCATTAGAAGAAGAAGAGCGTTACTTGGTCTCTAAAGCTTACGAGGCAATGAATCGTGCTTATGCTCCTTACAGTAAATTCAAAGTTGGTGCTTCTGTACAGTTATCGGATGGAACAGTAATTTTAGGTAATAATCAAGAAAATATTGCTTATCCTTCAGGACTTTGTGCTGAGCGAGTTGCTTTGTTTTACGCTGGAGCCAATTTTCCGAATGAGGCGGTTGAGACAATCGTTATCGTAGCAAAAGGAGACTTAATGCCTGACAAACAGCTACTTTCACCTTGTGGTTCGTGTCGTCAAGTGATGTTAGAAACCGAAAATAGACAACAAAAACCAATGAAAGTGATTCTGATTAATCAAGATGATCGTACTATGGTTATAGAATCTATTCAGCATTTACTGCCTTTTGGCTTTGGGACTTTTGATTGAAAAAAGACGGTTTCTTGTAAAGGAATCTGTTTAAAAAATCCTATAATCAGTAAAATATTATTACAAACAAATGGCAAAGAAAGCTATCGTTCGCATTATCTTTGTCGGCTAAAACAAAAACAGTATGAACAGTTGGTTTACCGTTAAAGTAAAATACACCAAACAATTAGAAAATGGAACATTCAAACGTGTTTCAGAACCTTATTTATTAGCTGCGATGACCTTCACAGACGCAGAAGCACGCATCTATGAAGAACTTGGAACAACCATTCGCGGTGAGTTTTTGGTTACAGGAATTGCACGCACAGATATTCACGATATTTTTCAATATGATGAGTCTGATACTTGGTTTAAAGCCAAAATTTCATACGACAAACTAGAGGAAGAAGGTGATAAAAAGAAAACGATTTCTCAAAACTTCTTGGTTTCTGCTGAAACAGTAAAAGAAGCATACGAGCGCATCGAAGAAAGTCTTTCAACATTGATGATTGATTATCAAATTACTCAAATTATCGCTTCTCCAATTGTAGATATTTTCCCTTATAACGACAGCGAAGTTGAATCGCCAGTTGCAAAAAGAGTTATGCCAGAAATTGAGCACGAACCAAAAGCTGCAGGTAAAGTTTTCAGTGCTTCAGGTTCTGATTTCGATGACGAATTTGAAGATGAACTAGCTGAAATTGAAAACGAGGATGAAACTGACGAATTTGAAGAAAGTGAAATTTCTGATGAATATTCAAACGAAGACGAAAATTAATGAGTGAATGGCTGAAAAAATTGCGGGATGAACACGGAGACTTTGACAAAGGGTCTTTGGAAATAACTGCAGGAAAAAAACCATTTCATTTATTCTCGGAATGGTTTGATGAAGCTTATCACGTTAAAGAAAATGAACCCAATGCTTTTGTGTTGAGTTCTGTCAATAAAGAAACGCTTCAAACAAGTTCCCGTGTTTTGTATTTGAAAGAATTACTAGATGAAAAATTCATTTTTTATACAAACTACAACAGCCAAAAAGGAAAAGAATTAGCTGAAAATCCACTGCTATCTATGTTGTTTTTCTGGCCAACATTGCAACGTCAAGTGCGCATTGAAGGAAGAGTTGAAAAAGTGGACGCTGCTGTTAGCGATGCCTACTTTGCTTCTCGTCCGCGGGAAAGTCAATTGGGTGCTTGGGCTTCTCAGCAATCTGAAATCCTTGAAAACAGAGAAGACTTATTCAAACGTTTGGAAACCTTAGAAAATCAATTTCCGAATGAAGTACCGCGTCCGCCACATTGGGGAGGATACGCTTTAAGTGCCACTCACATTGAGTTTTGGCAAGGTCGCCCGTCGCGTTTACACGATCGAATTGTTTATGAACGCAGCGCAGACGATTGGAAAATTTACCGTAAAAATCCTTAATGAAGCGATTTCAACCTTCCATACATACACTTCCAAATGGAGTGCGCGTTGTTTACCTTCACGTGCCGAATCAAGTTGCGCATTTAGGTTACTTTTTTGCAGCAGGTTCGCGTTTTGAAGCTGAAAATCAAGTTGGCTTGGCACATTTCTTAGAACATTGCGTTTTTAAAGGAACTCAAAAGCGCAAAGCAATTCACATCCTTTCAAGAATTGATTCTGTTGGTGGAGAATTAAATGCCTACACCGCAAAAGAAGAAATGTGTTTACACGCTTCCTTTTCGAAAGAACACACAGCAAAAGCCATTGATTTATTGTCGGATATTTCCATTCATTCTATTTTTCCTCCGAAAGAAATTGAAAAGGAAAAAGAGGTGATTTTAGACGAATTGAATTCGTATATGGACAATCCTGGAGAAAAGATTTTTGATGATTTTGAAGCTGAGTTGTTTAAAAATCATTCACTTGGCAACAATATTCTTGGAACAAAAGAAAGTGTTGAAAGCTTTTCCCGAGCTGACTTAGAAAGTTTCGTTAGTACCTATTTCACAGCCGACAATTTGGTGATTTCCTTTGTTGGAAATGTTTCATATTCGCGATTAGAAAAATTGCTTTTAAATTCATTAGAAGGAATTCCTTTGACGGCGCAACGAAACGAAGTTGTTCCTTTTCTAGATTACAAACCTTTCCATATTCGAACGAAGGAAGCAAACTATCAAACGCACGGCGTAATTGGCGGTATGGCTCCTAGCTATAAAAGCGATAATCGAATTCCGATGTCCTTGCTGATTAATTTATTGGGAGGTCCAGCATTAAATTCGCGTTTAAATCTGACAGTGCGAGAAAAATATGGTTACGCCTACACAGTTGAAGCGAGTTATAACACCTATGCTGACACTGGTTTTTGGCAAATCTATTTAGGTTCTGAATCTAAAAATATTGACAAAGCCATAGAATTGATTTATAAAGAGGTTAAACTGTTGGAAACAAAAGAATTATCTTCTATTCAATTACACCGAGCAAAAGAGCAATTGAAAGGACATTTAGCTTTAGGAATGGACTCCAACTCCGGATTAATGCAAGGTTTAGGTAAAAGTATGTTGGCTTTTAATCAAATCGATACCTTGCAAGAAATGCATCAAGGAATTGATAAAATAACAAGTAAACAACTCCTCGAAATGGCAGCTACTTTTATGAAAAGAGACGCTAGCTCTGAGTTGATTTTCGACTGTTAGGGTTTTAAACTTCAAATAATTTATTGATTTTAAGAATCTTATTTTAAATTTGATTACAACTATTTAAAATAGATCGCTATGAAATCAATCCTTACTATTTTCCTTTTTACAATTGGATTTTTGAGTTTTTCACAAGAAAATTGTGCTTCTGCTTTAAGGTTTTGTACTGGGACAACATATAATTATCCTGTGCTACAAGGAAATATTTCTGCACCAACGAATATTGATTATGGTTGTATTGATAGCGCTTATAATCAACGTTACTACTTTTTGGAGGTGTCATTTAGTGGTTCTTTTAACTTTAACATAGATGTCACTCCTACAAGTGGCTCTGATGTAGATTTTATAGTTTGGGGACCTTTTACAAGTCTTGCTGAATCTTGTACTCAAATTGAAAATGGTATAGCCCTACAAGAAGATTGTAGTTATTCATCATCTGCTATTGAAATTGCAACAATTTTTGAAGCACTTGCTGGTGAATTTTATATAATGCTAATTTCTACATCAGCACAATCACAAGATGTTTCAGTAAATCTAACACAAACTTCTGGTCCTGGAAGTTGTGATTGTCCAGTCGGGATAACAGAAAATAAATTAGGGTCTGCTGAAAAACTACAAATCCTTGTCAGATAAAGGATTCCTGTTAATTTTATGGAATCAAGTGCAAGGAAAAATGAAAAAAACATCGAAAAACCGTGCATCTAAGCCCAAATATGTGAGT